>NZ_BJNV01000084.1 GCF_006539865.1 Zoogloea ramigera
TGCTGAAACGCTCAACCGCCCTCAACTTGTTGGGGGAGGAGGCAAGACGCACAGCGCGGTGCCCCCCTGCCAAGGGGGGACAGGGGGGTCGGGTGGGGTGCGATTGCTGCAGCACACGCTGGACGCACGCAAACCCCTCCCCGGCCCTCCCCTGGTCAGGGGAGGGAGAGGGGGTGGATTGGGATAGCGGCGGCAAACCCCTCCCCGGCCCTCCCCTTGTCAGGGGAGGGAGGAGCGGCGGGGTTTGCGGGCGGGGGGCGGTCATGCGCTTACGGTTGGCGGCCGCCGAAGAGCGGGTAGCGGGTGCCGCTAACCTGGAACAGCGTCTGCGCGGTGGGTAGGACGTTGCTGATCACGCGGTTCCAGCGCACCACGTCGGCGGCGTCGACGTAAACGATGTCGCGCGGCTTGAGGGTGAAGCGGTCGGCCAGCAGCATGGCGTCGGGGGAGCTGCCATCCAGGTGGAAGAGCTCGGGCACGTCGCTATCCCCGCGCATCACGTAAATCCACTTGGGGTTGGAGCGGTCCTGGGCGATGTAGCCGGTGTCGGCCAGGGCTTCGGCCAGGGTGGAGCGCTTCTTGGTCATGACCAGCGAGCCGGGCTTTTGCACTTCGCCCAGCACAAAGATCTTGTTGAAGCTGCGGTCTTGCACATTGAGGATGTCGCCGGGTTCGAGCAGGGCGTTTTGCTCGGTGGCACCGGCTTCGTACATGGCCTGGATGTCGACGCGGTAGGTGGTGCCCTTGCGGGTGAGCAGCACGCGGCTGTGGTCGGCCTCGGGGCCGAAGCCGCCGGCGCGGTTAACCGCCTCGAGCACGGTCATGGGGATGTCCGTGACTTCCTGCAGGCCGGGCTTGTTCACCTCGCCCACCACGTACACGCGCTTGCTGCGGAAGGCGGCCATGCGCACGTCCAGCTGCACCTTCTCGATGTACTTGGAGAGGGACTTGGTGAGGATGTCGCGCACCTGGCGGGTGGTCTTGCCAGCGACGCTGAGGGTGCCCACGTAGGGGTAGTAGATGGTGCCGTCTTCGTTCACCACGGTGCCGGCCTGGTCGGCGGAGCGGTATTGGCCGGCCGGGGTGGTGAGCTCGGGGTGGTCCCAGACGATGATGGTGAGCACGTCGCCGGGGCCGATCTTGTAGTCGGGGGCGGCCTGCACGGTGTTGGCCTTGCCGTTGGTGGCGCGCAGGTTGGCGTCGGTGGCGGTGGGCTTTTGCGGGGCGGCGGCCTTGAGCTGCTCGATGATGAGCTCGGCGGTGATCGGCTTGATGGCGACGTTGGCGGGCACCGGCTCGGCGGCGTCGCCGGCCTTGACGGGCAGCTTGACGGCAGATTGCTCGTCGCGCAGCGAGTAGGCGCGGTCGCCCGGCACGATGCTGGCGCAGGCACCCAGGGCGGCACACAGGCCGATGAGGATGCCCTGGCGGAAGACAGCATTGCGGCCGGCAGCCCGGGGGGCGAGCGCGGTGGGTTTGACACTGGGGGCAGTTGCGGCCCCGTGGAGTTCTAGCTTCATGGTTTCCCTGCTTCTGGAAAGTAGGCGACAGCTCAGAATTTTAATTGACATCGCATTACAACCAAGGGCGTAGGACACAATCCCGTGACTGTTGTGGGGAGATGCAGTGGAAATTTTTGCCAAGCGGGGCAAAACCCGGTGGGTTTGCGGGGGGCGGTTGGGGGTATTCACGCTCGGCGCCCGCCAAACCCCTCCCCGGCCCTCCCCTTGTCAGGGGAGGGAGAGACGCTCGGCGATCGAGGCTCCCCCCTGCAACGGGTGTCAGGGGAGGGAGAGACGCTCGGCGATTGGGGTTCCCCACGATCACAGCTTCTTTGCCCACGCTTCGACGCCTTCGTCGATGAGCTTGACGGCGTGGGTCCACACGTCGCGGGAGCGTTTGTAGGGGTCGGGGATTTCTTTTTTCTGCCAGTGGCCGAGCAGGAAGGTCTTGCCGCGCACGGCGGGGTCGATGTCGCCGAGGGCTTCGCGGTGGTGGGATTCCATCACCAGCACCAGCTCGGCCCAGCGGCACAGCGCAACGGTGGCTTGCTGGGCGCGGTGGGGGCCGAGGTCGATGCCGCGCTCGGCCATGATGGCGATGGCGTTTTCGTCGGCGGGGTGGTCAACCAGCGCGCCAACGCCAGCCGAGCGAACCTCGGGCTTGCGGCCGGCCTTGACGAGGGTGTCGCGGAGCAGGAACTCGCCGATGGGGCTGCGGCAGATGTTGCCGGTACAGACAACCAGGATGCGTTCGTACAAAGGATTAAACCCTGAAATGTTTTGGGGGCCCGCCTGGTGGAAGGCCTTGTTGTAAGTGCCCTGCCCGCACATGCAGGCCGGGTTGATGGGGTGTCGGCACCCGCCAGCGCCCCGCGCATTGCCGGGGGGCCGCCGGAGCCGGGGCCCGCCCGGGCCCGGCTTACAGCCGGGCGACGCTTTCGTTCATGACGCTGGACATGGTGGGCTTCTTGGCGATGACGCTGGGTTCGCCGGCGGCGCTTTCCATGCGGTAGATCAGGGTGCCACGGCGGGGGGAGCGGCGCTCGCCCTGGCGGCGCTCGATGGGCTTCTGTTTGCCCGCGTGGCGGCGATCGTGACTGGGCTTGCGGTCGACAAACTGGCGGACCTTTACGCTGCGCTGCCCGCGGATCTCGCGGCGCAGCGAGGTGATGATGCGGCTCACCTGGGCGTGGCTGAGATCCTGGTCGTCACACAGCAGCTCGATGACGCCATAGCTTTCGCCGGGGGCGGCAGAGTCGGGCCGGTAAACACTGAAGCGGAAGTCGGCGTAGGGGCAGATGTTGCGGTTGAGCACTTCGGAGACACCGGCGAACTCGTCGGCAGTAAGGCCAGACAGATGCACGCCCACGGCGTGGGCCGAGGTGAAGCCGAGCAGGCGGTTAACCCGGCGCAGCAGCGGCACCAGGCGCCAGGGGCGCAGCAGGATATAGAAGCACAGGGCGAAGGCGCCGATGAAGGCGAAGAGCATGGTGAGCTCGTCGGCGCCGGCATACATGCCGCCCAGGCCGATCGCACCAAAACACAGCTGCACAAAGGCGAGCACCAGCACCGTGTCCTGCACCCGGAAGCCGGCGCGCAGGAAGAGGTGGTGCAGGTGGTTGCGGTCGGCGTGGAAGGGCGAGCGGCCCATCCAGATGCGGCGCAGCATGACGCACAGGGTGTCGATGAGCGGGACGGCAAACAGCCACAGGGTGGTGATGGGGGTGATGGCACGGGGCGTGACGTCACCGGCCTGGGAGAAATCGGTGAGCAGCCAGGCAAAGATGAAGCCGAGCTGCATGCTGCCGTTGTCGCCCAGGAAGCAGCGGGCGCGGCGGCGGTTGAGGTAGCGCAGGTTGTGATACAAAAACCCGGCCACGCCGCCGGCAATAACGAGGATCAGCGAGAAGTGGGCGGTGTCGCCGGCCATGAACACGGCAAAGGCGATGAGCAGCAGGCTGACGATGGAGATGGAACCCGACAGGCCGTCGATGCCGTCGATCATGTTGAGGGCGTTGATGGCGCCCATGGTGGCGATGAGGGTGAGCGGCACGCCGATGACGCCGAGGGAGACGACCTCGGTGGAGGACGCGAGGTAGCCGAGATCGTGGAGGGCGACGCCGCCCCAGTAAACCATGGCCAGGCCGACAGCAGCCTGGATGACCAGGCGGATCTTGAAGCTGATGTTGAGGATGTCGTCGGAGAAACCGGTGACCCACATGGTGAGGATGCCGAGGACGAAGGCGTAGAGGCGCGCGTCGAAGAGGTTGTAGAAGTGCTCGACCAGCGCCGCGCCACACAGGGTTGCCGCCAACACGCCAACACCCCCGACAAAGGGCGTTACGGTGTCGTGGGCCTTGTGGCCCCCCGGCTTGTCGACCACACCAAAGCGGTGCGCAGCGATGATGGCGTAACGCACGGCCACCGCAGAGACGACAAAACCCAACAAGAAAAGCGCGAAAGCGAACATTTACCTTTTACCCCCACCTCAGAACGCCAGCGCACAGACGCCGGGTTCGATCCGGAGAACTTTGCGTGAAGACGGCCAGCACACACCTGCCCGCCCCACAGCGATCGACAAAGAACCCCAGCGAGGCCAGACATGAACAGCCCGAACTGGGTTCGACACCTTAACAAGCGTATCTTACAAAAGTTTGCTTCGAATCCGGGCGGCACAATAGCACATGCGTTGCGAATTTCATCTCATGACAAACAGGAAAAACGCACCTCACCCGTGTCAACACGCAAGACACAATCAAAATTTCGCCTGACGGGACGCCAGGCAGACATTTATCACGCGGCACTGCAGCATGAAATTCCTAGCAAATTTCAGGCCAAAGATAAAACCCATGCAAATCATTATGCTAGGGTTTTCGTTATCAGAAATTCACAAAAAGTGTAAAGTTTTCCGACACTCTACCCCAAGAGAGGTAATTGTGCAGCACGGAAGCATGAACGCCGAAAGCATGGCCTGCCCGCTGTAGGTGCGACTTCAGTCGCACGGGGAGCCCTGCAGGTCGGGTCAGCATAGCGCGACCCAACATCGCCGCGTGGCGCT
>NZ_BJNV01000085.1 GCF_006539865.1 Zoogloea ramigera
GATCCGGCAGTGACGTCGTTAGGCATGCCACGTTGATTATCGCTCCACTTTCTGAGCTGCCTATCCGGCAGTGACGAAACGGGCCTCTCGAAATAGATTGGGCCATCTTTTCTGAGCTGCCTATCCGGCAGTGACGTGCACAAGCGCGAGTACCTGTATTTTCAAAATTTTCTGAGCTGCCTATCCGGCAGTGACGACCGAATGTTCGATAGTGCTGATGGCGCTAATTTTCTGAGCTGCCTATCCGGCAGTGACGTGACAAACAAGCGTATTGCCATGTATGCGCTATTTCTGAGCTGCCTATCCGGCAGTGACGACTCTTCTTACCTTGTATCCAGGAGCGCGACTATTTCTGAGCTGCCTATCCGGCAGTGACGCTACGCTCCGAATCAGCGTGGATCAATACGTTTTTCTGAGCTGCCTATCCGGCAGTGACGTCCTGGGCGGCCTTCAAGTGGCCTTCGCCACGTTTCTGAGCTGCCTATCCGGCAGTGACGATGAGGCCGGCATCATGCGCAGTGTTGGGCAGTTTTCTGAGCTGCCTATCCGGCAGTGACGGCCGAAGCCTACATCGTCGATGACCAGACCGTTTTCTGAGCTGCCTATCCGGCAGTGACAATTCTGTTTGCAATATTGAGCACGAGCGGGGTTTTCTGAGCTGCCTATCCGGCAGTGACGTTATCCTCATCGCAGAGCGCGAGGGTTTCGCGTTTCTGAGCTGCCTATCCGGCAGTGACGGAGCAGGTGGCGGCCTCCGACCTGCCGACGGTTTTCTGAGCTGCCTATCCGGCAGTGACGACGACCCTCCGGCGTGTTTCCGAGAATCGGATTTTCTGAGCTGCCTATCCGGCAGTGACGATCGGCCGAGGCAGCATCCAGGGCGACCTCGATTTCTGAGCTGCCTATCCGGCAGTGACGCGGCTGGCGAGGTAGCCGTCAATCAGGGCGGATTTCTGAGCTGCCTATCCGGCAGTGACGTTGATCACCCGGGCCCGCATCGCATGCCCTACTTTCTGAGCTGCCTATCCGGCAGTGACGCGTCACCGTCGCCCTCGACGCCCGCCTGCCCTTTTCTGAGCTGCCTATCCGGCAGTGACGTTCCCATTGATCTGCTCGCCCATCACCGACAATTTCTGAGCTGCCTATCCGGCAGTGACGACCGCTCTTCGGGTCGACGGCAGATTGCCCCATTTCTGAGCTGCCTATCCGGCAGTGACGTTGTCGAGATCAGGCTTCGCCTTCTCATGCCGTTTCTGAGCTGCCTATCCGGCAGTGACGAGCTCCAAGGCTGAGTTTCTGCGCGACCGGGATTTCTGAGCTGCCTATCCGGCAGTGACGACCGGGTGCCGCAGCATTGGGGCCGGCAGCTGTTTCTGAGCTGCCTATCCGGCAGTGACGGCGATGGGCGTGACGCCGCTTGAGCTGGATCATTTCTGAGCTGCCTATCCGGCAGTGACGGCTTCCTGGCGGGTGGGCAGCTCGGCGCCGATTTTCTGAGCTGCCTATCCGGCAGTGACGTTGCTCGTTTGCTGTCAGCTCGGTGCTGGGATTTTCTGAGCTGCCTATCCGGCAGTGACACCCCTCACCTTGTGACCCCCGCCCTCGCCACTTTTCTGAGCTGCCTATCCGGCAGTGACGCTGGTGTTGCCGATGGTGCCGCAGCCGGTGTTTTTCTGAGCTGCCTATCCGGCAGTGACGTCCGCGGCTTCGGGGACGTCGATGAAGTAGCCTTTCTGAGCTGCCTATCCGGCAGTGACGTCCTGGGTGGTCGATTCGCTGTCATCCGAAAATTTCTGAGCTGCCTATCCGGCAGTGACGCCACCCACCGCGCCCGACACCACCAGCTGCCCTTTCTGAGCTGCCTATCCGGCAGTGACGGCCCCGGCCTGCGAGAAGACGCTGAGCACGATTTTCTGAGCTGCCTATCCGGCAGTGACGGCCAGCTCGGCCTGGTGCTGGCCGAGGTAGGTTTTCTGAGCTGCCTATCCGGCAGTGACGCGATCAGGCTACCGGCAAGCCCGGTTCCCACCTTTCTGAGCTGCCTATCCGGCAGTGACGGCCGTCAGCATCAACAAGACGATGGCCGCGCTTTTCTGAGCTGCCTATCCGGCAGTGACGTATTGCTCGTACTCGGTACCGGCGCCCTCGTTTTTCTGAGCTGCCTATCCGGCAGTGACGGGAACGCATTGCACGTCGGCGGCGGCGCGGCGTTTCTGAGCTGCCTATCCGGCAGTGACGCCGATCTTGGCGCCTGCACCTATACTGCCCCATTTCTGAGCTGCCTATCCGGCAGTGACGATTACGCCGCCCGGGCGGCCAGTGTTGGCACTTTTCTGAGCTGCCTATCCGGCAGTGACGTGGTGGGCACTGGCTGCGCTCCCGCTGCTCCTTTTCTGAGCTGCCTATCCGGCAGTGACGCGTTGGTCAACAAGGTTCCCGGCCTTATCTCTTTTCTGAGCTGCCTATCCGGCAGTGACGACGGCCCAGCTGCCGCTGGCGTTGCTCATGAGTTTCTGAGCTGCCTATCCGGCAGTGACGGCTGCTGCGCCTCGAGATCGACGACGACGAATTTTCTGAGCTGCCTATCCGGCAGTGACGCGCAACGTGACCCACTGGGCCTATCGGCCGGATTTCTGAGCTGCCTATCCGGCAGTGACGGCGTACTCGATGCGATCGGCGCCCGAGGCGGCTTTCTGAGCTGCCTATCCGGCAGTGACGGGGCCGGCCTCACGGCCCCCGCGCAGCAAGCCTTTCTGAGCTGCCTATCCGGCAGTGACGAGGAAACATTGAAACCGGCGCGTGCAGCAATATTTTCTGAGCTGCCTATCCGGCAGTGACGTCCAGCTGCTTCTCGCTCCAGAAGAACGGGATTTTCTGAGCTGCCTATCCGGCAGTGACGCCGGCGCACGACCTAGCGATTGCGCAGGGTCTTTTCTGAGCTGCCTATCCGGCAGTGACGGCTGGAGATCAGCACGCCGCCTGCTTCGCGCATTTCTGAGCTGCCTATCCGGCAGTGACGTCAACGAATTCTTTGACTCGAATCTCGGCGAGTTTCTGAGCTGCCTATCCGGCAGTGACGAGTCTCGCAAGTTCCCTTTCGTTTGCGCATGATTTCTGAGCTGCCTATCCGGCAGTGACGAAGGACACCGCGATGTTCCGCTTCAACTCCTCTTTCTGAGCTGCCTATCCGGCAGTGACGGACCAGCCATTCCCACCTAGCCTTCTCTTCCATTTCTGAGCTGCCTATCCGGCAGTGACGCGCTCATGTCAGCTGATCCGCTCGGAGACGTTTTTCTGAGCTGCCTATCCGGCAGTGACGGTTTTCGGCAAGCTGCATATCCTCCGCTTCCTTTTCTGAGCTGCCTATCCGGCAGTGACGGGTGCCCGCGGGGTCTTGAAACATCGTGCTCATTTCTGAGCTGCCTATCCGGCAGTGACGATCCTCGCGGTATCCGTGGCAGGTGGCTGGCTTTTCTGAGCTGCCTATCCGGCAGTGACGCAACAGCCGGCCCTGGCGGGTGCGCTCGAGAATTTCTGAGCTGCCTATCCGGCAGTGACGGACGCCGTACTGCCCCATCAGCTTCTGAGCCTTTTCTGAGCTGCCTATCCGGCAGTGACGGTCGTTCTTCACCACCAGGCCGGCCTCGGCGATTTCTGAGCTGCCTATCCGGCAGTGACGCCATGTAGGACAGGCGCAACGAGGCCGCAGCGTTTCTGAGCTGCCTATCCGGCAGTGACGCTCGCGGCCGGATTGCAGCTCGAGCTCCTCGATTTCTGAGCTGCCTATCCGGCAGTGACGACCTGGCCGAAGTGCCGGCCCGCTACATCTATTTTCTGAGCTGCCTATCCGGCAGTGACGACCATTCCGCCGATAGAGCTGCCACCCTCATCTTTCTGAGCTGCCTATCCGGCAGTGACGGGCATTCCATTCACGCGGGCGATCAGCTCGACTTTCTGAGCTGCCTATCCGGCAGTGACGTAGAGACTACCAGTCTTGAGTGCCTGATTGTTAAAGAGAAACCCAGCTTTTCAGCGCCCCCACCCAAAAACTGCAGCCCCCGCCAAGGCCCCGAAACTCAAGGCTTTTGCGGGGGCGACAAAAAAAGGGTCAGAACCAGGGGATGGTTGTTGTCGGGCTGAGACCGTAGCTTCCGAAGGTGCCCGGCTGGGGTTCGTCCACAACGGGCAGATGCTCGATGAAGAGGCGGAACTGCTGCCCTGTGCTCCGGCTGGTCAGCAGGATGAAAGGCAAATCGAGCTGTTCGGCACGGCTGTCCGGAATGGCTGCCAGGGCTTCTTCGGGGGAGACGCCCTTCCTCGCGATGAAGCGGCGGCGCTCCCGCTCCGGATTGCTGTGGGCCTGCACGCGCCGGACAACCCGATGACGCGCACCGGCCGGCACCGGAGCGGGGCCGTCGATGGCAACGTGATCACGCATGCCCGTCAGCCAGTCAGCCCCCATGAAGTCACGCAGATCGGCAGCGCTGCCGTGCAGGCGCAGCCGACTCCCCAGGCCCCGGTGAGTCTCCTTGACGTCTGGAAAGCTCACCCCGATGGTACCTTCTCCATGGCCAACGAGGCCGCGGTGGAACTTGCTGAACAGGGCGTTCATCAGGGTCGTGGCGGGGAACTCCGGGTCGGGGAGAAGGCGGATTTCCAGGTAGTGGTCCATGGTTCAACCCGCCTCGCCGAAGACCCCGCCACGGATCAGGGTGGCGATGACGAAATGCTGCTGCTCCGTGGTTGGCACCTTGTCCTTGATAATCCAGTTGTCGAGCAGGGAGTAAAAGTCATCGCTCTTGCGGGGCTGTCGATAGGCTTTGCCGCGGGTGGTCACGGAGCCGTAAGGCTCCACGGCAATCGGGCCCAGTTCGTCGACTTCGGGATACCAGGTGTCGATGGTGCGGATGGCGTTGCCGACCTTTTGGGAGTGGAGCCCTGCGGTCCCATCCACTTCGTAAAGCGTCCTGCTCTTGTCGCTCCGCGCCTTGTCTAGGATGAGTTCCTGGGACGGGAAAACCTCCTGCCCGGCACCGACCCGCACATACGCGGACACCTGCAGGAGCACGTGACCTTTTCCGGCCAGGCCGTCACCGATCAACTGCGCCAGTTCATCGAGTGCAGTGGCGCCCTGCTGGGGCGCTGCAAAATCGCGCAGGGAGAAGGCCAGTGCATCAAATATCCAGGTATTGCGGGCTTGCCCGCCAACCAGATGGGCCACCTGGACTTCCACCGTTTCGGCGCCAACCCGATTGCGCCACAGGAAGCGGCCGTTGGCGAGGTTCGAAGCATAGCGGCGTGCCAGCTCGCCAAAACCGTTGGCAGCCACATAGCCGCTCACCGTGTCCATGAGCTTCTTTTGGTAGTCGGCGTCGTTGCAGGCGGAGGGCTGGCCGGTGCCCGAGAGGACACGCAGCGTGAAAACGACCTTCAGGGTGTCGGCCTGGTTGGGCAGCGCGGCCACATCGACCTTTTGCAGATTGGGGTTCTCGATCGCGGCATCGAGCTTGGCGGGATCCTGGTCTTTGGTTTTGAGGCGATTGGAGATGGTGCCGCGCACGGATTTGACCTTGATCTCCACCGGCGGCCAAGCGGCGCTGGTACTCCGGTCGTCCCAGCTACCGGCAAAGAAGAGGGCATCGGAAGGGTCGAGCTTGCGTTCGAATGCGAGGACGGAGGCAGTCTTGAGCGTCATGATTTATTTCCTTTCAGGATGGAATTCAGGCGTGTCGGGCTGTGGCGGCAAAGTCGTTCCGGCAGCGGTAAAGGCCGCCATCGATATCGCTATGGCCATACCAGAGCAGTTCGCGGGGGTGGCCGAGCCGGTGCGGGCTGATCCACTGGCCGATGGAGTAAAGGCTTTCGACAAAACGAAAATCGGTGCGTGAATCGCGGGCGTTCTTCACGCTGCCGGCGGGGTGCACCTCGGAAAGGGCGCCATAGCCCACTGGGATGGGCACGATCCAGCCTTCCCTGGGCTCGGGTTTCCACTCGACCGTCTTTCGCTCGGTGTCGGACGGCGCGCCAGGCTCCGGCCTCCAGTTGATGCGGGACAGGTCGAGCAGGGCGTCAAGCGCGTTAGCGGTAGGCGCGGTGGCCTGCAGGTGGCTCAGGCGCTGGGCGAGCAGGTCGTCGCGGCAGACCAGCGCGAAGCCGGGCAGCCAACGGCGGCGCAGGAGCCGGAACTGCTTGCGTGCCTCGGTCGGGTCTTCGGCCAGGCGGATCAACTCTGCCCCACGGTGGGCATTGGCGCCGCGTGTCGGCAAGATGCTGCCGCCCGCAATCCGCATGCCGGCCAGCGTTTCGGCGACCGTATCGGCAAGGGCCTTGCGGGCCTCGGCCTCTGCCAGGATCATTTCGCCGGACACCCCGAACACCAGGGTGATGTCGAGGTGGATGCGGCCTTCCTCGACGATGGCTGCGGTGCTGCCATCCTTGTCCACCGGGTTGCGGGTGAGCCGGAAGGCCTTGGTGTAGCCGCCTTGAGTCACCTGCTCGTCAAAGTGGTGGCAGATCACGCCCACGCTGTCGAACGCCATGCCGATGCCGTTGGCGCAGAGCTTGCGCTCCAGCGCCCACATCAGGCCGAGGAAGGCGGTCATGGACGGAAAGCCGTGGGTCAGCGGGCTGGAAATGGCGTTGGCGTTCTGGATGCGCAGACGGGGCAGCACCAGCAGGCCCTGGCTCTCGGGAAGTGTGGTGCTCATACGCCCTCCCTTGTCGGAATGTAGCGGGGTGCGTCGAGTTGCCCGCGCAGTTCGTGTAAGCGCTGGGCCCAGCCCTGCTGCAGGAGCAGTTCGGTCTGCCATTGACGTACTTCGACATCGCCGAGCGGCAGATCCGGGCCCATCTGCTTGTTGAGCCAGTTGCCAAAACGGCTGCCGACCTCGGCGGGCCAGTCCATCTTGTGCCACCGGTCACAGAAGGCCGTGTCGTCATCCGCATTCTCCAGAACGCGGCCGGGGTCCAGCCACAGCTGCTCGACCTCGGGAAGGCGGCAGCGGGTGTCACGGCTCCATCCGGCGGGCAGCGTCATCTGGAGGCGCTCGGCAAAGTCGACCAGGCCATCGATCAGGCTGTCGATCAAGCCCTCGCGCCGGTCGCGGGTTTCCATCGTGGGCGGCGGGTCCGAGCGCAGAAAGTCGCGCAATTCGCGCACCTGCGCCCAAACGCCCTCGCTGTGCCCGAAGCGGGACAGCACCGAATCGACGTACCAGGGCGCCTGGACTTCACGGTTTTTCCAGCGGGGTGGGAGGGAGGGCAGCAGGTAGTTGCTGCCGCCGCGCTCGCTGTTGAGCTGGCTGATATTCTGCGGCTTCGTGCCTCCGAACTTTTGGACCGCCAGGTCGGGATACTCACGGCTCACGCCGTTGTGATCAAGGCGTTCCCACCTAGCTTTCTGTGCCGCTTTGGCCGGCTCGCTGAAGCGGTCTTCGTTTATCGTACGAAATACAGTGTGGGCAAACGAGCTGGCATACAGCGGCGCCAGCAGATGGAAGTCGCCATCGTTTGCCGGGTCGTCGCCGGTCAGCCAGTAGAGCTGCTTGGCCAGGCCGTGGGAGGCCGGGATCTCGCTGGCAGGCTCGGTCACGCTGTTGAAAGCGTCGGCCCACGCCTGAGCCCTCTCCTGATCGTCGGAGAGTGCAGCGAGGAGATCTGCATCGTCTCGCTGCATCCATTCCAGCAAGGGGCGCTCTTCCACGGCGACCTTGAGAAACTTGTAAACATCCAGGGCCGCGGCGTTGCCCACCACGTCGCCAGCAAAATCCGCACTCAGCACATGGCTGCCCACCTCGCAGTGGCTTGGCAGTGACTCCGGGGGACAATAAAGATTGGTTCCCCGCGCTTCAGGGTGAATGGGTTTGAGGGAGTGGGTGACGGTCTGGATTTGCGCAACGCGCCGCGCAGCATCAGCCAACCAGGTTTCGGGGGCGTACTGCGCCAACAACTCGCTGCGCTTCGGGTCGTCGTCTGCGAGTTTGTCGAGCTTGCTCGCCAGGCGCTCCTGGAGAAAACGCTCGATGGCCGCGCGAAACAGGGCGCTGCGGTCTTGCGGAGAATCGGACATGTGATACCTCTTGCTTGGACAAGCTATCGGCTAGCCGTAGAATCCCCGAAGCAACGCCTCGGGGTCTGTTTTACAACAACTTCAATCGACTCTTCTGATCGTGCGATGGTCAATCACACCCGTATCCTCCTTCCTGCGGCGAAGTCCCGTAGGTGGATGCCCGGCTGCCCAGCCAGTAGCGTTGCAATCCGCCCCCGAGAGATGGCAGTCTTTTGGGGGTATCCATCAAAATGAACCTATTCACTGTTAGGTGATAGTAATCGACAAGGGGAAGGTACGCCGTCTACTAGACTTGCGCAACTGCCGCTAGGCAGCTCAGAAATATTCGCCGTTTGGTGAGCAAGACACTTAACTGCCGGACAGGCAGCCAGAAATACGATGAAGCCCTCCGATGCCCTCCAACGGAACAGCCATGCCGTCCTCGAGGCGGCGCGGCGCTTCCATTTCAAACAATCCAAGGGTGTTCGGTTCGGTATTGCGGGGCACGGACGGGGACGACAGCGACCTTGACCTGCTGGTCGACCCGTCGCCGGAAACCACCCTCTTCGATCTGGGTGGCCTGCAGGTCGAGCTGGAAGCCTTGCTGGGGGTGCCGGTGGATGTGCTGACACCGGGCGATCTGCCGGCATGTTTTCGTGCCCAAGTGCTTGCCGAAGCGAAGCCAGTGTGACGATTGACTGCCTGCCCGCCGCCCAAGAGCGGCACGCCCGTCGCTGAGCCAGAACGTCCGTCGCGTCTCATCACCGTTCCTTCGTAAAGCCCAGCGCGGGATGAAAGCGCCACCCCTGTTCGCTGTCGGGCAGGCTGAGCGTCCCATTGCGTTGGGCACAGGCCAGCAGCGACATCTCCAGGGATTCAGCCAAGGTGGTCAGCGCCTCCAGGTAATCCGTTTCACCCCACGGTTCGATGCGCTCCCCTCGCACTCGGCTGTCTGGAATGCGGTGGTTCTGGCTGTTCTCGATCTGCACGTAGATGGACTCCCATTTCTTCTTGCCCGGATCGATCCGGTGGAGGGCGTAGTCGTCTTCGTCCTCCGTGGGCAGCAGGGCCAGATCCACCCTCGCCATGCTGTCGTCCCGAAAGCGCTGTTGCTGGGGTAGGACTGCGGTCAGCCAGACCTGGGGCGTGCTCCAGTGGCTGGCTGCGTTCAGCGCGGTTTTTGGTTTCTGGCCGGAGCGGAGCTGACGGGCGGTGAGCGGGGTTGCTGGAGTCGCCTGTGCAAGCATCTGCTGGCGCATGCGGGCGTGCTCCAGGTCCACTAGCCGACGCGTCGGCTGCAGTTGCTCGTCGGGCCTTGGGAGAATGCGCGGTCGGGCGTCGATGACCCGGATCTCCTCAGCATCGAGGAGGTCGGCGAGCCGGTGGGTGTGAAGCCGGAAGGGCTCGTCGTCCCGCTCGAAGCCGGGCCGGCAGAAGGCCGCCTTGCCCGGGTTTTCGAGGTGCTTCAGGTTGGTATCGAACACCAACAGGTTTGCCGTTTCGACAGAGCCGGGGCGATGTCGGCGGATGCGCCCGGCAAGCTGGATCAGCGAACGCACCGACGATGGCTCGACGATGGCCCAGTCGTAATCGTGATCGCGCCCGACCTCGGTGACCGGCGAGCCGAGGACGATGAACAGTTGATCTGGCTCCGGGCTCCGGTCCAGGCGTTCGCGAATATCGGGCAAGTCGAATACGGCATCGGGCTTGCGCCGGTTCAGGCTGGCATCCAGCCGCGTTTCGATGGCAGAGCGGATGAGCAGCGGGTACTGGGAGTGATATACGCACAGATGCAGCCGATACCCTTCAGGCATGCCTTCGGTGTAGAGCGCGAGCGCCACATCGAAGAGTGGGTCGATATTGGCCATCCGCACCAGGCCAAAACTGACCCGCTTGCCGGTCGTGGTGTCCACGCTGTGGTGGCGCCCATGGAGGCGCAGCGCGGCTTCGCGGACCGCAGCCGCGAACCCGGTGCGAATGTCGGCAGCCGCCCGCCCGCCAGCTGGCAGGGGGAGGAGTTCGCCGAGGCGCCTGACGGAATCCTTGGCCAGACGGGCATGCCGCTTCAGCACGAAGCTCCGGTGCGCGTCCAGAAAGCCTCCGCTGTCGGCACAATCCTGCTGCACCTGGTCGAACTCGTCGAACCACGCACAGCAGACCGACGGGGCTTCGCCCGGGCGCTCCCCCCGGTTGCGCTGATACCAGGCGCGGCCGTCCAGATAGGCGAGGAACAGGCCTTCCACCAAGGCCGGTGGCAGGGTGGCGGAGGACAGCAGCACACGACTGCCGAGCAGGCCGGCCCAGTGCACCAGCCGGGTCAGGGCCGGCAGATCGTCGATGTCGAAGTCGTCCGGCTCGTCCAGGACGAGGTCGCCACTCAGTAAGCGCAACATCGGTGCGATCTGCCTGCCGCCGCGCTGGCTCTCGGTGGCAGGGGTCAGATGGTCGACGGTGCACACCAGCAGCGGTGCCGCCAGCAGGGAGCGCACCTGGGGATCGCGGGACAGGCGCTGGAGCAGCGGATGCTCGGCGTTGCCCTCGAACAGGACATGCCCGTCTTCCGGGAGCAGGCTCTGGGACGATGCCGAGCCGCTTTGCTCGGCCTGACGCTCGTGGAACTCGAATAGCTCGCGGCTGGCCGCTCCACCTACCTTGATGGCCAGTTCATCGTCCGACAGGCCAAGCAGGTCGCGAAAGGCGCGGCCGGTTTGCAGCGTTAGCGTCCGCAGCCCGAGAGCGAAGGCGCAGCGCATGCCTTTGAGCGGGTCTGCAAGCGCATTCATGATGCGGGCGTTGGCCAGCGTCTTGCCGCAGCCGGTGGACGCCATGTTCACGATGAACGCGCCCTGCTGGGCTGCCCGCTCGCGCATGGCCGCGGCCGTATCCGTGGCCCGGTCCTGCCAGCGGAAGCGGGCATCCTGGCTGCGTTTGCGCAGCCCCTTGTGGCGGGCCAGACGCGGCAAATGAAGCTCGAAACCGGGGAGTGCATGGTTGATGACTCCGGCGTGCTTCGTCACCCCCAGCAGATGCTCGTCCAGGGTCTGGTTGCGGGCACCGGTATCCCGGCGCGTATTGGCGAAGAGGGGATAGTCCTTCTCCCCCTGCTCGCGCTCGCTTTTTTCGGTCAGGCTGGAGTAGTGGTGGTCGGCGAGCATCAGGCTGAGGCGAGACAGGTGCATGGCAAAGGGGTCGTTGCACCAGTTGCGAGCAGGCGCTGCGCGATGTTGTTCGAGCAAGCGCCTGGCGATTCTGGCCGCTCGCTTGCGCCATGCCGATACAGTCACCGGCAGGCCGTGGGGAAATTGCCAATAGGCCTCGATGGCTGTGCGGTCTGGCGTGCCGGCGAGCTCGTTCCAGTCGGCGTCTACCTTTTCCAGGAGATTCGTCAGCTGTTCGGCGCGAAAGTCGGGCACCTTCGCCCCCAGCCAGCGATGGCCGCCCTTGCCGTCCTCTGCGGGCATGATCGGTAAACGGTGGTGTGTGAGGACCAGCCACGCCACAGCCCGGGCCAGCGGCGGCAGGATCGTGAAGGGCTTGCTGTGGCGGGCGGCCGGGTCCAGCCCGTCGCGCAGGAGGCGGCCGTCGGCCAGCCAGCGGGCATCATCGGATGCGCTGGGCTCGATCAGGCGTAGCAGCCACGCTTCATCGGTCGAGTCGCCGACAAAGGCCTGAAAGAGCCGCAGGGAAATCCACTCATGCCGGTACACATTGCGTGTGCGCGGCGCCCCGGGCAGAAGCCGCTCCTGAAAGGCGCGGCAGGCTTTGCCTAGATCGTGCAGCATGGCCGCCAGGGAAGTGAGCAGGTGAATGCCCTGAAGGCCATGCCAGTCGTTCTCGCTCTCACGGCGCAGGATATTCCGCTTCGTCGTATTGGTGGGCACCGCACCCCGGGCATTGAACTGCCTCCCATCCCCCACCACCCACAGCAACTCGCTGTGGTCCTTGCCGCGTATCCAGTGGCAGGCTACTGCCGTGTTCTTGCGGGCGGTCTTGCGTAGCAGGCGGTAGAGGGTGTCGAGGCCTTGCTGGGTGATGGCGGTCTGCCAGCTGCGGTCGCCGCGGCGTTCGGCGAACTGGTCGAGGATGCGCCGGGTTTCAGTCAGGGCGTTCTTGGAGCACTGGGAGATCAGCAGGACGTTCATTGCGCTTGCCTGCCGATGTCGAGGGCGATGGCCTTGACCGTGTCGATCATGAAGTCGAGGGCTTCGGCCTGCACGAGGCTCTCGATGCACGCCTCGCGAAACCCCTGTTCGTCGTCGCCGCGCATCGCCGAAATGAAGGCCTGCGGGAGGATCACCGCATCCTTGATCAGGTCGGCGATGTCGAAGACCAGCCCGCCGCGGCGGGTCTTGCCGTGCAGCACGGCGAGGCCGTGGGGCAGGCCGAGCACCCAGGCGGCGGTGGCGCCGAGGCCGTAGGCGAGGTAGTTACCGTGGTCGAGGAAGCGGTTGGCCGGGTCGCTGCCGCTGCCGTTCTTGGCGCGCACGAAGTCGCCGTAGCCGGTGGCGTCGCAGGCAAGCTTGAAGAGCTTTTTGGTGAGGCGGGCTTCTTCGGTGAGCAGGGCCGTGTTGTCGGGCGCGAGGTCGATGTGTTGGCGCGACTGGGCGAGGGCTCCGTTCAGCCTTTCGCTGGCGATGCTGAAGCCGCCGTCGTTCAGGCGCCGGTTGCCCACCCAATGCAGTGCGATGCGTTCGAGCCGGGCGCGCTGGACGGCCTTGGCCGCGGCCAGCCGGAGGCTGTCGTCGAACCAGAACCGCACCCAGTGCTGCAGGTATTCCGTCGGGCGGTATTCGCTTTGTGGCGAGAACCAGGCCACTTCGATGTCCATCTCGTTGGCGCTGTACAGCGGCGTTCCACCGCCACCGGAGAAGCCGACCATCACCCCGGCCTTGGCGAGTTCGCGCATCGCGGCCTGGGTAATCGAGGTGCCGGTGCCGAGCAGCACGACCGTGGTGTTGGCGATGGGGATGTTCCAGTAGAGCGACTGCTTGCCCTCGTCGGTGACGTATTCGACGCGGCCACCCTTCACGAGCACCCGGCAATGCTGCAAGTAGTACAGGTTGGCGCGCTTGGAGTGGAGGATGGTCTTGAGGTCCGACGGTGTGAATTGATCCATGGAAGCGCTCCTGCCATATGTCATTCGATGGGGTGATTGTGCGGAGGGTGGTGGATCACCAGGTGAGCCCGGCCCTCACTCGCCGGCATATTTTTTGTGCATCGAGGCGAGTTCGGCCAGCAGCAGGCTGCGCAGGCTCTCGGGCGCCAGCACTTCGCAATGGGCGCCGTGCTTGAGGATGTCCATCAGCAGCTCCCGGTGGTCCGCGTAAGGCACTTCGAGCACGTAGCGGCCGTCAGCCTCGACGCGGCTCTTCTGCGCCGGATGCCAGAACTCGGCCGCCACCCAGCGGCTGCGCTCCGGCGAGAAGCGCAGGGTGGCCCACTCCAGCCGGTCGCCGGCGAAGATCCCGTAACCTGGGCCGAGGACGGCGTCGAGGGTCGCCTGGGGAACGTCCCGGGCGGGGGTGTCGATAAGCTCGACATCGCGGATCGAGTCCACCGCAAAGTTCCGCAAGCCACCGCGGAGGTGGCACCAGGCGTCGAGGTACCAGTTTTCGCGGTAATGGACGAGGCGCTGGGGCGAGATCTGGCGCTGGCTCTCCTCGCCCCGACCGCGGGCGAAGTAGCGGATGGACAGCCGCTTGCGCCGGAGCAGGGCCGAGCCGACCTTCTCGAAGTGCGCCAGCTTGATGCCGCGTTTGCCGATGCCGACGATCAGCACCCGGCGGCGTACCTCTTCGGCCGCGTCGTCGGCGGCGCCGAGCAGCTTGTCGAGCCGTCTGACGAGCGGCTCCACGTGAGGCGCCAGCAGCCCGCCAGGGTCGAGGTTGGCCAGAAGGTGCTGCATCGTCAGGAGGGCGTGGATTTCCTTGTCGGAGAACCACATGCCCGGGAGTTCCGACTGGGCGGTTTCGGCCCCCGGCCTGTCGAGGGTGTAGCCGCCCAGCTCGGCATTCCATTCGATCGGCACCTGGAAACGGTCTCGCAGATACTGGATGTCCCGTTTCAGGGTGGCGGGCGAGACTTCAAGCTCATCCAGTAATTGCCGGGTGCTCACGCTGCGTTGCTGGCCGAGGCGCTGGCGGATCAGGTAAAAGCGTTCGGAGCGATCCATGGGAGTGGGCGGATAACGTCATTTGGGTTGATTGACTCCGATAGCATACATTCGCGGCGCCGCTGTAGGGCCCGCATCTGTCAATCCAGCCTGCCGCCGCGCGGCATTTCCCCCTATCCTTCCACCCCCACCCACCTTCACCCGCAGCCACGCCCCATGCGTCTCCTCCACACCTCCGACTGGCACCTTGGCCAGAGCTTTCATCAGTTCGACCGGCGGGCCGAGCATCAGGCGTTTCTCGACTGGCTGCTGGGCGTGCTGGAGGCCGAGGTGGTGGATGCGCTGCTGATCGCCGGTGACGTGTTCGACAACAGCAACCCGTCGGCCCAGGCCCAGGCGCAGCTGTACCGTTTTCTGGCCGAGGCGCGGCGGCGGGTGCCGCAGCTGGCCATCGTGATGACCGCCGGCAACCACGATTCGCCGGGCCGGCTGGAGGCGCCGGCGCCGCTGCTGTCGGTGTTCGACGCCAGCGTCATCGGCCACGTCGGGCGGCAGGGCGACCTCGACGCCGCCCTTGGCCGGCTGCTGGTGCCGCTCAAGGACGCCGCCGGGCGCGAGGCCGCCTGGTGCATCGCGATGCCCTTTCTGCGGCCCGACGACCTGCCCCGTGTCGAGGGCACCGACGACCCCTACGCGGCCGGCGTCGCCGCCCTCTACCGCCGCGCCTTCGAGCTGGCCGCCGAGCGGCGCCAGCCCGGGCAGGCCATCGTGGCGATCGGCCACTGCCACCTGGCCGGCGGTGAGGTATCCGAGGATTCCGAGCGGCGCATCGTGATCGGCGGCGCCGAGGCGCTGCCGGCGGGCATCTTCGACCCGCGGATCGCCTACGTGGCGCTGGGCCACCTGCACCGCGCCCAGAAGATCGGCGGCGACCCGACCCGCCGCTACTGCGGCAGCCCGCTGCCGATGTCCTTCTCCGAGGTCGGTTACCGCCACCAGGTGGTGCTGGTGGACCTGGCGGGTGAGGGTGTCGCCGAAACCCGCGAGATGGTGGTGCCACGCAGCGTCGAGCTGCTCCAGGTGCCTGCCAAACCCGCGCCGCTGGACGACACTCTGGCTGTGCTTGGGGCGCTCGACCTGCCCGACCGCCCCGAGGCTCAGTGGCCCTACCTGCACGTGCGGGTGCAGCTCGAAGGGCCCGAGCCGGGCCTGCGCGCCCGCATCGAGGAGGCCCTCGTCGGCAAGCCGGTGCGCCTCGCCCGCATCGAAACCACCACCCTGCGCGGCGCGCTGCCCGACGCGGCGCCGGCCCTGTCGCTGGACGAGCTCAACGCCCTCAAGCCCGAGGCCTTCTTTTTGCGGCTCTACCAGCAGCGCTTCGGCAGCGACGCACCGCCCGAGCTGATGGCCGCCTTCGGCGAGCTGCTCGACGCCCCGGCCGCGGAGGGCGCGGCATGAAGATCCTCGCCATCCGCGGCAACAACCTGGCCTCCCTGAAGGGCGAGTTCGAGGTGGATTTCCGGGCCGAGCCGCTGGCCTCGGCCGGCCTCTTCGCCATCACCGGCCCCACCGGTGCCGGCAAGAGCACGCTCCTCGACGCCCTGTGCCTGGCGCTGTTCGAGCGTACCCCGCGCCTCGCCCGGGTCACCGGCCGCGGCGAGATCCCCGACGTCGGCGAGCACTCCACCCACGTCGCCGACCCGCGCACCCTGCTGCGCCGCGGCGCCACCGAAGGCTTCGCCGAGGTGGACTACGTTGGCCGCGAAGGCGCCGCCTGGCGCGCCCGCTGGACGGTGCGCCGGGCCCGCAACAAGCAGGGCGGCAAGCTGCAGAACACCGAGCTCAGCCTCACCCGCCTCGCCGACGGGCAGCTCGTCGGCGGCCACACCAAAAAGGAAACCCTGCAGGCCATCGAGGAGAGCATCGGCCTCAGCTTCGAGCAATTCACCCGCGCCGTGCTGCTCGCCCAGAACGACTTCGCCACCTTCCTGAAGGCCTCCGACGACGAGCGCGCCGAACTGCTGCAGACCCTCACCGGCACCCAGACCTACAGCCAGCTCTCGCAGCTCGCCTACCAGCGCATGAAGGCCGAGCAGGACGCCCTGGCCCGCCTCCAACTGCAGCTGGCCGACCAGGCGCCGCTGGCCGCCGAGGATCGCCAGGCCCGCGTCGCCGAAGCCGCCGCCCTCGCCACTGCCCAGGCCGAGCTCGCCCGCCAGAAGGCCGCGCTCGACGCGCGCCGCGAGTGGTTCCGCCACCTCGCAACCCTCCAGCAGGCCGTCGCCGAGGCCGAGCGCAAGGCCCTCGATGCCCACGCCGCCCGCGACGCCGCCGCCCCGCGCCGCGCCCAGCTCG
>NZ_BJNV01000086.1 GCF_006539865.1 Zoogloea ramigera
CGGCTGGCCGCCTCGGCGCCCTCCTTGGCCAGGGACAGCTCGGCCGTGCGCGCCGCCACGAGATCCTCAAGGTGATCCCGATGGCGCTTGAGCTCGGCCTCGGCGGCAATGCGCTCGCTCACGTCCCGGTCCACGCCCTGCAGTCCGATCATCGCGCCAGCGGCGTCGAAGACCGGTGAGGCATTGGACTCCAGGGTCCGGTAGCTGCCGTCGCCGAGCCGCCAGCGGAGCAGCACGTTCGACCAACCCTGCCGCGTCTCGAAGGCCCGGGTGAAGATCGCGCCGGCCCGGCCCCGGTCGTCGGGGTGCACCAGCGCGGCCAGATCGGCCTGGGCCAGCGCCTCCCGCGAGAGGCCCAGCATCTGCAGGCCGCGATCGTTGGTGTAGGTATGCCGCCCGGCGGCGTCGAGCGCCCAGATCCAGTCGACGGAGTTTTCGGCGAGGTTGCGGTAGCGCTCCTCGCTCTCGCGGAGCTTGCGGGTCGCCCGCTCGCGCAGGAGGATGCCGTGGATGCGATCGGCGAGGCGCCCGCCGAAGAGCCGCACAAACTTGTTATCGAGTTCGTTGAAGGGGGTGTGGCGGGCCGCCACCGCCACCTGGGCGATGCAGCGCTCCGAACGAATGATGGGCAGCAGCTCGATCTCGGCGATACCCTTGCCGGCGAGGAAATCCGGCGGCGGGATCGCATCGGGCGGGCCTGCCAGGCTGATCAGGCGTGGCCGCTGCAGGCGCCAGTGAAAAGCGTCCCAGGCCGGCAGGGCCGCAACCCGGCTCAGGCTGGCCTCACCGCGGAAGCTGTCGATGAGGACGAAGGCCTCCCCATCGACCACCGCCAGCCGCCAGGCGGCCACGTTGGCAAAATATTTCCACTGGGTCGCCACCCGCCGGGCGATCTGTTCGAGGTCGTCGACGAGCTGGATCTCCTCGAAGAGCTGCACGAGGGCCTCGTAACGCGCCAGCTGCTGCACGGCCGGCGCGTTCCACTGCTCACTCTGAGCGCCCCCAGGGCCGGACTCCGCCCAGCCCGCTCCCCGAGGGGGGCAAGAAAACTTGGGGCGGCCCTGCGTTTCCTTGAGAGGCATGAGCTGACTCCCCTGCAGCCCGCTTCAGAGGATGGCGCGATAGTCCGGATCGAGATCCAGGCGCAGGCTGCTGGTATAGACGTTGAACATCGTTGCCATGTCGATCACCGCAATGATCTCGCAAATCTCTTCCCGGCTGAAGCCCTCATCCATCAAGGCCTCGAAATCGGCGTCTTCGAGGCAGTTGGCGTCGGCGGCGACCTTGCCGGCGAAATCCACCACCGCGCTGTAATAAGCCGGCAGCTTGAAGCCCTTGTCGGCGCTGACGAGATCCCGGAGGTCATCGAAGGCCAGCGTCTTGTCGAGGCTGAGCACGTTCTGCGCGTGGCAGGCGGAGCAATAGCGGGCGCCGTTTCTGGCCGACACCACGAAGACGATCATCTCCTTGAGGGGCAGCGGCAGGTTGCCGGCGAACAGCGTCCCCTTGGCCCGCTCCCAGTAGGCGCGGGTCAGGGGCGCGCTGTGCCCCAGGCTCTTGAGCCACACCGGCACCGCGGTCGCGCCGGTGGTGCGCATGAAATCGTCGAACACGGCCCGGGTCTCACTGGAGGCATCGGCGTACTCGGTGAGGGTATAGCGCTGCATTGTCGGAATGTCCTTTAGAGAATACGGAGGGCGGAGCACGGCATTCAGATGAATTATTTTTTGTAACGGCCGCCGGGCACCGAAATTGAGCCGGGTCGCAAACCGCGCCGGCCCGGCGCTCAAGGCAACGCCGGGCTTCAGAACATCCAGCCGCCGTGGCTGCCCGCCACCGCCCCGAGCACCACCAGCAGGCTCACGCCGAGCAGCACCCGATGCAGGCGCTGGACGCGCGTCATCAGCGCCACCGGGTCACGTTCGGCGAGCCGGGCGAAGACCCGCGGGAGCACGAAGGGTTCTAGCACATAGAGCATCAGCGCAAAGAGCGTCCACACCACGACCATCCCGTGCATCCACCACCAACCCAGCGGGTCGGTAAAGCGCTCCCACACCCCCAGACGCCAGACCAGCCACAGGCCCGAGAGGCCGGCCAGCAGCACCGTCCAGCGGGCGATCGGGGCAAAGCGGTGCTCGAGGCGCTCGAAAAGTTCGAGCTGATCCCGCGGCGCGGCCATCTCGCGGCAGGCGGGCAGCAGCACCAGGGTCACGAAGGCGACGCCGCCTATCCAGATCAGCACCGCGAACACATGCACGGCGCGGGCGATGGCGAAGTCATTGAAGGCAGTCACAGCTTGTTCCTTTCGAATCTCGGCGCGCGGAAGGCGGCCTCGTTGTCCCGCGCCGCCGCCCCGTTAGCCCAATGGAGAAGGGGCCCGCGGGGGTTGTCGCGCTGGGTGGTTTCGCAGGCCGCCACGCACAGCCCGCACTGGGTGCAGGTGAACATCGCCCGCTTGATGTTGCGCGGCCGCAGGCGCATCGGGCAGGCGTGGTCGCAGGCACTGTCACAGGCCGCGCACTCCGCCCCGCGCTCGCGCCGGAAGCCCACCACCAGCGCAGCCCGGTTGGCCATCCAGGCCAGGCTCTGGAAAACTCCCACCGAACAGGCGAAGCGGCAAAAGAGATGCCTGGCAAAGAAGAACTCCAGCGCCAGCAGCCCGGTGAACACCGCGATGAAAATCCCCTCCCCCCGCGACGGGCGCCCCGCCAGCAGGTCGCCATACACCTGGGCAGGCGGCAGCACATAGGTGAGGGTGACGACGGCCCACACCAGCGCACAGCCCACCGCCAGCAGCGCCGCCGCCAGCCACCAGCGGCGATCCGGCACGATCGGCCGGCCGTCGGCCCGCTGCAGGGGCAAGGGGCGTGGCTCCCACAGGGTGGGCCGGCCGCCGGCACGGCGCATGCACTCGTTGATCAGCTCGACCACCCAGAAGTGCGGGCACAGCCAGCCGCAGTAGAGCCGCCCCCAGCGCCAGGCCGCCCACATCAGCAAACCACCCAGGGCGAACACCGGCAGGATCACCCGCCCGAAGATTCGCCCGACCGCCCCGAGGGCGGCAACCTTCGAGACGCACAGCAGGTCGTCCAGCCCGGCGTGCCACTCGAAGCCCAGCAGCCAGGCATGGCCCGCGGGCAGGTCGTAGCGGAGCACGTCAAAAACCGGCGCCAGCACGAAGAACGCAAAAAAGGCGGCCTGGCTCCAGCGGCGCAGGCGCTGGCGGGAGGCCTCGGGCGCCGCGGCGAGCGCCCGGATCGGAATGATCCGCCCTGCCGCCATCAGCGCGGCCCGATGAGCGGGAAGCGGAAGGGTTTGCCGGCGAGCGCCCGAGAGAGGCCGATGGCACCGCAGAAGATCAGCGTCGCATGGCAGGTCGTGAAGTAGAGCACCACGACGATCCAGGTGTAGGCCGAGTCGTAGCCCCCCAGCAGGATGATTGCCGCGTTGGCCGCCACCAGCAGCACGCCCGCCCACAGGCTCGCGGCCAGCGTCTGGCGCAGGTGGCCGCGGGCCAGCTCGGGCGCCCGCTCGCGTTCGCGCCACCACAGCACCAGCAGGGCCAGAAAGCCCAGGCCCGGGATGAGCATCAGGTTGGCGAGGTAGAGCGCCTCGGCGGCCACGGCGGTCGCCCGGCCGGGGATATCGAAATCGAGTTCGGAATCGTCATCCATAAGCACCCCATGATATTGCGTCGATCTCCGCCAGCACTTGACGCACCGCAAGCGGCGTCAGAAGGAAACCGGGCGTGACGTCGAAGCGTGGAGGCGCCCATACGGGCAATGCTCTTGAGAAACATGCAATGTCTCTCCGTCCACGCCGAGGCTGGCATGGCCTTGGAACGCACTCAAGGAAACACAGGGCCGCCACAAGTTTCCTGCCCCCCAAAGGGGGGGCGGAGCCCGGCCCTGGGGGCGCTCAGATCACCTCGAGCAGCTTGCCCCGCAGATGCTCGGCCTGGCGGCGGCCGTCCCGGGAGCTGACGATGGCGTGGTACCACTCGTCGAAGAGCTGGCGCATGTCGGCCTGGTTGCGGGCCGCCACGATGCGGTCCTGCAGCGAGCTGGTACCGAGGGCACCGACGAAGGCATTGAGGGTGTTGAGCATGAAGTTGCGGGCCTGCTGCAGCCGCAGCGGGTCGTCGCCGGGCGGATGCAGCCGGAACGCGGTGAGCGGGGCTGCGGACTCAAGCTGGACGTGCACCCCGCCCGGCCCGCTAAGCCCGACCATCTCGATGAAGCCGTCCTCCTCGAGCAGGCCAAGGGTGTGCTGCAGGTCGTCGTAGTGCAGCATGTTGCGCAGTTCCTCGACCGGGCGCTTGCCATCGACAAAAATCAGCACCCGCCGCACCCGCGGGCTGAGCGCGCCCGACCTGCATTCGATTTCGGCGTGGCCCTTGCCCGTCTTCGCGAAAATGATCGCCATGCTCTCTCCCCTTAAGAGCCGGACACCGCCCGGCCCGATGCCGCATCAGCGATGCGAACCGACGGGAGCCAATTTGCCTGCAGGAAGCCCGGGGTGCAAGCATTCCGTCGCGGCCCGCCAGCCTGTCGTACCCGTGATGGGCCGGGCATGTCCCTATATGATTCAGGAACACTGATTCAGGAACACCCCCAAGGATCGCCATCATGCGCAAGACTCTGCTGCTCTCCCTCGCCCTGCTCGGCCTGGGCGCCGCCACGCCGGCCGGCGCCATCGACCTCGACCTGTCGATCAACGCCCCCGG
The DNA here is from genome assembly GCF_006539865.1 of Zoogloea ramigera. Taxonomy (GTDB): domain Bacteria; phylum Pseudomonadota; class Gammaproteobacteria; order Burkholderiales; family Rhodocyclaceae; genus Zoogloea; species Zoogloea ramigera. The sequence continues at coordinate 4,727 of NZ_BJNV01000086.1, forward strand.
CGTGTCGCTCTACATCGGCGACCGCGACCGCAGCGGCCGCTACTGGGACGGTGGCCAGTGGCGCAACGAAGCCTGGTGGCGCGACAACTGCCATCGCTACGAAGGCCGCAAGAACTTCCGCGGCCAATGCGGCCCCCGGGGCGGCAAGCGGCATGGCCACCACGATGACGACCACGGCCACTGCCCGCCGGGCCAGGCCAGGAAGGGCCGCTGCTGAACCCCCGGCCCGGCCGGCTAGGTGGCCAGCTGGGCCGCCAGCTGCCGGGCCAGCTCGACCCGCGCGGGGCCCCCTTCCAGCCCGTTTATGAAGCGTGCCGGGATGCCCGACAAACCCACCTGGGCGCCCACCAGCGCGCCGGTGAGCATCGCCCGGGCCAGGTTCTGCCCGCCGCCATTCACCGCGTGCAGCACTGCCGCCTCGAAGTCGTCCCTGAAGCGCGCGGCCAGGTAATAGGCGGCCGGAAACTGGTGGTACACCGCGCAGGGCATGCCATACACCAGCGAGACCTTCCAGGCCGGCTCGATGCGGATGCCCGGGTCGAGCGCCGCGCGGGCCATGCAGGACGGGCCGAGCAGCGCGTCGGGTGACGGAAAGCGCCCCGCCACGGGCGCCTCGGCCGCGCCCGGCTCCGGCGCCTCGAGCTTGCCGCGGGTCACCGTATGAAAGGGCAGCTCGCCGCGCTTCACCCGCAGCATCAGCTTCGCAGAAATGTCCTCGTCCAGCGGGTGGCCTTCAACCAGCATCCCCAGCACCGCGCCGAAAGCCACCGTCATCGCCACCACGGTGCCGTCGGTCTGGGTGAGCACGCAGTTGCGGGTCACCGCGTCGGCGAGCGCCGCCGGGTCGAGGGCGTGGCGCACCGCAATGGCCAGCACCCGCTCGGCGGCCTCGGTGGTGTCGGCGCTGCCACCGGCCTGGCTCCAGGGCAGGCCCTCGACCACCCGCCGGCGCCAGGCCTCGCGGATCGACTGGCTGGTGTAGCCGCCGGGGCCGGCCATCGGCGTGCCGTCGATAAGCGGAAAGAAATCCTCGTCCATCCGGCGGCAGAAGTCGGCCTCGTCGTAGGCGCCCCGCTCCACCAGCGAGCGCAGGGTGAGCTCGAGCAGCACGCCGGCCTGGGACGGCTGGCCCGCCTTGAGGCCGGCGTGGTAGCGGCCGGGCTGCGGGTCGGTGTAGCCGTCGATCCAGTCGCCGTAGGTGGCCCGCAGTTCGTCGAGGTCGTAGTACCAGTGGGGGCCGAGGGCCAGCGCGTCGCCGATGAAGGCGCCCATCAGGGCACCGGCGGCACGGTCCTGCAGCCGGGCGGAAGTCGAATTGGGCATGGGAGGTACTCCGGGTAAAAAGGGTCAGACGGGCGCCGGCGGCGCTTGTTCCATCACCGTCTCGAAGAACTGCCAGGCCAGGCGCAAGGCGTCGGGCCCGCTGGGGTCGGAGAAGGCCTGGCCGGCGGCGCCACCGCTCCAGGCGTGCCCCATGCCGTGCACCCGCAGCAGGCGCACCGCCAGGTGGCGGCCGCGTTTCCAGTCACGCCGGGCGACGCTGCGCCGGCTGCCCCGGCGGAGCTCGCCCGCCGTCTCCTTGACGGGGACACCTTCGGGTAGCAGCTCCAGCCACAGCCCGGCGGCCGCCTCGGCGTTGTCGAAGGACACCACCGGATCGAGGTCGCCATGGATCAGCAGCAGCGGCGGCAGGGGGCGCCCCGCCAGGCGCAGGGCGATCGCGTCGGCGTCGGGCGAGCGGCGGCCGCGCATGGCCTGGCCAGCCTGCAGGGGCGTGCGGGCGCTGGCCGGCGCCGCGCCGGAATGGCTGCCCACCGCGCAAAAACGCTCGGGGTGGCGCAGGGCCAGGGTCAGCGCCATCGCGCCGCCCGCCGACAGGCCCAGCGCGAAGAGCGGCCCGCCGACCCGGGGGTAGGCCTGCACCACGTGGTCGATGATGGCCATCAGGGTCTGCGTCTCCAGCCCGACCCGCGCTTCGCTGCCGAACCAGTTCCAGCAGCGCTGGGGGTTGGCGTCCTGGCCCTGCTCGGGCAGCAGCACCGCGAAGCCCTTGGCCCGGGCCACCGCCGCAGCGTGGGTGGTGGTGGCAAAGGCCGCGCTGTCCTGGGCACAACCGTGGAGCAGCACGAGGAGCGGAAGCGGCTTCCTGGCCGTCGCCCCCACCGGGATGAACAGCCGCCAGCGTCGCATGGCCAACGGGCCGAGGCCCCAACGCCCCTCGTGCCAGCGCCCGCCGGCCACCGCGCCCGGTGCTTCGGCGGGCGTCGCCACCGCCGATAGCGCCCGCCCGGCTTGCTCCGCCAACCGGCCACCGGCCTTCACGCCCTGCCGGGCGGCGGCCTGGCCGATGCGTGCAGATTGCCGCACGCCGGCACGGGTGAGCTTGAACAGCGCGGAAACCAGGGGCGACTTGCGACGGCTCATCAGCGGACTCCCGAAAAGCAGAAAGGCCCCGAAGGGCCTTTCAGATCACCCCCCGAAGGCGGTGACGACAAACCTTGCCAGGCAGCCCCGGCCCGCAACTGCACGCGGGACAGGGGCGTCTGGCAGGTTCAAGGATGCTTTAGGCAACCTTCAGGGCGGAGGCGGCAGCCTTGGCACCCTTTTCAACGTTTTGCACGGCGGTGGCGGTGGCCTTCTCGACGCTGGCCTGGGCGGCAGCGGCAACTTGCTTGGCGGCCTTCGAGGCGCCTTCGTAAGCGGAGTTGGCGTTGGCCAGGGCAGCCTTGACGGCGGCAACGGCGGACTCGGAGCCGGCCGGAGCGTTCTTGAAGAGGCCTTCCAGGGCGGTGTCGAAGTTCTGACCCAGCACGGAGGTTTCGGCTTCGACCAGCTTGGTCAGCTCTTCCTGGGTGTCGGCGCTGATGGCGGACAGGCTACGGCCGTAGGCAACCGACTTCTCGACGGACGGGGTCACGGCGCCGATGCTCAGGGCGGCCAGGGCCTTCGGGTCCTTGGTGGCCATGATGGCCTTGGAGAAGGCGACGCTGTCGTCGAAAGCGGTGCGGGCGGTGGCCAGGTTCAGGGTGGCGACGCGCTCGGCGGCGGTGAACACGGTGGTCACGAAGGCGGAAGCGGACTTCAGGCCGGCTTCAACGTTGGCTTTGCTGGCGGCGACGATTTTTTCGGGGGTGGCGGACATGATGATCTCCTCAAGTTGGGCTGGGGCTGCGATCACCGAATAAAGCTTCGGTATGGGCTCTATGTTGCACCGCAACAAAACTAAACGCAAGCGTTTTTTGTGCAGTGCACCAAAAAATCTTTTCAGCCCTTTCCAAGCACATCCCACCACCCAACGGACCGCCCCCCGCACCCGCGCGGGCAGGCCGCTTTCGCTAGCTCAGCAGGTCATCGCGCAGCTGGCGCAGGCCCTCCGGCATGGCCAGGGTGGCCGGGTCCCAACCCTCCAGGGCGAGCACGTCGCCCAGACAGGTTTCGAGTTCGGCGTGGGCCGCGCAGAGCGAATTCATGATCCGCGCGTGCACACCCGCGTCTTCCTTGCGGATCACCGAACAGTCGTGCTGGTAGCGGAACAGCTCGCGCAGGCCGAGGAGCTCCTGCGCCACCTGGGCCGGGCAGGCGCACTGGCAGATCATGGCCTGCTCGATGATATGGGCGAGTTGTGAATTTTCGTAGACAGTGGGCAAGTTCATCGCGCTTCAGCCTTTCACGTCGAATGCGTCGCCGGTGGCAAAGAACTGCCCGCCGGCCACATAGTGGATGCTGCGCCCCTCCTCCCCCTCGAAATGCCAGCGCCCGTCGCTGAACACCGCCGGGTCGGCCCAGGCGGCGAGCACTTCGCCGAGGAACAGGTCGTAGGCCTGCTGGATGTGCGGCTCGGGGATCAGCCGGCACTCCAGCCAGCCGACGCAGCCCGCCGGCAGCGGCGCCGCCACCCGCGCGGCCGGCATGGCGTCCAGCCCCATGGCCTCGAACTTGTCGCCGTCCCGCCCGGAGCGCGAGCCCACCGCCAGCACCTGGGCGGTGATCGCCCGGCTCGGCACCGCCAGCACGAACTCGCCGGAGGCCTCGATGAGCTCGCGGGTGAGTGTGGATTTGTCGATCACCACCGCCACCTTGGGCGGGTCGAAATCGAGAGGCATGTTCCAGGCCGCCGCCATCACATTGCGCTGCCCAGCGTGGGCCGACGACACGAGCACCGTGGGGCCGTGGTTGAGGAGGCGGTAGGCGTGGCGGAGCGGGATGGCGGCGCGGGGCATGACGGTTGGTGGGGAGTGGGGAGTGGGGAGTGGGGAATTAGTGTAGCTCAGCCCCTGGCGATCTCGCGCAGCGCCACCGACCCGGCGGCGAGGGCGGCGGAAATGGCCTCGACGGCCTTGTCGGGGCGGGCCGCGCCGCACATGAACACATCCACCGCGGCAAAGCCGTGCTCGGGCCAGGTGTGGATGCTGATGTGGGACTCCTTCAGCAGCAGCACGCCGGTGACGCCGAGGCCGGGGCCGAAGGGGTGGAAGTGGCCCGCCACCGGGGTCGCGCCGGCAGCGTCGGCGGCGGCGCGCAGCAGCGCCTCGATGGCCACCGCGTCGCCCAGGCGGCCGGCTGCAACGCCGTGGAAATCGGCGAGCAGATGACGGCCGCGGGGCAGGAAGACGCTCACTTGTGGCCGCCCCCGGACGACCAGCCGCTGCCGGATGAGCTGCTGCCCCAGCTCCGGCTGGAGCTGCCGCTGCTGTCGGTGACGTGCTCCAGGTTGAGGAAGGTCACGAAGGCCAGCACGATGAAGGCAAAAAAGATGTAGGAACCGCGGGACATGTCTCAGTCGTCCATCCAGTCGGTGAGCACCGGCAGCCACAGCACGCCGATGGCGAGCAGGATCAGCACCCAGCTGTAGAGCCCGCCCACCACCGCGATGGGCACGTTGGAGACCAGCACGAGGGCGGTGAACACCCAGGCCGGGCGGCGCAAGGCGGCTCGGTCGGGCGGCCCTTCGAGCTCCGCCGGGCTGGCGGGGGCCACCGCGGCAAGCTTGCCGCCCTTGCCGAACCAGCCATCAACGGTGCTCGCCGGCACCCGCTGGGCCAGGCTCCAGCCGAGCTCTGATTTGCCCTGCTCGCTGGTAAGAGTGCCGCGGGCGCCCCGGTAGTCGGTGATGCTCACCTTGTCGCCGACCTTCACCTGCCAGTTGAAGGCGCCCGCGGCGTAGACCACCTCGGCGCCGTAGGCCTGCATCCGCGTGTAGGCGGCACCGTCGAGGTGCACCGCGCTGGCCGAGACCGACTCGGGCCAGGTGTCGAGCACGCGCACCTTGTCCCAGGCTGCATCCGACTCGACCAGCCACAGGAAGCCCTGCCGTTCGCTGTAGAGCAGGTATTCGGTCCATTCTTCAGAAGCGCCCTGCTCGCGGCAGCGCAGGAGGCCGATGAGGCGCCAGCGGATGCCGTCGATGCGGGCCTCGTCGCCCAAGGCCAGGGTGGTGACCAGCCGGGCCTCGCGGCGGGCGCCGTCGAGCGCCACCGCCGCACCGCCGCTGGCATCCAGGCGGGTGCCGCAGGCCGGGCAGTGGAGCTGCTCGGCGACGCCCGGGCTCCAGCTGATGGAGGCGCCGCAGGCCGGGCAGGCCAGCGCCTCGGCGGCGCCCTTCAGGTGACCGGCGCTGCGGGTGATCTCGTCGGGCTCGCGCAGCAGCTGACATTTGAGGTCGGCCAGCGTCACCGCCTTGCCCACGTAGCGCCGCGGCGGGCTGCCGTCGGAATAGTCGAGGGTCAGGAAGCGGTGGGTCTGGCGGTAGTCGGCAACGGTCGCCTCCCAGCCGGCGCCGACCTGGAACGGCAGCTCGCCCTCGCCGCCGCTGCAGCGGGCGGTGCGCAGGTCGGCGGCGATATAGGCCACGCCGTCGTGGTGATACTGGCCGCCGGGCACGAGCTGCTTGAAGGGCGGTGCGTCGTCGGCCAGGCCGGCATCCAGCGTGACCGCGTACTGGCCGGAGGCGTCCGACAGCCAGCCGGCGCTGCCGTCGTCGAAATAGATGTACCACTCGTTCCAGAAGCCCGCGTCGTAGCGCAGCTGGATGCGCCCGATCACCGCAAAGGCGCGGCCCGAATAGACGCCGGAGACGCCGACGCGCAGCGGCGAGTAGTCCTCGAGCACCGCCGACATCTTGCCCACGTCGCGCACCGCGTCGGCATCGCGCAGCAGGGTGCTGCGGCAGTATTCGCAGACGGCGATCGCCGAGGTGGCCGAGCGGAAGGCCACCTCGGCGCCGCAGGACGGGCAGGCGAGCTTGAACATGCGTCAGGCCGACATCAAGCAGCGCAGGGCAGGCACGCTCAACCGATCAGTTTTTTCAGGATCTCGGCCTTCGCCGAGTCGTAGTCGGCCTGGGTCACCAGGCCCTTGTCGAGCAGCGCCTTGAGCTTGGCGAGCCGGGCCTCCGGGTCGTCGGCCGCAGCGGCAGCGGCCACCGGCGTCGGCGCAGCGGCCGGGGCCTGGCTGCCGCGCAGCGCGTCCATCATCACCTGCCCCATCCCCACGCCCGCGGCGAGGCCGGCCCCCACGCCGGCCAGGCCGCCTTCGTTCTGGGCCGCCAGCGGCACCGCCTGGGCCACCTGGAACTGGGTGTATTTGCCCAGATCACCGACCATGCCCATCGAGATGCGCGCGTCGATGGCCTTCTGCAGCTCGTCGGGCAGCGAGATGTTCTCGACCGCGAAGTTGTCGAGGGCCAGACCGTAGCGCTCGAAGGTGGGCGTCATCGCCTCGCGCATCTTGCCGGACAGCAGGAGCTGGTTGGCAGCCATGTCGACAAACGGCACGTCGGCACCGCCGAGGGTGGCGCTCATGGTGGCGACCACCAGGTTGCGCAGCTGCTGCTCGAGCTCGTCGACGGTGTAGCTGGCGCGGGTGCCGCTGATCTCGGTGAAGAAGCTGCGCGGGTCGGCCAGCTTGTACGAATACATGCCGAAGGCGCGCAGCCGCACCATGCCGAAATCCTTGTCGCGGATGGTGACCGGCTGCGGCGTACCCCACTTGCGGCCGAGCTGCAGGCGGGTGCTGAAGAAATACACGTCCGACTTGAAGGGCGACTCGAAGAGCTTGTCCCAGTTTTTGAGGTTGGTCAGCACCGGGATGGTGCGGGTGGTGAGCGTATACAGGCCCGGCCCGAACACGTCGGCCACCTGGCCTTCGTTGACGAACACCGCCATCTGCGACTCGCGCACCGTGAGGCTGGCGCCGTACTGGATCTCGAAGTCTTCCATCGGGTAACGCCAGGCCAGCGTGCCGTCGGAATCCTCGTTCCACTGGAGGACGTCGATGAACTGCTTCTTGATGAAGGACCCGAGACTCATTTCTGCTCCTGATTGGGTTTGATCGGCGTTTGGGCGAAGGCCGGGCTCACGACATGCACGCCGCGTTAATAATGCCCACCACCAGCGCCACCGTGCCCGCGAAGGCGCCGGCAGCGACGTTGTTGGATGAGAGCTGGGCAGGCAGCGCCGGCAGCAGCCGAGCCAACAGCGCGTAGGTGAGCAGCTGGGTGACGAGGCCGGCTCCGCCCCACGCGAGGAACAGCGGGTAGCTGTCGTTGTGCAGGATGCTGGAGGCCACCGTGAGCGAGAAACCCAGCGTCGCCCCACCAAACGACAGGGCCGGGGCCACCAGCCCCTGGCGGATCAGCGCGCGCTCGCAGAAGGGCGTCACGCGCAGGTAGATCGCGGCAAACAACGCCACCATCACCAGGCCCGACAGCAGGTGAATGAGGTAATTGTAGAAGGCTTCCATCGGTGTTTTCCCCGGTGACCGGGCTGGTATTTAGCCAGCATTCCCCGTGCCGGGCAAGCGCATTCCGGGTAAAGTCCCGGAGCCATGTCACACCCCGCCCGCCCGGCTGGCCGCTTTCCCGACCGGCTGCTGATCCTCTCCGTCTTCGTCGTCGCCTCCTGCGGGCTCGCCTACGAGCTGATCGCCGGGGCGCTGTCGAGCTACCTGCTCGGCGACTCGGTGCTGCAGTTCTCGTCGATCATCGGCTGCTACCTTTTTGCGATGGGGGTCGGCTCGCACCTTTCAAAGTATGTGGACGACCGCGACGTGCTGGCCCGCTTCATCGACATCGAGCTGCTGGTGGGGCTGCTCGGCGGGCTGTCGGCGACGCTGCTGTTTTTGCTGTTCGCGTGGATGTCGGCGCCCTTCCGCAGCGCGCTGTATGCGCTGGTGTTCGTGCTGGGGGTGCTGGTGGGCATGGAGATCCCGCTGGTGATGCGGGTGCTCAACGCCCGCCAGGCCAGCTTCAGCGAACTGGTGAGCCGGGTGCTCACCTTCGACTACCTGGGCGCACTGGCGGTGTCGCTGCTGTTCCCGCTGGTGCTGGCACCCAAGCTGGGGCTGTCGCGCACGGGTTTTCTGTTCGGCATGGCCAATGTGGCGGTGGCGCTGTGGACGCTGTGGCATTACCGCGCCGAGATCCCCGGCCTGCGGCCCCGCATCCTGCGCGGGGTGCTGGTGATGGCCTTCCTGGCCGCCGGGCTGGCCGGCTCCGACCGGCTCACCCGCTGGGCCGAGAAGGGCCTGTTCGGCGACGAGGTGATCTTCGCCACCACCACGCCCTACCAGCGCCTGGTCGTCACCCGCTGGAAGGACGACACCCGGCTCTACATCAACGGCAACCTGCAGTTCTCCAGCCGCGACGAGCACCGCTACCACGAGGCCCTGGTGCACCCCGCGCTGCAGAGCCTGCCCTGGGCCCGCCGGGCGCTGGTGCTGGGCGGCGGCGACGGGCTGGCGGTGCGCGAGATCCTGCGCCACGCCAACATCCAGCACGTCACACTGGTCGACCTCGACCCGGCGATGACCGATCTCTTCAGCCGCAACACCGAGCTCGCCGCCCTCAACGCCGGCGCCCTCACAGACCCGCGCGTGACGATCATCAATGCCGACGCCGGCCAGTGGCTCGAGACCAACGCCGAAGTCTTCGACCTCATCGTCGCCGACTTCCCCGACCCCTCCAGCTTCGGCCTCGGCAAGCTCTACTCGGTGCCGATCTACCGGCTGATGGCCCGCCACCTCGCCGAAAACGGCGCGCTGGTGGTGCAATCCACCTCGCCGTGGTTCGCCCCCAAGAGCTTCTGGTGCATCGACGCGACCCTGCGCGCGGCCGGCTTCAGCACCCACCCTTACCACGCGCAAGTGCCCTCGTTTGGCGAATGGGGCTTCAACCTCGCCATGAAGCGCCCCGGCTTCGTGCCGCCCACCCGTTACAGCGTGCCCACCCGCTTCCTCGACGCCGACAGCACCCGGCTGATGTTCAGCTTCCCGCCGGACATGCGCCCGCTGCCTGTCGAGCCCAACCACCTCAACACCCAGGCCCTGGTGCATTACTTCGAGGAGGACTGGGGCAAGGTGATCCGATGATCGGCCGGCGCCGCTTCATCGCCGCAGCCACCGCTACCGCAGGCCTCGCCGCCCTGCCCGGCTGCCGGCGGCTGGAGCACCTGGGCATCCCGGTCACCGTACTGCGCCCCGGCATGGAGGCCGGCCACGCGCTGCGCGAGCGCGCACCGCTGCCCGCCGCGCGGCGCGAGATCCACACCGGCGTCGCCATTCTCGGCAGCGGCATCGCCGGCCTCAGCGCGGCCTGGCGGCTGGCCAAAGAGGGCCACGACGACCACCTGCTGGTGAGCGGCCCGGAGCCCTTCGGCAACGCCTCCGGCGGGCGCTTCGACAGCCCCTCCGGCCCCCTCGCCTTCCCCCGCGGCGCCCACTACCTGCCGCTGCCGTCCCTCGAGTCGACGCCGGTGCGCGAGCTGCTGCACGAGCTCGGGGTGATCGAGGCCGACCCCTTCGGCCCGCGCCCGCGCTTCAGCGAGGCGGCCCTGGTGCACGCCCCCGACGAGCGCCTCTACCTCGACGGCGCCTGGCACGACGGCCTGCTCCCCACCGCCCACGTCGGCGCCGCCGAAGCCGCCCAGCACCGGCGCTTCCTGGACCGCATGAACGCGCTGGCCCACACCCGCGGCGCGGACGGCCGGCGCGTCTTCTGCGTGCCGCTGGTGCTCTCCAGCGCCGATCCGGCCTTCCGCCGCCTCGACGGCATCACCTTCAGCGCCTGGCTGGCCGCCGAGGGCTACAGCGCCCCCAGCCTGCGCACCTATCTGGATTACGTCTGCCGCGACGAATACGGCGCCACGCCAGACAAGGTATCGGCCTGGGCCGGCCTGCACTACTTCGCCAGCCGCGGCGGCCAGGCCGCCAACGCCGCCGACGGCAGCCTGCTCACCTGGCCCGACGGCCTGGCCTTCCTGGCCCGCGGCCTCGCCGCCCGGGTGCCCGCCACCCGCCAGCTGGCCGGCCACGCGCTGGCGGTGGGCGAGGACAGGCACGGAGTGAGCATCCTGTGCACCAGCGCCGATGGCCCCGTGCACATCCGCGCCCGGCGGGCGATCTGCGCGATGCCGCTGCACGTGGCGGCCCGGGTGGTCGGCAATATCCGCGATTACGGCTTCGACCCGGCCGCCCACCTGCCGCCCCAGGCGCCGTGGCTGGTCGCCAACTTTCTGCTGGAGGGCTTCCCCCCCGAGCCCGCCGACGCCCCGCTGGCCTGGGACAACGTGATCGCCGGCAGCCGCGGCCTGGGCTGGGTGGTGAGCACCCACCAGCTGATCCGCGCCGCCCGCCCGGCCCACACGGTGTTCACCGCCTACCGGGCGCTGGCCGACCAGACCCCGCAGGATGCCCGCGCCTGGCTGGCCGCCGCCTCCGCCGAGGCCCTCTTCGATGTCGCCGCCGAGGAACTTCGCGGCCACTACGGCCACTTTGAAATATGGCGCCGCACCCTTGCGGTGGAGATCAGCCTGCGCGGCCACGGCATGGCGGTGCCGGCCTGCGGCAGCCTCGCCAACCCCGGCCTCGCCGCGCTGCGCGAAGCCGACGGGCGGCTGCTCTTCGCCCATTCGGACCTGTCGGGTTATTCGGTGTTCGAGGAGGCCGCCTGGTGGGGCGACCGGGCGGGGCGGGAGGCGCTGGGCTGAGGCTGCGGGGTTGCGCGGCCCATGTCGGGTTACGCTGCGCTAACCCGACCTACACCGCTGCGGTGCTCCCCCTCCGAGCCTCGACATC
>NZ_BJNV01000087.1 GCF_006539865.1 Zoogloea ramigera
GGCTGCCGGCCGGACGGCCCGCGTGGTGGTGGCGCCCGTCGCCGCCCCCGCCCCCGCCCCCGCCGCTGCGCCGGCCGCACCCGGTGCGACGCGCATCACCGCCGACAAGGTTTTCGGCCGCCAGGACGTGGACGCGGTCGCCGAAGGCTCGGCGGTGCTCATCCGCGACAACACCCGGGTCGAAGGCGACAGCCTGCATTACTTCGAGCTGACCGACGAGGTTGAGGCCAGCGGCAAGGTGCGCGTCAGCCGCGGCACCGACGAGATGACCGGGCCCCACGCCCGGGTCAAGGTGGGCCAGCAGGTCGGCGTGTTCGAGTCGCCCGACTATGCGATCAGCCGCCCGGCGCGCCCGGCGCCCCCCGGCCAGGTGCTGCTGCCGGGGCAGTTCACGCCGCGGGCCCAGCAGCCGCTCACCGGCCACGGCTCGGCCGAGAAGCTCTACCTGGAAGGCGAGAACCAGTTCCGCTTCACCAACGCCACCTGGACCAGCTGCAAGCCCGACCAGCCCGACTGGTACCTGAAGGCCAGCGAGCTCGACCTCGACTACGACTCCAACGTGGGCGAGGCGCGGGGCGGCACCATGTTCTTCAAGGGCGTGCCGCTGGGCTACCTGCCGTGGGCCGATTTCCCGCTGGCCGACCAGCGCCGCTCCGGCGTGCTGTCGCCCACCTTCGGCACCTCCAACAAGGTTGGCTTCGACCTCACGGTGCCCTATTACTTCAACCTCGCACCCAACTACGACGACACGCTCACCTTCCGCTACATGGGCCGCCGGGGCCTGCAGCTGCGCAACGAGGCGCGTTACTTCACGCCCGACTACAAGGGCTACAGCTTCATCGAGTACATGCCCGAGGATCAGGTCGAGGGCCGCAGCCGCTATGCCGGCAACGTGCGCCACGACCACAACTTTGGCGGCGGCTGGTCGGGCAATGTGAACTTTTCCGGGGTGTCCGACCCCCGTTACTTCATCGACCTGAGCTCGCGCCTGCACCTCACGTCCCAGGTTCACCTTCCCCGCGAGGCCCGGCTCAGCTACGGTGGCGGGGGTTGGTGGACGGCCAGCGGCCTGCTGCAGTCCTTCCAGACCCTGCAAGACCCGAAGACCAACGTGAAGGTCGGCGAGCCCTACAAGCGCCTGCCCCAGCTCACGCTCACCGCCAACCGCCCCGAACTCCCCGGCGGCGCGACCTTCATGCTGGCCAGCGAGTTCGTCGACTTCCACCACACCCAGTTCACCCGCGGCCAGCGCGTCACCGCCTACCCGCAGCTCGCGCTGCCCCTGCAGACGGCGGCCTTCTACATCACGCCCAAGATCGGCCTCCATGCCACCCGCTACGAGATCGAGCGGCGTAACGGTGACACCGGCGACGAATCCCTCAGCCGCACCCTGCCGATCCTGTCGGTGGATAGCGGCGTGACCTTCGAGCGGGAAACCACTTTCGCCGGCACCGACTACATCCAGACCCTCGAGCCGCGGGTGTATTACCTTTACGTGCCCTACCGCGACCAGTCCCAGTTCCCCAACTTCGATTCGGGCTACTACGACTTCAACTTTGCACAGATCTTCGCCGAAAACGTGTACACCGGCGGCGACCGCATCTCCAACGCCAACCAGGTCACCACGGCGCTGCAGACCCGCCTGATCGACCCGGCGAGCGGCGCCGAAAAAATCCGCGCGGCCATCGGCCAGCGTTACTACATGGTCGATCAGCGCGTCTCCCTCAACCAGAACAGCCCGGTGCGCACTGGCAAGCAGGCCGACCTGCTGGCCGCCTTCAGCGCCACCTTCGCGCCCAAGACCACCCTCGACACGGCCTGGCAGTACAACCCGCGGGACAGCTGGACCGAGCGCTTCAACTTCGGAGTGCGCTTTCAGCCGGCCTACGCCAAGGCGCTGGGGGTCAGCTGGCGCTACCGCCGCAACTACTCCACCGTGGCGGGCTCGCCCGACGGCTTCCGCGACCTCGACATCACCGGCCAGTGGCCCCTGTGGGGCAACTGGTACGGCGTCGGCCGCTACAATCGCAACCTGCGCGATCACCGCCTCACCCAGGGCATCGCCGGCCTCGAGTACAACGGCGGCTGCTGGGTGTTCCGCGGCGTGGTGCAGCACCTGACCACCAGCGCCACCGACTCGACCCGCTCCCTGTTCTTCCAGCTCGAGTTCAACGGCGCCGGCAGCATCGGGTCGAGCCCGCTCAACGTGCTCAAGCGCAGCGTGCCCGGTTACGCCAAGATCAACGACGGCTCCACGCCCTTCGTCGGTGACGACGACGATCTCTGAAAGAACTCCCCGACCCATGAAACTCATCGTCTCCCTGCTTGCCGCCTCCCTGCTTGCCCACACGGCCCTGGCTGCCGATCAGGCCATCGAGGTGGACCGCATCGTCGCGGTCGTGAACAGCGACGTCATCACCCGCACCGAGCTGCGCCAGCGGGTCGAACAGGTCACCCGCCAGCTGAGCCGCCAGGGCACGTCGCTGCCGCCGGCCGACGTGCTCGAACGCCAGGTGCTGGAGCGCCAGATCGTCGAGCGCCTGCAGCTGCAGCTCGCCGGCGAAACCTCCCTGCGGGTCGATGACGTCGCCCTCGACCGGGCTCTCGGTCGCATCGCCGACAACAACCGCATGTCCATGACCGACTTCCGCAAGGCCCTCGAGAAGGACGGCATCAGCTGGGAGCGCTTCCGCGACGAAGTCCGCAACGAGATGCTGCTCGGCCGGGTGCGCGAGCGTGAGGTGGAGAGCCGCATCGTCGTCTCCGACGCCGAGGTGGTGAACTACCTCTCCAACCCCGACAATGCCGCCATCGGCCAGGAAGAGTTCAACCTCTCCCACATCCTGTTCCGGGCGCCCGAGGGCGCCAGCCCCGAACAGCTCGCCCGCCTGCGCGCCAAGGCCGAAGACGTGGCGGCCCGGGTGGCCCGCGGCGAGGCCTTCGACAAGCTGGCCGCCAGCTATTCCGACGCGCCGGATGCGCTCTCGGGCGGCAACCTCGGCTGGCGCAGCGCCGAGCGCCTGCCCGGCCTGTTCGCCGAGGCCGTCTCTGGGCTCAAGCCGGGCGACACCACGCCCATCCTGCGCAGCGCCGCCGGCTTCCACCTGGTCAAGGTGGTCGGCCGCAAGGGTGGCAGCCAGGCCGCGGTCCCGAGCCAGGTCCAGCAGACCCACGCCCGCCACATCCTCATCAAGACCAGCGAGATCGTCTCCGACGCCGACGCCCGCCGCCGCCTCGTCGACCTCCGCGAGCGCGTCGTCCAGGGCGGTGCCAGCTTTGCCGACCTGGCCCGCCAGCACTCGGCCGACATCTCCGCCGCCAAGGGGGGGGATCTGGGCTGGATCTACCCGGGCGACACCGTGCCCGAGTTCGAGCAGGTCATGGACGCCCTCAAGCCGGGCGAGATCAGCCAGCCGGTCCAGTCGCCCTTCGGCTGGCACCTGATCGTCGTCGAAGAACGCCGCGTGCAGGACGTCTCCGACGACCGCAAGCGCGCTGCCGCCCGCAACGCCCTGCGCGAACGCAAGTCCGAGGAAGCCTTCCAGGACTGGCTGCGCCAGCTCCGCGACCGGGCCTACGTGGAGTACCGGCTGGAAGATCGCTGATCGCTCGGGGAGTGGGAAGTGGGGGCGAAGGCTGATGCCGCCGCGCCCCGCCAGGCACCTGGACCACTCCGAGCCCGCTCCCCGCTTCGCCGCCAGCGCACACCCGCTCAGCCCGCCCCCTCCTATTTCCCACTACCCATTTCCCATTCCCCAACATGATCCTCGCCATCACCAGCGGTGAGCCGGCCGGCGTCGGGCCCGAGCTCTGTGCGGCCCTTGTGCAGCGTGACTGGCCGGCGCGGCTGGTCGTCATCGGTGACCGCCAGCTGATCGCCGAGCGCGTTCACGCGGTGGCGCCGGATGTCCCGGTCCTCGATTACGCGCCCGGCGCCGCGCCCACGCCCGGCAGCCTCGAGGTGCTCCACGTGCCGCTGGCGGTGCCGGCGGTGGCGGGGCGGCTCGACGCCGCCAACGGCCGCTACGTGCTCGACGTGCTCGACCGGGCCATTGCCGGCTGCAAGTCGGGCGAGTTTGCCGGCATGGTCACCGCGCCGGTGCACAAGGGCATCATCTGCGAGGCCGGCGTGCCGTTTTCGGGCCACACCGAATACCTCGCCGAGGCCACCGCCACCCCGCTGGTGGTGATGATGCTGGTGGGCGGCGGCCTGCGCGTGGCCCTCGCCACCACCCACCTGCCGCTCAAGGACGTCCCCGCGGCGATCACCCGCCCGCTCCTCACCGACACCCTGCGCATCCTGCACGCCGATCTCAGCCAGCGCTTCAGCCTGCCGGCGCCACGCATCCTGGTGGCTGGCCTCAACCCCCACGCGGGGGAGGGCGGCCACATGGGCACCGAGGAGATCGAGGTGATCACGCCGGTGCTCGACGCCCTGCGCGCCGA
This sequence comes from Zoogloea ramigera, assembly GCF_006539865.1. Lineage (GTDB taxonomy): Bacteria > Pseudomonadota > Gammaproteobacteria > Burkholderiales > Rhodocyclaceae > Zoogloea > Zoogloea ramigera. The sequence continues at coordinate 4,447 of NZ_BJNV01000087.1, forward strand.
GGGCATGAAGCTCATCGGCCCGCTGCCCGCCGACACCCTGTTCGTGCCCCACACCCTGCAGCAGGGCGACGCGGTGCTCGCCATGTACCACGACCAGGGCCTGCCGGTGCTCAAGCACGCCAGCTTCGGCGGCGGCGTCAACGTCACCCTCGGGCTGCCCATCGTGCGCACCTCCGTTGACCACGGCACCGCCCTCGACCTGGCCGGCACCGGCCGCGCCGACCCGGGCAGCCTGTTCGCCGCCATCGAGCTGGCCATCGCGATGGCCGGCGGCCGGCCATGAGCGCCCCGACGCGCCGGCGCCTGCTGCTTGCCGCCGGGGCCGCCCTCGGCCTCGCCGCCTGTGGGGCCCAGCCGACCAAGCCCGACACGCCCACGCCGCGCCCGGCCGCCCCGCGCAAACCTCGCGTTGCGCTGGCCCTGGGCGGCGGCGCGGCTCGCGGCTTCGCCCACATCGGCGTCATCAAGGCCCTCGAGACCAGCGGCATCAGTGTTGACGTGGTCGTCGGCACCAGCGCCGGCTCGGTGGTCGGCGCGCTTTACGCTGCCGGGCACGGCCCCTTCGAGCTGCAGAAGCTGGCGATCCAGCTCGATGAAGCCTCTGTTACCGACTGGAGCCTGTTCGACCGTGGCCTGATCAAGGGCGAGGCGCTGGAGCGCTTCATCAACACCCACGTGGGCGGCCGCCCGATCGAGGGCCTGCGCCGGCGTTTTGCGGCGGTCGCCACCGACCTGCAGAGCGGCGAGCCCATCGTGTTCCAGCGCGGCAACACTGGCACCGCGGTGCGCGCCTCGTCGTCGATCCCCGGGGTGTTTCCGCCGGTCACGATTGGCGGGCGTGAATACGTGGACGGCGGCCTCGTCGCGCCGATTCCGGTGCGCGCGGCCCGCGGGCTGGGCGCCGATGTGGTCGTCGCCGTCGACATCTCCAGCCGCCCCAGTGGCAAGACCAAGGCCGGCAATCTCGACCTGCTCCTCGACACCATCGCCATCATGGGCGGCGCGATGGGCAAGACCGAGCTCGCCGCCGCCGACGTGGTGATCCGGCCCGAGCTGCGGGGCCTGCCCGCCACCAATTTCCAGCAGCGCCACGAGGCCATCCTCGAAGGCGAGAAGGCCGGCTTCGCCGCCATCGCCCGGGTGCGCGACGCCATCGCCGCCTGGGAGCGCAAGCACAACTGAACACCCATCGCCGGCCCCGGGGCCGGTGATGCCCCGAGAGGACACCCGGATGAGCGACCAACACCTCGCGCGCAAGCGCTTCGGCCAGAACTTCCTGTCCGACCCCAACATCATCCGCAAGATCATCGAGGCGATCCGCCCGCTGCCGGGCGACCGCATGGTCGAGATCGGCCCCGGCCTCGGCGCGATGACCGAGCCCCTGATGGCCCGCCTCGACCACCTGCACGTGGTCGAGATCGACCGCGACCTGATCGCCCGCCTCAAGACCGCCCACTCGCCCGACAAGCTGACGATCCACGAGGGCGACGCCCTCAAGTTCGACTTCGGCAGCCTGGTGGCCGACGGCGCGCCGCTGCGGGTGGTCGGCAACCTGCCCTACAACATCTCTACGCCTATCCTGTTCCACCTGTCGGCCTACGCCGAGCGGGTCAAGGACATGACCTTCATGCTGCAGAAGGAGGTGATCATGCGGATGGTGGCCGAGCCGGGCACCGAGGAGTACGGCCGCCTGTCGGTGATGCTGCAGTACCGCTACAACATGGGGCGCCTGTTCGACGTGCCGCCCGGCGCCTTCCGCCCGGCGCCCAAGGTGATGTCGAGCATCGTCCGGATGGTGCCGCGGCCGGTGGCCGAATGCACTGCGGTCGACGAGGCCCTGCTCGGCAAGGTCGTCACCGCCGCCTTCGGCCAGCGCCGCAAGACGCTGCGCAACACGCTCAAGGATCTGCTCGACGAAGCCGGCTTCGCCGAACTCGGCGTCGACCCGGGGCTGCGCGGCGAGCGGCTGGATGTGGCCACCTTTGTCCGGATCGCCAATTACATTGCCGGGCAAGGTGCGGCTGCAGCCTGATGGGCGCGGGATGTGCCAAATGCATGATTATACGTTTTCACTAAAAAATATAAAAAGTGATAAAAACAATTAAGTAAGGTGAATTAGAAGGATATTTCACGATTCTGGAATTTGATTGAGGCTATAGTGGGTTCACCGCGTAATTACTCATTTCGGGTGATCGGGCGGTGCGAAATCAAAATTATTTCACTCACTCTCAAGAGGTTTCAAAATGGCTATTCGCGAGCTCTCCTCCCAGGAAGTCCAGAACGTTTCCGGTGGCACCTTCGGCCTGCTGAGCGGCCTGTTCTCCTTCAAGCTGAACCTGCTGAGCAGCTTCTTCGGCCGTAGCTCCTGCTACACCCCGGCGCCGGCTCCGAGCCCCTGCCAGCCCGCTCCGACCACCTGCCAGCCGGCCCCGAAGCCCTGCGGCTGCTGATTCACGCCCCGCGTGATGCCGGGATGATCGCAACCTCCGGGTGAGCGTTCTCCCACGACGGGCCACCCCACGGTGGCCCGTTGCCGTTTCTAGGTTTAAACACCCCGCCCGGGCATTCCTCACGCTTTGACGGCCGACTCGCAGGCGCTGCGGGAATAGTTCAAGGCGCCCGACCGGCGTGCGTGCGACCCTGCGCTCCGTGACCCAGCCTGGCCTGCCCCCGTTCCCCCCGTGAAAGACGACTCCCTGTTCCGCACCGAAGCCCTCGATGCCCAGCGCACCAACTGGCTCGGGCCGGTCTCGCTCAGCCAGCCCCTGTCCTTTTCGGTGTTCGCCGCGATCGCCCTGCTGGCCACCCTGCTGCTCGTCGCCTTCTTCGCCTTCGGCAGCTACACCAAGCGCACCACGGTAACCGGCCAGCTGCTGCCGGCGGGCGGGTGGTCGAAGGTGTATCCGAATCAGGCCGGCGTGGTGGTGGAGAAGCGCGTCACGGAGGGCCAGGCGGTGCGCGAGGGCGACGTGCTCTACGTGTTGTCGCTGGAGCGCAAGAGCGACGCCGCGCCCGGCGGCCTGGCCAGCATCACCGGGCAGGTCGAGGCGCGCCGCGACAGCCTGCGCAGCGAGCTCGGCAAGACCCGCTCGATCCAGCAGGAGCAGCTCACCGCGCTCACCCGCAAGCAGGCGGCCTACGAGGCCGAGCTGCGGGTGATCGAGCAGTCCATCGAAGGCCAGCGCGCCCGGGTGGCCCTGGCCCAGGACACCCTGCAGCGCTACCGCGGCCTGCTTGAAAAGGATTACATCGCCGGCGAGCAGGTGCAGCTGCGCGAGGCCGACCTGATCGACCAGCGTTCCCGGCTGCAGGGGCTGGAGCGGGAACGCCTCAACGCCCAGCGCGAGCTGACCCTGCTGCGCGGCGAGCGCGAGCGCCTGCCCCTGGAGCAATCCCGCCAGCTCGCCGAGATCAACCGCAGCATCTCAAGTTCGGATCAGGAGCTCACCGAGAGCGAGCTGCGCCGCCGCCTTCACGTGCTCGCGCCGCGGGACGGGGTGGTGACCGCGGTGACCGCCGAGGTCGGCCACGCGGTGGACCCGAGCCGGCCGGTGCTGTCCATCGTGCCGCCGGGGGCGCGCCTGCAGGCCCAGCTGTTCGCCCCCAGCAAGGCGGTGGGCTTCGTGCGCGGCGGCGAGGCGGTGATGCTGCGCTTCGATGCCTACCCCTACCAGAAATTCGGCCACACCGCCGGGCGCGTCACCGAGGTGGCCCGGGTGGCGCTGACCGGCCAGGACCTGTCGGCCCTCGGCCTGCCGGGCCTCGACGCCACCGGTGCCGGCGAGCCGCTGTACCGGATCACCGTGGACCTGTCGGCCCAGACCATCATGGCCTACGGCGAGGCCCGCCCCCTGCAGATCGGCATGCAGCTCGAGGCCGACATCATGCAGGAGCGCCGGAAGCTCTACGAATGGGTCCTGGAACCCCTCATCAGCATCACCGGGAAACTGTGAGCCCATGTCCCTGATTGCCCACCTGCCCGCCGCCTTCGGGCGCTCGCTCCCCGTCATCCTGCAGACCGAGGCCACCGAGTGCGGCCTGGCCTGCCTCGGCATGGTGTCGGGCTACCACGGCCGGCGCACCGACCTGCCCCAGCTGCGCCGGCAGTTTTCGATCTCCCAGCACGGCGCCACGCTGGGGCAGCTGATCGGCATCGCCAACGCCCTGGGCCTGGCCAGCCGGCCGCTGCGCCTCGACCTCGAAGACCTCGGCCAGCTGCGCACGCCGTGCATCCTGCACTGGAACCTCAACCACTTCGTGGTGCTCAAGAAGGTCGCCCGCCGCGGCATCTTCATCCACGATCCCGCCAGCGGCGGGCGCTGGGTGGCCCAGGACGAGATCTCCCGCAGCTTTACCGGCGTGGCCCTGGAGCTGTGGCCGACCGCCGACTTCCGCCCCTCCGCGCCGCCGCCGGCGATCCGCTTCCGCGACCTGATCGGCCGGGTGGACGGCCTGTTCAGCGCCGGCACCCAGGTGCTGATCCTGGCCGTCGCGCTGGAGGTCTTCGCGCTGGCCAGCCCCTTCTACCTGCAGTGGGTGATCGACCACGTGCTGGTGTCGGCCGACCGCGACCTGCTCACCACGCTGGCCCTCGGCTTCGGCCTGCTGCTCATCGTCCAGCAGGTGTTTTCGGCGCTGCGCTCGTGGATCCTGCTGCACATCGGCACCAATCTCAGCCTGCAGTGGCGCACCAATGTCTTTGCCCATCTGCTGCGTCTGCCGGTGCAGTATTTCGAGAAGCGCCACCTGGGCGACATCGTGTCGCGCTTCGGGGCGGTGGAGGAGATCCAGAGCAAGCTCACCGCGTCCTTCTTCTCGGCCCTCATCGACGGGCTGATGGCGAGCGTCACCCTGGCCATGATGTTCCTCTACAGCCCGCCGCTGGCCTGGATGGCGGTGGCGGCGATGCTCGCCTACGCGCTGATCCGCGCCCTGTGGTTCCGCCCGCTGCGCCTCGCCACCGAGCAGGAGATCGTCCACCACGCCAGCCAGCAGTCCCACTTTCTCGAGACTGTCCGCGGCATCAAGGCCGTCAAGCTGTTTCAGCGCCAGAACGAGCGCCGCTCGGGCTGGCTGAGCCTGGTGGCCGAGCAGGTGAACGCCGGGGTGCGCACCCAGCGCCTGTTCATCGCCTTCGAATCGATCAACGGCCTGCTGTTCGGGCTGGTCGGCATCGCCATCCTGTGGCTCGGCGCCCGCCAGACCCTCGACGGGCTGATGACGGTGGGCGTGCTGATGGCCTTCAAGGCCTACAAGGACCAGTTCGACGGCCGCGTTGCCGGGCTGATCGAAAAGTTCTTCGAGCTGCGCATGTTGCGCCTGCAGGGCGAGCGCCTCGCCGACATCGTGCTCACCCGCCCCGAATCCGACGCCCCGCCGCGCCCCGAGGCTGCCACCGCGGTGCCGGCGATCCGCCTGCAGGGCCTGCGCTTCCGCTACGCCGAGACCGACCCGTGGGTGGTGGACGGCATCGACCTGGAGATCCCGCCGGGCCAGTCGGTAGCCTTCGTCGGCCCCTCGGGCTGCGGCAAGACGACTCTCATCAACCTCATCCTCGGCGTCTTCCCGCCGGTCGAGGGCGACGTGCTGATCGGCGAGGCCAGCCTGCGCCGCAGCGGCGGCGAGGCGCCCCGGGCGCTGATCGGCACGGTGATGCAGGACGACACCCTGTTTGCCGGCTCCATCGCCGACAACATCTGCTTCTTCGACCCGGCGCCCGACCGCGCCCGCATCGAGGAGTGCGCCCGCCTGGCCCAGATCCACGACGAGATCGCCGCCATGGCGATGGGCTACCACACCCTGGTCGGCGACATGGGCACCGTGCTGTCGGGCGGCCAGAAGCAGCGCCTGTTCCTGGCTCGGGCGCTGTACAAGCAGCCGCGCATCCTGATCCTCGACGAAGCCACCAGCCACCTCGACGTGGACTGCGAGCAGGCCGTCAACCGGGCCATCCAGTCCCTCGCCCTGACCCGCATCCTCATCGCCCACCGGCCCGAGACCATCCTCAGCGCCGAGCGGGTGGTGGTGCTCACCGGCGGCAAGGTGGTGGACGACCTGAGCACCGCCGAGCTGCTGGCCCGCCAGGCCGCGGCCCCGGCCCCGGCCCCGGCCGAAACCGCCGCGGAGGCCGGCCGATGAAGCGCCTGCTGATCTCCCTCGTGCTGCTGGCGGTGTGGAGCAGCGCGCTGGCCTTCGACCCCCTGGCCAGCGAAGCTCGCCTCGCCGCGCTGCCGCCGCCGGGCCAGGTGCCGCTGGACGCCGAGCTCGTCGGTGGGCCGGAGTGCCCGGCGCCGGGTTTTGTCGGGAGCGGCCCGATCAGCCTCGCCGAAGTCGTCAAGCGGGCCCTCTGCCACGACCCGCGCACCCGCCAGGCCTGGGCCGAGAGCCGCCTGCAGGCGGCCCGGCTGGGCCTCGCCCGGGCGGCCTACCTGCCGACGGTGAACGCCACCCTGTCGAGGGCGCGTACCGGCCAGAGCATCGGACAGGGCGGCAGCACCGCCCGCAACGACGGTGCCACCCGCATCGCCCAGCTCGAGCTGGGCTGGAACCTGTTCGATTTCGGCCAGCGCGAGGCCAACGTCGAGAGCGCCCGCCAGACCCTCCAGGCCGCCGTCGCCAGCCAGGACCTCGGCGTGCAGACGGTTTTTCTGGATGCCGCCAACGCCTACTTCGCGCTCCTCGCCGCCCAGGGCGAGCTGGCGGTGGCCCGCGAGGTGGAGCGCATCAACCTGCAGAGCTTCATGGCCGCCGAGGCCAAGCACGCCGCCGGGGTGGGCGACCTCACCTCCAAGCTGCAGACCCAGACCGCCTTCGCCCAGGCCATCCTGGCCCGGGTGCGGGCCGAGGGCGCGGTGCGCAACGCCCAGGGCCGGCTGGCGGTGAGCGTCGGCGAATCCCCCGCGCGGCCCTTGACCGTGGACGCCGACGACGCCCGCCTGCCCGACACCGACTTCGTCAAGGGCATTGGCGAGATGCTCGAGATGGCCCAGCAGGCCCACCCCGAGCTGCGCGCCGCCCGTGCCCGCCTGGAGGCCGCCCGCGCCCGCAGCAACGCCGCCGGGCGGGCCTACCTGCCCACCCTCAGCCTCAGCGCCAGCCGCAGCCACACCGGCCGCGACTACACCAGCGCCGTGCCGGACATCGCCCAGCGCGACAGCAGCGTGGCGCTGCAGCTCGCGGTGCCGATCTTCGACGGCTTCGCCAAGCACTACCAGGTGCGCGCCGCCGAGGCCGACGTGGACCTCGCCCGGGCCGACCTGAAGAGCGTCGAGCAGCGGGTGGCGCTGGAGGTGTGGCAGGCCTTCCAGAGCCTGCAGAGCGAGACCGAGGCCCTCTCCAGCACCGAGAAGCTGCTCGGCTTCGCCACCAAGTCGCTGGAGGTGGCCCAGGGGCGCTTCAAGGCCGGGGTCGGCTCGACGCTGGAGCTGCTCGAAGCCCAGCGCGCGATGGCCGATGCCGCCCAGCAGCGCATCAATGCCCTCGCCAACTGGCGGGCCACGCGCCTGCGCCTGGCCACCAGCCTGGGGCGGATCGGCTTCTGGAGCGTGCGGGAGGGGTGAGCCCACCCGGCGCCCCTATTGGCGGCGGCGTAAACGAAAACGCCCGGCGCAAGGCCGGGCTTGGGCTGGGGCCGGGCGGCTCAGTCCTTTTTGAGCGGGCAGCTGTTGAAACCCAGCAGCGAATAGGCCGGGCAGGTGCCGAGCAGGCCGGTGGCCAGCGGCATCACGCCGATCCAGGCCCAGGCCGGGCCGTTGCCGACGGCGGCCCAGGCGATCAGGCCGAGGCCCGCGACGATACGCAGAATCTTGTCGATGCCACCCACGTTGTTTTTCATGATGCGCTCCTGATCCGTTGAGATGATGGCGCTATTTCAGCATTTGCTGATGGATGCGTCTGTAACCTTGGTTACACAGGGGCACCGCCGCGGGGCTCAGCCGCCGGCGATGCGGCGCAGGCCGGCCGGGTCGATGATGTCCACCTGCTCCCGGGCGAGGGCCACCAGGCCCTGCTCGGCGAAGCCCTTGAGCAGCCGGCTGACGATCTCGCGCACGCTGCCCAGCTCGTCGGCGAGCTGCTGGTGGGTGGTGTGCACGCTGCGCCCCTTGCCGAGCAGCAGCGCGGCGAGGCGCTGGTCGAGCTTGCGGAAGGCGACCTCCTCGATGAGCTGCATGAGGTCGGCGATGCGCTCGGAGAAGAGCTGGAAGATGAAGTCGCGAAAGGCCGCCTCGCCCAGCAGGGCCTGGAAGTCGGCATTGGGCACCAGCAGCAGGGTGGTGTCGGCCTCGGTCACGCCGCGGGCGTTGTAGGGCGTGTGGCCGAGCAGGCAGGCCGACGAGATGATGCAGGTCTCGCCCGGCGTGACCCGGTACAGCGGCAGCTCGCGGCCGTTGGGGGCGCTCTTTACGACCCGGATGCTGCCCGCCAGCACGAAGGGGAAGCCCTGGCAGGCCTGGCGCTCGTCGAACACGCTGGTGCCCGCCGGCACCTGCACCCGCCGGGCCCGTGCCTGCAGCCGCTCGCGGGCGGCGGCGGGCAGCTGCGAGAGCACCGGGTAGAGCGCGCTGAGGGGCGCGGCGCCAGCCTCATCGCCGGCCGCGGGGGCGCTCATGACGCGATCTCGACGACCACCGGGGCGTGGTCGGACGGGCGTTCGAGCTTGCGCGGGGTCTTGTCGACGAAGCAGGCGCTGCACTTTTCGGCGAGCGGCGCGGACAGCAGCAGGTGGTCGATGCGCAGGCCAACATTGCGGCGGAAGGCCATCATCCGGTAGTCCCACCACGAGAAGCTGCGCTCGTCCTGCTCGAAGAGCCGGAAGGCGTCGGTGAGGCCGAGGCCGAGCAGGGCCTTGAAGGCGTCGCGCTCGGGCACCGAGACATGGATCTCGTCCTTCCAGTCGGGGTGGGCGTCGCGGTCTTCGGGGGCCACGTTGTAGTCGCCGGCCAGCACCAGCTGCGGGGTGGCGGCCAGCTCGGCCTTGAGCCAGGCGGTGAGCGCCTCCAGCCAGGCCATCTTGTAGGCGAACTTGTCGGAGCCCACCGCCTGCCCGTTGGGGAAGTAGCCGCAGACGATGCGCACGCCGCCCAAGGTGCCGGCGATGATGCGCTTCTGCTCGTCGGCAAAGCCGGGGATGTCGAGAGTGACGTCGGCGAGGGGCTTCTTGCTGAGGATCGCCACGCCGTTGTAGGTCTTCTGCCCGTTGAACACGGCCTGGTAGCCGGTGGCCTCGATCTCGGCGAGGGGGAAGGCCTTGTTCTCGCACTTGAGCTCCTGCAGGCACAGGGCATCGGGCTGGTTGGCGGCCAGCCAGTCGAGCACGTGGGGCAGGCGGACCTTGAGGGAGTTGACGTTCCAGGTGGCGATCTTCATGGGGGCTTGCAATCCGGTGCTAGCAAGGCTTTGCGTTGTTGGGTGTGTTTCTAGCTACACATCTAGCTACACGCAGCCGAAGGGCTGGCCTTGATTGTGCCAGCCGGAAACGCGGCATGGAAGGAAACGGAAGGACCAAACGGAAAAGGGGCCTTCAGCCCCTTGTCGTCCCCCGTTCTGCCAGCACCACCTGGGAGCACTACAGATGAAAAAAGGCCGGCACCCTGTTTTTTGGGCTTCCCGGCCTAGTGCGAACGATTTACTTCTTTGGAGCCCTACGCTGGCGAGGCGCTGTACCATGGGGGGGAGGCATGGATGGATTCCCGCTTTTCAAGAAAATCCATGCCAAACCGATCACCCCACCTGCCCCGAAGAGCGTACCGGGCCATTCCTTGCCGTTACTAGCTAACAAATATCCTCCTCCCAGCGCCCCAGCACAAAGCAAAAAAGCAAACAGTTGCCCAAGCAATCGCGGGAAAAGTTCCGCCCAGATGGCGAGCCGTTCATTGCTAGCTAGATTGTCTCTAGCTCGAATATCTGAATCGAGGGCCTTGACGCTGCACTCATGTCGGTGCGCGCTCTCACGGTCGATGATGTCAATCATCTTGCTGCCAAGCCCATTTTCCGCCTCATTGTATTGAGCAATGATTTGAGGCGGTGGGTAAGGAAGATTTACTTGAGCTTGGTGAATCTCCAGTAAAGGCGGTCCGGATGCGCCACTCTCATCAAGGTTCGTGGGCGCATGTAGGGTCGTTTTTCTAGCTTGCGTTGACATGCGCTAGTTTCAGAGGATTTCGGTCAAGTGGGCGCCGATCAACTTTGTATGACCATTGGCGCGAATGATTTGAAGGCAAGACTTTGGCCTCAACCAGCACCTTGCAGATATCTTCAGCAACGCGTACTGCGTCTTGGTTCAGCACATAGGCCAAGTCCGTATCTGCCGAGTAAAGCTGCGGTACGCTCCGCAACTTGCTCTCGTAGTGCTTAATGGGCTCACTTGGGATCAAGGTGAAAACATCTCGCCCCCCTTTGATCACCGCACACCAGAAGCGTGATTTGTTCATGACTTCCCCCATTGTTTACATACAAGAAGCCGCATGGTTAGCGGCTTTATGTTGACTTAAGTATGCTTGACTAGTTCCTCTCTGGTCAATGACTTATGGCGTCGTTGACGCACTTGTAGTTGACAGGAGCAGCCTTAAGCATATAAGGATCGATACCGCTGGCGCGGAGTGTTATGGTCCTTTTGAGAGGCCCACAAGAGGCAGCAGATACCCCCACTGATGGGCCGTTCAGCTCTTGGAGCAAGCCCGTTTTACGCTCGCCGCCGAAATCCCGAAGTGCTCCGCCGTCGCCTTGATGCTGGCGGAGTTCTCGGCACGCCAGGCGCAGACGGCGGCATCGTCAATGCTCTTGGACCTTCCCAGGGCCTTGCCTTCGGCCTTGGCGCGTTCCAGGCCGGCGAGCTGGCGGGCCTTGAGGTTCTCCCGTTCCAGCTCCGCCACCGCGGCAAGCATGGTCAGCATGAGCTTGCCGGCGGGCGTCGCCAGGTCGAAGCCTTCCCGCATCGAAACCACCGACACGCCCTTAGCCCT
>NZ_BJNV01000088.1 GCF_006539865.1 Zoogloea ramigera
GTCGATAGTCGTGCTCAGGATGCCCCGCTCCCCGCGGGGCAGACTGTAGTCTCTGCTGCAGGGGTATAGCTCAACTGGCAGAGCGTCGGTCTCCAAAACCGAAGGTTGGGGGTTCGATTCCCTCTGCCCCTGCCATAGTTTCAATCGGACGCAAGTTTCAATGGCCGACAAAATCAAGTTCGCGCTGGCACTGGTTCTACTGGTGGCCGGCGTTGTGGGCTTCTATCTGCTCGCTGAGCAGGCAATGGTGCTGCGCGTCCTTTCTGTGATCGCGGGCGTCGGCCTGTGTGCTGCCGTAGCGTGGAAGACCGAGCCGGGGCAGCGGTTTGCTGTCTTCGCAAAAGAAACGGTCGCCGAGACCAAGAAGGTCGTCTGGCCGTCCCGCAAGGAAACCTTTCAGACAACCGGCATCGTTTTCGCCTTCGTGGTGATCATGGCGGTCTTTCTGTGGGTCACCGACAAGACCCTCGAATGGGCGCTTTACGATCTGATTCTGGGTTGGAAAAAATCATGAGCAAGCGTTGGTACGTGGTTCACGCCTATTCCGGCTTCGAAAAGTCGGTTCAGCGCGCGCTCGTCGAGCGCATTGCGCGCGATGGAATGCAGGATTTCTTCGGCCAGATCCTCGTGCCCGTCGAAGAGGTCGTCGAAATGCGCAACGGCCAGAAGAGCATTTCCGAGCGCAAGTTTTTCCCCGGCTATGTACTGGTGGAAATGGAAATGAACGACGACACCTGGCACCTGATCAAGTCGACCCCGAAGGTCACCGGTTTCGTGGGCGGCACCGCCAACAAGCCGACGCCGATCTCCGAAAAGGAAGTCGACAAGATCATGCAGCAGATGAAGGATGGCGTCGACAAGCCGCGTCCCAAGGTGCTGTTCGAGGTCGGTGAGATGGTTCGTGTCAAGGAAGGCCCGTTCACCGATTTCAATGGTTCCGTCGAAGACGTGAACTACGAAAAGAGCAAGATCCGCGTGTCGGTGACCATCTTTGGTCGTGCGACGCCGGTTGAACTGGATTTCGGTCAGGTCGAGAAGACCTGATCGCCGTGGGGCGCTTCACAGCGCCCCGTTTTGCGCCCGCGAGGGCAAGAGGAGCGTGGCGAAGCCCGCCATGCGCTAACACTCATCAAGGAGTTGCCTAATGGCAAAGAAGATTATTGGCTACATCAAGCTGCAGGTTCCTGCAGGCAAAGCCAACCCCAGCCCCCCGATTGGTCCCGCTCTTGGTCAGCGCGGCCTGAACATCATGCAGTTCTGCAAGGAGTTCAACGCCCAGACCCAGGGTCTCGAGCCGGGTCTGCCGATCCCGGTCGTGATCACCGCCTTCGCGGACAAGAGCTTCACCTTCGTGATGAAGTCGCCCCCGGCGACGATCCTGATCAAGAAGGCTGCCGGCATTCAGAAGGGTTCTCCGAAGCCCCATACCGACAAGGTAGGCTCCATCACCAAGGCCCAGTGCGAAGAAATCGCCAAGGTCAAGGTCAAGGATCTCACCGCTGCGGACGTCGAAGCCGCCATCCGTACCATCGCTGGCTCCGCGCGCAGCATGGGCATCACCGTCGAGGGTCTGTAATCATGGCAAAGCTTTCCAAGCGCGTTCAGGCCCTGCGTGCCAAGGTTGACCGCAACAAGAACTACCCCCTGACCGAAGCGCTGGCGCTGGTCAAGGAGAGTGCCACTGCCAAGTTTGACGAGTCGGTCGATATCGCCGTCAACCTCGGCGTCGACGCCAAGAAGTCCGACCAGCTGGTCCGTGGCTCCGTGGTGCTGCCGGCTGGTACCGGCAAGAGCGTTCGTGTGGCCGTGTTCGCCCAGGGCGACAAGGCTGAAGCTGCCCGCGCCGCCGGCGCCGATGTCGTCGGCTTTGACGATCTGGCCGAGCAGGTCAAGGGTGGCACCATCGATTTCGATCTGTGCATCGCCACCCCGGACGCCATGCGCGTCGTCGGTGCGCTGGGCCAGATCCTCGGCCCCCGTGGTCTGATGCCGAACCCGAAGGTCGGCACCGTGACCATGGACGTCACCACCGCTGTCAAGAACGCCAAGGCCGGTCAGGTTCAGTACCGTACCGACAAGGCCGGCCTGATCCACGCCACCGTGGGTCGTGCCTCGTTCTCCGTCGAAGCGCTGCAACAGAACGTTGCGGCCCTGGTTGACGCGCTGGTCAAGGCCAAGCCCGCCGCTTCCAAGGGTGTGTATCTGCGCAAGGTTGCCGTGTCGTCCACCATGGGCGCCGGTGTCCGCGTGGAACCCGCCAGCCTCAGCGGCCAGGCATAAAGAACTTTGGGCCGGTCGACGGGCGCAAGCTCGCCGACCGGATCGTCAAAGACCGCAGGCGCTCAGGGCATTTTGCCTTGAGCTTAATCACCGAAAGCCTGCGTAGACGGTGCCCCAGAACAGGATTTCCGTACCGCGCATCCGTGCGGTGCAAAGCTCCTGATCCAGGTCGCCGTAGGTGCGATGAAGCTTTCATCGCGTGTTGACTTGATAGGAGGAAAGACCTTGAGTCTGAATCTCGACGACAAAAAAGCCGTAGTGGCTGAGGTGTCGGCGCAAGTGGCAACCGCCCAGACGATCGTCGTGGCCGAGTATGCAGGTATCGCGGTGGGCAACCTCACTGTGCTGCGTGCCAAGGCCCGCGAATCTGGCGTTTACCTTCGTGTGCTGAAGAACACCCTGGCTCGCCGCGCTGTGGCGGATACGCCCTTTGCCGGCCTGGCAGATCAACTGACCGGCCCGCTGATTTACAGCATCTCTGCCGACCCGGTGGCCGCTGCCAAGGTTCTCGCGGATTTCGCGAAGACCAACGACAAGCTGGTCCTGAAGGCAGGTTCCTACGCAGGCAAGGTTCTCGACAAGGCTGGCGTGCAAGCCCTGGCCTCGATCCCGAGCCGCGAAGAACTGCTCGCCAGACTGCTGGGCGTCATGCAGGCACCGGTGTCCGGCTTTGCCGTTCTGCTGGCTGCGCTTGCGAAGAAACGTGAAGAAGAAGCCGCGGCCTGATTGGTCGATCCCCGGCAACTCATACGAAATTAGAATTGGAGTAATTTGAGATGGCAATCACCAAAGAAGACATCCTCGAAGCCGTTGGCGCGATGACCGTTATGGACCTGAACGACCTGGTTAAGGCGTTCGAAGAGAAGTTTGGCGTGTCCGCCGCTTCCATGGCTGTGGCCGCCCCGGGCGCCGGCGCCGCCGCCGCCGCTGTTGAAGAGCAGACCGAATTCAACGTCGTGCTGCTGGCCGCCGGCGACAAGAAGGTTGAAGTCATCAAGGTCGTCCGCGCCGTTACCGGCCTGGGCCTGAAGGAAGCCAAGGACCTGGTCGATGGCGCTCCGAAGCCCGTCAAGGAAGCCATCCCCAAGGCCGACGCCGAAGCGCTGAAGAAGCAACTCGAAGACGCAGGCGCGAAGGTCGAAATCAAGTAATTTTGATTTCGTACAGGGGGCTGATGCCATCATGGCATCGGCCCTTTTGTGCTTTCTGTTTTCCGCAGCACGTAGTAACCCGAGGCCCAGTCGGCAAAATAGAGCGTTCGATGCAGATTAAAGCGCGACTAGCGTTGAATCAAGTGTCCGAAATGCTGTCTTTTGTCTTCTGACGTCCGACTTCTCAGACCCGGAGCATCTATGGCGTACTCCTACACCGAGAAAAAGCGCATCCGTAAAAGCTTCGCCCAGCGCGCAGCTGTACAGAATGTGCCTTATCTGCTGGCCACTCAGCTTGAATCCTACGCGTCCTTCCTGCAGGCAGATACTCTGCCTTCAGCGCGGGCCAACCAGGGCCTTCAGGCTGCCTTCAATTCCATCTTCCCGATCTCCAGCCACAGCGGCAACGCGCGGCTGGAGTTCGTGCAGTTTAACCTCGGTGAGCCGGCCTTCGACGTGAAGGAGTGTCAGCAGCGTGGCCTGACCTTCGCGTCGCCCCTGCGTGCCCGGGTCCGCCTTGTCATCCTCGACAAGGAAGCGGCCAAAGAGACCATCAAGGAAGTCAAGGAGCAGGAAGTGTACATGGGCGAGATTCCGCTCATGACCAACAACGGCTCCTTCGTCGTCAACGGTACCGAGCGGGTCATCGTGTCCCAGCTCCACCGCTCGCCGGGCGTGTTCTTCGAGCACGACCGCGGCAAGACCCACTCCTCCGGCAAGCTGTTGTTCTCGGCGCGGATCATCCCCTACCGTGGTTCCTGGCTCGACTTCGAGTTCGATCCGAAGGACTACCTCTACTTCCGCGTGGACCGTCGCCGCAAGATGCCGGTGACCATCCTGCTGAAGGCGATCGGCATGACCCCGGAAGAGATCCTCGCGACCTTCCACGATTTCGAGAAGTTCAGCCTGCTCGACGACGGCGCCAACTTCACGCTGATTCCCGATCGCCTGCGCGGCGAGATGGCCAAGTTCGACGTGATCGATCTGTCCGGCAAGGTCATCGTGACCAAGGACAAGCGGATCACCGCCAAGCACATCCGCGAACTCGCTACCGCCGGCATCGACACGGTGTCCGTCGGTGACGAATTCCTGCTCGGCCGGGTGCTCGCCACCAATGTGGTCAGCCCGGACGGCGAACTGGTTGCGCGCGCCAACGACGAGATCACCGAAGATCTCCTCGACAAGCTGCGTGACGCCGGCGTCACCGAGTTCAGCACGCTGTACCTCAACGACCTCGACCGCGGCTCCCACATCTCGCAAACCCTGCGCAGCGACGAGACCACCGACCAGTGGGCCGCCCGCGTGGCGATCTACCGCATGATGCGTCCGGGCGAGCCGCCCACGGAAGACGCCGTCGAGGCACTCTTCCAGGGCTTGTTCTACCTGCCCGAACGCTACGACCTGTCGGTCGTCGGCCGGATGAAGTTCAACCGCCGCGCCTACCCCGAGAAGCTGGACGACAAGGCGCCGGAATGGCAGCGCCGTTTCTACGAGCGCGTCGGCCCGAAGGGCGGCGAGGGCGAGGGTACGCTGTCCAATGAGGACATCCTGGCCGTTGTCGGCGTGCTGGTCGAGCTGCGCAATGGCCGCGGCGAGATCGACGACATCGACCACCTCGGCAACCGCCGCGTGCGTTCCGTCGGCGAGCTGGCCGAGAACCAGTTCCGCGCCGGTCTGGTGCGTGTCGAGCGGGCGGTCAAGGAGCGTCTCGGCCAGGCCGAGAGCGACAACCTTATGCCCCACGATCTGATCAACGCCAAGCCGATCAGCGCCGCGATCAAGGAGTTCTTCGGTTCCAGCCAGCTGTCCCAGTTCATGGACCAGACCAACCCGCTGGCCGAGATCACCCACAAGCGCCGCGTGTCGGCCCTTGGCCCGGGCGGTCTGACCCGCGAGCGTGCCGGCTTTGAAGTCCGTGACGTGCACCCGACCCACTACGGCCGCGTGTGCCCGATCGAGACGCCGGAAGGCCCGAACATCGGTCTGATCAACTCGCTGGCGCTGTTTGCGCGCACCAACCAGTACGGTTTCCTCGAGACCCCGTACCGCAAGGTGACCGACGGCTCCGTGACCGAGCAGATCGACTTCCTGTCGGCGATCGAGGAAGGCCAGTACGTCATCGCCCAGGCGAACGCCGAAGTCGATGAAACCGGCAAGCTGATCGGTGACCTCGTGTCCTGCCGCAACCGGGGTGAGTTCACCCTGGCCACGCCGGATACCGTGCAGTACATGGACATCGCGCCGGGCCAGATCGTGTCGGTCGCCGCCTCGCTGATCCCCTTCCTCGAGCACGACGACGCGAACCGCGCGCTGATGGGCGCCAACATGCAGCGTCAGGCCGTTCCGTGTCTGCGTCCCGAGAAGCCCTTCGTCGGTACCGGCATCGAGCGCACCGTGGCGGTCGACTCGGGCACCGCCGAGCAGGCGCTGCGCGGCGGCGTGGTCGACTATGTGGATGCCAACCGGATCGTGATCCGGGTGCACGACAACGAAACCGTTGCCGGTGAAGTTGGCGTCGACATCTACAACCTGATCAAGTACACGCGCTCCAACCAGAACACCAACATCAACCAGCGTCCGGTCGTTAAGGTCGGCGACGTGGTGGCCCGGGGCGACGTGATCGCTGACGGCGCCTCCACCGACATGGGTGAGCTGGCCCTCGGCCAGAACATGTTGGTCGCCTACATGACCTGGAACGGCTACAACTTCGAAGACTCGATCCTGATCTCCGAGCGCGTGGTCGGCGACGACCGCTTCACCTCGATCCACATCGAGGAGCTCACCGTCGTGGCCCGGGACACCAAGCTCGGCCCCGAGGAAATCACCCGCGACATCGCTTCGCTCGGCGAAGCCCAGCTGTCGCGCCTCGACGAATCCGGCATCGTGTACATCGGTGCCGAGGTCGAAGCCGGCGACGTGCTGGTGGGCAAGGTCACGCCGAAGGGCGAGACCCAGCTGACCCCCGAAGAGAAGCTGCTCCGCGCGATCTTTGGCGAGAAGGCTTCCGACGTGAAGGACACCTCGCTGCGCGTGCCGTCCGGCATGAATGGCATCGTCATCGACGTGCAGGTGTTCACCCGCGAAGGTATCGAGCGCGACAAGCGTGCCCAGTCGATCATCGACGACATGCTGCGTGGCTTCAAGACCGACCTGGCCGACCAGATGCGTATCGTCGAGCGTGACGCCTTCGAGCGTATCGAGCGGATGATCGTCGGTCAGCCCGCCAACGGCGGCCCGAAGCGTCTGGCCAAGGGTACGACCATCAGCAAGGAATACCTGGAAGGCGTCGAGCACTACGGCTGGTTCGACATCCGCATGGCCGACGAAGCGATCGCCGCCCAGATGGAAGCCGTCCGCGAAGCCCTCGAGAAGACCCGCAAGGACTTCGACCTGGCCTTCGAAGCCAAGAAGAAGAAGCTCACCCAGGGCGACGAGCTGCCCCCGGGTGTCCAGAAGATGGTCAAGGTCTACCTGGCCGTCAAGCGTCGCCTGCAGCCCGGCGACAAGATGGCCGGCCGTCACGGTAACAAGGGTGTGGTCTCCAAGATCGTCCCGGTCGAGGACATGCCCTACATGGAAGACGGCACGCCGATGGACATCGTGCTCAACCCGCTGGGCGTTCCGTCGCGGATGAACATCGGTCAGGTGCTCGAAACCCACCTTGGCTGGGCCGCCAAGGGCCTCGGCAACAAGATTGACAAGATGGTTCGGGCGAAGGCCAGCGCGGATGAATTGCGCGGTTTCCTCGAAGAGATCTATAACGGTAGTGGCAAGCCCGAGCAACTCAATGAGTTCTCCGACGGCGAAGTCATGGAACTGGCCCACAACCTGCGCAAGGGCGTGCCCTTCGCGACGCCGGTGTTCGACGGCGCCAAGGAATCCGAGATCCAGGGCATGCTCGAGCTGGCGGGCCTCCCGTCCGGCGGTCAGGTGTCCCTGTACGACGGCCGCACCGGCGAGCTTTTCGAGCGTCAGGTCACCGTGGGCTACAAGCACGTCTTGAAGCTGCACCACCTGGTCGACGACAAGATGCACGCCCGTTCCACCGGCCCGTACTCCCTCGTCACCCAGCAGCCGCTGGGCGGTAAGGCGCAGTTTGGTGGCCAGCGTTTCGGGGAAATGGAAGTGTGGGCGCTGGAAGCCTACGGTGCCGCGTACACGCTGCAGGAAATGCTCACGGTCAAGTCGGACGACGTTACCGGCCGGACCAAGGTGTACGAAAACATCGTCAAGGGCGAGCACAAGATCGACGCCGGCATGCCGGAATCCTTCAACGTGCTGGTCAAGGAAATTCGCTCTCTGGCCATCGACATCGACCTGGACCGCTACTGAGCGCCCGGTTCGATCGACTAGTGCCCACCCTGGATGGAGTGATTGATGAAAAGTTTGCTCGCTGATCTGTTCAAGCAAAGCCTGCCGAACGAGGAAGAGTTCGACGCCATCACCATTAGCCTGGCGTCCCCCGAGACGATCCGCTCGTGGTCGTATGGCGAAGTGAAGAAGCCCGAGACCATCAACTACCGGACCTTCAAGCCGGAACGCGATGGCCTCTTCTGTGCGAAGATTTTCGGGCCGGTGAAGGACTACGAGTGCCTGTGCGGCAAGTACAAGCGCCTCAAGCACCGCGGCGTCATCTGCGAAAAATGCGGCGTCGAAGTGACTCTCTCGAAGGTCCGTCGCGAGCGCATGGCGCACATCGAGCTGGCCTCGGTGGTTGCCCACATCTGGTTCCTGAAGAGCCTGCCGAGCCGCCTCGGCATGGTGCTCGACATGACCCTGCGCGACATTGAGCGCGTGCTGTACTTCGAAGCCTACGTGGTCACCGATCCCGGCATGACCCCGCTCAACCGTGCCCAGATCCTGTCGGAAGACGACTACCTGGCCAAGGTTGAGGAATACGGTGACGACTTCGTCGCGCTGATGGGCGCCGAAGGCATCCGCGAGATGCTGCGCTCCCTCGACCTGCCCCACGAGATCGAGAAGCTGCGCTCTGAGCTCGAGACCACCGGCTCCGAAGCCAAGATCAAGAAGATCTCCAAGCGCCTGAAGGTGCTCGAGGCCTTCCAGTCCTCCGGCATCAAGCCGGACTGGATGATTCTCGAAGTGCTGCCGGTGCTGCCGCCGGACCTGCGCCCGCTCGTTCCGCTGGATGGTGGCCGTTTCGCCACCTCCGACCTGAACGATCTCTACCGTCGCGTGATCAACCGGAACAACCGTCTGAAGCGTCTGCTCGAGCTGAAGGCACCCGAGATCATCGTTCGCAACGAGAAGCGGATGCTCCAGGAGTCCGTCGACTCCCTGCTCGACAACGGTCGTCGCGGCAAGGCCATGACCGGCGCCAACAAGCGTCCGCTCAAGTCGCTGGCCGACATGATCAAGGGTAAGGGCGGCCGTTTCCGTCAGAACCTGCTGGGTAAGCGGGTCGACTACTCCGGCCGTTCGGTGATCACCGTGGGTCCGCAGCTCAAGTTGCACCAGTGCGGTCTGCCCAAGCTGATGGCGCTCGAGCTGTTCAAGCCCTTCATCTTCAACAAGCTTGAGCTGATGGGTCTCGCGACCACCATCAAGCAGGCCAAGAAGATGGTGGAAGGCCAGGAGCCGGTGGTGTGGGACATCCTCGAAGAGGTGATCCGCGAGCATCCGGTCATGCTGAACCGTGCGCCGACGCTGCACCGCCTGGGTATCCAGGCCTTCGAGCCGGTCCTGATCGAAGGCAAGGCGATCCAGCTGCATCCGCTGGTCTGCGTGGCCTTCAACGCCGACTTCGACGGCGACCAGATGGCCGTCCACGTCCCGCTGTCCCTTGAGGCGCAGATGGAAGCCCGCACGCTGATGCTGGCCTCCAACAACGTGCTGTCCCCCGCCAACGGCGAGCCGATCATCGTGCCGTCCCAGGATATCGTGCTGGGCCTGTACTACGCGACCCGTGAGGGCGTGAACGCCAAGGGCGAAGGCATGGCCTTCGCCGACGTGGGCGAGGTCAAGCGCGCTTACGAATCCGGTCAGGTGGCCCTGCACGCCAAGGTCATCGTGCGTCTGAAGGAATGGGACCTCGGCCCCGAAGGTGAGTCGATCGAGAAGATCACCCGTCACGAGACCACCGTCGGCCGCGCGATCCTGTCCGAGATCCTGCCCGCTGGGCTGCCTTTCAGCGTGCTGCAGAAGCCGCTGAAGAAAAAGGAAATCTCCAAGCTTATCAACGCCTCCTACCGCCGCTGCGGTCTGAAGGCGACGGTGATCTTCGCCGACAAGCTGATGCAGTCGGGCTTCGGCCTGGCGACCCGCGCCGGTATCTCGATCGCCGTGAAGGACATGCTGGTGCCGGCTGCAAAGCACCCGCTGATCCACGCCGCCGAGCAGGAGGTCAAGGAGATCGCCCAGCAATACACCTCCGGTCTGGTGACCGACGGTGAGCGCTACAACAAGGTCGTCGACATCTGGGGCCGCGCCGGTGACCAGGTCGCCAAGGCGATGATGGACCAGCTGGGTCAGGAAGACGTGGTCAACCGCCACGGCGACACCGTCAAGCAGGAGTCCTTCAACTCCATCTACATGATGGCCGACTCCGGTGCGCGGGGTTCTGCGGCGCAGATTCGTCAGCTCGCCGGCATGCGTGGCCTGATGGCCAAGCCGGACGGCTCGATCATCGAGACGCCGATTACCACGAACTTCCGTGAAGGCCTCAACGTTCTGCAGTACTTCATCTCGACCCACGGCGCCCGCAAGGGTCTGGCGGATACGGCACTGAAGACCGCGAACTCCGGCTACCTCACCCGCCGTCTCGTCGACGTGACCCAGGATCTGGTGGTCATCGAGGACGACTGCGGCACCAAGAGCGGCTTCCTGATGAAGGCGCTGATCGAGGGCGGTGAAGTCGTCGAGCCGCTGCGCGACCGTATCCTTGGCCGTGTCACCACCGACGATCTGGTGCATCCCGACACCCAGGCAACCCTTATCGAAGCTGGCACCATGCTCGACGAGGACGCCGTCGACCTCATCGAGAACGTCGGCCTGGACGAAGTGCGCGTGCGCACTCCGCTGTCCTGCGAAACCCGCTACGGCCTGTGTGCCAAATGCTATGGCCGTGACCTCGGTCGTGGCTCGCTGGTGAATGCTGGTGAGGCAGTCGGCGTTATCGCCGCCCAGTCGATCGGCGAGCCGGGTACCCAGCTCACTATGCGTACCTTCCACGTGGGTGGTGCTGCGTCCCGGGCGGCTGCGGCGAGTTCTGTCGAGGCCAAGTCGGCCGGTGTCATCCGCTTCACGCAGAACATGCGTTACGTGGCCAACGCCAAGGGCGAGAAGATCGTCATTTCCCGTTCCGCCGAGGTCATCGTCGCTGACGAAATGGGCCGTGAGCGCGAGCGTCACAAGATCCCCTACGGTGCAACCCTGGCGGTGGACGAGGCCTTGCAGATCAAGGCAGGCACCCAGCTCGCCACCTGGGATCCGCACACCCGTCCGATCATCACCGAATACGCCGGTATCGTGAGGTTCGAGAACGTGGAGGAGGGTGTCACCGTCGCGAAGCAGATCGACGAAGTGACGGGCCTGTCCACCCTCGTGGTGATCGACGCCAAGCGTCGCGGCGCCTCCACCTCCAAGGGCGTGCGTCCGCAGGTCAAGCTGCTGACCGAGTCTGGCGAGGAAGTCCGCATCGCCGGCACCGAGCACGCTGTGTCCATCACCTTCCAGGTCGGCTCGCTGATCACCGTGAAGGATGGCCAGCAGGTCTCCGTGGGTGACGTGCTTGCACGCATCCCGCAAGAGTCCGCGAAGACCCGCGACATTACCGGCGGTCTGCCGCGTGTGGCCGAGCTCTTCGAAGCTCGCGCACCGAAGGACGCCGGCGTGCTGGCCGAGGTGACGGGTACCGTCTCCTTCGGCAAGGACACCAAGGGCAAGCAGCGTCTGGTGATCACGGAACCCGATGGCACCGTCCACGAGTTCCTGATCCCGAAGGACAAGCACGTCATGGTTCACGACGGTCAAGTCGTGAACAAGGGCGAGCTGATCGTCGATGGCCCGGCCGATCCCCACGACATCCTGCGTCTGCAGGGTGTTGAGGCCCTGGCCCGTTACATCATCGACGAAGTGCAGGATGTGTATCGTCTGCAGGGCGTGAAGATCAACGATAAACACATCGAGGTGATCGTTCGCCAGATGCTGCGTCGCGTGGTCATCACCGATCCGGGCGATACCGGCTTCATCCGCGAAGAGCAGGTCGAGCGCGCCGAAGTGCTGGACGAGAACGACAAGGTCACCGCCGAGGGCAAGCTGCCCGCCAACTACAATTTCCTGTTGTTGGGTATCACCAAGGCATCCCTGTCCACCGACTCCTTCATCTCGGCCGCATCCTTCCAGGAAACGACCCGAGTGCTGACCGAGGCTGCAATTCTCGGCAAGCGCGACGAACTCCGTGGCCTGAAGGAAAACGTGATCGTCGGTCGCCTGATTCCGGCGGGTACCGGTCTGGCCTACCACCGCAACCGCAAGTCGCAGACGATTGGCGAGGATCTCGGTGAAGGGCATGCCTGGGCGCCGCAGGCGGAGGCTTCGGAAACCGAAAACGCGCATCAGCCCGGTTGACGAAGACTTGACGAGGAAGATATACTCCGGCCTCTTTTTGCGGACTGGCCAATCGTAGTCAGTCGCAGCCGGAATAACCATCCGAGGCGGTCCTGTCGGGCTGCCTCGGTGTTTTGGGAAATTCTTAGCTATGCCAACAATTAATCAACTCGTTCGTAAGGGCCGGCAGGCGCCCGTTTCCAAGAGCAAGGTTCCCGCGCTCGAGGCATGCCCGCAAAAGCGGGGCGTTTGCACCCGTGTTTACACCACGACTCCGAAGAAGCCGAACTCCGCGCTGCGTAAAGTTGCGAAGGTTCGTCTGACCAACGGTTTCGAGGTCATTTCGTACATCGGCGGTGAGGGTCACAACCTGCAGGAGCACTCGGTTGTGCTGATTCGCGGCGGCCGTGTGAAGGACTTGCCGGGTGTGCGTTACCACATTGTTCGCGGCAGCCTCGACCTTCAGGGCGTCAAGGACCGTAAGCAGTCCCGCTCCAAGTACGGCGCCAAGCGCCCGAAGAAGTCCTAATTGTCGGCAACCAAAGAATAGCGAGAGTAAAGCATGCCCCGTCGTCGTGACGTACCCAAGCGTGAAGTTCTGCCTGATCCGAAATTCGGCAGCCAGGATGTTTCCAAGTTCATCAATGCGATCATGCAGAGCGGCAAGAAGGCCGTTGCTGAGCGCATCGTTTATGGCGCCTTCGAGGCTATCGTCTCCAAGGGCGGCAAGGATCCCCTCGAAGTCTTCTCGGCCGCGCTCTCCAACGTGCGCCCGGTTGTGGAAGTGAAGAGCCGCCGCGTTGGTGGTGCCAACTACCAGGTCCCCGTCGAGGTTCGCCCGGCGCGCCGTATGGCTCTCTCCATGCGTTGGCTGCGCGAAGCCGCTCGCAAGCGCTCCGAGAAGTCGATGGCTCAGCGTCTGGCTGGTGAGCTGCTCGAGGCCGCTGAAGGCCGCGGCGCCGCCATGAAGAAGCGCGAAGAAGTGCACCGCATGGCTGAGGCCAACAAGGCGTTCTCGCACTATCGCTTCTGATCTCTCAGGCGAAAACCTAGTCGGGCCCTGAAAGGGGCTCGACTTATTTGTAAGCATCAGCACGGGGCTCGTTCTTGCAGCTCCGCAAACTCAGGAAGGCAAGGTTAGCACTGTGGCACGGAAGACCCCGATCGAGCGCTACCGTAATATCGGTATCTCGGCTCACATTGACGCCGGCAAAACCACCACGACGGAACGCATCCTTTTTTACACGGGTGTGAACCATAAGATCGGTGAGGTTCACGATGGCGCCGCCACCATGGACTGGATGGAGCAGGAGCAGGAGCGGGGTATCACGATTACCTCGGCTGCGACCACCTGCTTCTGGAAGGGCATGGAAATGAACTTCCCCGAGCATCGCTTCAACATCATCGACACCCCGGGCCACGTGGACTTCACCATCGAGGTGGAGCGCTCCATGCGTGTTCTGGATGGTGCCTGCATGGTGTATTGCGCGGTCGGCGGTGTTCAGCCCCAGTCCGAAACCGTGTGGCGTCAAGCTACCAAGTACAAGGTTCCGCGCCTTGCCTTCGTGAACAAGATGGACCGCTCCGGCGCCAACTTCTTCAAGGTTGTCGAGCAGATGAAGACTCGTCTGAAGGCAAACCCGGTTCCGGTCGTGATTCCCATCGGTGCTGAAGATACCTTCACCGGTGTTGTCGATCTGATCAAGATGAAGGCCATTCTGTGGGATGAAGCTTCCCAGGGCATGAAGTTCAACTACGTCGACATCCCGGCTGAGCTTCTTGATGATGCCCAGAGCTGGCGCGAGCAGATGGTTGAAGCTGCAGCCGAGGCTTCTGAGGAACTCATGAACGAGTACCTCGAGAACGGCGATCTCTCCGAAGAGAAAATCAAGCTCGGTCTGCGCACCCGCACCATTGGTTGCGAAATCCAGCCGATGCTGTGTGGTACCGCGTTCAAGAACAAGGGCGTCCAGCGCATGCTCGACGCCGTCATCGAGTTCCTGCCCTCCCCGGTGGATATTCCCCCGGTTCAGGGTGAGGATGACGATGGCAAGCCGGTGGAGCGTCATGCTTCTGATTCCGAGAAGTTCTCGGCTCTCGCGTTCAAGCTGATGACCGACCCGTTCGTTGGTCAGCTGACTTTCGTTCGCGTGTACTCCGGTGTTCTGAACTCCGGCGCCACCGTGCTCAACTCCGTCAAGGACAAGAAAGAGCGCATCGGTCGTATTCTCCAGATGCACGCCAACGAGCGTGAGGAGATCAAGGAAGTTCTGGCTGGCGACATCGCCGCCTGCGTGGGCCTCAAGGAAGTCACCACCGGTGAGACCCTGTGCGACCCCGATGCACCGATCATCCTCGAGCGCATGATCTTCCCGGAGCCGGTGATTCACGTCGCCGTCGAGCCGAAGACCAAGGCTGACCAGGAGAAGATGGGTATTGCGCTGGGCCGTCTGGCGGCAGAAGATCCGTCCTTCCGTGTGCGCACCGACGAAGAGTCCGGCCAGACCATCATCTCCGGTATGGGCGAGCTGCACCTCGAGATCATCGTCGATCGTATGAAGCGTGAGTTCAACGTCGAAGCCAGCGTCGGCGCTCCTCAGGTTGCCTACCGCGAAGCCATCCGCAAGGCTGTCGAGCAGGAAGGCAAGTTCGTCAAGCAGTCCGGCGGTCGCGGCCAGTTTGGTCACGTCTGGATCAAGCTCGAGCCGAACGAAACCGGCAAGGGCTACGAGTTCGTCGATGCCATCAAGGGCGGTGTTGTTCCCCGCGAATACATCCCGGCGGTCGACAAGGGCCTGCAGGAAACCCTGCCGAACGGCGTTCTCGCCGGTTTCCCGGTGGTCGATGTCAAGGTCACGCTGTTCGACGGCTCCTATCACGACGTCGACTCCAACGAAAACGCCTTCAAGATGGCGGCTTCCATGGCGTTCAAGGACGCAATGCGTAAGGCCAGCCCGGTTCTGCTCGAGCCGATGATGGCGGTTGTCGTGGAGACTCCCGAGGATTACATGGGTAACGTGATGGGCGACCTGTCCTCCCGTCGCGGTATCGTTCAGGGCATGGATGACATCCCTGGCGGCATGAAGGAAGTTCGCGCCGAGGTTCCGCTGGCCGAGATGTTCGGTTACGCTACCCAGCTGCGTTCGCTGACCCAGGGTCGTGCCACCTACTCGATGGAATTCAAGCACTACTCCGAAGCGCCCAAGAGTGTCGCTGAGGCAGTGATCAACAATCGCAAGTAATCAATCGAAACTGTAAAAGGAACAAGCAA
>NZ_BJNV01000089.1 GCF_006539865.1 Zoogloea ramigera
GACGTCGACCTTCCGAGCCTCGACGTCGACCTTCCGAGCCTCGACGTCGACCTTCCGAGCCTCGACTTCGACCTTCCGAGCCTCGACGTCGACCTTCCGAGCCTCGACGTCGACCTTCCGAGCCTCGACTTCGATCCTCCGAGCCTCGACGTCGGTCTTCCGAGCCGGGTGGCCGGGGTTGGGGCAGCTGCCGGGTTGCCGTCCGCGGTTGGAGCGCATCAGCGAACAGAGAGCCGCCAGGTCAAACGCTGCCCTCGCCTCGCCGCGGCAGCACCCTGTCCAGCCCCTCGACGATCGGCCGCAGGCCGGCCTCCAGGGCCTGCAGGGCGCGCTGGGCGCGGGCCGCGTCGCCGGCCCGGGCGGCGGCTTCGAGGCGGCCGGCGATGGCGGCGATCTCGCTCATGCCGAGCAGGCCGGCGCGGCCCTTGAGGGTGTGGGCGAAGGGCACCACCGCACCCCAGGCCCGGGCATCCACATCGGCGCGCAGGCCCTGGGGGCCACCGGCAAACTGGTCGCGGAACTTGGCGAGGAGGCGCGGGTAGAGGGTCGGACTGATGCCGGTGTCGTTGATGGCGCAGTCCGGGTCGAGGCCGGGGATGCCCTCCAGCCCGGCCAGGGTGCTGGCGCCGGCGGGCTGCTGGGGCATCGTCGCCGGGGCGCTGGCGCCCTTGTAGTGGCGGCGTAGCACCGTGAACAGCTCGGCCAGGTCGTAGGGTTTGTCGAGGCAGCCGTTCATGCCGAGCTCGCGGCAGCGCTCCAGCACGCCGCGGCTGCTGTGGGCCGACAGGGCGTACACCGGCAGCGCGGCCAGCGCCGGCTGGGCGCGGATGCGGGTGATCGCCTCGTAGCCGTCCATGCCCGGCATCTGAAGGTCCATGAAGACGAGGTCGTAGTGGGCCGGCGCCAGGGCCGCCAGCTGGCCGAGGGCGTCGCTGCCGTCGGCGGCGCTGTCGACCTCCACGCCCCAGCGGCCGAGCAGGGCCACCGCCACGTCGCGGCTGGTGGAGTTGTCTTCGACCAGCAGCACGCGCATGCCGTCGAGGGCGCCGATGGCCACCTCGTCCTTGGCCGGCGGCAGCGGGGCGCGGCCGAGGATCTCGTCACACAGGCGTTGCAGCGCGCCCGGCAACAGCGGCTTGTCGCAGAAGTGCAGCACCGAGGGGTGGGTGTCGGGCATCTCCTCGTCGAGGGTGCGCGGCAGCGCCATCAGCGCGACGTGGCGCGGTGCCAGCTCGGGCTCGGCGGCCAGCCGGCGCAGGACTTCGCCGCCGTTGCTGTCGGGCAGGGTCCAGTCGAGGAAGAGAAGGTCGTAGGCGCGGCCCTCGCGGCGGGCCCCGGCGAGGCAATCGAACAGCTCGCTGCCGCAGCTCACCGCCTCGACGTCGTCGAGGCCGGCCAGCTGCAGCACGTCGATAAGGGCGAGGCGGGCCTCGGGGTAGTCGTCGGCCACCAGCACGCGCAGCGCCGGCAGGGCTTCGGCAGGGGCGCTGCCGGCGTCGTCGTCGCGGGACAGGGGGATCTCGACGATGAAGCGGCTGCCCTGGCCCGGCGCGCTCTTGACGCGGATCGTCCCGTCCATCGCCTCGACGAGCCGGCGCACGATGGCCAGCCCCAGCCCGGTGCCGCCGTAGCGGCGGGTGGTGGCGCCGTCGGCCTGCACGAAGTCGTCGAAGAGGTGTTCGATCTGGTCGGAACGCAGGCCGATGCCGGTGTCTTCGACGCTGAAGCGCACCCGTTCCCGCCCGTCGGTGGCAGGCTGGCGCTCGATGCGCAGCGAGACGTGGCCGGCGGGGGTGAACTTGACCGCGTTGGAGAGCAGGTTGCCGAGCACCTGGCCGATGCGCAGGGGGTCGCCGGTAAAACCGCTGGCGAGCAGCGCGGCGCTGTCCCGGCGCGACTCGAAGAGGAGCTCGACGCCCTTCTCGAGGGCCGCCCGCTCGACCAGCACGAAGGCGTTGGCGACCAGGTCTTCGAGCCGGAACGGGATGCGCTCGAGCTCGAGCCGGCCAGCCTCGATCTTGGAGAAGTCGAGGATGTCGTTGAGGGTGTCGAGGAGCGCCCGCCCGGAGATGCGGATCTTGCTGGCGTAGTCCCGCTGGCGCGGCGGCAGGCGGCTGCGCAGCAGCAGGTCGGCCATGCCGATCACCGCGTTGAGCGGGGTGCGGATCTCGTGACTCATGTTGGCCAGGAACAATGACTTGGCCTGGGTGGCGGCCTCGGCGCGGGCGCGGGCCTCCTGCAGCTCGCGGCCGATGCTCTCACGCTCGTCGATGTCGCGCTCGATGGCGTCGGCCATGCTGTTGAAGGTGGTGCGCAGGGTCTGGATCTCCTGCACCTCGTCTTCGCCGGTGAGGCGCACGTCGTACTGGCCGCGGGCCAGCTGGTCGGTGACGGCGCACATGTCCTCGATGGGACGCAGCACCTTCTGGCGCACGCTGCGCACGCCCCGCAGGGCCAGCAGCACGGTGGCCGTCATGCCGATGATGGCGGCGACGATCCAGTTGCGCAGGCGGTGGCGGGCGTCGGTCACCTGGCTGCCGGTGCGCCGGTCCACCTGCTCCTTGAGCGCCGCGATGGCGATGGCGCTGCGGGCCCGGTGCACGCTGTAGGCCTGGCCATGCACCAGGCGGATGGCCAGCGCCTGATCGGGCTTGCCCGCGGCCACAAAGGAGCGGGCCACCGGGTCGTAGAGCCCCTGGGCGGCCGCAAAGGCGACCTGCTCGAGGGCCTTGATGGCTTCGGCCTCGAGGCGCACGCGCTCGAGGGCGGACAGCTCGGCCTCCTCGAAACCGAGGGCCCGCATGCGCGCCCACACCGACTCCGGCGGGCGCTCGCTGCGCGGGTCGTAGGGCGTCGTGCCGGCGATCACGCGGCTCCAGAAGGTGGCCGGCTCGGCGTCGGTCACCGGCGGCTGGTCGCCTTCGCGGATCGCCAGAATCGCGTAGTAATAGGTGAGGTAGCGGCTCTCGCAGGTAACCACGTAGCTGCGTACCAGCCCGGACAGGGTGTCCATCTCGCGGCGCAGGTCGTCCACGTGGCGCAGGGCTTCGAGGCGATGGTCCTGCTCCGCCTGGGCGCGGTTGAAGGCATTCAGGACGAGTATCGAGATCGACCCATTGATGCCGACGATCAGCAACAGGGTTGCCGAGAAAAGAAGGGAGAGCTTGCTGAGCTTCATGGCCTTGCGCGCAGCATACTCCGGCACATGCCCGATCCGGGCACCCGGACCGGCGGCGACACACCGTTTCACGCAAGATCGCGGCAGATCGCCGCCCGGGCCGCCGGCGGCCCGGATCCGGCCCCCGATTGGCGCCTCAGATTGGCGCCTCAGTCAGCCTTGAGGCAGCCCTCAGGCAGCCGTCGCCAGGCGGCGCAGGCGCACGCTCTTCTCGCTCAGCAGATCCAGCACGCAATAAAAGGCGCCGGCCGCCAGCGGCGGGTTGGCCACCGGCCAACCGAGGCCGGGCAGCGCGCTGCGCCAGGCCCAGTTGCCGAGGGCTGTGCCCCACAGCTCCATCACCAGCGACAGCAGGAACATCGTCATGTACAGCCGCGGCGCCGGCCCCCAGCGCACGCAGGCCAGGAAGATGAGCAGCAGCGGCGGCCCCAGCCAGTCGAGCCGGGCCACCGCCAGGGCGCTCACCGCCGCCAGCGCCAGCCACGGCACGGTGCGGAACAGCCGCGCCGGCAGCCGATCAGAGAGCTTCAGCCCCAGCCAGTAAAGCAGCACGTGCCCGGGCGGCACGAAGAGGGGCAGGTTGCCCAGCCGGTAGTCGTAAAGCCCACACACCAGCGACAGCACGAGTTCGCCGGCGGTGGCGATGACGAGGCAGGCCACGAGACGCGGACGCCAGGCGCGCTCACGCCACATCAGCAACCCGCACACACCCCACGCCCACAGGCTGACCAGCGGCTGCCCCCAGGCCCCGCCGAAACGGTCGACCAGCAGCCCGACGGCGATCGTCAGACCCGCGAGGAGCGACAACCTGGCGTCCGTCACGGCGCGCTCATGCCCGGGGAAAAGGCATCACGTGAGCGGCACGAAGGCAAGCTACAGGCACCGGCCCCACTGCCGTCGCCCAGCGTTCGTGAAGAAACAGTAGCGAGCGGCCCGAGGTCGCGACGAGGCGCGGAGCTGTACTGGCGTACAGCGAGCACCGGAGCCGCGAGATCGGGCCGCGCAGTAGGTTTATTCACGAACGCGTCATTCGATGCCCTGGCTGGCGAGGTACTCCTCGTAGGTGCCGCGGTAGTCGACGATGTCGCCCGGGCCGCGGATCTCGAGGATGCGGGTGGCGATCGACGACACGAAGGCGCGGTCGTGGGAGACGAAGAACAGCGTGCCGCCGAAATCGGCGATGCCCGAGTTGAGGGACTCGATGGACTCCATGTCCATGTGGTTGGTCGGCTCGTCGAGGAGCAACACGTTTTTGCGCTGGAGCATCAGCTTGCCGAACAGCATGCGGCCCTGCTCGCCACCGGAGATCACCTTGACCGACTTCTTCACGTCGTCGCCCTTGAAGAGCAAGCGGCCCAGGGTGCCGCGGATCAGGGTCTCGGCGTCGTCGCCTTCGTAGCCGCCCTCACGCACGTAGCCGCTGATCCAGTCGGTGAGGTTCTCGCCGCTGGCGAAATCTTCGGCGTGATCCTGGGCGTAGTAGCCGAGCTTGGCCTTCTCGGCCCACTTGATGGTGCCGAACTGGGGCGCCAGCCCGTGCAGGCCGGGGCCGACCAGCAGCTTGAGCAGGGTTGTCTTGCCGATGCCGTTCTCGCCGATGATGGCGATGCGGTCGTTGGCGTCGGCGGTGAAGGTGAAGTTCTTGATGATCGGGGTGGCCGGGTCGTAGCCGAAGGTGAGGTTCTCGATCTCGACGGCCTGGCGGTGCAGCTTGTCCTTCTCGTCGTAGTCGAAGCGGATCCACGGGTACTGGCGGCTGGAGGGCTTGAACTCGTCGATCTTGATCTTCTCGATCTGCTTGGCGCGGCTGGTGGCCTGGCGGGCCTTGGACTTGTTGGCGCTGAAGCGGCGCACGAACTCCTGCAGCTCCTGGACCTTTTCCTTGGCCTTCTGGTTGGCGTTGGCCTGGCGCTCGCGGGCCTGGGTGGACGCCTCGATGTAATCGTCCCACGTGCCCGGCCACACCTGGATGCGGCC
The DNA here is from genome assembly GCF_006539865.1 of Zoogloea ramigera. Lineage (GTDB taxonomy): Bacteria > Pseudomonadota > Gammaproteobacteria > Burkholderiales > Rhodocyclaceae > Zoogloea > Zoogloea ramigera. The sequence goes on from NZ_BJNV01000089.1 coordinate 5,156, forward strand.
GTAGTCGAGGTCGGCCATGTGGGTGCACACCTGGTTCAGGAAGTGGCGGTCGTGGGAGATGATGATCATCGTGGAGTTGCGCTGGTTGAGCACCTCCTCCAGCCAGCGGATCGTGTTGATGTCGAGGTTGTTGGTGGGCTCGTCGAGCAGCAGGATGTCCGGGTTGGCGAACAGGGCCTGGGCCAGCAGCACGCGCAGCTTCCAGCCCGGCGCGACTTCGCGCATCGGGCCGTTGTGCTGCTCGGTCGGGATGCCGACGCCGTGCAGCAGCTCGCCGGCGCGGGCCTCGGCGGTGTAGCCGTCGTACTCGGCAAAGTGGCCTTCCAGCTCGGCCGCCTTCATGTAGTCGTCCTCGGTCGCCTCCGGGTTGGCGTAGATGGCGTCCTTCTCCTGCATGCAGGCCCACATCTCGGCGTGGCCCTGCATCACCACGTCGAGCACGCGGACGTCTTCATAGGCGAACTGATCCTGCTTCAGGAAGGCCATGCGCTCGCCGCTGTCGATGGCCACGTTGCCGGCGCTGGGCTCCAGCACGCCGGCCAGGATCTTCATGAAGGTGGACTTGCCGGCCCCGTTGGCGCCGATCAGGCCGTAGCGGTTGCCTTCGCCGAACTTGACGGAGACGTTCTCGAAAAGGGGCTTGGCCCCGAACTGCATGGTGATGTTGTTGGCGATGAGCACGACTGGAATTCCTCAAGTCCCGACAGGCGGAACGGCAAGACTGGGCACAAACGGAAAACGCCGGCTCGTGGCCGGCGAAGCTTCACTGAAATTTACCATATCTTTCAAGCACCTGAGAAATTATCTGAGGTGCCCTGGCAGGGCGCTGCAGCGCTCCTTCAGATAAGGGACGGCCCCGACACGATCTCCGCGGCCTCGCGCTCGGAAATGCGCACGGTGGCGGTGGCGATCACATGCACGGTGAGCCAGTCGTGCAGGCGGATGGCGCCGTCGCCCTCAAAGGAGACGAAACGGCAGCCGAGCAGCCCGCCATCGGTGCCGACCGTGAAGTTCATCGTGTCGGCCACCCCGAAGATCCGCTCGGGAATACCGTCGAGGCTGAGCTCGAAGGACACCTGGCGCGGCTCGATGAGCGGCGCACCGAAGGGCACAGAGAACCCCTCCAGGGACAGATCATTGACCGGCAGACGCGCCCCGTCGATCACCACCCAGAAACATACATTGCCCCAGCGCCGGGCCACGAAACGCTGACGCTTGCGCCGCTCGCCGGGCAACCCGTCGGCCGGAGAGTTCTTATTCATTTTTTACGCAACCCCAAAAACAATAAAATCGCACCAAACGCCCCTTAACACCCGCAATATACCTCATCAATTAAAATTTATTGCAAAAACAATAAAAACAAAATCAATTCGCGCGTGATTTTGTTTGCACAGAGCGGTTACGGAGCTCGAACACAAAACTTTACGCATTCTCGTCGGAATATTTTACACAGCGAACAAGACACACTTTTTAAACAAGTTAAATTATTGTTTTATAAAAACAATCTCATTGCGGGCACGCATATTGCTCTAGAAGCCCAGGCGGAAATAAAAATGATCCGCTCAAAATTTTTTGACAAATTCCTTTTTGGAGTTAGACGAATGAAAAAGCATCTTCTCGCCCTTGCCCTGATCGCCGCCGCTGGCGCGGCTCAAGCCGGCAACGCCATCATCGATTCGTTCGACAACGGCGACCAGACCATCGAACTGGACGCTGCCAACCCGACCGGCACCCTCACCAACGGCTTCCGCACCCTGAGCTCCACCCTGCTGAGCTCCTCCGCTCCGGTGAGCAGCTCCGCTTCCGTGTCCTTCGGCATCCTCGACATCACCAACGGCGGCGGCGAAGACTCCACCGTGACCGTGCAGTGGAACGTTGGCGCCCTGTCGATCCCCACCGGCGCGACCGACATCGGCTTCCTGTTCAAGATCCTCGAGTCCGACGGCAACCCGACCGACGTGGCCTTCTCCCTGAACGGCACCCCGATCTTCTCGTCCGCCATTCCGGGCAACACCACCAACGCCGACGTGAGCTTCACCCTGTCCGATCCGTCGCTGATCACCTCCGGCGGCCTGCTCGAGCTGGTCATCAACGGCGCCTCCGGCTGGGACCTGTCCCTCGACGCCTTCGGCGTGAGTTGGACCGACCCGGTTGTCCCGACCAACCCGATCCCGGAACCCGCTTCCATGGCCCTGATCGGCCTGGGCGCCCTGGGTCTGGCTGCCATCCGTCGTCGCAAGTAATTTCCGCAGCTTCGTTCCCGGCCCCGCCGGGAACGCGCCGGAAAACATAAAGGCCACCGCGAGGTGGCCTTTATGTTTTAGCAACCCGCAAGACGCGGTGCCTTATTCCTCGTCCATCGCGGCGGAGGTGTACACCGCCTGCACGTCGTCGAGGGACTCGATGGCGTCCAGCAGCTTCTGCATGCGCACTGCGTCGTCGCCGGCGAGTTCGGTCTCGTTGAGGGGCTTCATCGTGACCTCGCCGAACTCGGCGGTGAAGCCGGCCTTTTCGAGGGCCTCCTTCACTTCGCCAAACTGGTAGGGGTCGGTGGTGACCTCGATGGAGCCGTCGTCGTTGGTGCCCACGTCGTCGGCGCCGGCCTCAAGGGCCGCCTCCATCAGCGCGTCTTCCGAGGTGCCCGGCGCAAACAGCAACTGGCCGCAATGCTTGAACTGGAAGGCCACGCAGCCGTCGGTGCCCATGTTGCCGCCATACTTGTTGAAGGCGTGGCGGACGTCGGCAACCGTGCGGGTTTTGTTGTCGGTGAGGCAATCGACCATCACCGCCGCGCCGCCGATGCCGTAGCCCTCGTAGCGGGCCTCTTCATAGGTCACGCCCTCGAGCTCGCCGGTGCCCTTTTTAATGGCCCGGTCGATGTTGTCGGCGGGCATGTTGACGGCCTTGCCCTTGTCCACCGCCAGGCGCAGACGCGGGTTGAAGTTGATGTCACCACCGCCCATGCGGGCCGCAACGGTGATTTCCTTGGCCAGCCGCGAAAACACACGGCCGCGCTTCTCGTCCTGCCGGCCCTTGCGGTGCTGGATATTGGCCCATTTGGAATGACCCGCCATGATGCGCTAACCCTATCAATCGAAAGCCGAAAATTATAACCCACGGCACAGCGGCTGCCCACGCCGCAGCGGTTTTACGCGGCCCGACGCCCGGGCCGCCGCGCCGCGCTCCGGGCGGGTCAGCCGCCCTGCTTACGGGCAGGTAGCCTGGGTCGGGCGCCCCGAGCGCGTCACGGGCACGCCGCGGGCCAGCGAGAAATACGGATCGCAGGCCGGCGGCGAGGCTGCGGTGTGCACCTCGACGGGGGCGGACGGCGCCCCTTCGGCCGAGCCGGCCAGCGGGCGCAAGGTGTAGCGGTAGTGGCTCTCGGCGCGCAGGCCATCGTCCACCCACGAGACGCGCCCGCCGTCGACCCGCGCCCGCGGCTGGGCTTCGCCACCGGCGTCGGCCCGCTCGACGATGTAGGCCGTCGCCCCGGCCACCGGCGCCCACGCCAGCGCCACCTGGGCCGCGCTGCGGTCGACGACCCGCAGCACCGGCGCCGGCCGGCCCTCGGCGGCCAGACGCCCGCCACCGCCGGCGAGCCGCTCGGCCATCCGCCACACTGCGGCGATCTGTACCCCGTCCTTGCGGGCGTAGGTACCGGCGCGCTTGTCGAAGAGAAAATCGTTGTAGCCCCACCAGTCCCAGCAGCCCATCGGGTTGACCGGGTTCAGGAGCGTGCTGCGGGCCTGGGGGTAGAGCACCACGATGCGGCCGGCGTCGGCCCATTCGTTGAAGCCGGCGGTGGTGGCGAAGCGCGTGCCGAGGCGGCCCGCGTCCTGCTGGCAACCATGGAAGGCGATGTGCAGCCGGCAGGTGGCGCCGTTGCGGCAGGCGGCCGGCACGTACACATAGCCGGTGTCGCCCATCGCGATCTTGGCCGGGGCCACCGGGCTACCGCTGCGCTTGCGGGTGAAGGGCGCCTGCGCGAAGGGCTCCAGCCGGCCGCCGAGGGCCGCCGTGGCGGTGCGCTCGAGCGGGCCATAGAACATCTGCAGCGCCGCGCCGGCGGCGTCGTAGAGCGCCCCCGGCTGGCCGGGCTCGGGGCAGGCGTTGATGAAGCGGCCGCCGGTTTGCGCGCACACGTTGCAGCTGCCGCCGGGGCTGTCGGCGCAGGCCGCGGAGACCTGGGCGTGGCCGGCGTTGAGCTGGTCTTTATAGAAGATCTGCCCGGCCGGGGTGAAGGCCTTGTACCAGTCGCGCAGGGCATCGCTCACCGGCTTCTTGACGACGCCGTCGTTGTAGCCATGGAAGATCCACACGCTCTGCCCGGCGAGGCCCGCTGGCGGGTCGATGTCGCCCCGCGCGCCCCAGCCGCGGGTGGCGGCGACCATCCGCGCGAGCTGCCTGCCGTCGATGGCCTGGGGCCGGTAATCCGGGTCGCCCTGCATGCAGCGGCCGATCGCCCGGCTCACCGCGGCGGCGCCGAGGGAATCGTCGAGGGCGCAGAAATACGGCCCGCCAGCGGTGGCCGCGACGCCCCGCACCGAGGCCGAGTGGGCCACGCCCATCTGCACCGCCATGAAGGCGCCGGACGAGATGCCCGACACCGTGGTCTGGCCAAGGTCGAGCTTGAGCTCCGGCAGCGCGCCGGGCGCGGCCTGGGCCGATGCGGCCAGCAGCACACCCAGCGCGAAGCCCGCCCGCCGGGCCGCGGACAAGATTGAGAAAGCCATGACGGCGCTCCTTCGGGTCGATGATCGAACTTCAGGTTAGCCCCGAATGATGCACAGCACAATGACAGATCCGTTACCCCTCTGCTCCGCCCGGCGGCGCCGCTGGCTCCGCTCCGCCAATCAGGCTACCCTTGGCGTTTTGATCCTCCCGCCCGGAGAACCGCCATGACCGAGCCCCTGCTCATCGCCAAGTCCAAGACCCAGGAAATCCACCTGCTGCCCCAGCTCGCCAACCGCCACGGTCTCATCACCGGCGCCACAGGCACTGGCAAGACGGTGACGCTGCAGAAGATGGCCGAATCCTTCGCCAACATCGGCGTACCGGTGTTCATGGCCGACGTGAAGGGCGACCTTTCCGGCGTGGGCGCGGCGGGCGTCGAGTCGCCCAAGCTCAAGGAGCGCCTGGCCGCGCTGGGCATCGCCAGCTTCACCCCGCGGCCGTGCACCACGGTGTTCTGGGACGTCTTCGGCGAGGCCGGCCACCCGGTGCGGGCCACGGTGTCCGACATGGGCCCGCTGCTGCTCACCCGCCTGCTCAACCTCAACGAGACCCAGTCGGGCGTGCTGCAGCTGGTGTTCAAGATCGCCGACGACCAGGGCCTGCTGATCATCGACCTCAAAGACCTGCGCGCCGTGCTGCAGTACGTGGGCGAGAACGCCAAGGAGTACACCACCTCCTACGGCAACATCTCGGCCGCCTCGATCGGTGCCATCCAGCGCGGCCTGCTGGCCATCGAGACCCAGGGCGGCGACAAGTTCTTCGGCGAGCCGATGCTAGACATTGCCGACCTGATGCAGACCGACGCCGACGGCCGCGGGGTCGTCAACATCCTCGCCGCCGACAAGCTCTACAACTCGCCCAAGCTCTACTCCACCTTCCTGCTGTGGATGCTGGCCGAACTCTTCGAGCAGCTCCCCGAAGTTGGCGACGTGGACAAGCCCAAGCTGGTGTTCTTCTTCGACGAGGCCCACCTGCTCTTCAACGACGCCCCCAAGGCGCTGCTCGAGAAGATCGAGCAGGTGGTGCGCCTGATCCGCTCGAAGGGCGTCGGCGTTTACTTTGTCACCCAGAACCCGCTGGATGTGCCCGAGACCGTGCTCGGCCAGCTCGGCAACCGGGTGCAGCACGCCCTGCGGGCCTTCACCCCGCGCGACCAGAAGGCCGTCAAGACCGCCGCCGAAACCATGCGCGCCAACCCCGAGTTCGACGCCGCCACCGTCATCACCGAACTCGGCGTCGGCGAGGCGCTGGTGTCCTTCCTCGATGAAAAAGGCCGCCCCCACATCGTCGAGCGCGCCGCCATCATCGCCCCCGACTCCCGCCTCGGCCCGCTCAGCCCGGCCGAACGCAAGGCCGCCATCGAGAACTCGGTGATCTACGGCCACTACGAAGAGGTGGTGGACCGGGAATCGGCCTTCGAGGTGCTGCAGGGCAAGGCCCCCGCGGCGTCGGCCGCCGGCAACGGCAATACCAACGGCGGCGGTGCAGCCCCGGCCGAAGCGGGCGGCGGCGGGCTGCTCGGCGGGCTCAGCGAACTGCTCTTCGGCAGCACCGGCCCCCGCGGCGGGCGCCACCCCGGCCTCGCCGAACAGGCCGCCCGCAGCGCGGTGCGCACCGTGGGCTCCAGCATCGGCCGCGAGATCGTGCGCGGCGTGCTGGGCTCCATCCTGGGCGGCGGCCGGCGGCGCTGAGCGGCCTGCCGAAGGGCCGGCGTCGATGAAGATTCACCCGACGGAGGGTCTCCGCGACCCTCCGTCGCCTCATTTTTAGGCAAGCGAGGGTCCGCGGGAGGGTCGGCTGCCTCATTTTGAGGCGGCGCTGCCTAAACTTTAGGCGCTACCGCCTCATCTTTAGGCGAGGCTGCCTCATTTTTAGGCAAGCGAGGGTCGCCGGGAGGGTCGGCTGCCTAACTTTTAGGCGACGCTGCCTCATCTTTAGGCGACGTCGCCTAATCTTTAGGGTGCACCGCCTCACTTTTAGGCGGCATTGCCTTATTTTGAGGCGCCGCAGCCCAAGTTTCGGGCAAGCCTGCCCATCCCTCAGGCTGCGGCGCAGAAACACTCATCGACACCGCCGAAGCAACAGGCCTGAGACACCCGTCGGGCGCCCCGGCGCCGCTACCACACCCCCAGCTCGACCAGCTGCCGCGTCGCCGCCTCGCTCCAGCCCCGGTTGGCGGCCGGGCTGGCGGGGCTGGGGTGGAGCACCCGCCCGAAGCGCAGCGGCAGCCCGGCCAGCGCCTCGCGGGCGCGCTGCTCGGCCCACGCCCCGACGCCGATCACCCACTCCGGCTGCAATATCCCGATGCTCTCCCGCAGGTGGGCGTCGCAGGCCGCCAGCAGCGGCCCCTGCTCGGCGGCCGGCAGCTTGTCGGGCGTGACATTGCGGCCGCCGTCAAAAAACGCCAGCGGGCAGTAGTTGGCCACGAAGTGCTCGGCAAAGAAGGCCTCGGCGCTGCCGAAGCGCTCGGCGAACAGCCCCCACAGGCGCCGCCCGCTCACCTCGGAGCGGGCGCACGCGAAGCCCTCGATCGGGCGCTTGGGGTTCTGCTCGGCCGGCGCCACGATCTCGGCCTCGATGCCCATCCAGTCGCGCACCGCGGCGATCTCGCCAAACGGCACGCCGGTCTGCACCATGCCGAAGGGCCCCGGGTTCATGCCCACCAAGATCACCCGCTTCAGCCCCCGACCAAAGCGCTGCAGGTAGGCCGCGTTGCCCGCCCAGGCGTAGTCGAAGGGGTTATAGACGTGGGACACCGGCGCCGCGAAGCGCATTGGAGCAAGGGCCGCCGACAGCTTGCGGGCGGCGGCTTCGAGGGGTGTGTCGAGCATGGGATCAGGCCTTTGCGGAGACGGCTGCGGGGGCAACCTGGAAACGGTAGTTGGACGCGCCCGATGGTGCGCCTGGGCGGGTGTCTGGCGCGAAGCGACAACCCGGCAGGCTGATGCCTGCAAGGCGGAGCGACAAAGCCAGGCGACCGTCCAGGCGTGCCAGCAGGCGTGTAGCGCGCTCACCTCCTGAGCAAGCGTCGGCGAAGGGACTACGGTGAGTTTTCATCCGGCCGCTGAGATGACCGATAGCGGTCAACTGCCGTTTCCAGGTTCATGCCACGGCGCAACCTTGAACAGCAGCAACATGCCGGGCACCGCCAGCACGCCGCACAACATGAAGAAATCGAACCAGCCGAAGTATTCCACCAGCCAGCCCGCCGAGGCGTTGATGAAGGTGCGCGGCACCGCCATCAGGCTGGTGAACAGCGCCAGCTGGGTGGCCGTGTAGGCCGGGTGGGTGGTGCGCGCCATGTAGGCCACGAAGGCGGTGGTGCCCAGGCCCACCCCCAGCGCCTCCAGGCCGATCACCGCCGCCAGCACCCACAGCCGGCCGGCGTCGGCCTCGGCCGGCCCCAGCCAGGCCAGCCACGCGAAGCCGAAGATCGCCAGCCACTGCACCACCCCGAACACCCACAGGGCCCGGTTGATGCCCAGCTTCACCATCCACAGCCCGCCCAGCAGGCCGCCGATCACGCTCGGCCACAGCCCGGCGTTCTTGGCGATCAGGCCGACCTCGGTCTTGCTGAAACCCATCTCGAGGTAGAAAGGCGTGGCCAGCGCGGTGCACAGCGAATCGCCCAGCTTGTACAAAAAGATGAAGGCCAGCACCACCAGCGCCGAGCGCAGCCCGTGGCGGCCGAAGAACTCGCGGAAGGGCTCGACCACCGCGTCGCGCAGGGTGCGCGGCGCCCTGGCGGCGGCGGCGGGCTCCTTCACCAGCAGGGTCATCACCAGGCCCGGCGCCATGAACAGCGCGGTGATCACGAACACCTGCGACCACGGCAGGCGGTCGGCCAGCACCAGCGCCAGGCTGCCCGGCACCAGCCCGGCCAGCTTGTAGGCGTTCACGTGGATGGCGTTGCCGATGCCCAGCTCGATCTCGGGCAAGAGCTCGCGGCGGTAGGCATCCAGCACGATGTCGAGGGTCGCCGACAAAAAGGCGATCAGCGCAGTGAGCCCCACCACCAGCCCCAGCTGGGCGGTGGGCGACAGGGTGCCGAGCCAGGCGATCGCGCCGAGCAGCAGCAGCATGGTGAGCGCCATCCAGCCGCGCCGGCGGCCCAGCAGGGGCAGCGCGTAGCGGTCGAGGAAGGGCGACCACACGAACTTCCAGGTGTAGGGAAACTGGATCAAGGCAAAGGCCCCGATGGCCTTCAGCGACAGGCCCTCGGTCTTCAGCCAGGCCGGCACGAGGTTGAGCAGCAGGTAGAGCGGCAGGCCCGAGGAAAAACCGGTCAGCACGCAGATCAGCATGCGGCGGTTGGCCAGGGCGCGCCAGGGGGATTCGGTCATGGGGAGAAGACGGCAGCGGACGAGCCCGGATGATAACAATCGGTTACTTGCTTCCGGCGCCGGGCCACCGAAAAATGCGATGCTCACGATACAACCAACAAAAGAGGAGACCCGCCATGTACACCGTCACCGTGGCCTTCCGGGCCGACCGGGAATTCGAATTCCACGTGCACGCGGACGACGTCGCCGGGCTCGACCAAAGCAGCGCGCGGGAGTGGCTGCACGAGGAGTTCGACGAACTCGAATGCACCCCCACCAACCCGGTGGGCAAGGTGCTGGTGCTCGACGTAATCCTCAACGTGGCCAAATACGGCGGCGAGCAGCGCTTCGCCCAGGGCGGCGAATGGGCCCGCCGCTTCGCCAGCTGCGTGGCGGTAGCCCTCGACCGCCCCGTGGTGCGCATCGACGTGCCCGGCTTCGTGGTCGGCTGAGGCCCCCCGGCGCTGGCGCTGCGCACCAGCACCGCCCCCCGAGGGGGCGGGCCGGAAAGCTTGGGGCGGCCCGGCGCTTTTCTGCGACGCCCCCGGCGCT
>NZ_BJNV01000090.1 GCF_006539865.1 Zoogloea ramigera
CTAGCGGCGAGCCCCCTCAGCCGCCGATGAAGGCCGGCGCCGCTGGCGGCTGCCTGTCTGCGCAGCCGGCCTCGGGCTGTAGCGGCCCAGCACCCAGGGCCAGCGGCAGCACACCGGCCCACACCGGAATCGCCATGTCCTCGTCGGCGTCCTCCGCGCCCCAGTTGCGGATCTTGGCCACCGCCTCGTCGAGGGCGATGCGCAACAGGCGCGTCCCCGCCAGCTCGGCCGGCGACGGCGGCCTCACCTGCGCCGCGCGGCCCGGGCTGACGTGCTCGACGAAGGCCCGGAAGGCCGCCGCCTTGGCCGCCGGGTCGTCCTCGGCCTCGAAGCGGCCGTAGATCGCCACCGAGCGGTAGTTCATCGAGTGATGGAAGGCCGAGCGGGCCAGCACCAGCCCGTCCAGGTGGGTGATGCTCACGGCGCATTCGTGCTCCAGCAGGGTCTGGGTGAGGCGCGAGTTGTTGGCCCCGTGGATGTACAGGAAATCCCCCTCGCGCCAGCAAGCCATCGGCAGGCAATGCACGCTGCCGCCCTGGTTGAAGGCGATCTGGCAGACCAGCGCCTCGTCGATGATGGCCCGGATCGTGGCTGCCTCGTGGTGGGCCCGCTGGGGCTTGCGGTGGATTTGGGTGCGGGGGGTGTTCGACGGCGAGGGCATGGCAGGCTCCTTGAAAAGTGGCCTCCAGCATAGCCGCGCCGTGGCACCATCCATGGAACCACCCCGCAGCACCCGCATGGAGCCAGATGTCCCACGAACTCGACCTCATCCTCGCCGCCCTCGACGACGCCCCGCCCACCGGCGAGGCCCGCCAGTTGCGCCTGTACCGGGCGCTCAAGGCCGCCATCCTCGACGGGCGCCTGCCGCCGGGCACACGTCTGCCCGGCAGCCGCCAGCTCGCCGCCGACCGGCGCATGGCCCGCAACTGCGTGCTGTTCGCCTACCAGCTGCTGCTGGCCGAAGGTTTCGTGGAGGCTGACCGGGGCGGCACCCGGGTGGCCCCGCTGCCGCTGGTACAGCCCGGCGCCGGGGCCGGAGCACCGGCTGGCGCGGTCGACATGCTGTCGCGCCGCGCCCGCGGGCTGCCGCCGGTGCAGCGCGGCGAGAGCCTGCTGCCCTTCGCGCCCGGCGTCGCCGACCTCAACGCCTTTCCGTGGCGCAGCTGGGCGCGCTTCCTGCAGCAGGCCTGGGGCGAGGTGAGCGCGCGCCAGCTGGCCGACGCCGAACCCGGCGGCGAGCCCGAACTGCGCCGGGCGGTGGCCGGCTTCCTGTCGGCCCGGCGCGGGGTGGCATGCACGCCGGAGCAGGTCTTCATCGTCGCCGGCGGACAGGCCGCCCTCGACGCCTGCGCCCGCCTGCTGGCCGACGACGGCGACACCGCCTGGCTCGAGAACCCCTGCTACGCGCCGGCCCGCAACGCCATGCAGGCCGCCGGCCTGAAGATCGTCGACGTGCCGGTGGACCACGACGGCATGGCGCCCGACCCGGCGCTGTGGCAGGCCGCCCCGCCGCGCCTGCTGTTCGTCACCCCGTCCCACCAGTACCCGCTGGGCAGCGTGCTGAGCCTGGAGCGCCGGCTGGACTTCCTGCAGCGGGTGCAGGCTGCCGGCGGCTGGCTGATCGAGGACGACTACGACAGCGACTTCAACCACGCCCAGCCCGGCGCCCGGCCGCTGCCCGCCATCCAGGGCCTGCGCCCGGACGCGCCGGTGGTTTATGTGGGCACCTTCAGCAAGCTGCTCTACCCAGGCCTGCGCATCGCCTACATGGTGGTGCCGCGCTGGGCGGCAGCCGGGCTCGGCGAGGCGATCCGCAGCCTCTACCGGGGCGGCCAGGCGATTGAGCAGCGGGCTCTGGCGCGCTTTCTGGAGAGCGGGCAGCTCACCCGCCACCTGCGCCGCATGGGGCCGATCTACCGGGCGCGCCAGCAGGCGCTGCGCAGCGCGCTGCACGCCCATTTCGGCGACGCCTGCCCGGTGCTCGGCGGGCAGGCCGGGCTACATCTGGTGCTATGCCTGCCAGACGGCCCGCCCGACACCGCGGTGGTTCGGGCGGCATGGGCGCTGGGCGTGGCGGCTCGCCCCCTGAGCGCCTACTACGCGGGACAGGCTGGCGCCAACGGCCTGCTGCTCGGCTACGGCATCGCCGAGGAAACGCGCATCCCCGAGCTGGTCGGGCGGCTGGCGCAGGCGGTACTGGGCTGAGGGGCAAGCACCGGGGCGACGCCGAGGAGCCCGCAGAGCGGCTGCGGATGGCCGTCGCTGCGCAGCGGCCTGGCGGCCCGGGACGATTGCTTTACTCCCCGGAACACGCCTGCGCGCACCCGCGCTCCACGGGAGGACCTGGCCGCACCCTCCTGCCGTTCAGCCCGGCAGGTCGTGGCCCATGCGGGTGCGCTTGGTGTTGAGGTAGCGCACGTTCTCGTGGTTGTGGGGCGGCACCACCGGGACAACCCGGGTCACCGGCACGCCGGCCTTGACCAGCTCTTGCTTCTTGCGCGGGTTGTTGCTGAGCAGATGCACCGAGCGCACGCCCAGGTGCTTGAGGATCTCGGCGGCGCAGTCGAAGCTGCGCGCGTCCACCGGCAGCCCGAGGGCCACGTTGGCATCCACGGTGTCCAGCCCTTTGTCCTGCAGCGCGTAGGCACGCACCTTGTGGCTGAAGCCGATGCCCCGCCCCTCGTGGCCGCGCAGATACACCAGCACGCCGCGCCCGGCGGCGGCGATGCGCTCGAGGGACATCTCCAGCTGGGGCCCGCAGTCACAGCGCAGCGAGCCCAGCACGTCGCCGGTGAGGCATTCGGAATGGAGCCGCACCAGCACGTCCTCCTGGCCTGCCACATTGCCGCACACCAGCACCGCGTGCTCGGTGCCGTCGGCCAGCTGGCGATAGGAATGCAGCACGAACTCCCCGTGGCGGGTGGGCAGGCGCGAGGTGGCCACGTACTCGATGCCCTGCAGCGGGGCGGAGCCCGGTTCGGCGGCCGCGTCGGCCTGTGTGTGAGAACCCTTGGTCGTGTCCATAACAAATCAACAAAAGTGAATTAAGTGTCCTTGACGCCATGCTGCGCCCGAACGATCTTGCATTTCAAGGCCGGGATCGCAGGGGGCGCAGCCGGGCCGGCGGCCCGTCATCACCGCCATTGTGACCGAAGACGGGCCCGTGAGGCGCCGCAGCAACCCGCGGGGTGCGTCAGCCCCGCCCACCCGACAGGCCTGACGAGCCCGCCCCGTGAGCACGACCCGGGCCCGATCAGCGCGCAGGAACTCATCGGCCTCGACGCACGCACGGACGCACGCTCAGGCAGCCGGCATGTCAACCTCGCGGACCACCTGAGCCGCACCCGCCGCGACATACCGGCCGGCCGCCTTCCGCCGCAATGGGTGCGGAGAGCTATCCAGTGCCCGGGCTGCTCCAGGGAAAGCCGGCAGTCTGGCGATGTGGCAGGAGCGGTGGCGAAAGGCGCTCAAGGCCACTCCGCCGGCCCTTTGACAACGCGACCGGCGGACAAAAAAACGCCCGGATCACTCCGGGCGCATCTTCAGCAAGACCGCCTTCGAGGTGGTCAGCCAGCTTTGCCGACAGCCAGCACCTTGACGGCGGCCTCGGTGACTTCGGCGGCCTTTGCCGCGTTCGCCTCGGCCAGCTGCTGCACCGACTGGCTGGCGTTTTCGTAAACGCTGGAAGCCGTCTCCATGGCCGACCTGACCGCCTCAAAGGCGGGCTCGGAACCGGCCGGGGCCGACTTGGCGGCGTGCTCCAGCGCAGCGGTGAAAGTCTTCTGCAGTTCGGCGAACTGGGTTTCGAACAGGCGGGAGATCTCCTGCTGGCCTTCGGCAACGATCTCGTTGACGCTGCGGGCGTAGGCCACGGCCTGCTCGACGATGGGCTGGGTGAGCGCCGACTGCAGCTCGGCCAGCTCTTCGGGGCTCTTCACGGTGGCCAGCGTCTGGGTGCTGCCGGCACCGCCCTGAAGCAGGGCCGACGCGGTGTTGAGGTTCAGCGCCGCCAGGCGCTCGGCCCGCGCCAGGGCGCCGTTGGCCAGACGCAGCGCGGCCTCGACGGTCGCCTTGTTAACCGCGTAGAACTGCTCGGGGTTCTTGAAGCTCATGGGTGATGTCCTGGATGAATTTTCGGAATGATCAACGGGCCGGGCATCGCCCGGCGGCTGCCCTGATTCTAGCTTCCGCGGCCGAGGCGTCAAATGAACATTGTGCGAAGCAAGATCCTGGATCGGCCCGGCAGCCGAGACCCCTCGCCCCGGTGATCCAGGGCGCGGCAAAAGAGGGATCGGCCCACTCGACACCCGATCAGCCACAGCGCCTGGGCAGATGCACGGCAGCGACGCGTAAAACAAAAAAGCCCAGTCACGTGAATGACTGGGCCTTGATGCTTGAATCTGGTTGCGGGGGCAGGATTTGAACCTGCGACCTTCGGGTTATGAGGCTGATGATTAACATCAATGTTAATCGTAGCCAGGTGTCACAAGACCGGCCTTAAACGTCAATCAGATCATAATCTGTTGATTTATAAGAAATCTTTTAACACCGCTCTTGTGACAGTCTTCCCCGATTTCGGGAGCAGCATTCACAAAAGTTGTCACAACTACCGTTTCAACCAACTGCAGAGGGCGCGACTATACCTTGACCGTCGGGTTAACGCAAATCACTCGTCGTGTTCTGCTTGGTGTGCGGCCCGGGAGGGCTGTACCCACCCTTGTGGCCTGTCTGCCAAGACCTGCCGAATGCCCGGGTTGCGGCAGGGATCTGCAAAAAAACGGCGGGTGGCGCTGCGCGCCGCCCAGTGATCAGCGGCTCAGTGATTCAGCGCCCAGCGAATCGATGGGAAAACTGCAGACCACCCGAAAACCGAGATCTTCACTACGACCACCGGGCGAGTTACTGCCGCGGGTGGCCGCGCGACAGTAGTCCGGATCGCCGCCCCAGGCTCCGCCGCGCACCACACGAGACATGCCGTCTTCAAGCCGCCACCGGGAAGGATCTCTATATTGATTCACGCACCACTCCCAGACATTGCCTGCCATGTCGAGGACCTCGTTCTCTTTCACCCGGCCAGCCGGAAAGAGCCCCACGGCGGTCGTGCGTCCGATACCGGATTCGCTTGAGTTTCCTCCGCACTCAAGCCAGTCAGGCCCCCAAGGAAAACGCAAACCTGCCGCGCCCCCTTGGGCCACCCATTGCCACTCCCATTCTGTGGGCAGGCGCACCACCTCGCCCTCCAGACCCAGGCGGGCGGTCAGCCAGCGGCAGAAGGCCATTGCGTCGTACCACAACACATTGATCACCGGGTGATTGGCGAAATCCCATTGCACTCTACCGGGCTGCTCCTCGTATTGCAGTCCTTCCCACCACGCCGGATTGTGATAGCCGTCGTCCGCCGTCACAAAGGCCTTGAACTGTTGCCAGGTCACCGGGTAGCGGGCGATCCGGAAGGGCTCGCTTATCCTGAACTGTTGCGGGGGACTGGTCTCCAGCGTCACCACAGCGCCCTCCTCGGGAACCGCCACTGCCTCCCAGGCGATTTCGGGCAGCCCGCGCGCATCCAGTCCCACGCCCTTGCGGGGGTCTGGCAGGGTGTTGAGGCGACGGCCGATGTCCTCCCGGCGCACAGGCGAGGTCTCGTCCCGCGTCAGCTCGTCCAGCAGCGCCAGGGGTTCGGGGCGCAGAAAGCCGCGCAAAGATTCGTCGAGCGTGCTTCGAAGCGCCAGCCAGGCATGGATGCCCGGGTCGGTGTATTCAGGATCCGGCAGTGGATCGATTCCGCCGAGGGCACACAGCGCTTCGATGGCCGGCTTCTGGCGTTCCCAGCCCCAGATCAGGAGCCCGTTGCCGCTCGACTGCCAGTCGCTGGCGGCCTGCTCGACCTCGCGCCGCCGGGCCAGGAAGATGGCGTGGCGCGCACACCAGCCGGCCAGCCGCGGCCAGTGCTGAAACAGGGTTTCGTGGGCGATCTGCACATGCCCGTCATCGGTGTCGGTGAGCACGCCCTGGGTACGCAGGGCGTCGATCAGATAGGCGATGTTGCTATCCCGCCGCAACCCGGCCACCCGAGCACTACGGCGGGTCGGGATGCCGTCCACCGAGCTTGCCAGGGCCGCGAACAGGGTATTGCAGGCTGCAAGGAGCGCCGGATCTGCGTCGATCGCCTCGTCCACCGGCGCGGTAGCGCACTTCACGCTTTCCGCCAGGCCGCCGATGGCCCGCCAGGCGGCGCGGGTGATGCCGCTTACCGGGTCGCGACTCTCGAACAGGCGTTGTAGCGTCAGTGCCAGCAAGGGCAGCGCACCTGCCATGCCCCGGGCGGTGGTGGCCAGCTCGCTGACCAGGTCGTCGTCGATTGGAACGCCACAATCCGTGGCCGGGCGGGCGATGAGTTGCCGGTAGCGTGCATCGTCAGTGATCGGATCCAGGGGCACCAGGCTTTCCCCGAGCGCTGCAGCGCCGAGCCAATCGGCCAGCGGCGCAAAAAACTCACTGCGCAGCGTGAGCGCCAGATAAACGCCCTCGACGCCAAGCAGCGCATCCCAGACCGCCCGGAAGGCCGGCCGGCTGCCTTCTGGCGTCTGGGTGAACAGCTCTTCGAACTGGTCGGCAAAGACCAGCAGCGGCGTAAGCGCCGGCAAGTGGAGGCCAAGTGCCTTACCTGGGTTGGCGCGCAGTCCATCGGCAAGATGCTCCACCCGCGGCGCCTCACGGCTGCGCAACCGCTCCTCGGGCATCAGGCGGTCGAGGGCGTCGGCGAGCCGGGCGAAGGGATCATCCTCGGGGGTAAAGCGCAAATAGCTCAAACGAGGCTGAGCCTTGCGTAGCGCCGGCAGCACGCCCGCGGCCACCAGGGAAGACTTGCCGGTGCCGGAGCGCCCGACCACGCACACGTAGCGCCGTTCGATGAGCCTGTCTGCCACCCGACGGATGTCCTCGTCCCGGCCAAAAAAGGCATCCGCCTGTCGCTCCGTGAAAGCCGATAGGCCGGGATAGGGGTTGGGGATATGCTTTGCTGGCTTTGGAGCGGGCTTACCACGATCGCCCGCTGCCGGAGGCCGCCGCAGGATCGCCAGCAGCGCAGCGTACCGTTCGTCTGGATCAAAGCGCAGGAAACCGCGCAGGGGCAGCGGGATGTCCGCCTCACCACTGCCGGTGGGCAGTAGCGGAATGAAGCGGGTGTTCTTTAGCTTGTTGGCACTGAGCTCCTGTTGGATGAGATTGGCCTCCCAGCGCACTCCGCGGCCCACATCGCCAGCCCCGTCGCCCTCGAAGTACTTGAAATAGGACGGAGTGCAGGCAAGCAGTATCCAGGTAGCTCGCCTGAATTCGTCGTTGATCCAGTCCTGCCAGGGTTTCGAGGGGCGCGGTTCGTACTGATCGATGATCACCTCAAGTCCGTCGGCGCCAAGCCGAGCGGCCAGGTTCGCCACCCACTTCGAATGGGCAGGATCACCTTGGGCGTAACTGATCAGCACGCGCGGCATTTGCTCTGTCATGGTTGTCGCAGGAGTTCGGATGACTGCAGTAATGATAAGCCCGAGGTCCGCTTGAGGTGGTCGGTGCACAAGACAATTACTTGACGTACGATTCCAGCATTCCGATAACAAGCCGGAAGAGTGGTCATGACCCGTATGCAGACAGACGCCTCCCCTGAAGACTCCGGCAAGGATCTCTCGGTCCACGATCGCGAACTCGCCTGGTTGTTGTTGACCGAGCTGCGTACGCGCATCACCACCCAGGAGCTGCCCCTGCGCGATGGGGTTGAGGAAACGGCGCTGCAGAGCGTTTATGACTTCTTCAAGCTGGCTCGGGAGTCGATGGGCAAACGCCCGGGCAGCGGGCGTTGCTCGGCAATTGTCGTCGAAGCCCTCAACAAGGACATCCGCCCCTTCACCGCCTACTGGCATGGCCGAAAGGCGGCCGGGCGGATGGGCAGTGTCGATGAGCGCTATGAGTTCCGCCGCCAGCTGAAGGAGGTGCAAGGCAAACTCGGCACGCTCGCCGACGCGTTGAGCAGACTGTTGGGCAAGCCAGGTGCGTTATTGCCATCAGAGTCACCAGCGACACTGGAAGTGAGGCCGGTGCCCTTCGGCATCATCCCGACGGCGGGGATGGACGAGGATACGATCCGCAATATGAACGAGGCCGAAGCGGGCGATGTCCAGAGGCGACGGACCCACTACGAGCTGCCAAACGCGGATACCCGCGATGACGCTGTCGGGCTGGCCCTTTCCGGCGGCGGCATTCGTTCATCCATCTTTGCCCTGGGGGTTGTCGAGGTTCTGGCACGCAAGGGAATGTTGAAGGACGTGGACTTCATGTCGACCGTCTCGGGCGGCGGCTATCTGGGGAGCTTCATCACGACGGTCCTGGACGACCCGGACGAAGACGTGACCCTGAGCCCAGAGAAAGGGAAGCGTCCTTTCGGCGCCGAAGGCGATCACGAATCCACCGTCGTCAGGCACCTACGTAACCACAGCAAGTATCTCAGCGAAGGCGGGCTGCAAACGGTCTTCCGCCTCGGCTTTGTGCTGCTGTATGGCCTCTTCTCATCGCTCTTGCTGGTGCTGCCCGCGCTGATGACCGGAGCAATGATTGTGGTCGCACTCCACGACATGTTGGAGGCCTTGCGGCCCGGCTGGATGTGGTGGATACCCTTGGCTTGTGTTGCACTCGTCTACGCAATCACCCGCACCCGCAGTACCGCGCGCGGGCTCGAAGCCGCGGCGGGTTTCCTGCTGGCCGTAACCCTCGTATGCGGGCTGCTGGCTGCGCTCCCGGAGCTCACCAGACGTGTGGCCGGGCACGAGGCCGCCTTGATTGCCGGCACGGCCTTGCTGCCCTTCGTCCTTGCTGCGACGGGCATCGCGATAGGGCCAGCCCGCATCGTGGGGCGCGTGCTTCTTGGCAGCCTGGTGCTCGCCGTACCTGTGTTCTTGATTGCGGTCCTGCTGGGCTGTATCGCATTCCTGTGTTTCATCGCCACCGAATATTCGCTTTGGTGTGCTTTGGGCACGACCCTGCTGATCGTTCTCCTCACATGCTTTGTCAATCTGAACGCCACGGCACTTCATCGCTACTACCGTGACCGCCTGGCCCGCACCTATCTCGTCAGTGGCGGGAGTAAGGGCGAGCGACAAGTCGAAACCCACGATGAGCGGCCACTCGCTCCCAAGGCGAGTGCGGAAAAAGACTGCAAGGGCCCGGTACATCTGATCAATGCCGCACTCAACGTCCCCGGCAGCACAGCCCCGGATCTTCGCGGGCGGGATTCGGACTTCTTCCTGTTCAGCAAACACTATTGCGGCAGCCTTTTGACCGGATGGCACCCCACGCAAGACTGGCAGGATCTGGACCCCAACCTCGATCTGGGCACGGCAATGGCGATCTCCGGTGCGGCGGCCTCGCCCCACATGGGAACGCTTACTTCTTCCCGTTACATGATGCTGCTGGCGATGCTCAACATCCGCCTGGGCTACTGGGTGCGTCGGCCACACACCTATTGGGCCGACTACTGGCGCTTCATGCGTCCGTTTGCACCCCGATATTTCCTGCGCGAACTCACCGGCCGCATGACCGAGCACACCGCCTGCGTGAACGTCTCCGACGGCGGCCACATCGAAAACCTGGGTATCTATGAACTCCTGCGTAGGCGCTGCCGCACGATCATCGCCATCGATGGCGAATGCGACCCGCAGCACCACTTCGACGGCCTTCTGAAACTCGTGCGCTTGGCCTGGATCGACCTGGGTGTGCGTATCGAGCCGGACCTGCGGGATCTCCGCCCCGATGCGGCGGGCCTCTGCAATGCACATTGCATCGTCACCCGCCTCGTCTACCCGGACGAGCAGGAAGGGTGGCTGCTCTACGTCAAGCTATCCATGACTGGGAACGAATCGGAGTACCTGAAAGAGTTCCGCCGGGCGCATCCGAACTTTCCCCACGACAGCACCGCGCAGCAGTTGTTTGGCGAAGCGCAGTGGGAAGCCTATCGTGCGCTGGGCGAGCACGTGGGACGTGACCTGTTCTCCCCGAGCATCCTGGGCAGGCAAAGACCGAAGTGCGCGACCGAATGGGTCAATCGGCTGGCCGAACGGCTTCGAGCTTAGGCGGGCGCCGTTGGCCTCTATTGTTCCTTGGCGATGAGGTCCGCGATCCGGCGCCGCGCGCCAGCCCGAACCGCCAGCCGACGATCCTCGCCTTCCTGCTCCAGCCACTGCAAGAAACGCTGGAGTTGGCCGAGCGTGGTCGTTTCATCCCGGCAGTTGGCGATGAAGACCATCTGGATCTTCTGAACCGGGTCTGCCACATAGACGCCAAAAGGCGCTGTCACCGCGATCGCATCCGGAAAACCCAGCTGGCGCAGCGCCTGGGTTTCGGTGACGCCCTTCTGGCATGCGATCAGATGAACCGGCCCCACGCCCTCGGGCAAGGCAGCGCACAGCACGTGATCGCGCAGGAAAGGCTGCCCCACCAGTTCGCGGGCCGCGGCGGTAGTCAGGGCTGACGGGATGCAGTCACAGACAAAGGCGATCTGCCCACCTGCGAGCGGCACGACTACCGTGGTCGGCCGTGCCTGCGCAGGTTTCACGCCGTGGCGCTCGCCGAGAAATTTGGCCACAGCTTCGGTTGTTACCTTCCTGCGCCCCTGAAAATCGAGGCGGGTCCATTCAAGCGCCTCGCCCGTATAGAAGCTGCCCTTCGAGGCCACGCAAACGCCGGCCCTGGCCAGGGACAGCAACGCGGCCACAGCAATGTCGCCGGCTTTCTTGATGGCGTCCTCCCCGGTTTGCACCTGCGGCCCAAGGATCTGCTGACGCTTTACGTAGTCACGAAAGCGCCGATTGGGCTCGTTCTCCTCGCCACACAAGGGCAACTGGATGCTGCGCACCTTGCTGGCCGCCTTGCCATAGGCCGCAGCCAGTTCCGCATGGCAGATGCCCAGTTGGTCGGGATGCTGCTCGAGGGTTCCAGCCCAGCCTGCGTTGCCGTTGTAGAGCATCAGGAAGATGTCGGCCTGCTTGGCGTGATCAATGCAGAGATCCCAGGCCTTCTTGTCACCGGATTCCACCGCTTCATTTTCGTGAACCCAGACCTTGAAGACCTGCATGCCGTAAAGCTTCAGCTCCTCGAGTTCTTTCTTGATGGCCATGCGCACGTCGGCCATCGATCCCATGCCGCCGCCGAAGGGAACTGGGTCGGAACAGCGGCTGGACAACATGACAGTCAGCGGATCGAAAGCAGAACTGGTAGCCACAAAGAGTCCTTTTCAAGAAACACAAGCTGAGGGACATAAAGCGCTTGGCCCAAAGCTTCTACCATGCCGTCGACCGCCATGACAACAAGCGACATAATCCGGCAGACGCCTTGAATATTGACTGCAACAGCATGTCCTCGCTGCCCGCCATGAAACTTGACTCGCTTCGTATCTTCATCAGCTACCCCCGCGGCGGGGCTGCGCACACCTGGGCAGAGGTCGTGGAGGCGCATCTGCGGCGCGAGGGCGCCCGGGCTTGGCGCGACGAAACCGGTGTGCGTGGAGGCGACCAGCACTGGTACGCCCGCATCGAAAGCGAACTCCATGCAGCCGATCTGCTGGTGGCCATCATCGGCATGGATTCAAAAGTGTGCCGCTGGCAAGCGCGCGAACTCCTTGCCACCGACCGGCGAGGCAAGCCGATCGTCGCGCTGCGGGTGGATGACAGGGCGCCGATGCCCCTTGTTCTTTGTGAGAAGCAGCCGGTCGAAGCCCGGCCAGACCGCGCAGAGACGCTCGCAATCCTGGTCGAAGCCTTGCAGCGATCCGCCTCGACACTGCTCGCAGCACCAGTCACAAACGGCTCCGCAAGCGCCGGAGCCCCCCCCGACCAACGCGCGGCCGAAATCGTCTGGCTCGAAAGCCTGCTCTACGGCAATCTCTCTGCCCGGCCTGATCTTTACGTGCCGCTGGAAGGCATCGAGCGCAGTTCGCCCCATGCCGAGCGATCGCTGAAGAAGGTGTGCATCGCCACCGACTCCCTGTTCAAGGCCTTCGGTGTGGCCGATGCCGCCGCTAGAATCATCGAGACCAGGCCCTACTCGGATGTGCTCGACGCCTATCGGGAACTGGGTGACCGCAAGGTACGCCGCCTGGCTGTGCTCGGCGAGCCAGGCGCTGGCAAGAGTTTTTCACTGGAACGGATCGCCCTGGCTTACGCCGATCGGGCCATGCGCGATGCGCTCACCCCGATCCCCGTGCTGGTGCCGCTGGGCCTGTGGACACGTGAAGCTGAAACCCTCGAGGAATTCATTGCCAGTCAGCTCGAGGGCCTCGGCCGTTACTTGCCCCAACTCATCACCCAAGGCCGGGCGGTGCTGCTCCTCGATGCGATCAACGAGATCCCGCCCGGCCAGCGCCGGCACAAGGCCACGCAGATCCTGAAGCTCGCCCAGGACGAGCGCCTGGCCAGCGTCGTCATCAGTTGCCGCGAGAAAGACTTTGTCGAATTCTCGCTGCCCTTCGACACCCTCACGCTGCAGCCCCTGAGCCCACCGCGGGTGCGGGATTTCTTGCAGCGTTACCACGAGGCCCAACACGGGCCCGGCGCAATCGAGGCGGCCGAGGCTCTTTTCTGGCAGATCGCCGGGGGCGCTGAGGTGCGCGATGCCTGGGAGGCCTGGCGCCGGGCGGGTGCCGAAGGCCTGTTCTGGACGGCGGATGAGATTCCGCGCGAACAGCCAGACGTTTATTCGACGACCAACTGGCAACAGGACCGAGCTTGGCGCCGCTCACGTTTTGATCCGCGCAGCCTGTTGCGCCTCGCTGCCAACCCCTATCTGCTCTACATCATGGCCCAGCTGCCGGATCCGCCGGACAACCGTGCTCAGCTATTCCAGGGCTTTCTCGCCATTCTCTACGATCGGGAGTGGGAAGGACGCAAGCTTCGCCACGACCCACACCTGCCAGAGCGTGAACCATGGCTTTTGGCGCTGACGCAGTTGGCCGAAGCTCTGCAGAGGCTCTCGCCCGTCGATGGCGCCGAGGGTGCCGCCGGTGCCCGCACCACCCTGACTCAGGCCGAGTGGCCGGCAGGGATCGACAAGACCCTTATCGATTTCTCCCGCGATGCCAGCGTGCTGGAACTGCGGGGCAGCGACCTCCGCTTCACCCACCAGTTGCTGCAGGAATACCTGGCCAGCCGACTGCTGCTCGACGCCAGTCAGGGCCGACGCCCTGCGGCTGACTTCTGGCCTGCCGAGCGCTGGTGGGAACGCAGTGGCTGGGAAGTGGTGGCCGAGATCGCCGCGGAATCCTGCGCAGGGGATGCGGCTGCACAAATTCGGCTGATTGCCTGGATCGCCGAGGCAAACCCGGAGGTGGCCGAACAGATCTGGCGCCATGCCGGCACACCCCCACTCCCGGCCACCCTGCTCGCACACCTCTCCGCGCGGTGGATGCCGCTCATGACCGACCCCGCCCGCGTACCCCAGGCCCGCGCCCGAGCAGCCATTGGCCGCGCCATGGGCCGGCTGGGGCTGGACCGTCGCCCCGGCGTGGGTCTGCGTGCAGACGGGCTGCCTGACATCGACTGGGTCAGCATCCTGGGCCCTCAGCCCTTCATCTACCAGGACACCCGACACCCGGGCCTGCCCACCTTCGAGATCGCCCGATACCCGGTCACCAACGCCCAGTTTCAGGCCTTCATCGACGCAGGGGGCTATCAGGATGAACGCTGGTGGCAAGGCTTTGAACATGCCCCGGCAGCAAAGCCGCCAAAGTGGGACGAACCCAACTCGCCCAGGGAGAACGTAAGCTGGTATGAAGCCCTGGCCTTCTGCCGCTGGCTGTCGGCCGCAACGGGGGCGGCGGTCTCTCTACCCACCGAGGCGCAATGGGAGCGTGCCGCGCGCGGTTGCGCAGGGCGGGAATACCCCTGGGGGCCGTTCGAGCCGGCTTACATGAATTGCGCAGTTCATTCAGACGATGACGGAGAGGCTGACATCGGGCGTGCCAGTGCAGTCGGTCTCTTCCCCCAAGGCGCCACCCCGGCCCCGGAGCTGGTATTTGACTTGAGTGGGAATGTTTGGGAGTGGTGCCGAGATGCATATTCCCAGCTCAGTGAGACCGCGGCTGCGGGCAAGGTGTCCCGTGTGCTGCGCGGCGGGGCCTGGAGCAGCGATCCGGATGACTGCCGCGCTGCCTTCCGCTTCGACGGCTCGCCCCGCCTCCGGTACGACAACCTCGGCTTTCGGGTGTTTCGTGGTTCCCCCATCGATCCGCTGGACGCCGCCTCGCAGGGCGTTGAAGCGCAGCGCCGCCCGCGATCTTCAACGCCCTGACTTGCCCGGAAAATCCCCGGGCCGGAGCACAAACGCACCCAGCAGGTGTTCCCTCAGGCCCCAGGAGTCACCATGGGCCGCGTGGGCAAGCCAGCCGCGCACGCGGGCGTCAAACTCGGCGAAGCTCAAGCGCCCCCGGCAGTAGGCCTCATAGCTCACCCCCAGATGCCGGGTGGCAAATCGTGCCTTGCGGCCCTTCAACAGCCTGCTCCCGGTCAATCACAAAACCCAGCCACGGGGAGCCGACGGAGGTTGGCATCACCTGGGCGCTCTCTTCGTGGATGCACAAACGCAAAGCGGCAAGCCGCTCGCGCAGTGCGCGTTTCCATGCCTGAATTGAGGGCCGTGCGGACGC
>NZ_BJNV01000091.1 GCF_006539865.1 Zoogloea ramigera
CCGTCGCGGTGGGCGCTGGGGCCACCGCGGCACCTGCCGGGGCCGTGCCCGCGCCGCCGGCGCCGGCCGCGGTGCCGATCGCCCAGCTCACGGCGGGGGGCGCGCGATGAGCCGGGGGGGCGACGCATC
Source organism: Zoogloea ramigera (assembly GCF_006539865.1). Taxonomy (GTDB): domain Bacteria; phylum Pseudomonadota; class Gammaproteobacteria; order Burkholderiales; family Rhodocyclaceae; genus Zoogloea; species Zoogloea ramigera. The sequence continues at coordinate 130 of NZ_BJNV01000091.1, forward strand.
CGCGACCTTCTTCGGCAAGGTCCCCGGCCGCGGCGACTTCGTCAAGGGGGCCGGCCAGCACCCGCTGATCGCCACGCTCGACGCCTGGGTGTCGGGGGCGATGGAGCTGCTCGCCGAAGACCCGGGCTGGAAGGCCGCCTACGACGCGGCCCGCCCCATCGACTTCGCCTTCGTCGGCGCCCGCAGCGGGGTGTCGGTGGTGGGCCACCTGCGGCCGAGCGTCGATGCCTCCGGCCGGCGCTTTCCCTTCCTCGCCGCCGCGGCGGTGGAGCGGGACGACACCCTGATGTTCCGCTGCGCGCCCTGCGGCCTCGTCGAGGCCTGGGGGCAGCTGGCGGGCCACGCGGCGTCGGCGGTGGCCGGGGCCGCGCCGGCAGCCTGGCAGGGCGGGCTCGAGGCCGTCGATTGCGGCGCGCTTTTCGACACCGCGATCCAGGGCGACCCGCTGGGGGCCTTCGTGCGCCGCAGCAGCCTCTCCGCCCTCGCCGACTTGCTGGGCACGCGGCCCGAAGCCGTCGCGCGGGTGATCCTGGCGATCGGCCTGCTGATGCGCCCGGTCCTCGACCAGCCCACGCTCGGCATCGACAAGGACCTGATCCTGCCCCTTCCGGCCGAGCCGCGGGCGGCGCGCCAGGTGGCCGGCCTGTGGCTGTACCTGGTCAGCGCCTTCCTGCGCCGCACCGGGCTGGAGCTGCAGGTGCTGATCCCCTGCGGCGGGGCGCCGGCCCACCTGTTCATCGGCTTCCGCGGGGCCGCCGCCGACACCCTGCGGAATGCGCTGGTGCCGTCGGCAGCGGCCGGGGCCCAGGCCGTCCGCCTGGTCGACCCTGAATGGATAGACACCCAGCCGGCCCTCACCCACGAGCCTGGCGTTGCCCGGCTGGCGAGCTACCTTGCCCAGCCGGGCATCGGGCTCGAACTCGTCGTCAATAGCTTCCGCGAAGTCTTTCTGGGAGAGTGAGCATGAAAATCCACGCCGTCCTGGCCGCCCTGCTGCTGCACTTCAGCCTGCCAGCCCTGGCCCAGCCCGACGAAGCCGGCAAGCTCATCGCCGCCGGCACGGTGCCCGACGAGGCCGCCCGGGCCGCCATCCTCGGCAAGCTGCGGGAGCTCTACGGCGCCGCCAACGTGGTGGACCGGCTCGAGGTGGGCGGCGTCGTGCCACCCCCCAACTGGGCCGACAACATGACCCGCCTGCTCTCCGAGCGGCTCCGGCAGGTGCACAGCGGGCGCCTGCAGGTCAGCGGCACCCGGATCGCCCTGCAGGGCAATGTGGCCAACGAGGCCCTGCGCCAGCAGGTGGTCTCCGAGATGGCCACGGTGCTCAACCCCACCTACACCATCGATAACGGCCTGGTGGTGGCCGGGGGCGGGCAGGGCGTGCTCGACAAGACCCTCTCCAACCGGGTCGTCGAGTTCGAGACCGCCTCGGCCCGGCTCACCCCGGCAGGCAGCCGCATCCTCGACGAGATGGCCGAGGCGATCAAGCGTATCGGCACGCCCCGCCTGCAGCTCATCGGCCACACCGACAGTGCCGGCAAGCGCGAGGCCAACGTGGAGCTCAGCCTGGCCCGCGCCAACAGCGTGCGCGCCTACCTGATCGACAAGGGCATCCCCGCGGCTTCGCTCAGCACCTCCGGCGCCGGCCCCGACCGCCCCCTGGGCAGCAACGACACAGCCGAAGGACGCGCCCGCAACCGGCGCATCGAGTTCCGCCTCAACGGCTGACCCGGCGCGGCCCGCCACCGCGCACGCCCTCGCCACCCGGGCACCCGCCGATCCCACGCACCGGGGGCCCGGCACGCCCCGGCTGCCGGCTGACGCATGCCGGCATCGTCCGATGCAACGCCGCAGCGGCCCCAGACCGCATTACCCATAATGGTGCAGGGCAGGCCGAATCTATCCGAGCATCATTAATGCTGGGTTAAGGCTGGGTGTTGATAATCGCCCGGCAAGATCACCCCAGCAACGACAACCCCCGGAATGCGAGGTCTCCCCATGCAGAAGCCTTCAACGTGCGCCCGGCCCCCGTGGCCGCAACTTCTCGGCTGTGCGCTGGCCGTCACCCTCACCGCCTGTGGCGGCGGGGGCGGCGGCGGTGCCGACACCCGCTCCCAGGCTTCGGCCACCACTCTCTCCGGCACCGCCGTCGACGGCTACCTGCAGGGTGCGCGGGTGTTCCTCGACGTCAACGGCAACGGCCTGGCCGATACCGGCGAGCCCACCGCCACGACCGACGCCAATGGCCGCTACAGCCTCGACTACAGCCAGGTTTCGAGCCCCGTCCTGGGCATGCGGGTGATCGTGACCGGCGGCGTCGACACCGACACCGGCTATGCCTTCACCGGCATGCTCACGGCCCGCGCCGACGGCTCCCGGGCTGGCCAGCTCGTGTCGCCCCTCACCAGCCTCGTGGATGCCCTGGTGGCCCAGGGCCTGAGCCTCGACGACGCGCGCGCGAAGGTAGCGGCGGCCCTCGGGCTCACGGTGGCAGACCTGGCCACCGACCCCGTCGCGGTGCTCGCCAACCAGCCCGGCCTGTACACCCGCCAGGTGGCCCTGCAGCGGGCCGTGCAGCTTTTGGCCAGCGCCAATCAGGGTAGCCAGACGGCCCACGAGGCGCAGGAGCGGGTGCTCCGCGCCCTCGCCACGGTCATCGTCGCCCAGAACGGCACCGCCACCGTGGGCGAAATCGTCGCCCGGGCCAGCGTGAATCAAGCCAGCGCCGCCCGGGCCCTGGCCGATGCCGTCGAAGACACCCTGCAGGCAGCCCTGCGCAGCCAGGGCGGCCGCGCCAGCGCCAAGGCCAGCCTGAAGGCCATGGACCAGATCCGCCACGAAATGGAGAGCTCTGGCGAATACAGCCTGAGCCAGGCGGCCACCCGCCTCGACGAGCGCAACGGGGCCACCGCCTACAGCGGCCTCGCCGGCGTCGGCGGCAAGACCGAGGCGATCAACACCTTCACCCGGCGGGCCGGCACAGCCACCACGGTCAACCAGGCGCCCAGCACGGCCGGCCGGCTGCTGGCCTCCAACTGCTTCCAGTGCCACGGCACCGGCGGCGTCGGCGGCTTCGACCGCATTCGCGGCTCGGACGCCGCCGAGGTGCGGGACTACCTCCGCAAGTCCGCCCGCAGCGACATCATGGCGGCCCACGCCCAGGGCTACACCAGCGCCCAGCTCGACGCGATCATCGCCTACCTCAAGCAGTAAGGACCGGAGACTTCCATGCCCATCAAAGCCATTCCCTCCCGTCGCCGCCTCCTGCTGCTGGCCGGCGCCGCCCTCGGCACCAGCATGCTCGGCGGCATCGGCCGCCTCGCCCTCGCCGACTCGGACGACGACGACAGCGACAACCACTACGAAGAGAGCGCCAACACCAGCTTCACCCCTGCCAACACCGGGTTGAACGCCCGCATCGTGGTGGTGGGCGGCGGCATGGCCGGCGCGACGGCCGCCAAGTACCTGCGCCTGTGGGGCGGCACCGGCCTGCAGGTGACCCTCGTCGAGCCAGCCGCCCGCTACACCTCCAACATCATGAGCAACCTGGTGCTCAACGGCAGCCGCAACATCGCCACCCTCGACTACGGCTACGACAGCCTGGCCGCCAAGTATGGCGTCGGCGTGAAGACGGCCCGGGTCGTCGCCATCGACGCCGCCGCCCGCACGGTAGCCTTGTCCGACGGCAGCAGCCTGCCCTACGACCGGCTCGTCGTCGCGCCGGGGGTCGAGTTTTCCGACGCCTACGGCCTCACCCAGGCCGACTACGCCACCCGCACGCCCCATGCCTGGCAGGCTGGCCCCCAGACCAGCCTGCTGGCCAGCCAGCTGGCCGCGATGCAGAACGGCAGCTTCGTGATGACCATCCCGAAGGCGCCCTACCGCTGCCCGCCGGGGCCCTACGAGCGGGCCTGCCTGGTCGCCGACTACCTGAAGACCTACCGGGGCGCCGGCTCCCGGGTCATCGTCCTCGACGAGAACGCCACCATCCAGGCCGAGCGCGAGACCTTCAGCCATGCCTTCGGCGTCACCCACGCTGGCGTCATCCGCTACGAGGCGGGCGTGACGGGCATCCAGATCGACCCGGTGAGCCGGCGCGTGAGCTACCTCGACGCGGTGGGCAACCCGCAGGTGATAGCCGCCCAGGCGGTCAACCCGATCCCGCCGCACCGCGCCACGGGCTCCAGCCCCGGCGGCTGGCTGGCCGCGGCGGGGCTCAACAACAGCGCCGACGGGCGCTGGTGCGTGGTGGATGTGCTGAGCTACGAATCCACCGCCCAGGCCGGCATCCACGTCATCGGCGACGCGGCCAGCTGCGGCCTGCCCAAGGCCGGCCACGTGGCCAACCAGGAAGCCAAGATCTGCGCCGACGCCATCGTCCGCCTGCTCGCCGGCCAGCAGCCCGACCCGGCGCCGGTCGCCAACTCGGCCTGCTACTCGCCGATCACCGCCGGCACCGCCTCGTGGCTCACCGCGGTGTATCAGTACGACGGCGCCAACCGCAAGATGGTGCTGGCCGCCAACGGCGGCAACACCGTGGGCGCCACGGCCATCGAATCGGCGAGCGTCAGCAGCGGCAACTTCCGCCAGATGACCACCTGGTTCAACACGCTGATGGGCGACAGCTTCGGCTGACCGGGAAGCGCGCCCCGGACTGCAACAGCCCACGCCCTGCGGCCTGGGCTGTTGCGCTTTGGCGCTACCCATGGCCTCGCTGCCGACGCTTGCCGATGTCCTGAATGGTGGCCCGTTTCAGCTTCCGTTCATGTGGGGGAAGCGAGAATGGCTCCAACGTCTCGCCGAGGCGCCCCGACCCGAACCTGGAGATCCCCATGAAAGCCCTGTCCGCCCTGTTGCTCACCGCCCTCTTCGCCGGCACCGCCGTGGCCGCCCCCACCTGCACCGTGCCCCAGGACAAGTGGATGAAGGAGGGCGACCTCAAGGCCCGGCTCGAGGCCCAGGGCTACCAGATCAAGATCTTCAAGGTCAGCAAGGGCCAGTGCTACGAGATCTACGGCTTCGACAAGGGGGGCCAGAAGGTCGAGATCTACTTCGACCCCCAGACCGGCGCCGTCGTGGCGTCCCGCTGAAGCCCGCCTCCAACCGCCAGCCGCGCGAGACCCCGCCATGAGCCAGCCCATCTCCAGCCCGCCCGTCCGTGTGTGGGACCTCTTCGTGCGCATCTTCCACTGGAGCCTAGTGGCCTGCGTGTTCCTCAACTTTCTCGTTGAGGAGGGCGAGGCGCCACACCAGTGGATAGGCTACGCCGCCAGCGCGCTGGTTGCGGCGCGCATCGTGTGGGGTTTCGTCGGCAGCCGTTACGCACGCTTTTCCGACTTCTTCCCGACGCCGACGCGGCTGCGGCAGCACCTGGCGGCCCTGCTCGCCGGCAAGCCCGAGCACCATGTGGGCCATAATCCCTTCGGTGCGTTGATGATGCTCGCCCTGATGGCCCTCGTGTTGTCCCTGGGCTTCACCGGCTACCTGCAGACGACCGACATGTTCTGGGGCGACGAGTGGCTCGAAGAGCTGCACGAAGGGCTCGCCTCGGCGCTGCTCGGGTTGGCAGGATTGCATGCGGCGGCGGCCCTGGTGGTCGGCCGCCTCGAAGGTACCAACCTGATCGGCGCCATGATCACCGGCGTTAAGGTGCGCCGCGGGCGCTGAACCCTGCCCATGCTGCTCGCCTTTGCCCTCTTTCCAAGCCCTGCGAGGATTCAAGCCATGAAATCCCTTCCCCACCTGTTCATCGTTGGCGGGCTCGCCTGCACGGTGTCCTTCGCCCTCACCGCGGTGGCCGGCGAGCGGCCCCGCGTCGAGGAGGTCCGCCAGCTGCGGGAAGCCGGCAAGATCCTGCCGGCCGAGGAGATCCTGATGCGCAGCCGCAAGCTGCAGCCGGGCCAGGTGGTCGTGCTCGAGCTGGAGCGCGAGCACGGCCGGCTGATCTACGAGGTCAAGCTGATCGACAACGCCAACAAGGTGCACAAGCTCGAGCTCGACGCGGCCACCGGCGCCGTGCTGAGCCACCGGGAGAAGTGACCGATGCGCCTCTTGATCGTGGAGGACGACGACGCCCTCGGCCAGGGCCTGCGCAGTCACCTGGCCAGCCAGGGCTACGCCGTCGATCTGGCCACCAACGGCATCGACGGCGCCCATCTGGGGGCCACCGAGCCCTATGACGCGGTGGTGCTCGACCTCGGCCTGCCCGGCAAGCCCGGCCTGGCCGTGCTGCGCGACTGGCGGGCGGCGGGCAACCGGGTGCCGGTGCTGGTGCTGACCGCCCGCGACGGCTGGGCCGAGCGGGTCGAGGGCCTGCAGGCCGGGGCCGACGACTACCTCGGCAAGCCCTTCCACATGGAAGAGCTGGTGGCCCGCATCCAGGCCCTGCTGCGCCGCGCCGCGCCGGCCCAGGCGCCCCAGCTGCAGGTCGGCAAGTGGCGTCTCGACGAAGGCCGCCAGCGGCTGGTGGACGCCGACGGCCGCGAGCAGACGCTCACCGCTACCGAGTTCCGCCTGCTGCGCTACTTCATGCGCCACCCCGACGTGGTGCACTCCAAGAGCCATCTGGCCGAGCACGTTTACGATTTCGACGCCGAGCGCGACAGCAACGTGATCGAGGTTTACGTGTGCCGGCTGCGCATCCTGCTCGGCAACGAGCGCATCGAGACCCGCCGCGGCCAGGGCTATCTCTTCCGCGGCCAGTCGTGAGGCGGCTGGGGTGCGGGCGATGACGTCCCTGCGGCGGCGGCTGTCGGTCACCCTGGCGCTGGTGCTGCTCGCCGCCGGCGCGCTGCTGGCCGTCAGCCTGCAGGATTTCCCGCGCCGGCTGGTCGAGGACTACGTGCTGTCGCGCCTCCACCACGACGCCGACCTGCTCTACGTGCGCCTGCTCGACGCCGTCGCCGCCGCGCCGGGCCCGCGCATCGACCCGGCCACGATGGGCAGCGTGGGGCCGGTGTATGAACTGCCGCTGTCGGGGCATTACTTTCTGATCAAGCGGGGCGAGCAGCTCATCCGCTCCCGTTCGCTGTGGGACGAGGACATCGCGATGCCGGAGCTCGGCGGCGCGGTGGAGCGCGTCCAGCGCGGTGACGGCCCGGCCGGGCAGGCGCTGCTGGTGTTCGCCGCGCGCTTCCCCGATGCCGGCGGCGGGCTGCCGGTGACGCTGGTGGTGGCCGAGGACGTCACCACCATCGACGCCGCCATCGCCGATTTCCGCCTCAAGACCTTCATCGCGCTGGCCCTGGCGCTGGGCCTGCTGCTGATCCTGCAGCGCCGGGTGCTGGTGCAGGGCCTGGCGCCCCTCGACGAGGCGGTGGCCGCCTGCCGGCGCCTGGAGCGCGGCGAGGTGGTGCCGATCGACGCCACCGCGCCGGCCGAAGTCCAGCCCATGCTCGACGCGGTCAGCCGGCTCGCCCACCACCACACCCAGCGCCTCACCCGCATCCGCCACGCGGTGGGCAACCTGTCCCACGCCCTCAAGACGCCGCTGGCGGTGCTTGCCCAGGACGCCGACGAGATCGGCCGCCGCGGCGATCCGGCGCTGGCGGCCCGGCTGCACGCCCAGCTCGCCACCATGCGCGAGACGATGGCGCGCGAGCTGCACCGGGCGCGGCTGTCGGGCGGCGGCCCGGTGGGGTCGAGCTTCGAGGTGCGCGGCCAGCTGGCGGTGCTCGTCGATGTGCTGCAGCGGCTGCACGCCGAGCGCCACATCAGCATCGAACTCGACGCCCCCGACGAAGCCCTGCCGGTGGACCGGGAGGACATGCTCGAGCTCTTCGGCAACCTGCTCGACAACGCCTGCAAGTGGGCGCAGGGCCGCGTGCGGGTGCAGGTCGCGCCAGCCGGCGCCGGCGGGCAGCTGGTGTTCAGCGTCGAGGACGACGGCCCGGGGGTGCCCGAGGCGCTGCTCGGCCAGCTCGGCACGGCCGGCCTGCGCACCGACGAGAGCCGGCCCGGCCATGGCCTGGGGCTGGCGATTGTCAGCGACATCGTTGCCCAGTACGGCGGCACGCTCCGCTTCGGCCGCTCGGCGGGCCTGGGTGGCCTGCGGGTGGAGGTGAGCCTGCCGGTGGCGGGCTGAGGCGCACGCCGTAGGCCTGCTGCCGCATCGACGGCGGCGGGCAAGGGGTTGTCACCGGTAGGCGTCACGGCGGCACAGCCGGACGGTGGTGGCTGCCCCTACTCGCCGCCAGCCCGCTCTTCGACCCCCAGGAGCTCCTCGACCCGCAGCAGCGCCGAGTCGTCCCGGACGACGCTGCGTAGCCATTCGTGCAACGACATGTTGCCCCAGCGGGCGGCTTTCTCGGCCAGGTAGGCCACCGGGCTGTGGGGTTCGGTGCGGCGGAAGAAGGCGGCGATCTCCTCGAGCTGGCGGAGCGCCTCGTCGCGGTTGCGCGGCGGGCCGCCGGCCGCAGTGGCTGCAGTTGCCACAGAAGCCGCAGGGGCTTCGCGGAGCGTGGCCTCGGCCGATGCCGGAGCGGGGAGGCTGGCGGTTTCTGCGGCGGGGGTGGCGGCCGCGGGGGCGTGGCGCCGGAGGTTGCGGGTGACATCGTCGAGCACGTCGAGCGCGGGACCGAAGGCCGGGGCGGCGTCGCCCAGGCGGACGTCGAGGGTGGCCTGCAGGCTGCCGAGGGCGGCCTTGAGGCGCTCCGCGTCGCGTAGGCCGTCGCTGAAGTGCTGCGCCGGGGTGTCACGTAGCGCGGCGTCGAAGCCGTCGAGGCTGGGCCGGGCGCTGTCCTCGTCGTTGCCCGGGTTGCGCGCGTTGGCCCGGGCGGCTTCCAGGTCGGCCAGGGAATACCGCCCCTTGGCCGAGGCGGTCAGCGGGATGTCGCGCAGCAGGCGGGTGGTTTGGGCGAGCAGCCAGTCGAGGGCGCCGATGCGCTGTTCGAGCTCGCCGTCTTCGGGCTGGGGGTGGATGTCGTCCCAGAAGGCGTCGCACAGGGCCGCGGTGAGGGCGTGGCCGTCGGCCAGGCCGGCCAGCCCGTGGGCCCGGCCGAGGGCTTCGGTGAGCCAGCCGGCCACCCGCAGGTCCTTGGTCTGCGTGGCCAGCAGGGCCTCGCACAGCCTGATCACGCCCCGCCAGTCGGCCTCCTTGACGTCGGTCACCCACTCGCCCTGGGCGAGGGTGGGGTCGTCGAAGCGGCGGGCTTCCTGGATCTGGTCGAAGGCGGCCGAAAAGCTCAGGTCGTCGCCGCAGGGTTGGTCGGGGAAGGGGAGTGCCTGGAGCAGGCCGGCGTGGTCCATGGTGTTCGCCTCGAATGTCGAACGCCTAGTTTAATGGCATTTGCCGGGGGCGTCAGCGGGATCGCGGAGGCAACGGTGCGGACCGCGTCGTGACAGGCCTTGTGCGTTGCAGCCGCATCTACAGTCGCCGCCGCCCTCAAGCCGCCCGCGGCGGCAGGCTGTCGAGCCAGCTGCCCAGCGCCTCGGCGGCCTGGGGCCATTGGGGGTCGAGCATGAGCATGTGGCCGGCGCGGTCGATGGTGACCGTCCTGGCTCGCCAGGGCAGCGCGGTGAAGAACAGCATCGAGGCCGGGAAGAGCGCGTCGTGGCTGCCGCCCATCACCAGGGTCGGCAGCTGGGGCGTGCGGGTGGCCGCCGCGAAGGGCAGGGTGACCATCTCGGCGACAGCCTGGTCGGATTCATTGCCGATCATCGGCATGAACTGCAGGGTGTCCTCGGGCCGCACGTCGGGCGAGAAATACACGCTGGCCATCACCTTGAGGGTGTTGGCGGTGGGCTTGCCGGCGAGCACGTTGGGCAGCTCGGCGAAGAAGTCGGGCTGCTGCAGGGCCAGCCGACTGGCCGAGCCGCCGGTGCCGGTGGGTGGCACGGGCGACAGCAGGGCCACGCCGGCGGCGGCGTCGGGGGCCCCGGACAGGTAGCTGCGCAGCACCAGGGTGCCCATCGAGTGGCCGATCAGCACCGGCCTGGCCGGCAGCTCGGCCACCGCGTGGGCGACGTCGCGGGCGTAGTCCTTGATGCCGAAGTCGTGCAGCTGGTCGTGCCCGCCGCTCTCGCCGTGGCCGAAGAGGTCGAGCGCGTGGCAGTCGTAGCCCTTCTGCTGGAAGTAGGGGATGAAGTTGTGCTCCCAGCAGCGGGCGTTGGTGTAGCCACCATGCACGAAGAGCAGGGGCGGGCGCTGGCTTGGGCGTTTGGCGGGGTGGTGGTGGATCTTGAGCGGGTGGGCAGACATGGTGGCGCGTCGGACGGGGGAGGATTGAAGGCAGCGGCTTGGGCAGCGCGCCAGCTGTCGAGTTCCGGGCCGACCTTACCCGCTTGGGCTCGGAAGGGGAAGCCGGGGCGCAGGGTGCTGGGGGTGTCGGCGGAAGCGGCGCAGGTCATCGATCAAGCTCGGCGGGCGACTGAAGTCGCCCCTTGGGATGGCCGGGCTCAGTAGCCCAGCGCCCGGCTGATGAAGTTGCGCGGCACGCGGGTCTTCGGCACCTTCATGTCGAACCAGCTGCGCACGTCCTGGTCGAGCCCGATGCCGTGCATGTAGTTGTACAGCGCCTTGTTGAGGGCCACGCCGAGGGCGTCGTGGTCGACACCGGTGGGGTCGATGAAGCCGACGTCGTTCTTGGCGAAGCTGATTGGCGGCAGCGGCTTGAGGCGCACGCCGAAATCCTCGGGTTTCTGGCCGACCGGCGAATGCACGGTGCACACGAAGCGGTGGAAGAAGCCCGACTGGATGCAGCCGGCGTCGAAGAGCTGGCGCACGTACTCGAGGGCGTCCACGGTGTCCTGCACGGTTTGCGTGGGGAAGCCGTACATCAGGTAGGCGTGCACCAGGATGCCGGCGTCCGAGAAGCCCTTGGTGACGCGGGCCACCTGGTCCACCGAGACGCCCTTCTGCATCAGCTTGAGCAGGCGGTCGGAGGCCACCTCGAGGCCGCCCGAGATGGCGATGCAGCCGCTGTCGGCGAGCTGTCGGCAGAGCTCGGGGGTGAAGGACTTCTCGAAGCGGATGTTGCCCCACCACGAGATCGTGCGGCCGCGGCGGGCGAGCTCGTCGGCCAGGGCCTTGAGCATCTTGGGCGGCGCGGCTTCGTCGACAAAATGGAAGCCGGTCTGGCCGGTCTCGGCCACCACCGCCTCGATGCGGTCGACCAGCAGCTCGGCGCTGGCGGTGTCGTAGCGGCCGATGTAGTCGAGGCTCACGTCGCAGAAGCTGCACTTCTTCCAGTAGCAGCCATGGGCCACGGTGAGCTTGTTCCAGCGCCCGTCGGACCACAGCCGGTGCATCGGGTTGAGCATGTCGAGTATCGACAGGTAGCCGTCGAGGGGCAGGCCGTCCCAGGTGGGCGTGCCAACCTCGGCGAAGGGGATGTCGGGTTCGGCGAGGTTGAGGTAGCGCACCTGGCCCTCCTCGCGCAAATAGGTGCGCACCAGGCGCGACTTGCCACGCTTGCCGGCCAGGTGTTCGAGCAGCGCCAGCAGCGGGCGCTCGCCGTCGTCCAGCGTGATGAAGTCGAAATGGTCGAACACGCGGGGCTCGGTGAGCTCGCGGAGTTCGGTGTTCACGAAGCCGCCGCCCAGCACCGTGACGATGGATGGGTTGGCCGCCTTGATGGTCTGGGCGATGCGGAAGGCGGCATACACCGAGCCGGGGAAGGGCACCGACAGCAGCACCACCTGGGGCGCGTGGCGGGCGAGGGTGTCGAGGGTGAGGCGCTGCAGCGTCTCGTCCACCAGCGTGGGCGGCGCGGCCAGCGCCCGGGCCAGGGGCTCGAAGCTGGGCTGGGCCATCGCCAGCGATTCTGCGTAGCGCACGAACTCGAAGCGCTCGTCGGCGGCTTCGCGCAGCACGTCAGCGAGGTCGTTGAGGTAGAGCGTGGCCAGGTGGCGGGCCTTGTCCTGCACCCCCAGCGCGCCGAAGGCCCAGGCCAGCGGGTCGCCGCCGTCGGGGTCGTAGTACACGTCGAGCGAGGCGAAGCGCGGCCCCTCGGGCAGTAGCATGCGGCTGGTGATGCGGTGGGCGAGGGTCGGGTCGCGGCCCTGCAAGAAGGCCAGCGTCGGCGTGACGGTGGCCCGGTAGCGGTCGAACTCGGCGTCGAACTGCGTGAGCGTGGCCGAGCGTTTCTTGGGCGGCATGGCGCGCAGCTTGTCGCGCAGCGCGTCGAGCCCGGCCGGCGAGAAGAGCTCCAGCACCAGCCTGAGGGCCAGGTCGTCCTGGCGGGCGTCCACGCCGCGGGAGCGCAGGAAGCCGGTGAGGTAGGCAGTGGACGGGTAGGGCGTGTTGAGCTGCGTCATCGGCGGGATGAGCGACAGCACGCGGGGGGCGGTGAGGGGGGCGGCGGTGGAGGCAGTCATGGCGGCAGGCCGACGGCGGACGGGGCGCCAATGATAGCGGATCGCCGCAGCGCGGTTTTTTGTGTGCCGAAGAAAGACCGACAACATACTCAGGCGGCTTTTTCTGGCCTACACTCCCAGGTGTCGGGGCAGCCTTTGCAGGGCGCCCGCCGTTTTGATTCCGCTGGAGGCCGCCATGCACGACGACTACGATTTCACCGCCACCTTCGATTTCGACGATAGCGAATGGAAGGCCATCGACGATGCCCTGGCCTTGCTCGAAGAGAAGTTCGCGATGCTCGACGAGCCGGTCGAGGAGGCGGAGGAGGGCTGCTTCCCCTTTGATCCGTCCGCCGAGGCCTATACCCGCCGGGCCATCGGCGAGTTGCGCAAGGAGTGGGTGCATTTTGTCGACGACCCCTGGACCGACCTGGACGAGATCCGCGGCCACCTGCTCAGCATCGACCAGCTGCGCCCGCGGCTGCGCCGCCTGCGGGAGCTCTACCGCCGCGGCCAGTCCAACGTCAATGCCATCGGCGGTGAAGCCTACGATGGCTGCATGATGGGCCAGCTCACGCTCGAGCGGAGCGGTAGGGGCGGGGCGCTCAAGCGCATCAAGGAGGCGACGGTCGAAATGCGTACTTCCCGCATCAAGACCCTGCTGGGCGATATCGAAGACACCTCGCTGGTGGACGATGAGCTGGATGAGCCGGATGAGCCGGACCCCGGCAGCGGGGCCTGAGGCCCGACGCCGGCCCCGATCTGTCTGCCGCATCGGGCGCCCGGCCCATGCTTGAGTTGCTGCCTTGCCCCGTCTTGCCACGCCCGCCCTGCAGGCCGGGCGGGCGTATTCAAACCGACCCAACCCCCGCTGGAGACCCGCCATGAAAGACTACCGCGCCACCTTCGATCTGAGCGACGCCGACTGGAAAGCCATCGACAAGGCCCTGAGCCTGCTGGAGGAGAAGTTCATGGCCCTCCGTGACATCACCGACGAGGATAGGGCCTGGCAGATCCCCTTCTCGACCCGCGCCGAGGCCTTCTGCCGCAAGGCCGTCGACGTGATGGTGAAGGACCGCGACGTGCTCATCGATACCGACGTGGACCTGGACGAGATCCGCGGCGACCTGCTCAGCATCGACGAGCTGCGCCCGCGCATCAGCCGCCTGGAAAGCCTGCTCGAGAAATGCCGCGACAACGAGACCTGGCTGAAGGGCTTCCTGTTTACGGGCTGTATCGACGGCTACGTGGTCTTCGACCTCGCCGGGCGGGCCGGGCCGATGAAGCCGCTGCACGATGCCATGTCGTTCAAGAAACCGGGCCTCAAGATGCCGCTGGTGGACCGCAGCGGCAAGGGCCCGGCGATCGACCCCGACGCCGAGTAGATCAAGCGACGCCCCGGCAGCGGGCCTCTGTTTGCAGGGGCTTTGCAGGGGTTTTTTGTAGGGGCGACTTCAGTCGCCCTCCGCGCGTTGATCAAAGGCATGCCTTGGATCGGAGTCCGCGGGCGACTGAAG
>NZ_BJNV01000092.1 GCF_006539865.1 Zoogloea ramigera
CAGGCCGACCGCCCAGCCGGGGCGGCCCACGCCGTCGGCCAGCGCTGCCTCGTCGCCGGCCTTCAACGCCCGGGCCGGCGCCACCGTGGCCGCCTCGCGGGCCGGCAGCCAGGCCCCCGCCGCGCCAGCCAGCAGCCCGGCCAGCACATAGGCCACCGTCACGCCGGGCTGGAACACCAGCTGCGGCCGCAGCCCCTGGAAATACCCCGCCCCCAGGTCGCCCCCCAGCAGCGCCAGCGCGCCCCACGCCAGGCCGTGCCCGAGCGCCGCGCCCACCACGCCGCCAGCCAGCCCCACCGCGGCCCCTTCGGCCAGCAGCCAGCCGAACAGGCTGCGCCGCCCGAGGCCAATCGCGCGCAGAAACGCAAACTCCGTGCGCCGCCGCACCACCGAAAGCGCCTGCGCCGAGAACACCAGAAAACCCCCGGTCACCAAGGCAATCGCCGCCAGCATGGTCAGATTCACCCGGTAGGCGCGGGACAGGTTGGCCGCCTGGTCCTCGGCCGCTTCCGGCGCCTCCACCAGCACCCCGGCGGGCATCGCCGCCTGCAGCGCAGCCTGCGCGGCGCCAGGGTTTGCGCCATCATGCAGACGCACATCGATGCGCGACAGCCGCCCGAGCCAGCCGAATTGTTCCTGCAGCGCGGCGATGTCCATCACCGCCAGCCGCCGACCCTCCCCCGCCGCCGGCAGGTCGCCGGCCACCGGCAATTCGATCTCCCGCGTGCCGGCCTGCAGGCGCAGGCTCCCGCCCAGCAAGCCGCCCAACGCCGTGCGGGCCGCTTCGCTCACAAACAGCCCGCCCGACAGCGTCGCGAAGCGGTCGGCCGTGTCCGCCGCCCGGGGCAGCAGCGCCGGGCTCACCCGGGCCAGGGCCAGCACATCCACGCCGAGCAGCTTGAGGCTTTCGTCAGTGCCGGGCACCCGCGCCTCGATCTCGATCACCGGGCTCGCCGCCGCCACCTCGGGGCGCGCCAGCACGCGGGCGTAGAGGGCCTCGTCGAACCCGCCCCGCGGGCCCGCCAGCTGCAGGTCGGCGGCCCCCGACAGGGTGCGCATTCCACGGCCGAACTCGCCCAGCGCCGCCTCGTGCACCGCCTGCACCGCCATGCCCAGCGCCACCCCCAGCACGATCGCGATGAACGAGAACAGCGTCGCCGCCCGCCGCTTGGCCAGCGAACCCAGAAAAACCGGCGCCAGCTTCATCCGTGCAGCCCCCGGGCGTCGAGGCGCAGCACCCGGTCGGCCGTGGCCGCGGCTTCCAGCGAATGGGTGACCAGAATCCCGATCGCCCCCGCGCCGCGAATGCGCTCGCCCAGCAGCGCCAGCACCCGCGCCCCGTTGGCCGGGTCGAGATTGCCGGTGGGCTCGTCGGCCAGCACCAGGCGCGGGCCGTGCACCAGCGCCCGGGCGATGGCCACCCGCTGCATCTCGCCGCCCGACAGCTCCCGCGGCCAGCTGCCGGCCCGCTCGCCCAGGCCCACCGCCTCCAGCAGCTGGCGCGCCGGCGCCTCGGCCGCGGCGTTGTCCACGCCCTGTAACCACAGGGGCAGCGCCACGTTCTGCAGCACGGTGAGGTGGGGCAGCACATGAAAGGCCTGGAACACGAAGCCCAGCCGGTCGCGCCGCAGGCCGGTCAGGCCGTCCTCGTCGAGCCCCGCGTAGTCGCAGCCATCCAGCACCACCCGCCCCGAATCAGGCCGATCCAGCCCGGCGATCAGGTTGAGCAGCGTCGACTTGCCCACCCCCGACTCCCCGACGATCGCCACATACTCCCCCGGCGCCAGCCGCAGGGACACCTCGGCCAGCACCCGGCGGCCGTTGAAGGAACGGGAGAGGGAATCGATTTCGAGCATGGGCGGCGTATACAAATAGGGGCGCCTAGCTTAGCGCAGGCAGGAGCGGCAACGATTACATAGAGGCACCAT
>NZ_BJNV01000093.1 GCF_006539865.1 Zoogloea ramigera
CCAGCCCCACTCCCCACTCCCCACCCTCCACTCCCGGTATACTCTGGCCCGCCCATGCCCGTCGAACACTACGAGAACTTCCCCGTCGCCTCCTTTCTGCTGCCCGCGCGTCTGCGCGAGCCGGTGGAGGCGATCTACGCCTTTGCCCGCTCGGCCGACGACATCGCCGACGAGGGCAACGAGCTGGCGCGGGTGCGCCTCGAGCGGCTCGACGCCTACCGGCGCCACCTGCGCTCGGCCGAGCGCAAGCGGCCCATCGACGACCCTGCGCTCGCCCCCATGTTCGACCGCCTCGGCCGCAACATCCGGCGCCACAAGCTGCCGGTGGGGCTGTTCCGCGACCTGCTTGACGCCTTCAGCCAGGACGTCAAGAAGACCCGCTACGCCGACTTCGCCGAGCTGGCCGACTACTGCCGCCGCTCGGCCAACCCGGTCGGGCGGCTCATGCTGCGCCTCTACAAGGCCGACACGCCGGCCAACCTCGAGCTGTCCGACAAGATCTGCACCGCGCTGCAGCTCATCAACTTCTGGCAGGACGTGGAAGTCGACTGGCGCAAGTACCGCATCTACATCCCGCTGGCCGACATGGAGCGCTTCGGCGTCACCGAGGCCGTCATCGCCGCCGGCGAGGTCACCCCGCAGTTTTCGGCGCTGATGGATTTCGAGATCCAGCGCGCCCGCACCATGATGCTGCAGGGCGCGCCGCTGGCCCGCCGGCTGCCCGGCCGCATCGGCTGGGAACTCCGCCTGGTGGTGCAGGGCGGGCTGGCGATTCTCGACAAGATCGAAGGGGTCGGCTACGACGTGTTCACCCGCCGCCCGGCCCTCGGCAAAACAGACTGGCTGCGCCTCATCTGGCGCGCCGCCACCCGGTAGCCCACCATGACCGACCCCCACGCCTACTGCCAGGAAAAAGCCTCCAGCAGCGGCTCCAGCTTCTACTACAGCTTCATGTTCCTGCCGCCCGAGCGGCGCCAGGCGATCACCGCCCTCTACGCCTTCTGCCGCGAGGTCGACGACGTGGTGGACGAATGCCACGACCTGCAGGTCGCCCAGACCAAGCTCGACTGGTGGCGCAACGAGGTGCGCCAGGTGTACGGCGGCCAGCCCCAGCACCCGGTCGGCCAGGCGCTCAAGGACGTCATCCAGCGCTTCCCGCTCCCCATGGAGCAGCTGCTCGAAGTCATCGACGGCATGCAGATGGACCTCAACCAGACCCGCTACCTCGACTGGAAGGCCCTCAACCTCTACTGCTACCGGGTGGCCAGCGTGGTCGGCCTGCTGTCGGCCGAGATCTTCGGCTACACCAACCGCCAGACGCTCAAATACGCCCACGACCTCGGCCTCGCCTTCCAGCTCACCAACATCATCCGTGACGTGGGCGAGGACGCCCGCCGCGGCCGCATCTACCTGCCGGTCGACGAGCTGCAGCGCTTCAACGTGCCGGCCCGGCAGATCCTCGACGCCAAGCACTCCGACAACTTCCGCGAGCTGATGGCCTTCCAGGCCGCCCGCGCCCGCCAGCTCTACGACCAGGCCTTCGCCCAGCTGCCCGCCGAAGACCGCAAGGCCCAGCGCCCCGGCCTCATCATGGCCGCCATCTACCGCACCCTGCTCGACGAGATCGAGGCCGACGGCTTCCTGGTGCTCGACCGCCGCACCTCGCTCACGCCGCTGCGCAAGATCTGGATCGCCGGGCGCACCTGGTTCAAGGGATGACCTCCGCCCCCCAGGTCGCGGTGGTGGGCGGCGGCTACGCCGGCTTCGCCGCCGCCGTCACGCTGGCCCGCGGCGGCGCCCGGGTGACCCTGTTTGAAAGCTCCCGCGTGCTCGGCGGCCGCGCCCGAGTCGTCGAAAAAGACGGCCAGCGGGTCGACAACGGCCAGCACATTTTGCTGGGCGCCTACACCGAAACCCTGCGCATGCTGCGCCTGGTGGGCGTCAAACCCAGCGTGCTCGAAACCCGCCGGCTGGCCCTGGTGTACCCCGGCGAAGCCTGCGAACTCCGCGCCGCCCCGCTGCCCGCCCCGCTGCATCTGGCAGTCGGCCTGCTGCGCGCCCGTGGCCTCGGCCTCGCCGACAAGCTCGCCATGGCGCGGCTGATGCGCCACCTCAAGGCCCGCCGCTTCCGCATCGAGCCCGACCAGCCGGTGGCGGCCCTGCTCGCCGACACCGCACAAACCGAACGCCTCAGCCGCCTGATCTGGGAGCCGCTGTGCGTCGCGGCCCTCAACACCCCGGTCGGCGAAGCGTCGGCCCAGGTCTTCGCCAACGTGCTGCGCGACAGCCTCGCCGCCGGCGAATCGGCGTCGCACCTGCTGATCCCGCGGGTCGACCTCTCCGAGCTCTTCCCGGTGCCCGCCTCCCGCTGGCTCGCCATGCGCGGCCACACCGTGCGCAGCTGCGAACCCATCAAGGCCATCACCCGCGACGGCGACGCCCTGCTGCTCGACGGCGACCCGCGCAGCAAGCGCTACGACCACGTCGTCGTCGCCACCGCGCCCTACCACGTGGGCGGGCTGGTGGGCGAGCTGCCGGCGCTGGCCCCGGTCGTCGAGGCCATCGACGCCCTGCGCCACGAACCCATCGTCACCGCCTGGCTCGCCTTCGACGGCCCGCTGCGCTTCCCCGACCCCATGATCGGCCTCGCCGGCGGCTACGGCCAATGGGCCTTCGACCGCGCCGCCCTCGGCGGGCCCGAAGGCCTCGTCGGCGTCGTCATCAGCGCCAGCGGCCGCCACCAGCAGATCACCCGCGAAGCCCTCGAGATCGCCCTCCTCGAAGAACTCCAGCACGCCGTGGGCCCCCTGCCCGCGCTCAAGTGGTCGCAGCTCATCACCGAAAAACGCGCCACCTTCGCCTGCACCCCCGGCCTCGCCCGCCCCGGCAACGCCACCCCCGACCCCGGCCTGTGGCTCGCCGGCGACTACACCGCCTCCCCCTACCCCGCCACCCTCGAATCCGCCATCCAGAGCGGCACCACCGCCGCCCGCAGCGTGCTCAAGGCCTGCGGGCTGAAGGAGGTGGGGGTGCTGGGGATATAACGCAGAGAGCACGTACCATCCAGCACCGTCCCCCCTGAACGCAGAGGCACGAACCGCCCAGCACCGTCCCCCCTAAACGAAGAGGCACGAACCGTCCAGCACCGCCCCCCCCTGCCAAGGGGGGACAGGGGGGTCTGGCTGGAGACATCGCGAGTCCACGCTGCCCCTCCGCCAAACCCCTCCCCGGCCCTCCCCTTGTCAGGGGAGGGAGACAAAACCCCGCCAGACAACGGAGAGCCGCGACTGATCCGGCACGGTTCCCTCTGAACGATGAAGCACGAACCGCCCAGCACCGTCCCCCTGAACGAAGAAGCACGAACCATCCAGCACCGTCCCCCCGAACGAAGAAGCACAAACCGCCCAGCACCGTCCCCCTGAACGAAGAAGCACGAACCATCCAGCACCGTCCCCCCCTGCCAAGGGGGGACAGGGGGGTCTGGCTGGAAGTGACATCAACACCTCAAGGCTGCGATCTTTCCGCACAAGTCCTCATACACGCCTTCAAGCTCTTGAAGCACCTCACGGTTGGCATAGCGTAGAACGGTCAGCCCGAGCGCATTGAGTCGGCTTGTCCGCTGTGAGTCATAGGCGATCTGTTCCGCATGGCTATCGCCATCGATCTCTATGACAAGCCGAAGCTCCGCGCAGTAGAAATCGACGATATACACATCAATGGGCTTTTGGCGCACAAACTTGAGACCACACAACTGCCTGGCGCGAAGCATCTGATTCCAGATCAGCAATTCAGCGGGCGTGGGATTGTGACGATTGTCGCGAGCGAAAGTCGTCAAGCGCTTTTCATAGGGCACAAAATCCATTTTCTTCACGATTACACGCCTCCTCGGTGCAAACCACCACAGCCAAACCCCTCCCCGGCCCTCCCCTTGTCAGGGGAGGGAGACAAAACCCCGCCAGACAACGAAGAGCCCCGACTCATCCAGCACCGCCCCCCCCTGAACAAAGAAGCACAAACCGTCCAGCACCGCCCCCCCCCTGAACAAAGAAGCACAAACCATCCAGCACAGCCCCCCTGAACGAAGAGGCACGAACCGTCCAGCACCGTCCCCCCCTGCCAAGGGGGGACAGGGGGGTCTGGCTGGCTGGAGGCATCGCAAGTCCACACGCGGCCCCTCCGCCAAACCCCTCCCCGGCCCTCCCCTTGTCAGGGAAGGGAGTGTTCGTCGCCGTTCATCACCGTCACCCGCCCCCCCGTCTCTGCCACGATCCTCTCCGCCAGCGCCTGCCGGGCTTCGGTATCGCCGTGGATCAGCCTTACCTCGGCCGGCAGCTGCCCCATGCGGGTGACGAAGCGGACGAGGTCGTTCTGGTCGGCGTGGGCGGAGTAACCCGACAGGCTGTGGATGCCGGCGCGGATGGTGATGCGTTCGCCGTCGAGGTCCACATAACCGCCGCCGGGGCCGTGGGTCTGGATGGCGTTGCCGGGGGTGCCGCGGGCCTGGTAGCCGACGAACAGCACGTCGTGGCGCGGGTCGTGGAGCATGGCCTTGAGGTAGTTCATTACCCGCCCGCCGGCGCACATGCCGCTGGCGGCGATCACCACCGCCGGCTCGCCGCTGCGGGCCAGGCGGCGCACGTTGGCCTCGTGGTCGACGTGCTCGTCGATGGCCACCAGCTGCTCGAAGGCCAGCGGCTTGCGCCCGGCCCGCACCCGAGCCAGCGCCTCGGTGTCCCAGAAGGGCTGGAGCTCGCGGTACACCCGGGTAAAGCGCCCGGCCAGCGGTGAATCGAGGTAGATCGGCAGCCAGGCCCACTGGGCGGCGTGGGGCCCGGGGTTCTTCTGCTGGCGGTACAGGATGTCCTCGAACTCATACAGCAGCTCCTGCGTGCGACCGATGCTGAAGGCCGGCACGATCACCGTGCCGCCATTACCCAGCGCCCGCTCCACCACCGCCTGCAGGCGCTCACGGCGGGTGTGGCGGTTTTCGTGGAGGCTGTCGCCGTAGGTGCTCTCGAGCACCACCACGTCGGCCGCCTCGGGCGAGCGCGGCGCCGGCAGCATCGGCGTCCAGGGTGCGCCCAGGTCGCCCGAGAACACCACCCGCCGCGTCTCGCCCCCCGGGCGGGTGATGTCGCATTCCACATAGGCCGACCCCAGGATGTGCCCCGCCCGCTGCAGGCGGATGCGGCACGCACCGCCGGGGCCGGCGAACACCGGCTGCCAGGCATCGTAGGCCAGCGGCCGGATGCGCGCCTCCACCATCCGCAGATAACGCTCGACCAGCCGCGCGTCACGGGTGACGCCCATCGCGAAGGCATCCGCCAGCACCACCGGCAGCAGCCGCGCCGACGGCTCGCTGCAATAGATCGGCCCCTTGAACCCCGCCGCCAGCAGCCACGGAATGCGCCCCACGTGGTCGATGTGCACATGGGTCGCCACCAGCGCCCGCACGTGCTCTACCGCAAAGCCGATCTCCAGCTGCTCTGCCCCCGCCCGCCCGTCCGGCGCCGTCTCGGCCCCCTGAAACAAACCGCAGTCGATGAGCAGGCTGTTGACGTCATCAATGAACAACTGGTGACACGACCCCGTCACCCCATTGAAGGCGCCGTGATGGACGATGTTGGCAAGCATGGATGAACCCCCGGGCAGTGGAAAGGCAGACGCAGCACGTATGCCCATACACTACACCAGGAATACAAAAAAAACCCGAACCAAATATCCCGCAGGTCGGGTTAGCGCAGCGTAACCCGACACCCCACCACTCGGCACCACGCAGCAATGCCGGGCCACGCTGCGCCTGCCCGACCTACAGGCGCAGATAGTTTTTGGCACGAACCGTGGGATTGTTGTAGTGGCGAACTTGTTCGCCCGCGGAGGTGGAATGGAGGATCAAGCCCGGTTTTGCCGACTGCGGGCGAGCAAGCTCGCCCCTACAGCAGCTCCACGACTCGTGCCAGAAATCCCCAGCTTCCGGTTCAGAGTCCGCCGTGTCGTGTCCAGAAGTCCGCGGGGGAGACGATGGGGTAACGATCACCCAGAACGAGCAAATCCTTGTCACCGGTAATCAGGTAATCGATGCTGCCTGACTGAACTGCCGCCAACAGCGTGCCCAGTACCGGCAGATCGTTCGTGTCCCTGAGCAATGGTTCATCAGGAGCATGCGGCTCCAGAATCTCGGCCTGGATCGACAAGATATCCAACAGGTCGTCGATTTCCACCGATGTCAGACCGTGCCGGTGACTGAGCCGGGGTAGCACCCGGCGCAATTCTTCCATGATGAAGTCCGACAGCACGACCTCGATCGAGCCCAACCTCCAGGCAGACATGATCCTTCCTGGGACGCTGCCTGGGAACGCGATACCGGAAAGTAGAACGTTGGTATCGAGAACAACCCGCAAGGTATGACCCATTTTCAGCGGGAGGCGAGCTTACTTTGCTCTTCGCGGTCTGCGGCTATCGCCGCCTCAATCTCCGCCATCCCGTCTGCTTCAGGAACACTGGAAAACCCCGCCTCGATCCGTTGGCACAGGGCGTCGAATCGCCCCTGCATGCGACGAATGCGTTCAAAAAGGCGGGCGTCGACCAAGGCAGCAACAGGCTTCCCATCCTTGTTGATCACCACACTATCGTGACGATACTGGACGAGGTTGAGCATCTCGCCCAGGTTCTGACGGAAGGCGACGGCACTTGTCTGGGTAATCATGGCAGGCTCCAATAAACCAGTTTGACCAGTATGATCATACTGCTTTTTTGCAAACTACCTGCCCAGAGCCGAGTTCCTCGAGCATCTGGCAAGCAGCCTTCCCCCGCGCACACCACGCAGCCATGCCGGGCCACGCTGCACCGGCCCGATCTACAGGCGCTGCCCGGTTTTCCTGTAGGTGCAAACTTGTTCGCCCGTGGAGCTGGAATGGAAGATCAACCCCGGTTTTGCAGGCTGCGGGCGAGCAAGCTCGCCCATACAGCAGCTCAACGGCTCGTGCCAGAAATCGCCAGCGTCCGGTTCAGTAACGCGTAGCCCCCTGGCCCTCCGGCCCGCCCACGCCCTACAATCCAGCGTCACGCCTTCGCCAACCCACCCCATGGACATCCTCGACGCCCTGCGCCTGGCCACCAGCGCCGACCTGTACCGGCTCCACCTCACCGTGGCGCGCCTCCTCGATGACCCCAAGCGCATCATCGAGATCCGCCGGCACCTCAACCTCGGCCTCGTCGTCTCCTACATCGCCGACGACATCCATGCAACGCAGCGGCAAGGCCAGATCGTCGAGCTGAAGACCACCCAGGCCGTCCTCGTCGACTCCGCCACCCACCACCGCTTAACCCTGCCCTACGCCGCCCTCGTGATCGACGGCCTGCCCCGCCGCCCGGACGAAACGCCCCCGCCCGCGCCCCCCGCGGCCCGCCGCGACGACTTCCGGCCCGGCGACACCGTCTCGTTCACCGACCAGCACCTGCAGGAGCACGTCGGCACCATCGTCCGCATCAACCAGAAAACCGCCTCCATCCAGTGCGACCCCAACCAGGGCCACTGGCGCGTCAGCTTCGGGCTGCTCAGGAAGATCGTGGATATTTGAAGCCCGGCCGCGTCGGGTTACGCCCTGCGGGCTAACTCGACCTACGGACTGGCCGGTCAACCCTCCGCCGCGCGGGCCAGGGACAATGCATCACGCAGGTTCAACAGAAGCATCGCCTGCCCACCCACATAGCCGCTCAGTGCCGACAGCGCGCGCTGTTCGATGGCGTCGGCATTCGTCAGGCCGAGACGAACCAGCGCCACGATATCCTCGCGATCACTCTCGGCGAGGCGGGCGATCTTGCTCACCGCCAGATCACAGGGTGACAGCACATACACATGGAACCACTCGAGCCCCAGCTCTACCGGGATCGCGTCGTTCTGGTAATCCTCGTGCATGAGCGCGAACGTCGGGTTGTAGTTTGTATCGAGATAGACGAGCTGAGGCGTTCCATCCTCAAGAGCGACCTCGACGGCCAGATCGTTCGGCAACAG
Organism: Zoogloea ramigera; assembly: GCF_006539865.1. Taxonomy (GTDB): domain Bacteria; phylum Pseudomonadota; class Gammaproteobacteria; order Burkholderiales; family Rhodocyclaceae; genus Zoogloea; species Zoogloea ramigera. The sequence goes on from NZ_BJNV01000093.1 coordinate 8,015, forward strand.
CAGCCGGGCGCCGAATTCGGCATCGACATCCGTCGTCACCCGCCCGGCGGTATACAAGTGAACCGCCATCCCGCCCGCCAGGAAAACCTTGACCGGCACGCTCAAACCGAGGCGAGCCTCGAGGCGTTTGAAGAGGGCCTGCAAACCCTGCGCCAGGGCCGTATCGGTGTGCAGAAAGATGTTTGCGGCCACCCCTCAGGCCTCCTCGCGCAACTGGGCCTCAAGAAGATCCCGCAAACGCGGCAAGCTGGTCAGCCAGCCCCTGCGCAGCACATCCTCCGCGGCAAGGCGCTCATCCGGATGCGCCAGAAAATACCGCTCGCTCGCCGCCATCAATCCGGCAGAACTCAGGGGGTGACGCGCCCGGACAAGCATTGCCGCCAGCCTGAAGACATTCGCCTCCCGCTGATCGGATGCCCCCTCGGCGCCTCTCGTCGCCACCCCCCTGCACCGGTCAAGCATGACCGCCTCCGACTCGCGTCCCGACATCGCTGCATTCCTCCATCCGGCACCTTGCCGGCTGCTGCACTCTAAACGCGAAACGCCGGAAAACTCAACAAACACAGCGTGGTCGGGTTCGCGCAGCGTAACCCGACACCGTCCAGCCCCACCCACCCGCGCGCGCCACGCAGCGATGTCGGGTCACGCTGCGCTGACCCGACACAGGCTGGCCGGTTTTCTTGAAGGGGCTAAGCCCCGCCAGCTTCCCACGCCCAACAATCCAGCGCCACGCCTTCGCCAACCCGCCCCATGGACATCCTCGACGCCCTGCGCCTGGCCACCAGCGCCGACCTGTACCGGCTCCACCTCACCGTGGCGCGCCTCCTCGCCCCTGCGCCCCAGCATCCGAAACAGGTAAGACGTAGGTCGGGTTAGCGCAGCGTAACCCGACAAACCTCCCCCCCAGCACAGGCAAACCCCGCCTCAGCCCATCCGATCCACGCCGCAGCCACGTCAACTTGCACGTCATTCACAATCCCGAATATCATCGCCAGACATTTGCATGACATGCACCGCCGAGGATCGAAAGCATGCCAACGTCCATCCCCCCTGTTGCGCCGCCCCGCCCGATCACCGCGAAGCACCGCGCAATTTACGAGGAGATCGGCGCAACCACCGCGGAGCGTGGCGCAAACATCCAGGAGACCAGCGCAATCGCTCGGGAGACCCAAGAAATTTTCCAGCCAACCCGCGCGATTTTCCAGCCAACCCGCGCAACCTGCCAGGAGCACCGCAAAAACATTCCGGAGAGTGGCGCAGGGCATGGAGCAACCGGCGGAACACCCGGCACAAGCCCCCCAGGCATCGGGGCACATCGCCGAAGCTTCAAGGAGGTTCACCCTGGGCCTGCGTCAACTGGATGAAGAATTGCGCGGGTTGGCTGGAAAATTGCGCGGGTCGACGGAATAACCGGCAAAGCCGCCGCAAAAATAAAAAACCTTTAAAAACATAAACCTATAAAAAAACCCGCACTACAACCCCACCCGGCAGCCCGATTTTCACCCACGTCACACCACAGGAGGAGCACAACCATGGCCAAAACCAAAACCTACTACATGCCCAAGGACGACGCTGGCAAAGCCGCCCTTCTCGACCATCTGGCCAAGCACCTGCCGGCCCACGCCGCCGCGCTGGGCCTGACCGAGGCCGATATCAACGAAGTCAAGGCCGACGCCGACGCCTTCCGCTACACCCTGTCTGCCCTCAACACCGTGCAGTCCAACGGCAAGCTGTGGACCGCCTTCAAGAACCTGCAGCGCGACGGCGGCTCCGGCAGCACCGCCTACCCCAACGTCTCCAACCTGCCCGCCCCGGTGCCCGCCGTGCCGCTGGGCATCGTCCCGCGCCTCAGCAACCTGGTCGCCCGCATCAAGGCCGCCCGCAATTACACCGAAGCCATCGGCCAGGATCTCAACATCGTCGGCACCACCCAGCTGATGGACATCGACGACATCAAACCCATCATCGAGATCATCGTCCGCGCCGGCCGCCCCATCATCCAGTGGTCCAAGGGCGACGCCGACGCCCTCGAGATCTGGGTGGACCGCAACGACGAGCGCGGCTTTGGCCTCTTCACCATCGCCAACTCGCCCCGCATCACCGACACCACCCCGCTCCCCGCCACCCCCATCCACTGGAAATACAAGGCCATCTACCGTCTCAAGGACGCACAGATCGGCAACTGGAGCGAAGTCACCCCCGTCGCCGTCGGCGGCTAAACCCCTCCCCGGCCCTCCCAAACCCCTCCCCGGCCCTCCCAAACCCCTCCCCGGCCCTCCCAAACCCCTCCCCGGCCCTCCCCTTGTCAGGGGAGGGAGAAAACCACCGCACACCAAGCACGGTGCCCCCCTGCCAAGGGGGGACAGGGGGGTCTGCCCCGACACCAGAAAACAGCAGGCCAGCCGCAGAGGCCAAAACACGACCACCATCAATTTGTGCAATTGTTGCACTAAAATCCACTCATGCCAGTTGTCACCCGGTTTCCTGACTGTCGGATCCGCATCAATGCCAAGGACCACCCACCACCACACTTCCATGTGCTGCTCAACGATGGACGGGAGGCATGGGTGACGATTACTGAGCTGAAGATCGTTCACGGAAAGGTCGCGGCGCGGGAAATCGCCGAGGTGCTTGCCTGGGCCAATGAGAACCGCGCCATGTTGGCTGCCAGGTTTGAGGAGTTGCAACGATGAGCAAAGATCACTTCGTTTTGACGGCGGTCGAGCCGCTACCGAACTATGGCTTGCGCCTGACCTACGCGGATGGCCAGGCCTTCACAGTGGATCTGCGCGAGCGGATTCGCACGACAAGCTTTCTGGCGCCGCTAGAGAATGCCACCTTGTTTGCACAAGCCAAGCCAGGTTTTGCTGGCCGGTCGGTGGATTGGGTTGAGGATGAGCTCGATCTCGGCTCGGACAATCTCCGGCATCTGGCCGTAGAACAGGCAGGCGGTATCGGTCACGAGCGTATCTGGTCCTGGCTAGAGGACACAGGGCTGACGCTGGAGCAGGCAGCGGAAGCGCTGGGTATCTCCCGGCGCATGCTGATCTACTACCGTGACGGCGAGAAGCCGATTCCCCGTGCAATCTGGCTCGCATGCCTTGGTTGGGAGGCTGTCCGGCCGAAGGGTAGCAGCCTGCCTTTGCATGTGCCTTCTGCGCAGGAATACGCAGCGCTACATGCTGGCTGACCTGGCAACTCAGGAAGAGATGTTATGTACGTGAGATCGGCCGCCGATCAACCCGCGCTGTGCGAGCAAAAATGGTGGACACCTTCGCTGCTCAAAGAAATGGGATCAAGACGGGACAGGGGCGACGCTTACCCCCCAGCAGACGACAGACATGCGCTCACCAAACAAAACGGCCGCCGGAGGCATCTGCCCCGGCGGCCGTTTCAATTCCGACCCGAAAAACCAACCCGAAAAAACTCAGGCCTGGAGCAAGCGGTCAAGATCGGCCACGATCCGCTCTGCGGCCTTGCCGTCCCACAGCGCCGGGCGACGG
>NZ_BJNV01000094.1 GCF_006539865.1 Zoogloea ramigera
GGCGGCCACGTTGAGGGGGTTGATCACCGAGTCGAGGGTGGCATTGACGCCTTCGACGATCTTGCGGTAGTCACCTTGATGCTTGCCCGCATCGGCGCGGGTGGCCAGGCGGCCTTCCACTGCTGCGGTGACCAGCAGGGAGGCGTCGGCAGACATCGACTGGACGGCGTGCTGCACGGCCTCGACGGCCTGCACGACCTGCCCGACCTCGTCCTTCGCGTCGCTCTTGAGGGTGAAGTTGAAATCGCCGACGGCCATCTTCTTGGCGGCGTCCACCACCTGGTTGATCGGGCGGGTGATGCTGCGGGTCAGCCACAGGGCGAGCAGGGCCGCCAGCACGAAGGCCACCGAGGCCAGGGTGATGACCAGGCTGCGCGAGGAGCTGGCCAGCTCGACGGCGTTAGTCCCGGCCTTTCGCGCACCGTCGATCTGGAAGGCGGCGAATTCATTGAGCACCGTCACATACACACCGGCCACGTCGGTGTATTCACCAAAAAGGAGCTGGGTGGCCTTGTCCGGGTTGTACTGGGGCGAGGAGGTGTCCGCGAGGCTCAGCAGCCGGTCGGTCACCCCGTTGTACTTGGTGCGCGCGTCGGTGGCCTTGGCGAGCAGGGCTTTGCCCTTTTCGGTCAGGACCAGCGGCGTCATCTTTTCGTAGATCTCGGTGTTCCGGCTGCGGGCCTTGGCGATCGCTTCGGTCTGCTGCTTCTCGACAAGCTTGTCGTTGGTCATGATCATGTTGCGCACGCCGCGACCAATCAGCTGGACGTTCAGGGAGAGCTCGTCGGCCATGACGATCTTGGGGATCCGGCCCTCCGCGAGGTCGTTGATCCCGGCGTTGAGCTCGTTGATGCGGGTGATCGACAGGATCGAGATCGCGGCCAGCATCAGCAGCACGAAGGCGAAGCCGAGGCCGAGGCGCACGCCGATCTTCAGATTATTAAACATGCTTGTTCTCCGGATGATGCAAAAAGTCAGGCGCTGCGTTGTTCGGGGCGGGCCAGCAGACGCTGCTCGGCTTGCCCGGAAATCTTGATGAGTGCAGAGATGTCCAGGATCAGGGCCACCTCGCCGCTGCCCAGGATGGTGGAGCCGCCGATGCCCTGGAGGTGGCGGAAGATCGCCCCGAGGGGCTTGATCACAGCCTGCAGCTCGCCGGCCAGCCGGTCCACCACGATGCCGGCGCGCTGCCCGGCGTACTGCACCACGACCACGCTTTCGCGGGCCGGGCGCTCGCCCGGCAGGCTGAAGATCTCGCGCAGGCAGACGGCCGGTAGCACCTGGCCGCGCAGGTTGAAGTAATTGCGTTCGTGCTCGGAGTCGGGCCGCTCGATGCACTCCACCACGGCGTCGAGGGGGATCACGTAGGCGCGGTTGCCCGACACGACCAGGAAGCCGTCGATGATGGCCAGCGTGAGCGGCAGGCGCAGGGTCAGCCGGGTGCCCTGGCCGGGCTGGCTGTCCACGTTGATGGTGCCGCGCAGGGCCTGCAGGTTGCGCCGGACCACGTCCATGCCCACGCCGCGGCCCGAGAGGTTGGTCACCTGCTCGGCCGTCGACAGGCCAGGGGCGAAGATCAGGTCGAACACCTCGCGGTCGGAAAGGTGGGCCTCTGCATCCACCAGGCCGCGCTCGATGGCCTTGGCAAGAATTTTGTTGCGGTTGAGGCCGGCGCCGTCGTCGCTCACTTCGATGACGATGTTGCCGGCGTCGTGGAAGGCATTGAGAAAGAGCGTGCCCTGCGGATCCTTGCCGGCGGCCTCGCGCACGGCCGGGGCTTCGATGCCGTGGTCGAGGGAGTTGCGCACCAGGTGCATCAGCGGGTCGCCGATCTTCTCGACGATGGACTTGTCGAGCTCGGTCTCGCCGCCGTTGATCACGAGCTGCACATCCTTGCCCAGATCCTTGCAGGCATCGCGCACCAGGCGGTGGAATCGGTTGAAGGTTTCGCCGATCTGCACCGTGCGCAGCTGCAGCGAGGCATCGCGGATTTCCTCCACCAGCCGGGTCAGCAGGGACGACGCTTCGATCAGTTCGCCGTCGCGGCGGGTGTGGGCGAGCAGGCTGGTGGCCGCACCGGCAATCACCAGCTCGCCGACCAGGTTGATGAGGTGGTCGAGCTTGTCGGCCGGCACCCGGATCAGTTTGGCGTCCTGGGCCTTTTTCTCGCTGACCTGGGCCTGCTTGGCCACCGCGGCCACGACCAGCTCCGGCTGGACGACCTGCTGGGCGACCAGGATTTCGCCGATCTGCCTGGCCTCCGGCTCCGGTTCATCGACGGGAGCCGATTGGGCCCGCAGCCCTTCGGCCAGTTCATCGGCGGTCAGCGCGCCCACCCGCACCAGAATTTCGCCGAGCCGCAGGGAGTCCTCGGGCAAATTCCGGATCAGGTCGAGGTAATCCGCGACCTTGCTGTTGGGGGGCAGAATGGCCAGCTGGCATTCGTCGCGGACGAAGGCAAAGATGTCTTCGATGGCCTGCTTGTCGGCGCTGGATTCGAGGGTGATTTCAAAACCCAGGTAGCACAGCTCCGGGTCCATCTCGGCCGCCGCCGGCATGGCGTCGGCCAGCGTTTCCAGGTGCCGGATATCGCCCAGGGTTTCCAGGAAACGCAAAAAATTTTCCGGGTCCATGCCCTGGCGCAGCACTTCAGGCCCGAAGCGCACCGAAATGTGCCAGCAGTTCTGGGCCGAACTGCTTGAGGGAATCCGCTCGACGCCGGATTCGACGGCCTTGGGGCTGGCGAATACCTGCCCGCCGGGGCCGTACTCACCGAGCTGCATGAGCAGGCGGGCGCCCTGCGCCTCGATCTCTTCGCCCTCCATCTGCGCCACGCCGGCCTCGTTGGCCACCAGCACCCGGAGGTGGTCGGTGCATTGGAGCATCAGCGCCGCCAGCTGGGTGCTGACCGCGATTTCGTGGTTGCGCAGGCGGTCAAGCACGTTCTCGACCACGTGGGCAAAGGATTCGACGGCCGCGCACTCGACCATTCCCGCCGCGCCCTTGATGGTATGTGCGGCGCGGAAGATGCCGTTGAGCGTGGTTTCGTCGTCGGGCCGGTTTTCCAGCTCGAGGAGCAGGGACTCGAGGGCATCGAGCTGCTCGAAGCTCTCCTGCAAGAAAACTTGTTTCAGTTCGTCCATGATGGATTTGCCGGAGCTATGCCGCGGGCACGACGAGGGGATCGCCGAACCAGGCTGCCAGGTTGTAGAACTCGATCAGGGATTGCACGGCCCGGCTGTGGGCGACGATCGCCAGCGTCTTGCCGGCAGCACCGGCCTCGCGCTTGGCGAAGATCAGCAACTGGCAGCCGGCCGAATCCATGTGTTCGACACCGGACAGGTCCAGCTCGATGTGCTCGCCCTCCTGAATCACGGCGAGCAGGACCGGCTTGAGTTCGGCCACCCGGTAAATCGTGAAATCCTCGGTAAAGGCTCGGCGGATCGCGCTCATTCGCTTCTCCTGATATTCAGAACAGTTCGACGGCCGGGCCGGCGCCGGCGCCTGGGGCCGCCGGGGCGCGATCGCCGCTGTAGCGTATGTGCTCGTCGCGCTGGCTCTGCATCACGTAACTTTCAAACAGGCGGTCGATCTGCTCGGTCATGGCCGGAACATCGGCCACGGCGGCCTTGTCGGCCAGGCAGTCGGCGAGCTTGAGCACGTGTTCGTCGAGGCGTTGCAGCGCCTCGATGACATGGCCGACCTGCTGGCGGGTCACGTCCTGAAACTGCACGCTGGCCATGGTTTCCATGAACATCTCGGCGAGCGTGGCGCTGGATTCCCGAAACGCCGCGAGAATCCGGCTCTCGTGCTCGATGAGCCGGGTGTAGCTCTGGCTCTCGTGCTCGATGAGCCGGGTGTAGCTCTGGCTCACTTCGTCGAATTCGTCGGCCACGGTGCGCAGGGCCTGGTCTTCTGCGTCGCTGCTCGACTGGTCGAGCTGTTCGCGGAACTGGGCTTCGATGGTGCTCACCACCCGACCGATGCCTTCGCTTATCTTCAGCACGGCCTGGTCGGTCTGCCCGGCCAGCTTGCGGACTTCGTCGGCCACCACCGCAAAACCGCGTCCGGCCTCACCGGCCCGGGCGGCCTCAATGGCGGCGTTGAGGGCCAGCAGATTGGTCTGGCTGGAAATGTCGTGCACCAGCTTGACGAACTGGCCCAGCGACTTGGCCTCGTTCAGGGCCGACATCACGTGCTGCCGGTCTTCGCCCAGGTTTTCGAGGCGACGATGAATGTAGCCCTGCAAGGCCACCAGCGTTTGCTGGTTGCGAACGGCGCGGGCACTGGCCGCATCGACGATCTCGCCGGATTCCTGCGAAAAAGTCTGAACGCAGCGGTCAAGCCCCTGCACCACGGAATCGACGGCCTGCAGGCGCTCCACCATGCTGAAGGCCGCGCTTTCGGTCTGGGTGGTAACGGCGCTGAGCTGGCCGACGAGAATGTTGTTGAGGTGCGGCACCTGGGCCAGGGAGTGGCTCACTTCAGTGGCCACATCCAGCCGCCTGGCGGCCTCATCACGCGCATGCTGCAAGGCGTTTTCGGCGCCGTAAGAGGGGTCGCGGTAGCGGGCGACGGACAGCATCTGCTGGGCCAGGAAGCTCACCAAAACCGCCGCCGCCGCACCCAGCGCATCGACCAGCGCCTGACTCAGCCCCACCTTGTCGAGCAACAGCTCGTGATAAGTCGCATTAGCGAAATAAACGACGACAAAGGCGCCCAAGGCCGTCACGCAGGCCAACAACAGCCGGCGCCGCCGTGATTTATCCCGGATGGCCGTCATGACTCAACGCACCACAAGCTTGATGGTGCCGAGCAGGGTTTCCGCAGTCGCAGGCTTGACGATCCAGCCCGAAGCGCCGGCAGCCTTCGCCTCGGCCCGCTTGCTCTGTTGAGATTCCGTGGTGAGGAACAGGATGGGCATGAAACGCAGGTCGGCCTGCTGCCGGACGACCTTGATGAACTCGATGCCATTCATGCCCGGCATGTTGAGATCGGTGATGAGCAGGTCGGGCTTGGTGCCGGTGGCGAGCTTCTTCTGCCCGTCTTCGGCGCTGTTGGCGGTGACGACCTTGAAACCGGCCTTGGTGAGGATGCCCGAGATGGACAGCAGGACCGTGGCGGAATCATCGACCAGCATGATGGTTTTCAATTTTTGACTCCTGACCCCGGTCAGAAAGCCTCCGAAACCAGGGGCTACAACGTGGCTGAATGATCAAGGCCCCCGAAAAGCACGACTGACGCAGCTGTTGGCTTCACAAGGGACCTTCTTGTTGAAAGGTTTTACGGTGCTTTCGGCACAAACTTGAGCTGCGGCAAGCTCGCATTGACTGTGCTTTTCAGATGGAGTACCCGAAATGTCTTCGGTGCTCGAACGGCGTTGCGCCCGGGGGTGATCTGTGACGAGCCGGGCGCGTCGTCCGGGCCCGCGTCGGCCACTGGCCGGGTGGCGGGCACGACACACTTGTTTCACGGTCACCGCTGGCGTTTCGCGGGGGCGGTGACTAGGTTCAAGGCAGGGTGCCGGTTCGAGGCCTGTCTTTTCCGACAGCCGAGCACGTCCGCCTCGCCTGGGAGATTCCCTTGCCTTGATCCGAGGAGCTGCGATGAACCCCCTTTGTCTTCTCCGTCCGCCTGCACGGCTCGCCCTGGCCGGGCTGCCCCTGGCGTTTGTTGGCCATGTGCAGGCGATTCCCGTCACGCTCACCGACGCCACGCCCACCTATTACGCCCAGGTGGCGAGCTGCAGCGGGCTGGGCGCGGCGACCTACACCCATTGCACCAGCATGGCGGCGTTCAACCAGGCGTCTCTGGTGGGGGGCGATGCGGCCTTCCGGCAGTCCTTCGATGCCTGGAATGCGGGCAACGGCGCTGCCAGCAAATGGCAGTTGAAGGATGGCGGCGCATTGCCCGGCGGGGGCTTCGAGGTGAATGCCTTCGATGCCCTCGCACGTGCCGGTTCCGGGGGCGTGACGATCCGGGTGCTGTGGACCTACGGCGGTGCGGACAAGGCCGATTACCACTGGGCCCAGGGGCTCTACGACAACTTCACCCTGAGTCCGGCGGCAATCGTCGAGCCCTTTTATGAGATGGACGTTCGCACCGGGGCGGGCTTGCTGGCGCCGCCGCTGTATCCCAACGAGTACGACAACCGTCGCTTCTACGATGAACCGAAAGGCCCGTGGCCCAGTGCCTTCTTCATCGCCACGGCCTTTCTGTCCCAGGTGGATGCCGCCAACCGGATCCTGACCGTATACGAGGGCGTCGGCTACGAGTTCCACCTGGAAGCCCCCGAGCCGTCTTCGATGCTGCTGGTGGCGCTGGGGCTGGGTGGCCTGCTGGCATGGCGCCGGGGCGACCGGCGGGGGTAGGCGCAGGCAGGGGCCCGGTGCGCAGCGCCCCGCCGCCCAGGGGCGGGGACGCCCGCTCAGTCGGCCTTGCCGGCGGTGGGGGCGGCCAGCACCGTCTCGCCGGCTATCTTCCACTGGCCGTCCGCCTTCACCCAGTCGAGCTGCTTTTTCACCGTGTCGCGGTAGTTGCCGGCGCGGTAGTGCTGGATGAAGAGGGTGCTGAACCGCTCGGTGCTGCGGGCCTTGAGGCGGAGGGCTTCGATGCGCAGGGCGGGTGATTTCGCTTCGGCGAGGCGCTGGCGGCGCTCGGCCTCCCACTCGGCGGTGCTGCGGCCCTTGCCGGGCTTGAAGTCGGCCACGTAGAGGGCGCGGTAGGCGTCGTAGTCGCGGGCGCTCCAGGCGACCAGCCAGGCCTCGAGGCGGGCGCGCATGGCGGGTTCGCCGGTGTCGGCGGGCGGGGCGGGCGGGGTGACGAGTTCGACCTGCGGCGCCGGTGCGGCGTCGACGGTGGGCACCGGCGCGGCGGCGAGGGCCGGCGAGACATAGGTGGTGCCGAGCAGCGCGGGGGCGATCGGGGCCGCGTGGTAGCGGGTGCGGAGGGCGCTGCGCAGTTCGCCGGCGAGGCCGAGCAGCTGGGCCTGCAGGGTGGTCTGCTGGGCACGGTTCTCGATCAGGGCGCGCTGGGCGTTGAAGAGGTCGTCCTGGGTGATAGAGAGGTCGTTGAGGCTGCGCCGGCCGGCCTCGAAGTGCAGCTCGTAGGCCGTCGACACGCGCTGGGCCGCGGCCACCCGCTGTTCGAGCAGCGGGGCGATCTGGCGGGCTTCGTGGTACTGGCGCTGGAGGTCGGTGATGTCCTTCGAGACCTTGAGCATCAGGTCGTCGGCGTCGGCCTGGGCGGCCTGGTGGCGCTCGACGGCCTCGGTGTGGCGGCCGAGGTTCTTGCCGCCCAGGGGGATGTCGAAGCTCACCTGCACCTGGCCGGAGCGGTCGGTGTCGGAGACCGGCACCGGGATGGTGGTGTTGTCGAGCCGCTTGCTGTAGCTCAGGTCGACGGCCGGGAAGAAGCTGCCGCGGGCCACGCCCACTTCGGCCTTGCGGGCGGCGGCGCGCTGGAGGGCGGCGCGCAGGCGCGGGTTGCGTTCGTGGATGCGCTCGACCAGGGCGTCGATGTCGGTGTCGCCGTCGGCAGGGCGGATGGCCGGGGCTTCGAGCTGCTCCGGCGCCTGGCCGGTGAGCAGGCGGTAGCGGTATTCGGCGGTGCCGAGCTGGGCCCGCAGCTGGCCGAGGATGGTGCGGTTCTGGATCAGGCGCACGCGCATCAGGTCGAGCTCGGCCGGCGAGATGCGGCCGGCCTCGACCCGCCGCGCCACGTTGGCTTCGACCCGCTCCTGGCGTTCGAGGGTGGCGGCCAGGCTGCCCACGGTGTGGCGCAGGCGCACGATGTCGGTGTAGTTCTCGGTGATCTCGTAGCTGACCTGTTCGAGCACGTTGTCCAGGTCGGCGTCGGCGGCGTCGCGGTACAGGCCGCCGGCCTGCAGGCGGGCGGTGTCGGCGCCGCCGTTGAAGATGTTCCAGCGCAGGCTGGCGTCGCTGCGCCGGATGTTGCGGTCGAGCGGCCGCCCCTGGGTTTCGTCGCGGGAGTCGGCGTTGCGGTAGCTCAGCCCGACGCTGGGCAGGAAGTCGGAGCGGGCCTGGGTGATCTGGGCATCGGCGGCGCGCAGCAGGGCCTGGGCCGAGCGCACGCTGGGTTGTTGCAGCAGCACCTTGTCGACGACGGCCGGCAGCGCTTCGGCGTGGGCCTGGGCAAGGCAGCCGAGGCCGAGCAGCAGGGCGGCGAGCCGGGTGGGGCGGAGGGGAGATCTCATCAGCGTTCGCGGAGGGATTTGTCGAGGGTCTTGACGATGGGTTTGAGCATGTACTCCATCATCGTACGCTTGCCGGTCTGGATGCTGGCGTCGGCGGCCATGCCCGGCGAGATGCCGAGGTGCTCGGAGGCGTCGCCCAGGTAGTTCTGGCGGGATTCGATGAGCACCTCGAAGAAGCTCTCCTTGCGCTCCGGGTCGGCGATGGCGTCGGCGCCGACGCGCAGCACCTTGCCGGGCAGGGTGCCGAAGATCGACGAGTCGTAGGCGCTGATGCGGATGCGGGCCTCCTGGCCGGGCTTCAGGAAGGCGATGTCGGAGGGCTTCACGCGGGCGTTGATGAGCAGCCGGTCTTCGGCCGGGACGACTTCCATGATGGTCTCGCCGGCCTTCACCACGCCGCCGACGGTGGTGATCAGCAGCCGGTTGACGACGCCGTCCATCGGCGCGCGCAGTTCGCGGCGGGCCACCTTGTCGTTGCGGCCGGTGAGCTGCTCGGCGATCTGGGCGGCGCGCAGCTCGGCCTCGTTGCGCTCCTTGCTGGTCTCGGCGAGGAAGCGGGCGCGGGTCTCCGACAGCCGGGCCTGGGCCTCGGCCACCGCGGCCTGGATGCGCCCGATGGCGATGCGGGTGGTCTCGAGTTCGCCCTTCTGGCTGGTGTAGCGCTGCTGGGCGGCGAGCAGGTCGGCGCGGGCGCCGGCGTTGGCGGCGGCCAGCTTCTCCTCGATGGCGAGGGCCTCGCGGGCCGGGCCGATCGCTTCGCCGATGGCCTGGTGGCGGGCGCGCGCCTCGGCAAGTTCCTGCTGGCGCTGGGCGAGCTGGCGGGCGAGGGTCTCGAGGCTGGTCTCGCGCTCCTGGCGGCGGGTCTGCCACAGGGTGCGCTGCTCGCGGACGAGGTCGGGGGCGTTCTTCTCGAGCTCGACGGGGAAGGCCGGCGCGGTGTTGCGGGCTTCGGCGTCGAGGCGCACCAGGGCCGCCTGGGCGCCCCACAGGCCTTGCTGGGCTTCGCCCTGTTCGGCGTTGAACTGCAGGTTCTGGACGGTGGCGAGCACGTCGCCCTTCTTCACCTGCATCCCCTCGCGGGCCTGCAGCGCCTGCAGGATGCCGCCTTCCATGCTCTGGATCTGCTGCACCCGGCTCGACGGGATCACCGCGCCCTGGGCGTTAACCGAGATGTCGAGGGCGGCGAAGCTCATCCAGGCAAACAGCAGCACGAAGAACAGCGCGGTGGTGGCGACCAGGATCAGCACCGCCTTGCGCGGGCCGCGGTCGAAGTCCGGGTGGCTGCTGATGGTTTCGGCTTGCAGGCGGGCTTGGGTGGGTTTCATCTGGAGCTTCATGCTGCGGCCTCCCGGGGGGCGGCGCTAACGCTGCTGGCGCCCGGCCCGCCCTGCAGTTTGCGAAGGACTTCGTTGCGCGGGCCGTCCATCACGACGCGGCCCTGGTCGAGCACCACCAGCCGGTCGACCAGCGGCAGCATGGCCATGCGGTGGGTGACCAGCAGCATCGTGACGCCCTTGATGCTGCGCAGGTTGTCGATGAGGCGGGCCTCGGTGGCCGGGTCCATCATGCTGGAGGGCTCGTCGAGCAGCAGCATGCGCGGCTGCCGCACCAGCGCCCGGGCGATAGAGACGGCCTGGCGCTGGCCGCCGGAGAGGCGGTCGCCCCGTTCGCCCACCTGGGTGCCGAGGCCGTTGGGCATCTGCGACAGGGTCTCGTCGAGGCAGGACAGGCGCAGGGCTTCGATCAGCTCGGTGTCGCTCACGGTGCCGCCCCCCAGCAGGATGTTCTCGCGGATGTCACCGTGAAAGAGCACCACGTCCTGGGGCACATAGCCCACTTGGCGGCGCAGGCTCTGGGGTTCGAGCTGGCTGACTGCCATGCCGTCGACCATCACCGCGCCCTGGTCGGGGCTGTAGAGGTTGAGCAGCAGCTTGAACAGGGTGCTCTTGCCCGAGCCGATGCGCCCGATGAAGCCGACCCGCTCGCCCGGGCGGATGCTCAGGTTGAGGCCCTTCAGCACGGGCGCCGAATCCGGGTAGGCGAAGTGCGTGTCGCGGAAGTCGATGCGGCCCGACATGCGCGGCAGGTGCAGGCTGTCGGCGCCCTCGTCGGTGGGGCTCTCCATGATCTTGTCGAGGGCCTCGAGGGCCTGGCGGGTCTGCTCGTAGCGCACGATCAGGGCGGCGATCTGGGTGGCCGGGGTGATCGCCCGGGCGGCCAGCATCGAGACGGCGATCAGCTGGCCCATGGTGAGGTCGCCGGCGCCGATCATCAGGGCGCCGAACATCACGATCAGGATCGCGCTGAGGCTGGTGGCGAGCAGCGAGAGGTAGGTGCCGAGGGAGGTCCACTCGCGCATCTGCACCGAGTTCTCGGAGATCTTGACGGTCAGCATCTCCCACTGGCGGCGGGCCCAGGCTTCGGCGCCGAGGCACTTGAGGGTGTCCACGCCGTTCATGGTCTCGAACAGGTGGGCGGTGCGCTGGGCCGATTCCTGCATGTTGGCGCCGAGCAGGCGGGTGAGCGGGCGGCGGATCAGCATCGAGGCCGCCACCGTGAGCGGGATCAGCGCCAGCGGCACGAGCACCAGCCAGTGCCCGATGATCGCGATCAGCACCAGGAAGAACAGCATGAAGGGCACGTCGCCAAGCACCGTGAGGGTGGACGAGGTGACGAATTCGCGCACCGATTCGAAGTCCCGCACGATGTTGGCGAGCACCCCGCCCGAGGCCGGGCGCGAGGCCGCCCGCAGGCGCAGCGCCTGGGCGAACACGTGGGACGACATCGCCACGTCAGCCTTGCGCGCCGCCGCCTCCAGCAGGTAGCTGCGCAGCATCTTGACGACCAGGTCGAACAGGGCCACCACGACCACCGCGCCGGTGAGCACCCACAGGCTGTCGAGGGCGTTGTTGGGCACCACGCGGTCGTACACCGACATCGTGTAGAAGGGGATCACCGCGGCAAACACGTTGGTGAGCACGGTGGCCAGCAGCGCCCAGCCATAAATCGATTTATTGGCACCCAGGGTGTCCCAGAACCAGCGGCGCGGGCGGGGCAGGTGGTAGAGCAGGCTGCGGGTGTCGAAGAACACCATCGGCCGCACGAACCAGGCCGCTTCGGTGTAGTCGGCCGCCACCTGCGCGGTGCTCAGTTTCACGCTGCCGCGGATGCCGGGCTGCACGCACTCGAACTCGTCGTCTTCCCGGCGCAGCAGCACCAGCGGCTCGCCGGCAGCGTCGAACACCAGCGCCGGCAGCTCCGAGGCCTTGAAGGTGCCGATGGGCTTTTTGGCGCGGCTGAGGTTGAGGCCGCCCCGCTGGGCGCATTCGAGGATCTGGGCCTCGCTGATGCGCCCGTCTGCGACAGGGGTGTCGGCCAGCAGCTGGACCGGGTCTGCACGCTTCCCGAAGAAGTGCGCCAGAAACAGCAGCTGGTCGATAACCGCATCGACCGACGCATCGGCTGGGGTGTTGGGGGAGGTGTCGCGCATGGGCTGGGGCTCGGTGGCAATTGAGTCATGAAGAAGCGAGCTGTCGAGGCCATCTTCCGCCGACCCGTGTGGTCGGGGAGGGGCTTGGTCGGGCCCGCTCGTCGTCATCTTCGAAAGCTCGGATGGCCGATGTTGCCACAAGGCGCTAAATGACAAATGTTAAAAAGTCACGTCTTTTATGAACGGCGACTCACAAAACATTAAATGTGATGAATGTCATGGTTTTGGTGATTGATTTCGTTGCCGGTATTTGACCGTAATTAACATTGGTATCGTATTTTTGAGCTCTCGTCTGGCATTCAGAGGGCGCGGGGAGGGGCTCAGGCCATCTGGATCGGTCGGAGTTCTTGAGTGTCGCGGGGTGTGGATTATTTCCTGTCGGATATTTTTGCCCTCGAAAAGCTCTCGAATGTACCTCGTCAGAGCCATCCAAATTGATTTAAAAATCCCTTTTGTAATTTAATTAGTTTATTTTAATCATAGTGTTGTGTTTTTTGGGTGGCTGTTGAAAAGGTGGGGGTGAATCCTCATTTCACCTTTGCGAGATACCGATTTTCAAAGACGGGTGTCGGAATTCTTTACACCTGATAATGGTTTGTAATGTTTCACAGTCGAGTCAAAAGGTGACGGAGAGGCTAAGTCGTTGAGGGAAGGTAGATTTAGTGTTTTTATCAAATTAAGAAGGTGTCCTGGCCCGCTAATTGCAGTTGATTCCTCGATTTTCTCGATCCGACCTGGGCACAGCCAGCCGGGCGGAACCTAAAAACGAAAAATGGAGGTCGTTCATGGCAACCACGCGGTATTCAACCAGCGTCACCCTTTGCGAAGACACCAGCGTCAACTACGAGCTGTCCGATCTGCTCAAGCAAGCTGATCCGAACTACTCCGCAATCGATCCGGCCCGCATCAAGCTCTATGTCCTCGACTCGACGACCAACAAGTACGTCGAAGTCACCACCGGCTTCTTCTCCGCGGTGGACAAGGACACCTTCACGGTGGACATGGCCCAGCTGCCGAACTTCAACGGGATCCAGAAGGTTCGGGTGCTCGGCACCGACAGCACCGGCAACACCTTCGTCCTCGATCTGCAGATCAATGTCACCCCGGTGAACGACGCGCCCTCCGGCGCCGACGATGAAGTGTCCCTGGTCAGCGGTGGCAGCTTCGTGTTCGGCACGGCCGACTTCGGCTTCACCGATCCGGTGGAAGGCAACAACTTCAAGTCGGTCGTGATGACCAGCGTGCCGGCCAGCGGCGCGCTGACCCTTGACGGCGTGGCAGTTAGCGCCGGCCAGGAGATCCAGGCTTCCGACATCGCCGCCGGCAAGCTGGTCTACACCGCCCCGGTCAACGGCGGCGGCGCGATCTCCTTCGACTTCCAGGTGCGTGACGACGGCGGCACGGATGGCTGCGGCGGCAACGACCTCGACCTCACCCCCAACACCTTCACGTTCAATGTCCCCCTCGCGGCCAAGGCCGTCATCGGCGACCGCGTGTGGGAAGACACCAACGCCAATGGCGTGCAGGACGCAGGTGAAGCCGGCATTGCCGGTGTCACCGTGCAGTTGAAGGACGCCAACGGCAACCCGGTGGCCACCACCACCACCGATGGCAGCGGCAACTACAGCTTCACCGTCGATCCGGGCACCTACACCGTGTCGGTGGCGACGCCCGCCGGCTACCGCGTCAGCGAGTCCGACATGGGCCCCAGCGACGCCACCGACAGCGACATCGACGACTTCGGCAACAGCGCCCCGGTGACCGTCGTCGCCGGTGAAACCAACACCACCGTCGACGCCGGCCTGTTCCGCAGCGCCGAGCTCGGCGACCGCGTGTGGCTCGACACCAACGGCAACGGCCAGCAGGACGGCGGCGAAGCCGGCGTCCCCGGCGTGCTCGTGCGCCTCTACAACGCCGCCGGCGACCTCGTGGATGGCCCCCTCACCACCGACGCCAACGGCGAGTATCTGTTTACCAA
>NZ_BJNV01000095.1 GCF_006539865.1 Zoogloea ramigera
TTTGGAAAAACGGAAATCTCATCATCTTTCGCCTAAGCTGAAAAGACGGAAGAAAATGCCCGCCTGTTGCAGGCGGTGAGCTTTGTTACCGGAGCATCTGCCAGCGCACACTTGGAGGCAACCATGGATCGCCCCTGTGGATCGCGAACTTCTCTCTATGACACGAAACAACTTGATGTCGTGCTGGAGGGAATGGCTCGGCAGGCTGCTGTCTTGCTTGCAGGCCGGAGCTTGGTGGCGGTGATCGGCATACTGCGACGAGGTGCCCCCCTGGCTGATCGGCTGACCGAGAAAATGATCAAGCGCTTTGGCGTCTTGCCGCCGTTGCGCCTGGATCTATCCGTGAAGCGTTATGCCGACGATCTCACCTTGCTGTATCCAGAGACGAAGCTTACCGAGGATGCCTCACATGAGGCATTGGACCTCCGTGCTTACACCTTGCTTATTGTGGATGATGTCCTCTATACAGGGCATTCCTTGCTCAAGGTGGTGGATTATCTGGTTCGAAAGGGGCCAGCAGAGATTCGTGTGGCGATGCTTGCTGATCGGGGGGCGGCGCGTCTGCCTGTGAGAGCAGACGTGCTTGGCCTAAGGCTCGATATCGCACCACCGGATGTCATCGAGTGCAATGTCCCGCCCTATGAGCCTGAGTTCAAGATTGAACTGCTGAAGCTGGATGGGAGGCCGGCGTGATCTTTGCTGATCGACTGGATGCGGGGCGCAGGCTGGCTGCGGCGCTCGCCGGCTATCGAGGCCGGAAGCCTGTTGTTCTTGCGATCCCCCGAGGGGCGGTGCCGATGGCTGCGATCGTGGCCGATGCGCTGGATGGCGATCTGGATGTGGTGCTCGTGCATAAATTGTGTTCGCGCTGGAATCCGGAATATGCGATCGGTGCGCTTGACGAGACCGGCTGGTCCTTTGTCTCGGATGCATCTGAGGACGATGGGGCTTGGCTGAAGGACGAAAAAACTCACCGTCTCGCGGAACTGCGCCGCCGTCGGGCACTGTATTCGCCGCAGCAATCGATGGCAGACCTGAAGGGGCGGGTGGTGATCATTGTCGACGATGGCTTGGCGACGGGGGCGACGATGCGGGCTGCGCTGCATTCGGTGCGTGCGCAGGCGCCTGAATGGCTGATCTGTGCGGTGCCGGTGGCCGCCCCGGAGAGTCTTGCCGAGATCAGGGGCGATGCCGACGAGACGGTTTGCCTGTCCGCGCCGGCAGGCTTTCAGGCCGTAGGGCAGTTTTATCGCAGCTTCGAGCAGGTTGAGGACGAAGAGGTCGTGGACTGCCTGCGTAGCCGTCGTGAGCGCAATGGTGTTCCAGCCGGGAGCGGTGGCTGAGCCCGCATCATCAGGAGCCCTTGGGCTTATGATCGGTGTGCTTGGGCGTGGCAGCGAAGTCGCGCCGCATTTTTGCGAGTCTGGCGAGGCCTTCGGCCACACGGGCGTTGAAGGTGCCGGCGGGCATTTCACCTTTTTCATCAGCTTTGCCGGCAGTGAGGCCAGTGAGAAGTTCGAGGGCTTCGTCGACGTCGCTGACGGCCCAGATATGGAACTGCCCTGCACGGGCGGCATCGACCACCTCCCGTCGCAGCATCAGATCGGCCACATTGGCAGCGGGTATCAGCACGCCCTGCTCGCCCGACAGGCCGCGGGCTACGCAGATGTCGAAAAAGCCTTCGATCTTTTCGTTGATGCCTCCGACGGCCTGGACTGCACCAAACTGATTCACCGAGCCGCTCACCGCCACTGACTGGTGCAGCGGCACGCCTGCGATGGCTGACAGCAGTGCCGCCAACTCGGCAAGAGATGCGCTGTCGCCCTCGACGCCGCCGTAGGATTGCTCGAAAACCAGGCTCGCCCGCAGCGACAGGGGCGCCTTGGCGCCGAAGCGGGACGCCACGAAGGACGACAGGATCAGCACGCCCTTGGAGTGTATCGGCCCGCCGAGCTTGACTTCGCGCTCGATGTCGATGACTTCGCCGTCGCCGACCCGGGCGGTGGCGGTGATGCGCACTGGATGGGCGAAGCTGCTGTCGCCCAACTGGATGACCGCAAGCCCATTGACCTGGCCCACATGGCTCCCCGCGGTGTCCACCAGCAAGGTGCCGCGCAGGATTTCGTCCCGATAGCGTTCGCGCAAGCGTTCGTTGCGTTGCCGGTGGGCGGCCAGCGCTGTCTCGACGTGCTCGACTTCGATGCGCGGAGCCGCCGAGGTTGCGGCGAAATGGCTGGCTTCGTGGAGCAGGTCGTCGAGGGCCTGGGTGCGGGTGCTGAGGCGCTGGGCGTCGCTGGCAAGCCGCGAGGCGTGCTCGATGATCCTGGCTACGGCCGCGGCCGACAGGGGCGGGAGCGAGTCCCGCCGGGCCAGTGTGGCGATCAGGCGGGCATAGTGGGCGGTGTTCTCGGCCGAGCGCGGTATCTCGCTCTCCATGTCGGCGTTTATCTTGAAGAGGGCGGGGAACTCGGCGTCGTACTGGCTTAGCAGGTAATAGACGAGGCGCTCTCCGATCAGCACCACCTTCAGCTCCAGCGCCATCGGCTCGGGCTCGATCTGGACGGTGCTGGTCAGGCCGATCAGATCAGACAGCGATTCGATCCGCACCTCACCGGCCCGCAGGCAACGCTTCAGCCCTTCCCAGGCGTAGGGTTGGGATAGCACCTTGACTGCATCTAGGACGAGGAAGCCGCCGTTGGCCCGATGTAGCGCGCCGGCGCGGATCAGGGTGAAGTTGCTCAGCAGGGTGCCCATGTGCACCACGTGCTCGATGCGCCCGACAAGGTTCTGCAGGGTCGGATGGTCTTCGTAGACCACCGGCCGGCCGCCGTCGGCGGGGTTTTCGACGAGGAGATTGACCAGGTAGCGCTGTACGGCGATCGACCCGGAGTAGGTGGTGGTCTCGCTGTCATCCTCGCTGCGGGAGCTCTCGCGCAGGGATTCTCCGCTTTCGATGATGTCCTGCAGGGCGGCGTCGAGATAGGCGCCGACCGCCGGCAGGTCGGCGTAGGCGGGCTTGAGGTCATCCACAAGATGGGTGACGGTGGCGCGGAGGGCCTCGCTGCCGGCTTCCTTGATGCGGTTCTGCATGTCGCGGCGCCAGCGCGGGAAGTCGTTCATCAGCTTGTGCAGGCGCTCGTGCATGGCCTTGATGTGCCCGGTGAGCGCGAGCTGGCGCTCTTCGGGGAGTTGCTCGAACTCATCCTGGGACATCGTGGCCTCGGCGCTCTTCATCGGCACGAAGGCGAAGCCGTGGGGCGTGCGCAGGAAGGCGACCTCGAGCTCGGCCGCGGCATGACCGAGCTCGTGGAGGGCGGCCTCTTCGCGATGCTTTTCTTCCTCCTGCATGGCGTCGATGCGGCTGCGGTACTCGTCGCTCTCGAAAACCGCCGAAATGGCCGGGATCAGCTCTTCGACGAAATGCTGCATGTCGTCCCGTAGCCGCGCACCCCGACCGCCGGGCAGGCGCAGCAGCTTGGGCCGGGTGGTATGGCTGAAGTCGTTCACGTAGCACCAGTCGGCGGGCGGCGTGCCGTGCCGGCGCTCGGCTTCGAGCAGCTGGTGGATGATGGCGTGGCGGCCGCTGCCCGTCTCACCGAGCACGAACAGGTTGTAACCTTCGTGGGGGATATCGAGCCCCAGGTGCATCGCGCCGACTGCGCGGGGGTGGATTAGCGCGGAGTCGAGCTCCGGCAGCTCGTCGGTGCTACTGAAGCCTAGGGTGCTGGGGTCGCAGACGGCGTAGAGTTGTTCTGGCGGCAGCGGGGTAGGCATGGCTCGGGCTCGCTTTATTGTTTGGAGCAAGCATAAACCCATCGCTGGCCGCCTACGATGTCATTTGAGCATCGGCAAGCTGGTGGTGGTTTGGGCGCCTCAGGCCGGGTCTTCCTCTGCCTCGCGCTCTTCCAGTTGCAGGGCCCACATCTGGGCGTAGGCGCCGGCCCGGGCGAGCAGTTGCGTATGGGTTCCACGTTCGATGATCCGGCCCTGGTCGAGCACGATGATCTCGTCGGCGTTCATCACCGTCGACAACCGGTGGGCGATGACCAGCGTGGTGCGGCCGCGGGCGGCGGCGTCGAGCTGAGCCTGGATGGCCTTCTCGGTGCGTGAATCGAGGGCCGAGGTGGCCTCGTCGAAGATCAGGATGTCGGGGTTCTTGAGCAGGGTGCGGGCGATCGCCACGCGCTGCTTCTCGCCCCCCGACAGCTTGAGCCCGCGCTCGCCGACGCGGGTCTCCCAGCCGTCGGGCAGCCGCGCGATGAAGTCTTCGAGCTGGGCGGCGCGGGCAGCGGCCTCGACCTCTTCGCGGCTGGCCTCCGGGCGGCCGTACTGGATGTTGTAGAAGAGTGTGTCGTTGAACAGCACGGTGTCCTGGGGGACGATACCGATCGCCGCGCGCAGGCTGTCCTGGCCGAGCTCACGGATGTCGTGCCCGTTCACCCGCACGGCACCGGCCTGCACGTCGTAAAAGCGGAACAGCAGCCGCGCGAGGGTGGATTTGCCCGAGCCCGAGTGGCCGACCACCGCCACCGTGGCGCCGGCCGGAATCGTGAAATCAACGTCGTGGAGGATGGGCCGGTTGGCGTCGTAGGCGAAGCCCACGTGCTCGAAGCGCACCTCGGCGCGGCCCCGTTCGAGCTGCCCGGCGCCGCTGCTGTCGGCGATCTCCCGGTGGGTGCTCATCAAACCGAACATGCGCTCGATGTCGGTGAGGGACTGGCGGATCTCTCGGTACAGCACGCCGAGGAAGTTGAGCGGCACGTAGAGCTGGATCAGGAAGGCGTTGACCAGCACCAGGTCGCCTAGCGTCATGCGCCCCTCGGCCACGCCCGACGCGGCCCGCCACATCATAGCGGTGACGCCCACGGCGATGATCGCCGCCTGGCCCATGTTGAGATACGAGAGGGATTTCTGGTTGGTGATCTGGGCCGCCGTCCACTTTTTGAGCTCGGTGTCGTAGCGGCGGGTTTCGAAGTCTTCGTTGTTGAAGTACTTCACCGTCTCGTAGTTGATCAGGCTGTCGATGGCGCGGGCGTTGGCGGCGGAGTCGAGTTCGTTGGCCTGACGGCGCAGGGCGGTGCGCCAGTTGGTGACCTTGAAGGTGAAGGTGATGTAGAGCGTCAGCGTGACGAGGGTGATGATCGCAAAGCTCGGCTCGTACTTCACCAGCAGGATGCCGACCACCAGGCTGATCTCCACCAGCGTGGGCAGGATCGAGTACAACGTGTAGCTGATCAGCGAGCCGATCGAGCGGGTGCCGCGTTCGATGTCGCGGGTCAGGCCACCGGTCTGGCGCTCGAGGTGAAAGCGCAGCGATAGCGCGTGCAGGTGGCGGAACACCTGCAGCGAGATCTCCCGCACCGCCTGCTGCGTGACCCGCGCAAAGACGATCTCGCGCAGTTCGGTGAACATCGACGTCGAAAAGCGCAGCGCCCCGTAGGCGGCCAGCAGCGCCGCCGGCACGATGATGACCGCCTGATCGCGGGAGATGTCCAGGCCGTCCACGATTTGTTTGAAGATCAGAGGCACCGTGACGTTGGCGAACTTGGCGGAGATCAGGCAGCCGAGGGCGAACATCACCCGCCACTTCCAGGCCCACAGGTAGGGCAGCAGCTTCTTGATGGTCTGCCAGTCGTGGCGTTCGCCGCTGGCGGGCGTGGGGGGAGGGCCGGAGGGGGAGCGTCGCATCGTGGTAAAGGCGGGTTGAGTGCCGGGCGCTAGCCCGGCGGGAAGGCTCGATTATGGGGCCGTGGCGTTCTGAACGCCCGGGTGCCGGGCCAGTGTTCATTCATCCACCACCAGCCGCAGCGCCAGCCCTATGAAAAGCACGCCACACAGGCGATCGAGCCAGGGGCCGAGGCGGGGTTTGCGTGCCAGCAGGCCTCCGATGCTGCCGGCAGCCAGGGCCATGCTGCCGAAGATCAGAACAGTCTGGGCAATGAAGACGAGGCCGAGGACGAGCATCTGCAGAGTAAGGCTGCCCCGTGCCGGGTTGGAGAACTGGGGCAGGAAAGCCAGGAAGAACAACGCCACCTTGGGGTTGAGCGCGTTGGCGACGAAGCCGCGGGCGAGGTCGCGCTGCCACGGGCGCTTAGGCATGTTGCGGGCCGGCGCCAGGGTGCCGCCGCTCCGGAGGGCTTGAACGCCCAGCCACAGCAGCCAGGCCGCGCCGGCCAGCTTGAGGCCCAGGAACAAGGCCGGCGAAGCGCGCACCACCGCCGCGATGCCGAGGGTCGCCCAGGCGATGTGGGTGAGGCAGCCCGCCGCGCAGCCCATGCCGAAGGCCAGGCCGGCGCGTCGCCCATGGGCCAGGCTCTGGCCGATGACCATCAGGTTGTCGGGCCCGGGGGCCAGCGTGACCAGAACGGAGATTCCGAGGAAGGCGAGGAGGGTGTCGAGGCTGGGCATGGCGCCGGATTCTGGGCGGCCGGGGCGGGGGAGTCAATCGCCCGGCCGGGCAAGTTTGCCCCATGGCGCATGGCCAGGCGGGCTGGATTGGGGAACAATGCGGGCTTCCACGTTCCGCACTGGGCGTGCATTCCAGCCCCCGCCGCTACTTTATCGCCATGCCGACCATCGAAATCGTCTCCGACGTCGTTTGCCCCTGGTGCTTTATCGGCCTGCGCCGCCTGTCGGCCGCCATTGAGCTCGTCCGCCAGGACACCCCCGATTTCTCCTGCCGCAAACGCTGGCTGCCGTTTTTTCTCAACCCGGACACGCCCCCGGAGGGTGAGCCTTACATGCCTTTCCTTATCGCCAAGTTCGGTGGCCGCGAACGGGTCGAGGCGATCTTCGAGCGCATACGCGAGGCTGGCCGGGCCCATGGCCTCGAATATGCCTTCGAGAAGATCCAGGTGCGCGCCAATACGCTGGACGCCCACCGGCTGTTGTTTTGGGCCCAGCAGCAGGGCGACGCAGAACGGCTGGTCGAGGGTTTGTTCCGTGCCCAGTTTCAACAGGGCGAGAACGTGGGTGACCGGGCGGTGCTGTGCCGTGTCGCGGCCGAAGCCGGCTACGACGCTACTGCGGCGGCGGTCTGGCTGGCCTCTGACCAGGGCCGTGAGGCCGTGCTGGCCGAAGAGCGGGCGGTGCGGGCCCTCGGCGTGACCTCGGTGCCCACCTTCATCATCGACCGGCGCCACGCGGTGGTGGGGGCCGAAGACCCGGCGGTGCTGGCCGAGGCGATCCGGCTGAGCCTGCAGTCATGATCACCCCATTCCAGGCCCTGGCCTGCCCACTGGATGGTGGCCCCCTGCGACGCCATGGCACGAGCTGGCGGTGTGACGCCGGCCACTGCTTCGATCTTGCCGCCCAGGGCTACACCAATCTGCTGCCCGTCCAGCAGAAACGCTCCCGCGATCCGGGTGACAGCAAGGAGATGGTGGCCGCCCGGCGGCGTTATCTGAACGCCGGTTTCTACCAGCCCATCGCCGCGCTGGTGAGCCGTACCGTGCTGGCCAACCTGCCTGCCGGCCGGGCCGCCGCCTGCCTGGACGCGGGTTGTGGCGAGGGCTATTACCTGCGTGAGTTGGCGGCGGCTGGAGATGGGCAGCGCCTGGCGCTGCTCGGCCTGGACATCTCGAAATGGGCGGTGCTGGCAGCAGCCAAGCAGGACAAGCGGCCCAACTGGGTGGTGGGCAGCAATGCCAAGCTGCCGGTGTTGCCCGCCACGCTCGACCGGGTGCTGTGCATGTTCGGCTTTCCGGTTTATGCGGAGTTTGCCCGGGTGCTCAGGCCTGGTGGCGAGCTGCTGCAGGTCGATGCCGGGCCGGACCACCTGCGTGAGTTGCGCGAGATCATCTACCCGACGCTCAAACCAGAGCGTGCTGCCGAGCCGCTGAGCCCGGCCGGTTTCAGCGTGCTGCCGGCTGAAAGCCTCCGTTACACCGTAACCCTCGGAGGGGCGGAGCAGATTGGCGATCTGCTGACGATGACGCCCCACCTGTACCGTGCCAGCGCCGAGGGCCGCGCAAAGGCGGCCGCGCTGACGGCGTTGTCGCTCACCGTGGATGTGCGCCTGACCCGCTTCCGCCGCGAGGCTGAGTGACCGGGCGGGGCGTGGTGAGCCCGTGCGCAGCATTCCCCGGAAAACTTGCGTGTTTCTGGCTGCTCCCGTGTGAGCGTTGGTGACGGCTCGATTGCGAATGCTCGGTGGTGCTTGAGCCTGTCGAAGCCGGTCAATCGCTGATGTTGGGTCAAATCCGCCACAAGGCTGTCTGGCGATGTCTTTGCGGCCTGCTAAGTTCTGTGGGCTCGCCAAGTGCCTGACCTGCGGCGGTGATCGGCTGGGCTCCGGTGATAAGGTGATAGGCCCGAATATCACGATTGCCGTGTTCGTGGCTTCTGCCCGTGGGGCTAGCAAAGCTGAACCCCGTTCTTGGCTCATCGCTCGGCGGGATGCCTCTTGGCGACCGTATGGGCTCACTGCCACATTGCCCGCATCCGGGCGGCCAGGTCGATGGCGTTCTGGCGGGCGCCGGGGTCGGGCGTGGCGGCTGGCATGGCAGGTTCGGCGGGTGGCCAGCTCAGTTGGTCGAAATACCCAAGCAGGCGACTGGGGATGAAGCGGGTGCGGTTTGCATAGACGTGGCGGTCGCCGCCGGCGGCTTGGCCGGTGACGTAGAAGCGCTGGGGAACCAGCAAATCAAGGTGGTCTTTTGCGCGGGTCATGGCCACGTACAGCAGGCGCATTTCTTCTTCGATCTCGTGTTCGCTGCCGGTGGCCAGGTCGGAGGGCAGGCAGCCATCCACGGTGTTGAGCAGCGACACCGCCGACCATTCACGGCCCTTGGCCGAATGGATGGTGGATAGAACGAGGTAGTCCTCGTCGAGGAGCGGTGCGCCGGATTCGTCGCTGGTGGCATCCGGCGGGTCGAGGGTGAGTTCGGTGAGAAAACGTTCGAGGCTAGGGTAGGTGGCGGCGATGCGGGCCAGCTGCTGGATGTCGGCCTGGCGCACCGGGGCGTCGTCGAAGAGGCGGTCCATTTCGCCTTCGTACCACTGGGCGAGCTGTTCGATGGGGGCCGGCCAGGTTGTGCTGGCGCGCAGGGCCTCCACCATTGTGGCAAAGGCCTGCCAGGCGCTGCGAGTGCCTTCGGGCACGGGCTGTTCGGCGAGAAGCAGGCAGCCGGGTGGGGCGGCCTGGAGGTTGTCGAGGATGCGGCCGGCGGTTTTGGGGCCGAGGCCCGGTAGCAACTGAATGGCCCGGAATCCGGAGACGCGGTCGCGGGGGTTCTGCGTCCAGCGCAGGATGGCCAGCACGTCCTTGACGTGGGCGGCTTCGAGAAACTTGAGGCCGCCGAATTTCACGAAGGGGATGTTGCGCCGGGTGAGTTCGATCTCGAGGCGCATGCTGTGGTGGGCTGCGCGGAACAGCACCGCCTGGGCCTTGAGCCGGAGCCCGGCTTCGCGGCGGGCCAGAACCTGATCGACCACCCACGCGGCCTGATCGGACTCGTCGCGCAGTGACACGAGCCGGGGTTTTTCGCCAGAGATCCGCTCGCTCCAGAGATCCTTGCTGAAGCGCTCCTTCGCCTGGGCGATCACGGCGTTGGCGGCGGCCAGGATGGGTTGGGTGGAGCGGTAGTTGCGATCGAGGGTGATGCGCCGGGCGGGTGTGCTGAACTGGCCGGGAAAGTCGAGGATGTTGCGCACCGTGGCGCAGCGGAAGCTGTAGATGGACTGGGCGTCGTCACCGACCACGGTGAGGCCGCGCCCGTCGGGCCGCATGGCCAGCAGCAGCCCGGCCTGCAGGCGGTTGGTGTCCTGGAATTCGTCTACCAGGATGTGGCTGAAGCGCGCGCCGACCTCGTGGGCGAGCTCGGGTTCGGCGACCATCTGTGCCCAATAAAGGAGCAGGTCGTCGTAGTCGAGCACCTGCTGGGCCTGCTTGGCTTCGACGTAGGCGAGGAAGAGATCGCGCAGCTCCTGCCCCCAGCCGGCGCACCAGGGGAAGCTCGTTTGCAGGACTTCGGTGAGGGAGGCCTGGGTGTTGACCGCTGCCGAATAGATGGCGAGGCAGGTGCCCTTGAGGGGAAAACGCTTGCCCTTGGCCGACAGGCCGAGTTCGTGGCGGATGAGGTTCATGAGGTCGCCGGAGTCTTCGCGGTCGTGGATCGTGAAGGCCGGGTCGAGGCCGATGCGGCCGGCGAACTCGCGGAGCAGGCGGGCGCCCACGCTGTGGAAGGTGCCGGCCCACGGAAAGCCACCCTGAGCCAGGCGGGCGTGGCGGGGCGAGACCTTGGCGGCGATGCGCTGGACGCGGCGGATCATCTCGTCGGCGGCCCGGCGCGAGAAGGTGAGCAGCAGGATCTGGGAGGGGTCGGCCCCCTGGGCGAGGAGGTGAGCGACCCGATGGGCGAGGGTGTTGGTTTTGCCCGAGCCGGCGCCGGCGATCACCAGCAGCGGGCCGGCGTCGGCATTTGGGCCGCAGCCGTGCAGCGCGGCTTCGCGCTGGGCGGTGTTGAGGCTGGCGAGGTAGTCGGGCAGGGCGGCCGTGGCGAGGGGCGGGGACAGATCGCTCATGCTGCGTGCTCCTGAGCTGTTTGAGCGCCGGCTGCGGGAGCGCGCTCGGCGACGGCGAGGCCCGGGGCGAGGGCAACCACCACTGCTTCGTCACAGACGGGGCAGATGCGGTAGTAAGCCTGGGCGCTGGAGGCGAACTCCAGGCTGGCCGGATCGACCGGGCTGTGGCAGTGGGGACAGATGAAGCGTGGCGACATGATGAGATCCTCGTTAACTGTAATCATATACAGTCATTCGAAAATCTCAAGGCTGTTTTTTCGACCTCTACGCCGGGCGGGGGGGCGCCCTTGTCGCTGCACTTCGAACACCTGATGCAGATGGGTGGGGTGGGGGAGAAAAATTACCAAGCCGTTACCGAACTGGCACGGCTTTCCACCGATTCGGAAGCCTTGTCGTTCGTGGCTGCGCGCTTTGCCGATCGCGCAGTGCCTGGTGGGCGGCAAGGCTGGGGTTCAGGGGAGGAGGGCGGCCGCGTGGTGGCGCAGGTGGGCTTCGATGAAGCTGGCGATGAAGTAGTAGCTGTGGTCGTAGCCGGGATGGCGGTGGAGCTGCAGGGGGTGGCCGGCGGCCCGGCAGGCGGCTTCGAGGGCTTCGGGCTTGAGCTGCTCGGCGAGGAAGCTGTCGGCCTCGCCCTGGTCGACCCGCAGGGGCAGGCGCTCGGGGGCGGTGGCGATGAGCTCGCAGGCGTCCCAGGCGCGCCAGGCGCTGCGGTCGTCGCCCAGGTAGCGGGAGAAGGCCTTGTGGCCCCAGGGGCAGTCGATGGGGTGGACGATGGGCGCGAAGGCCGACACCGACAGGTAGCGGCCGGGGTTGCGCAGGGCGGCCACCAGCGCGCCGTGCCCACCCATCGAGTGGCCGCTGATGCCTCGCCGCGGAAGGAGGGGCAGCGCGCCTTCGACCAGGGCCGGGAGCTCGTTCACCACGTAGTCGTGCATCCGGTAGTGGGTGCTCCAGGGGGCCTGGGTGGCATCCACGTAGAAGCCGGCGCCGAGGCCGAAATCCCAGGCGCCGTCCGGGTCGCCGGGCACGCCAGGGCCGCGGGGGCTGGTGTCGGGGGCGACGATGGCGATGCCGAGCTCGGCGGCGACGCGCTGGGCGCCGGCCTTCTGCATGAAGTTCTCGTCGGTGCAGGTGAGGCCCGACAGCCAGTACAGCACCGGCACCGGGCCGGCTTCGGCCTGGGGCGGCAGATAGACGGCAAACACCATCTCGCAGCCGAGGCTGCTGGAGGCATGGCGGTAGCGGCGGTGCCAGCCGCCGAAGCTGCGGTTTTCGGAAACGAGGGCGAGGGTCATGGTGCGGGCCTGCGGGTGGAGGGCGAAGAGGGCGCTACGGATGCCGGGCGCCCGTCTGGCCCGCGGGAGGCCGCATCAGCTTCGCCGCGGGATGGGCAGGCGCCCGGCAGGGGCCGATCACATGTCGTAGTGGATCACCGTGCGGATGCTCTTGCCCTCGTGCATCAGGTCGAAGGCCTTGTTGATGTCGTTGAGGCCCATCGTGTGGGTGATGAAGGTGTCGAGGGGGATCTCGCCGCGCTGGGCTCTTTCGACGTAGCCGGGCAGTTCGGAGCGGCCACGCACGCCGCCGAAGGCCGAGCCGCGCCACACGCGCCCGGTGACGAGCTGGAAGGGGCGGGTGGAGATCTCTTCGCCGGCGCCGGCGACGCCGATGATGATGGATTCGCCCCAGCCCTTGTGGCAGCACTCGAGCGCCGAGCGCATCACCTTGACGTTGCCGATGCACTCGAAGGAGTAATCGACGCCGCCGTCGGTGAGGTCGACGATGACCTCCTGGATCGGCCGGTCGTAGTCGAGGGGATTGATGCAGTCGGTGGCACCCAGCTGTTTGGCGATCTCGAACTTGCCCGGGTTCACGTCCACGGCAACGATACGCGAGGCCTTGGCCATGACCGCGCCGATGATCGCCGAGAGGCCGATGCCACCCAGCCCGAACACCGCCACCGTGGCGCCGGCCTCGACCTTGGCGGTGTTGAGCACCGCGCCGATGCCGGTGGTGACGCCGCAGCCAAGCAGGCAGACCTTTTCGAGGGGGGCGTCCTTGCTGATCTTGGCCACCGAGATCTCGGGCAGCACGGTGTATTCCGAGAAGGTGGAGGTGCCCATGTAGTGGAAGATGGGCTTGCCGTCCTTGCTGAAGCGGCTGGTGCCGTCGGGCATCAGGCCCTTGCCCTGGGTGGCGCGGATGGCCTGGCACAGGTTGGTCTTGCCCGACAGGCAGAACTTGCACTTGCCGCATTCCGGCGTGTAGAGCGGGATCACGTGGTCGCCCACTGCCACCGAGGTGACGCCTTCGCCGATGGCCTCGACGATGCCGCCGCCCTCATGGCCGAGGATGGCCGGGAAGATGCCTTCCGGGTCGGCGCCCGAGAGGGTGTAGGCGTCGGTATGGCACACGCCGGTGGCGACGATGCGCACCAGCACCTCGCCGGCCTTGGGAGGCGCCACGTCGACCGTGGTGATTTCGAGGGGCTGTTTCGCCGCCCAGGCGACGGCTGCACGGGACTTGATCATCGGTTCTCTCGCTTTGTTTGAGGTAAGGCCAAGCCGGGAGTTTAGTGAGCCTGGCGGCGGCCGTCGACCGCCTTCATCCGGCCTGCCGCGGGGGCGGGGCGGGTGAAGGCGGCTTGAAGCGCATCGATCCGCCGGCGTGGACTTGCCGGCGGGGGCGG
>NZ_BJNV01000096.1 GCF_006539865.1 Zoogloea ramigera
GGGGTTACGCCGGGGTTACGCTTCCCCCGGAACAGATCGTTTTGGCGGCGTTCGCCGGGATCGAGGCAGCGGCCAGGAAATGCACGGAATCATTGGGTTCATCATCATCGGCGCGTGCGTCTGCGCGGCCGTGCTGGCCGCCGTCTTGTTCATCCGCGACGTGAAAAGCAGCCAGCGGGCCGCCGAGAAGCGGCGCCGGCTGGCGTCGCGGTTGATGGGGAAGTAGGCCCTCGCCCAAATCCCGGCGCCACAAACGAAAAACCCGCCATGCGGGCGGGTCGGTCTCTCTCCGGGGCGACGTCGTCGCAGCGTTCTTACAGGGCGTGCAGAGCCGTGCGCGAGGCGCTGAACAACGCTGGCAGTTGGCGGCGCCCCTGATCGGGAAGCAGGACGGGGGCGGGCTGCTGTGTCATCTGCCTGTCGCCTCGATGGTCGCAGCCAACAGCACAGCGGCTGCGGAGATGGCCTGCGGGTCTCCGGCGACCGCCAGCAGGCGGATACGCTCTAAAATGGCCGGCGCATCGCGTCCGATGGTCGAACGAATCAACGCGGCCAGCGTCCGCGACGACGGCGGGCGGCCCTTGCGGTTGCGGCGGCTGTCCGCGCCGGGTTGGAACGCAGTCATGACTGCGCGGCGGGCGGTACTTGTCCAAATCGACACATGGACGACAAGGCATTGCTTGGACGGAACAACGCGGTCAGGCCATTGGCGGTGCTACCGGCCTGTCGTGCAAGCGCTGCCAGTTCGGCAACAGCCTGGCACAAGCGGCTGTCGAGCTCTTCGGCATAGGCACGCATGGCAGCAAAACGGGCGGCGGCTTCGGCCTTGGAAAGGTCGTCAATGGCGCGGCGGTGTTCGTCCTGCGCCGCTTGCGTCTGGCGCACTGCTTCGCCGACCTGCACGAGTGCGTCACGGTGTAGCCCCAGAAGGTCGGCGCGGTCCTGCTCGGCAAGATGGAACAACCCGCCAGCTTGCGCATCGGTCAGCCTTCCGGCTGCATGGTCGGCGCGGATTTTCCGGCACCGGCTTTCGGTTTCTGATATGCGTTCGGCGATAGCGTTGGCCGCTGCGTTGGCGTGGGCTTCCACCTCGCGAGCGGCTTCCAGGGCTAGCTCCGTTTGCGCGACAAAACGGCTTGCGGCTTCAATGCTCATCGTTGGTACTCTCAGGTCTGGTGGGCAATGGCGGGATGCAGCTGGCCACGCGATGGTGGCTCACGGCGGCAAGCTCGGCGGCGCGGTCGGCCACGGCAGAGGCCCGTTGCTGCGCCTGCTCGGCGGCGGCCTCTTGCTGGCGGGTGCGCTCGCGCGCAATGTCAGCCTCAATGGCGCTCACGGCCTGCCGGTGCGGCTCGGTGTCCACGCCCGCCAGCACGGCGGCACGAAGGCGGTCCAGCGCTGCGGCGAGGCGTTCCGACAGTTGCTCAAGCATTGCGTCGGGCCTTCGTCGGTTTCGTCCGTCAGGAATTTTCATGACTCGTGCCTCCTGGGCGTGGTTGGGGCTAGCCCGAAGCTGCAGACAACTTGCCGGAGAAAGGGAGCGTCGTCACAGCAACGGGCCAGCAAACCGATTGTCGGGTCACGACCCCATGCGGTGCGACACGATGGGCACGGGTGGCGAGGCGGGCCGGGGTGGTAGAGCGTCGCCCTTACAAGGCGAATGTCGGCGCCTGACCGTTACCGAGGGCGTGCGCAATTCCAGGTGAAGCTGTCGTAGTTGTCGATCATCAGCAGCATGGCCTCATTGCTGCGCTAACTTGGCCCAGTGCCGGTCGGCAATCTCATCAAGCTCCCGTTCGAACGCAGGATCAACGGCAGGTTGCCGGGCTCGATCCATGGGGGTGACGGATATCTCGCACCAGGCGCGGCACTCGTCATCCTCGTCCGTCAACATCCTGCAGCGGGACTGCGGTGGAGGCAGGGCCGGGTAGGCAACACCTTCCAGGCTCTGAAGCAAGGCATCGACAGCCCAGACGTCACCGCACTGGCTCCGCCTGCAACTGCAGGCGGATACATGCAGCTGCAGGGTCTGGTGACCCGCGGCACGTGCCGCCAGCAGCACCTGCGCGAAGCGACCGACACGCGCCGCGGTCTGGGTGACTTCGAGCGGGATAGGCCAAAAGCCCAACTCATCGAGTACCCCACGTCGTTCGGACTGCGATGGGCTGATCGTTCGCCAGAGTCTAGCCACCGTCTCCTGATCGAACGAGTCGGGCGAACAGGGGTGCTGCAGCACAACCGGAATGACGAGCCTCTCGAAGTCCGCCACCGGGAGGCGGTATGTCCGGAAAAGCTGGTTCTGGCGCCGCTGCGCCTCCTGTTCGATCAGCGAATCCAACGGACCATGAAACGCCATTAAATGGCGAATGCGCTGCCCGTATATCGCCTTGGCGGCCTCCCACTGTGCAACCGTGCGCACCTCGTCGGCCGGCCACCACTTCTGGTGAATCCACTCGATCGCCAGCAGGTGATCGTCGAAGGGCCATTGTTCGCCCCCCTTGGCCTCAAGGTAGGCCTTGACCTTCTCCAGCTCCTCCGGTGGCCATCTGCGCAGAGGGCGATCCAGGGGCAGCGCCTCCGGCTGCGTCTCGCCGGCCTTGGCCCGCGCACCATCGGCGCGCCTCACCAGGCGCAGGAAGTCCTCGCGCATGCCCTGCAGGCGCTTGAGGCCAGCCAGCTTCCAGTGCTCAATGAGGTTGCGCAAGGTGGACGGCGTCCAGATGGAATGTCGGATATCTCCACGCACGGGGAGCGCACCGCCCCGCGCATGACCTCAAAGAAGGCCGCACCCAGCTTTAACCTATGTCAATGCGATGTCAATGGGGCCGGAGCCCGAAGCCAGTCGTTCGGATCAATCCCCGCCTCGTGAAACTCGAGTAGCGTCGGCTCAACGCCAGAAGCTTGGACGGCCACACCCGGCAACCGCCGCCGGATAACCCGCTGCAGCTCGTCGGCACCCTCGACAAGTGCCGTCAGCATGATGCGCCCCGGGCCCGCCTGGTAAAGCCCAGGCGTTGCCGACAGGACCGTCCGCGAACCCTCCAGCGGTCGAACAATCTCCCGGGGGGCGTCGTCGGCTTCTGGCTTTGGCAGCTCGCCCACAATGGCCCAGCCCGGCCGGAGGCCGGCCATGATGCCCACCGGCACCTTTCCGCGCCCATCCCGTTGCAGAAGCGCCTCCTTCGTGCGGTTGTAGCAGGAGACGCAGAGCGTCCGGCCGATGATGCGCGATTGTCCCGAAGGCCCGCAGCGGCAGCAGCGCCAACCGCGATCGGGTGCAGGATCTTGCCCGCCAGCTTCCCCGGCATGCCCATGGCCGATGGGGCAGCGGTAGCAACTGGCGTAGCGCCCCTCGCCCAGGACGGCCGAGCCCAGGAAGTTCGACGCACACGCCTCGGGCGTCAGTACCGCCCGCATCCGGCCGCAATCGAAGTAATGCCCTGGTACGCCTGCCAGCTCGCGGTAGTTGATGCCGGGGAGGAGTTTGACTTGCCGAACGATGTCCATGCGGACATCGGGCCGTCACAGGTTTCGAACGGCAATGCTGGCGGTGAGACCCGGGACCACCCCATCACACGCCGGCCGGCAAGCGCACCGCCGACTGGAGGAACTGGCGCGCCATCGGCTCGATGTCCTTCGCAAGCTGTGGCACATGGAAGACGCCCGGCACCGGCTTCGTGATCCAGCCGGCAGAGCCTTCCATCATCGTCCGGAAGGTCAGGTAAGCCGACGACTTGGCCTTTCCTGCGCTGGTGTTCATCCGCACCATGCCGGCGTAGATGTCGGTCTTGTGGTGATCAGCTTTCTTCAGCGCCAGGCCGGCCGGCAGCTTGTCGCCCCACCTGTACTTCCGCTGGGCCACCAGCAACGGCGCCTTCGTCTTGATGTCCCAGGCCCCCGTTCCGGACTGCCGCGCGCCCATGCCCGTCACCTCCGACTTCGTGAGCATCTTCGCGGCAGAGCGCACCGGCCCCGGCATCGACGCCAAGGAGTGCCGGAGCGGGATGATCAGGTAACGCTTGCCGGCGTTCTTCTTGGACGCAGAAACCCGCGCCTTCAGCGACGTATCCAGCATCCTCTTCAGGTCGCGCGAAGGCCGCCCGTTCTCGATCTCGTAGGCGTACTTCCAGTCCGAATAGACGGACACCTTCAGCGGGCCAGTATTCTCCACCGTCAGCGACTGGACGTATTCATCCTTCTGCTCCCGGGGTATCGATGGGCTCTGCTCGATCAGGTCCGCCCACCGGCTCCGTGTCTCCATGCCGATCTTCTGCAGCGCCCGACGCGCATGACTCAGCGCGTCCGCCTGGATCGGTGCTCCCTGAACGAAGACGTTCAAACTCAGTTTGAAGGTTGCCATGGGTTCCTCGTGTAGTAGGCTGCGTCCGCCGGGCTCAGGGGAAGCAGCGCGAAACCGATCCTGCTGGCCGACAACAACGCCAGCGGGCCATTATTGAAGTGGCGGCTGCGTTCTGGTCACCCCAGTGCCCCGCCCTGATTCCACTCTGCCAGGTAAGCCGAATCCAGGCCTGCGCCGCGACGGATGTGCTCCGCGAACATCGTTCCACGCTCGAAGGTGGCCACGGTCACGAAGCCCTGATACGGCACCATGCGGTGCTGCACAGCCACCACGTAGGATTCCCACACGAAGGGCCGCAGCGCCGCGTCAGACGGCCCGTGCTGAATGCGCAGGTACATCCCCGGCCGAAGGGTGGCCTGTCCCCGCAGCGTAATCGTGCCGCTCTCAAAGACGACGTTGTCCTTATTCATCGCCATCAGCTGCGCCCGCCGCTGGTCGATCCACAGCTGGTCTTTGCGTTGCCCCTCCTTCACCGCCGCTGCAGACTGGCCATCCACGCGCCCGAGGCTGTCAGCGCCGCCCATCTGGGTGTCGGCCTCCATGAAGCGCAGCCCGTACAGGGTCGGCGTGGCGTTGGGGTGCTTCGTCAGGTAGAAGGCATCCGGGTTGCGTTGTTGGCCGGCCAAGCTCATCGTCGCCCCATCGATCAAGCTCATCCGCGGCATGTTCACCTGGAAGTAGTTGGCGACATTCGCATCCGACCGCCCGACATTCAGCGCGACGACCGAATCATCGGCGACCGTCAGCGCGTCGATCTTCGTCGCCCCGGGCATGATGTAGCCCCGCGCCGGATCCAGGTCCTTGAAGGGATTGTCTCGATAGACCAGCACCACGCCGCCGTGCCGCTTCGGGTCGTCCATCACCTCCGGCCGATCCTCGATGAACAGTTCCGTCCACGGCCCCACGTCCAGGAGCCCGCGCAGAACATCCCACAGCGTCCCTTGCGCCGCCTGCGCGCCAAACGCACTGATTGTGCCGGCCGATGCCGTTGCTTCGTGCTCGATCTGCTGCAGATAGCTCAACTTGCACGTGTCAGGTGACACGCTAAACCCCGCGATGTCGTAGAGAAAAGGGTTGATCACCTTATCGACGATCTGCTTGACGAAGTCGTTACCCGGCTGGTTTGGCTTGGCCTCCACGCCGTAGTTCACGAACAGGTTCAGCACCGTCAGCAGGTTCTGACCGATCACATAGTTTGGCAGGTAGCGAATCTGGATCATCTCCAGCACCTTGCCGTAGTCCATGCCCGACAGCGTCACCGCCCGCGCCGGCGCGCCATTTGCCCCCATCGAAAGGGTGCGGCCCACATCGCAGACGAAACCGCGCATCACCACCGGTGGGTCCATTCCGGTCGCTGCCGGGTCAGGCCGGTGCCTCATGCGGATCTCGATCACATCCATCGGCTCGACCAGGCCGTAAAGCGAATCCATGTGCTCGACCACCATCTCGTCCACCACGGTCATGGACCACTGGCCGGCCGGCGCGCGCACGCTCTTGCTCGTCTCGAGAGCGCTGCCGTCGCCAAAGAATGGCGTGAGGTCAATCACCCGCTTGCCGCCGGAGAAGCGCTCGGAGGCTGGCACAGTCCCGTTATCTGAGCTGGTCACCATCCGGCGGTTTAGCGTCTTGTAAAGCGTCACCCGAAATTCAGGTGCCATCGTCGCGAATGCCATCTCAGACCCTCGCCCCGTCGTCTTGAACACCCGATGCGGCCGCCAGCCGCGTCATCCGTGCCACGATCCGCGCGGCGCACTCGGGGCTTTCCTTGCGCACCTCGTCGATCACTGCATCGTGGAAGTCCTGCATCTTCTGCATGTTCCAGAGCTTCTCGAGGGCCGCCAGGACGTTGCCGATGATGCCGTTTCGCATGTTGATCGACTGGCAGAAAGCCTTCAGCAGCTTGATTTCTTCGCCGCTCTGATTGTCGGTCTTGATGGCGTGCTTGCGCACCATCAGGCAGTCCTGCCAGAGTTCCTCGAGGCGCCCGATCAGGTTGAGGCTGCGCCGGGCTTCGCCGGGGGTGAGGCTGCCGGCGGATTCGCTGGCAGGCATGGTGGCGGGCGCAACCGTTTGCGAGAGCACCGCCGGGTCTGCAAGGCTGCGGCAGAGCGTATCTCGAGCCACGGCCAGGTCAGCCGCGGTCGGCTTGGCGCTTTTGGCCTTGGCGACCCAGTTGTACCAAGTCTGTACCGGGACGTGCCCCCAGCGTTCGGAACGGAGGTCCATGACTCCGTCTCGCCCGTGGGCGATCAGGTGTTGCCGGATCGCCGCGAAGGCTTCATCGCGTCCAGGAAGAGGGGGTTTGGGCATTTTTGAACTCCGTAAAGATTCCCGATAAGCAAATTTGAATTTCACGACGCCCCGCCGTACATCAAAATTTCGCGATTCACCGTTCGGGCTGGCGGGCAGAGAGGGCCGGAAAGCGCCTTGCAGCCCTCGCCCGTGAAGGGTTTCCGCTTTCCCGCTGGAATCGGGAGAAGTCAGTGGCGCGCTTGGGGCTGCGGCTTGAATACGGGCCCGCTGGTGCGTTTTCTCGGGCGGGGTGGTGCAGAGTCTCCCGTCAAAGCCGCCCCTCGCCCCTTACGCCGATCCAAGCGGCAGGCGCCGGGTTGGCTCATGGAGTGCCAGACGCGGGCGAGGGTCACGCAGCCTTCCGATGCTCGAGATCAGCCTGCAGGCCGGCGCTGGTGAGGCAGTAGCGGCCATCCGCATCGACGCGCCACAGTCGGAACCAGTCGGCCTTGATGGCGTTGAGGAAGGTTGCGCGCCAATCGCTATAGGTCTTCCGCTTGCCCTTCTCTCCGTTCGTGTAGCGGTCCTTGAAGACCTGGAAGGCAAGCATGACGAACTCCTCGGGCAAGCTCACCTTCTTGGCGTAATCCCAGACCGGCGCGTAATCGCTGATGAACTTTTCTCCCTTGGCGCGGACTTCCTCGCACCACGCGGTGAAGGTCATTGCCGATCTTGTAGCGTTCCTACTGCGGGAGGTTTTTTGAATCTCGGTCTTCAGCGAGGCGGCGGGGACGCCGCACGAAGTTGCGCGGCCCTTGGTATGTTCACTGGTCAGTTCACTGGTTAGTTCTATGCGTGTAGCCGAATCGGCTAGGGGTGGTGTAGCCGATTCGGCTACGGTATGAGAAGCCGAATCGGCTACCGTTGCCGACTGAGCTACCGTAGCCTGTTCGGCGAGGGTATCGGGAACATGGAGTAGGTAGCGCGTCGCCTTCGACTTTCCGCCGCGCCCTGCCTTCGTGACCCACCCCAACCTCTCAAGCGCGGTCGTAGCCGTGCTGATGTTTGCCGGGTGAACGCCGGTCCGTTCGGCAATAGCCTGTCGGCTCGGCCAGCAGGTCCGCTCGCTGTTGCAGAACGAGTACAACCCACACAGAACCCTCATCTGCTCGAACGTCAGCCGCCTGTCTCCAAAGACGGCATTGGGGATGAGCGAAAACTTTTCCATGGGCGTCAGTGGATCAAATGGGGGGCTGCACGGACATCTGCCGCGTCGATCGGCCGCAGCAGGAGCTCGGCCACCACCGCGGCCAGCACGGCCCGGAGGTGGTCTGGCAGTTGGTCGTTGGTGCCAACGATCCCAAGGAACGCAAGCAGGGTCTCGTCGCTAAGGCGGTCTGCCGTCCCCGTGTGCATCGCAACGGCCACTTCACCGACGGCCCGGGCGAAATCGTCAACGTGGCTCATGACGACACCTCGCCTTTCTCCCGCAGCTGGCGGACTCTCCGACGGCTGGGCCGGAGCACAGTAACCTGGTCTGCGTGAAGGCGCAGCGACGGGCGCACGGGCGATCCATCCTCAGGCATCCAGACGGATGCAACGAGCTCGCCGCCGAGCGTCAGAGTCGCGCCTGGCTCGGCCTCCAGCAGCGTGCGCATAACGGCGGGATCGGCGGCCGAGGCAAAGACGGCGACGAAGTCTCCCGCGTCCTGTCGGACCTGCAGGCGAGCCGTGACGAAGGGGCGGCCGCTGGGCCCATCGCTGCGCGACTGGGCGAGGGCAGCGAGCTTTCCGGTGACAAGGGCGGTAATCATGGCTGCCCCCCGGCCGCAGCCACCGCGGCGATGTAGGCCGTCCCGGCTTCGCCGGCTTGGTCGATCGTCGCCGCCGGGAGCGCGTAGTAAGCAATCGCCGCCAGGCGGCCGTCGGAGGTAGGCACTGACCGCTCGACGGTTTGGATGGGCCAGCCCGCCCCACGCAGGACGAAAGCGTGGTGGGCCAGTCGCGAACTGCCAAACCGCTCCCAGCAATCCAAGTGGGTCAGCTCTGCGCCGGTCAGCAGGACCGCCAGCACGCGCCCTTTCACTGACGTCGGCCTTGGGTACGCCCCCGTGCCTACGCCGCAGGTGTCGTCACGTCTGGAGGCGGACATTTAGGCCACCTCACCATTCAGCAGAGCATCAATGGCGGCCGCGTCCCACACCAGGAAGCGGTTGCGGGCTTTCTGCGGGCAAACACCGAAATATGCGCCGTCGCGGCACACGGCAGCACGCAGGGTCTGCGGCTTGACCTTCAGGACAGCGGCGGCCTCGTCGGTGGAGTAAGTGCGCAGGATGGACGCGTAGTCCGTGCGCTTGGTAGTGAGGGTGGCGAGCGGCGCATCGTTGCGCCGGGAGGTGGGGGTGGTTGCGGTTTGCATCTGTCAGGCTCCTTGTCGGGGCCGGCTCTGGCGGGTGCCATTGCTCGGACAGATGCAATTAAATTCGCTTCAACGCCGGTACTTTTGTTAGCGGGCCTACTGTCTCGCTAGTGTCTTTACTGTCTGTCTAGCGTCGGCTTTCCATCCATCTCTTGATGGTTTTGTCACACGCCTCCTCGTCATATTCTTTTTCTTTTCTCCCCGCGTTCCAAATTACACACCTCTTTGTCCTGTCGGAGCGGATTAGATACTCCGGCTCCTTCCCTTCATCTGCCCAGGACTGAAGGCGCTTCATCACTTCCAGCGCGGTGGTTGCTCGCCCCACATCCATCTCAATTTCCCAAGCAGCTTTTACTGCGAGCCTTCCTACGGCGACGCGCGGCAGCTTTCCAGGTATCCGCTCTTCGCTTGGCATTGGTTCAGCTTCGGCGCGGGCGGGCTGCTCGGTCAGGACGCGACTGGCGGTTGGTGCGGGTAGATACCCCGTGTATTCCTGCGCTCCTTGCTCGCCAGCGGACTGGTTCAAGATGGTTGGGCTCACTGCCGAACCATGGGCACCGCCATCCACCAGCCGCGCCAAATCGGAGTACTCCCCACGGTCCAGCTCAAACATCAACCGATCGAACGCGGGAAGCAAATCGAAGACGTCGTTTTTCAGGATACGGATATCGCGCACGGAAAAACTGCGGGTCACGTGGAAGCGCCTACCGGCTGGGGTGCTCACCCCGTTGTTAGGGACGGCTTCGCCGCAGTGCAAAACAGTTTTGACAAACAAGTCAATCGGCTCAAGGATGTAGGCCAACTGACCTCCTCGAGTCACCACTTCGGCACCGTCGACTTGATCAGTCATTACTTCACCCGGGGGCACCACCACCCATACCTCTCGGGAGGTGGCTACCCGAGATTGACGAACGGTGCCATCGGACAGAACCTCGGGAGTCTTCCACTCGAGCAGCCGCGACAGTACCGAGGACGTACTCCAGACTTCGTCGGAAGAAGCCTCAGTCAGCCATTCTGCAGCCTCGTCTAGCGTGGGGTGTTCGGGAAGTCTGGGCAGCTTTTTCATGGTTATCTACGAGGCGCAATACAACCGGGAGATCTGACGAAGAGCTCCCGGCAGTCCCATCAATCCCAATCAGCCTTTGCCGCAGCCACCCGGATGAAAATCTGATCGGCCAAGCCCTTGACCTGTTGGGCCCAAGCAAGCAAATCGTCCGCGGCCCCGTACTCCCTGGAGAAAGCTGCCGGGTCGTTTGCCTGGAGACGCACCAGGCCGGCGAAGTCCATCTGCCCCAGCCTCAAGCACGATCCAACGACTGACTTCATCCGTTCAGCCCCGAACAGGCCGAGCAACTGCTGACGGGCGTCGGTCTCGCCGTCGAAGACAGGGGCCTCAGGCGGCCGGCAATGTTCCAGCGCGCCCATCACCGCCCCCTGATCGCGGCAGATTTCCGGCAGTCGTGCCGGGCGCGCTCATAGGCGAGCATGCCCCGGACGTAGCGCATTCTCCACCGTGCAGCGGTCCATGCCGCCTTCTCGGAAAATTGTGCGTCCATTTCTTCGATGGTTGCCCCGAACTTTTCGCGCTGGGCCTCAGGCGAGCAGAAAGTACATCCGCACTGCGCTGCCTGATCGTCCGGCACGCCTTTGCTGCGGAGACAGACCGCCGCGCGCTGGCGCTCCACCAGGATGGCCATCAGGTCATCCAGATCAGCGCGTTTGTTCATCCCTGTGCATTTTTTGGAACGGATGCTGATTTTGTTGAACGTGGTTGAACGTCCGATAAACTTACGAGTAGCCATTATGTGAACTCCTTTTCACGTGGTGGTCAGGGCCGGCCGGTGCTGCAACACCTGCTTGGCCCGCTTCTTTGCCGGAGGCCGTCCGGCGGCGGTAAGACTCGGTCAGGCCGCCAGCAACTCCGGCGCCCGCTTCACTACCGGTGCGCCGGCGACACGGGCCTTCCACAGGTCGTAGGCGGCTTGTTGGGTAATCCAGGCGTCGGCGCTGCCGCCGTTCTCCACGCCCAGCCAGCCCTCAAGGCGCAGCGCCATCTCGGGGGAGATGGCTGCGCGGCCGTTGAGCACTCGAGACAGGGCCGCGCGGGTCACGCCAAGCTGCGCGGCGGCTTCGGTCACGGTCAGGCCCAGCGCCGGGAGCACGTCCTCGCGCAGCGTTTCGCCGGGGTGGGGCGGGTTGAACATCGTCGTCATGCTGATTCCCTTTCAGTGGTAGTCCTGGTAATCGACCAAGACTGCGTCGCCCCCGTCGAAGCGGAACGTCAGGCGCCAGTTGCCATTCACCGTCACCGAGAAGTGCCCCGCCAGGTCGCCTTGCAGAGAGTGCAGGCGCCAGCCCGGCAGGTTCATGTCCTCGGAAGCCTTCGCCGTGTGCAGGCGCGCCAGTTGGCGGGCCAGTTTCGGCGCGTGGTGCGGTTGAATGCCGGCCTTGCTCCCCATCTCGAAGAAGGCTTGAAGCCCTTTGTGCTCGAAGCTCTTAATCATGCTGAATTGTATAGCGTAAAGTTTCGAGTTTCAATGTAATTCGATCAACCCACCACCCGCAGGCCCGCTGCTTGCTCCTCGCCCGGCTGCTCGATGCCGGCCTGTTCGAGAATCCAGCCCTCAATCTTGGTGTGCCACATGCGCAGCAGATCTAGCGGCCGGCGGCGGTAATGCTTCTCGGCCAGGGCGGACGGCTTGTGCCCCATGATCTGCGCGCTTACGCCGGTCGGGCATTCGACCCACTCGGCCAGGGTGCCGAAGGAGCGGCGCAGGCCATGCAGGGTGAGGGCGGGGAGGCCGGCGGCGGCCAGCGCCTTGTTGTGCGGAATGCGCGGCTCCTGCAGCCGTCCCGACTTGGCGCCGGGGCTGCTGAAAACCCACTCGTTCCGGCGGGGTAGGGCGGACAGCAGGGACGCGACGTAGGGCGTCAGCGGCACGGTGCGCTCGCCTTCCACCTTGTCCCGGATCGTCAGGCTCTTCCATTGGAAATCCACGTCGGTCCAGGCGAGCCCGGCCAGCTCTTCGCGGCGGGCGCCGGTCAGCAGCAGGGTTTGCAGATAGGCGGCCTGCACGGGGTTGGCGAGTTTGCGGACATGCTCGAACCACAGCGGGAGCTGTTCGCGTTGAAGGCAATCGTCCTTGGCGGCCTTGCGGGGCAGTTCATCGCGGGCGAGCCGGGAGGCACAGGCTTCGGCGTGGATCTGGCCCTTGTATTCGGGGCGATCGGCGCACCAGTTCAGGAAGGCGCGCAGGCGCACGAAGGCGTTTTGCGCCTGCGTTGGGCGTCGCTCGGCCTCGTCCTTCAGGAAGCTGCGGACGGCGGGCGCGTCGATCTTGGCCAGCGGCCCGGACAGCAGCGCCAGCAGGATGCCCGGCTGCGTGGTGTCGCCTTCACCCTTCTTGCGGCCGCGGGTCTTGGGCTTGCCGCCTGGTGCGGTCAGGCGCTGGTGATCCAGCAGGGTGCGCGGGCTCCATCGCGTCGTCCGCGCTTCGATGTAGGTCTTCCAGGCGTCGAGGGCGGGCGCCTCAACCCGGCGGGCCGCTTCCTGCTTTGCTACGGTGGCGGCGATGCGCTCCGCCTTCTCTTGGCGCGGGTCGGTGCCTTGGTCGACCAGCGTCTGCAGTC
Source organism: Zoogloea ramigera (assembly GCF_006539865.1). Taxonomy (GTDB): domain Bacteria; phylum Pseudomonadota; class Gammaproteobacteria; order Burkholderiales; family Rhodocyclaceae; genus Zoogloea; species Zoogloea ramigera. Next base: position 12,642 of record NZ_BJNV01000096.1, read on the forward strand.
GGCGTGCTTCGGCGCGGGCGTCGTCAAGGTTCCACGCCTTCACGTCGCCGATGGTGACCCGGATCGTTTGCCGGTTCAGCTTGGCCTCGAAGATGAAGGACTTGGCGCCGGTAGTCGCACGAACGGCGAGCCGCGGCGCGTCGGTGTCCCACAGAAAGGATTGCTTCGCATCGGCCGGGCAGGTGAAGCGCCGGATTCGGTCGGGGGTCAATCGTTCGCGCAGCATGGTGTCGGCTCCTGATCTGGCTACATGGACGGCTCGTGTAGCCATGGTGTAGCCAAATTATAGCAACGTCCATCAATGCCGCTCAATCTGTATTGACGGAAATCCTATATTTTTCAATGATATTTTTCGGATTCGTGTATGGCGATCAATGCCGATAAATCTAGGTTTTTGCG
>NZ_BJNV01000097.1 GCF_006539865.1 Zoogloea ramigera
CCGTGAGGTTCGGCAGCTTCAGCTCGGCCTTCACCGCATCCACCACTTTCAGCATCAGCTCGTGGCTGTAGCCCACCACCTGCTGCTTGTCGTCGTAGTACGAGAAGGGGATCGACGACTCCCGGTGGCCGAGGGCGATGCTGCCGCTGGCCTTGATCTTCTGCAGGGTGGGGGATTCCTGGGCGATAGCCGGCTGGGCGAGCCCGGCGGCGATCAGGCAGGCGGCGGCGAGTTTGAAGGGGGTGCGCATCGTGGTGTCTCCCGGATTGGCGTGGGTGGCGACGTCGTGGCGTCGTGTGCCTTATCCATTGCACGGGGCGTGCCAGCCCTTCGATGCGCGCTGTTTTTCTGCAAGTGCTTGAATTGATTGAAGCCGCCCGGCGGCACACAAGGCCTGGCGTTCGGATTTCCGGATGGCGGGCCGGTGGGGCGGTCGGATTGCCGACCGGAGCGCTCCGCCCGGGCCGCTGTAAGGGCTGGCGGGGAGGCCGCCGGGGGCTGGTAAAATGATGGATTGAATCCGCCCAAGGGATAGACCGCCATGCCCACCCTGACCCTCACCCGCCCCGACGACTGGCATCTGCATGTGCGTGACGGCGCCGCGCTGGCCACCGTGGTGCCCGACACCGCGCGCCGCTTCGGCCGCGCGATCATCATGCCCAACCTGCGCCCGCCGGTGACCACCGTCGAGCAGGCCGCGGCCTATCGCCAGCGCATCCTCGCCGCGGTGCCCGCCGGCCTCAAGTTCGACCCGCTGATGACGTTGTACCTCACCGACACCCTCAAGCCCGAAGAGATCGACAAGGCCGCCGACAGCGGCTTCGTGGTCGCCGCCAAGCTCTACCCGGCCGGCGCCACCACCAACTCGGACGCGGGTGTCACCGACATCGCCCGCATCGACGCCGTCCTCGAACGGATGGCCGAACGGGGCGTGGTTCTTTGTGTACATGGCGAGGTGACTCATGGTGACGTGGATATCTTTGATCGCGAGCGTGTCTTTATCGATCGCGTGCTGGCGCCGCTTGCAGCGCGCCACCCGGCCCTGCGTATCGTCTTCGAGCACATCACGACCGCCCAGGCGGCGCAGTTCGTGAGCGACGCCGGGCCCAACGTGGGCGCCACCATCACCGCCCACCATCTGCTCTACAACCGCAACGCGATCTTCACCGGCGGCATCCGCCCCCATTACTACTGCCTGCCGGTGTTGAAGCGCGAAACCCACCGCGAGGCGCTGGTCAAGGTGGCCACCTCGGGCAGCAACAAGTTCTTCCTCGGCACCGACTCGGCGCCCCACGCCAAGAGCACCAAGGAAGCCGCCTGCGGCTGCGCCGGCTGCTATACCGCCCACGCCGGCATCGAGCTCTACGCCGAGGCCTTCGAGCAGGCTGGTGCCCTCGACAAGCTCGAAGCCTTCGCCAGCTTCAACGGGCCCGATTTCTACCGCCTGCCGCGCAACGCCGACACCATCACGCTGGTCAAGGAAGACTGGCAGGTGCCGGCGGCCGTCGATTACCTGCCGGACGATCCGCTGGTGCCGCTGCGCGCCGGCGAGACCATCGGCTGGAAACTGGCCTGAACTTCAGATCCGCCATGCCCGCCCATCTCAAATCGCTCCTGATCCTGGCCGCCGTGCCCCTGCTTGCCGCCTGCGAGTACGAAGGCGCGGCTTACCTGATCGAAGGCAAGGACCACTCCATCTCCCTGGTGCGGGAGCAGCGCTGGTTCTGGAGCAGCGAGGTGGAGCAGGCCGTGGTGGTCTCGCGGATGCCCACCTGCCTGCGCCGCCACGACATCAAGTCCGGCGTTACGGGCAGCGTCAAGATGGAAGTCTTCGAGGCCGGTGACTACCTGTGGGCCCTCAAGCAGGGCAAGAGCTGGTATCTCGCTGGCACCGAAAAGTGCGAGTTCCAGCGCTGGAAGGACGCCCCCGCCGAGCCCCCCGGCAAGCTGGTCGGCACCTTCACCCGCAAGAACGACAAGCTCGAATTCGTCCCCGCCGAAAAGGCCCCCGTGCCCATCCGGCCCGCCGGCGAATGACCCCCGCCGGCCTCGCCGGCCGCCCCCTTTACGAACCCATCGCCCCGCTGCTGGCCCGCTTCACCGGCGGGCTGCCCGGCGTGGCCGAGCTCGACGCGCTGCTATTCGAACACGCGCCCGGCGCCGTCAGCGGCAGCGGGCGCCCGATCCGCTTCGTGCCGCCGCCGGCCGAGCTGCCCGCCTACGAGCAGCACATCGATGCCACCGGCGAGGTGCCGACCCGCGCCGATGACTGGCACGACTTCTTCAACGCCCTCGCCTGGTGCGTGTGGCCGCGCAGCAAGGCCGCCTGCAACGCGCTGCATCTCACCGAGCAGCACAGCCGCCTGGCCGCCGGGCTCGCCGGCCGTGGCCCGCGGCGCGACGCCCTGACCCAGTTCGACGAATGCGGCGTCCTCGTCGTCTCCGCCGACCCCGAGATCTCCGCGCTGCTGGCTGCCCACGCCTGGGAGGCCGCCTTCTGGCAGCGGCGCGCCCGGCTCCTTGCCACCACGCGCTTCCTGGTCTTCGGCCACGCCAGCTGGGACCAGCTGCGCGAACCCTTCTTCGGCCTGTGCGCCAAGGCCATCCACCGGGTCGTCGACGCCGACTGGCTTGCGCTGCCCTTGCCGGCCCGGCAGGCTGAGGCCGACGCCTGGCTCGCCACGCACCTGGCCAGCCCGGGGCAGCCCTTCGGCAAGGCCAGCCTGGTGCCGCTGCCGCTCCTCGGCATCCCCGGCCTCACCCCGGCCAGCGAGTGCGCCGACTACTACCGCGACACCCGCCAGTTCCGCCCCCGGCGGCCATCGGTTTTATGACGCCGGTTGCGCAATATGCGCTTGACCCGGCCTGCCTCTGTCCGAATACTCCTGCGCTTTCGGGCCTTCTGCATCGCTGGCGGCCCTGGTTTCTCCCGGTGATGACGTCATGAACCCTCTTTCCAGCCTGCGCAGCTACCTCGAGCTCGACGTGACGCCCGACCTCGACGGCGAGGCCGCCACCCGGCGCAGCAACCGGCGCCGGCTGCGGGTCTTCCTGCTGGTCTTCGCGCTGGTGCTCATCCCCGGCCTGTTGTGGAACTTCCTGCGCCCGGCCGAATACATGGCCACCGCGCGGGTCCAGATCACCCCGGGCGGAGCCTTGCCCCAGCCGCAGGCGCCCCAGCCTGGCGCCCCGGCCGAAGGCGCTGGCAGCGGCTGGGCCGAGACCGAACTCCTCACCCAGGTGCAGAAGCTCACCAGCCGGCCCCTCCTCGAGAAGGTCGCCGAAACCCTGCGCACCCAGGGCCACCCGCTGCCCGACGGCGACGCCCCGGTGCAGCTGCAGGAGATGATCCGCGCGGTGCCCGTCAATGGCACCGAGGTTGTCGAGCTCCAGGCCGTCGGCACCCGGCCCGAGCAGCTCGCCGCCGCCCTCAACGGCCTCGTCGAAGCCAGCCGCGGCGAGATGAAGAGCTCCTACGACGCCGCCGCCTCGGAGAGCCTGGCCCAGGCCCGCCGCGAAGCCGAGCGCCTGGGCCGCGACGTGCGTGAGCGCCGCGCCCAGCTCGAAGCCTTCCGCGGGCAAAACGAGCTGCTCTCCCCCGAGCGCGAAGAGAACGACGCCGTGGCCAGCCTCAAGGGCCTCAGCGCCTCCCTCAACACCGCCAACGAGAAAGCCGCGGTGGCCGACGCCCGCCTGCGCGCCCTGCGCGAAAGCGCCGCCGGCGGCCGGAGCAGCCTGGCCCTCAAGGACGACCCGGCGCTGGCCGGCCTGGTGCAGCAGGGCATGCAGCTGCGCGACCAGATCCGCGAGATGGAGCGGGTGTATACCCCGGCCTTCATGGACATGGACCCCCGCGCCCGGGCGCTGCGTGCCCGGCTCGCCGAGACCGAGAGGCTGATCGAGGCCCAGCGCGTCAGCGGCCTGCAGACGGCACAGGTTGCCGCCCAGGAAGAACTCTCCCAGGCTCGCAAGACGGTCGAGCAGCTGCAGGCCCAGATCGCCGCCCAGAAAGCCGGCCTGCAGAAGTTCTCCAGTCGCTTCACCCAGGCCAAGTCCCTCGAGGAAGACCTCGCCCAGCTCGAACGCGCCAGCCGCCAGGCCATGGAGCGTGCCGCCCGCCTCGAAGTCAGCGAGCGCAGCCGCGAGCCGGTGTTCACCCTGCTCGAATCCGCCCACGTGCCCCGCGCCTCTTTCCGGCCCGACTACCTGATCGACGGTGCGATCGTCTTCGGCGTGGCCTTCGGGCTGGGCCTGCTGGCCATGTGGTTCGTCGAGCTCTTCCACCGCCAGGCGCCGGCCCGGGCACCGGCCGCCACCACCACCGTGATCATGCCGCCCCAGTGGGTGGCCCCCAGTGGCCATCCGGGAGCCACGGCGCTGCCCGGCATGGCGCCGGCCGCCGGCGGCATGTTGCCCGCCGGTGGCCCCGCGCCCATGCTCGCGGCCGCGCCGCAGCCGCTGCCCCGGGAGCTCGGCCAGGACGAAGCCGCGGCCCTGCTCGCCGCCGCCGGCGAGGCCCGCTTCGCCGTCGCGTTGCTGCTGCTTGGCCTCACCACCGACGAACTCGTCGCACTGCGCGAAGCCGATCTCCCGCCCGAAGGCGCCAGCCTGCAGGTAGGCGGCCCAGCCCGGCGCGTGCTCGCGCTGCCCGCCTGGCTTGCCGCCTGCCGCCCTGCCGCCACGGGGGCGCCGGATGCGCCGCTACTGCGCGATGCCTCGGGCGCCGCGCTCAGCGCGGCCGATGTCGAATCCATGCTCACCTGCGCCGCCCTCGATGCCGGCCTCGCCGGGGCCGCCGGCATCAGCGCCGAAGCCCTGCGCCACACCGGCATCGCCTGGCTGGTGCGCCAGGGCCTGCGCTTCTCGGATCTCGCCGGCCTGGTCGGCCGCCCGAGCGCCGAGGCCCTCGCCAGCTACGCCGACCTCGCCCCCGACGGCCCCAAGCGCGGGTTGGCCGAGATCGAGCCGCTGATGCCGGCGCTACGCCAGGGCTGAGCCGCACACCAACAGGATTTTTGGCCATGTCAGCTTTTTCCGGGGAGCCTTTCGAAACCTGCTTTTGATCTGCCTTGCAGGCGCCGCTGGTGCGATTTGCGGGTTCTTGCAGGGGCGACGTGTAGGGGCGACTTCAGTCGCCCGCGGAGGTGGATCACGGATCTACCGCGTTTTTCCGGCTGAGGGCGACTGAAGTCGCCCCTACATCTACCTCGCCCCCTGCAGGCGGCATCGCCTATTCGAGGCTTCTCCGGACAACGCTGACCACGCATTTTTTAAGGAAGAAACGATGCTGCAGAAACTCTCCGCCTTCCCGGGCGTTCCGGGCCCGGTCGTCGTCATCGTCATGGACGGCTACGGCATCCCCAAGACCGACGTCGGCAGCGCCATCGCCGCCGCCCGCAAGCCCACCCTCGACGCGCTGTTCGCCGAGTGCCCGCACATCACGCTGCGCGCTCACGGCACCGCGGTGGGCATGCCGTCCGACGACGACATGGGCAACTCCGAGGTCGGCCACAACGCCATCGGCGCCGGCCAGGTGTACGCCCAGGGCGCCGCGCTGGTGGCCAACGCCATCGCCGACGGCGCCATCTGGGCCGGCGAGGCGTGGCAGCAGATCGTCGCCGGCGCCAAGGCCGGCCGCGGGGTGATCCACTTCATCGGCTTGTTTTCCGACGGCAACGTGCACAGCCACATCGACCACCTCAAGGCGATGGTCGCCCAGGCCAAGGCCGAGGGCGTGAAGACGGTGCGCATCCACGCCCTGCTCGACGGCCGCGACGTGCCCGAGACCAGCGCCCTCGAATACGTGGTGCCCTTCGAGGCCTTCCTGGCCGAGCTCAGCACCGACGGTTTCGACGCCCGCATCGCCTCGGGCGGCGGCCGCCAGTACATCACCATGGACCGCTATGACGCCAACTGGGCGATGGTCGAGCGCGGCTGGAAGACCCACGTGCTGGGCGAGGGCCCGCAGTTCGCCAACGCCACCGAGGCCGTCAAGGGCCTGCGCGAGAAGCACCCCGGCACCATCGACCAGGATCTCCCCGAGTTCGTCATTGCCGACGCCGGCCAGCCCATCGGCACCATCCACGACGGCGACTCGGTGGTGTTCTACAACTTCCGCGGCGACCGGGCCATCGAGATCACCCGCGCCTTCGTCGAGGCCGATTTCGACAAGTTCGACCGCGTGCGCGCGCCGAACGTCACCTACGCCGGCATGCTGCAATACGACGGCGACCTGCAACTGCCCAAGCGCTTCCTGGTGGCCCCGCCGGCCATCAAGGACACCTCGGGCGAGTGGTTCAGCAAGATGGGCCTGGCCCAGTTTGCCTGCTCCGAGACGCAGAAATTCGGCCACGTCACCTACTTCTGGAACGGCAACCGCTCCGGCAAGTTCGACGGCGAGACCTGGCAGGAAGTCCCCAGCGACGTGGTGCCCTTCGAGCAGCGCCCCTGGATGAAGGCCGCCGAGATCACCGACGCGATGATCGCCGCGCTGCAGTCGGGCCAGTACAAGCTGCTGCGCTGCAACTTCGCCAACGGCGACATGGTCGGCCACACCGGCAACTTCCGCGCCGCCACGATGGCCGTCGAAGCCGTCGACCTGGCCCTCGCGCGCCTCTTGCCGGCCATCCAGGCTGCCGGCGGCGTGGCGCTGATCACCGCCGACCACGGCAACGCCGACGAGATGTTCGAGCTCGACAAGAAGACCAAACAGCCCGCCCAGAACAAGGACGGCAGCTTCAAGGCCAAGACCGCCCACACCCTCAACCCGGTGCCGCTCGTCCTCTTCGACAAGGTTACCGGCGGCAGGCTCGACCTCAGGCAGCTTGAGACCGCCGGCCTCTCCAGCATCGCTGCTACGGTGGCCAACCTGGTGGGCTTCGAGAAGCACGACAAGTGGGATGAGAGCGTGCTGGTGGTGAAGTAATCGACCCTCAACCGGCGCGAAGGCGCCGTGCACGACGCGGGCGCACCCTGAACGGGGGGCGCCCGTTTGCATTTGTCGTCCCGCCCCGCTTTGCGGCGGGTAAGCCGCTGACGCATCCGTAATGGTGTCCTAAGATGGAATCATGCCCTTCAAATGGGAGCCATCATGCGACGCTGGCAAGTGCAGGAAGCGAAGGCCCGGATGTCGGAGCTGGTCAAAAAATGGCCTGCTCGTCCAGCACAACCTCATGCTGGTTGCCCGAAACGCCAGGGAAGTTGCGGGGCTGTCGTGTCTTGGATGAAGGGAGTGAGCGTATGAGCCGGACTCGTCTTCTAAACGCTTTGCTGCTACCGATACTGCTGCTTCTCGTAGGGTGTGCCGCGCAGCCGCGTCAGGTGTATCCGGGCACGCGTTTGTCGCCGGACAGGGAAGCCCGGATATCAACGGATTCCCAGAGTAAATATGGCGCGATTGCACCGGGGTTCGACCGGAAGATTTACCTGACCAAGATAAACGGCGAAAGTCTCTCCGACATGAAAGCAGTGTTTGGCGGCCAGATGCATCCTTATCCCACGGAGGCATATGTGTTGCCCGGCAGGCAGGAGCTCGATGTCAGATATGTTCACATGAATGGATATGCCGACGGGCAGCTATGGTTCGATGCCCAGGCGGGCAAAGAATACCGGGTTCGGTATCGCATCAACGCTTACTCGGTCTTGTTCTGGGTTGAAGACGTGGAGCAGGGGGCGCAAGTAGGCGGATTCCGTGAGTGAACGGCAATCTCCGAGGGTGACGTTCGGGTTGAGTCCGGTAGTCGGGTGCGTGCAGCGAAACCCGACGCCGCATGATGGGCGATGGCGGCGGTGCCATCCACTTCGAACGGATGCGGTTGGCGAACGGGGCAGGGCAGAGCGGCCCGGCGGCGATCCGTCGCGAGGGTGAGGCAGGCGCCGCCGCGTGGGTATTTCAGGGCGCGGGCCGGTCGCGGGTCGGCCCGCTTGTCACTCCTTCGGCGCCAGAAACTTGAACAGTGCGGCGGGCTTGAAGTGCCGGGTCTGGTCGCCGGAGACATCCGGATTGCCGTCGAGTTGCAGCTTGCGCGGGCCAGAGCCTTCGGTGAAGTCGAGCTCGTTCAGCTTGGCCCAGAGGATGCTCGGGCTGTTGGTGTCCTGGTAGTAATAAACCTTGTTCTTCTGGTCGCTGACGGTGAGCCACAGCGTGTCGGCGATGTTCGGCTGCCCCGGAATCTTGATGCCGATCGGAACGCTGATGTTGCGCATGACGCTGAAAACCGTGGCGACCGCCCGGCGGGGGTCGGCGGTCTGGGTGCTCTCGTTGATGTAATACGAGGCGCGCGCGAAGCGATCGGAGGCCCGGTTGGTGCCCGGCAACATCGTGGCGCCGCCGATCGTTTTCCAGTATTTCTCGAGGCCCAGTTGCTCACCGAAGGTCGGTGAATTGGTCATGACCTGATACTGCCTGCCGTGGTGGATGGTGAGCTTGCCGTCGATGTACTCGAAGATGGCCGAGTCGCCCGAGGCGTCGGACACCGAGAGGTGGACGGTGCCGGGCTCGCCGCTGGGCGCAAGGATCGGCACCATGCGGAACGCCTCCTTGCGCAGGCCCTCGACCGCCTCGGTGGTGGTGGCGTAGGTGTCGAGCACGTACTGCACCCATGCGGCGATCGACAGCGTGGGGCGTTTGTCGGCCGCGTTCGCGGCAGGGTATCTGGCTTCGGCGAGGTAGAGCAGATTGGCGACCAGGCCCTTCTCGTTCATGCCGTCGGCGGCGGCGCCTTCGTAGATCGTGGTCACGACGCTGCCGTATTTGCTCTTCCAGTTGAACGGGGCGCTGGTGTTGCTGGTGCGTTCGAGGCCGCGCGGATACAGCCACAGGTTGGTGTCCATGTCCGAGACGAACCAGTCCATGGTGCGTCCCGTGACGGTCTGCCCCTCCTTGCCGAAATACACGGCACGCGTGCAGGCGTCGGAAACGGCGGGGGCGAGCAGGGACGCGGTGAGCAGCGAGGCGATGGCGACGCGCAAATTCATCATGGACTCCTTGGTAGGTGGGCGGAGGGGCGGGCGCAGAAACGCCCGGGTTGTCGGCGATCGTGCGGGCACGCCCAGATCGCCTCCAAGGTGTTGAATGACATGGAGGTTATCCCGGAGGGGGCTTTTTACCAATCACTGACCATGCAGGCCGGGCCCGGAGGGCGGCTTCAGGCAGCTCTCGGCGCTGCCTGCCCATGGCCGACTGCCGTCATCCCCTGCGCATCTGAACCCCGTCAGCCCCGCCCGCCATCCGCCGCGCCCTCCATGGCGCCGGCCTGACGCAAACCCACCGTGTAATGCCCGCCTTCCTCTTTCTTCAGTGCCAGCAGGTCGTAGGTCTTCACCATGTCCAGCAGCCCGGAGTGGCCGTAGATTGCGGGTGAGAAGCCCGGGTCGGTGCGTTTGAGGTATTGGCCAAGCTGCGCGAGGGAGATGCGGCCTTCGGAGGTGCCGGCGGCGAGGAGGGCCACGGCGTCGGCGACGAACTTGGGGCGGCGTTTGATGATCGCCGGTTTGGGCGTTTCGGCCTTGACGGGGGCGGGCTTGTCGGTGGGGGTGTCGTGATGGGCTGCGGGCTCGGGGGCGGGGGGCGTCCATTCGAAGAACTGGTCGCTGGCGTTGCGCAGGGCGTCGGGGGTCTTGGCTTCGCCGACGATGCAGACGGTGGCGCCGCGCTCGCGGAGCTTGCGGCACAGGTAGGCGAAATCGGAGTCGCTGGTGACGAGGCAGAACTTGTCGGCCCGGTGGTCGAACATGGCCTCCAGCGCATCGAGGGCGAGGGCGATGTCGGCGGTGTTCTTGCCGGCGGCGTACTGGTATTGCAGGCAGGGGGTGAAGGCCTGCCTGACGAGGGCTTCCTGCCAGTTGCGGGAGAGGGTGGTGTGGTTGCCGTAGCCGCGCCGCAGGACGACCCGGCCAAACTGGGCGACGACACGCAGGGCGTAGTCGAGGATGTCGGGGGTGGTGTTGTCGCAATCGACGAGGACGGCAACGCGGGTTTCAGTGGGCTGATGCGGGGAGCTCATGGCTTTCGGGCTGTGGGGCTGGGCGTGATGGGTGGGCGCTGGATGCCGTCGGTCGTGCGGCGCACCTTGGCGGGTGCGTGGATGGGCATGCGGGCTTGGCGATCGTACTCCCGGTCATGCGGGCAGGTAAATGTCATCGGGTAGCCGCGGGTGGGCCGGGCTTGCGGTTTGAGCATATGCGTGGGCGCGCTACCATCGGCCTCCCCCGCCCGGCAGGCCGGTGTCGGGGCGGCTGCGCGGGCGGTGGGCGCCCGGCGGTGCTTTCAACAGACGGGGCAGGGTGGCGATGGGCGGGTCTTTTCAGAGCGAGACGCCCGCAGGGCGCGGCAGTGCGCTGGAGGTGCTGGGGGTTTTCCTGCGCCTGGGGGTGACGTCGTTTGGCGGGCCGGTGGCGCATCTGGGGTATTTCCATGCCGAGTTCGTGCGGCGTCGGCGCTGGCTGGCGGAGCACGATTACGCCGATCTGGTGGCCTTGTGCCAGTTTCTGCCGGGGCCGGCGAGCAGCCAGTTCGGCATCGCGGTGGGGCTGGGGCGGGCCGGCTGGCTTGGCGCGCTGGCGGCGTGGGTGGGCTTCACGCTGCCGTCGGCGCTGCTGCTGATCGCCTTTGCGCTGGGGGTGGGGGCGATCGCAGGGCCGGCCGCTGTGGGGGCGATCCACGGGCTCAAGGTGGTGGCGGTGGCGGTGGTGGCCCAGGCGGTGTGGGGGATGGCGAAGTCGCTGTGCGCCGATCGGCCGCGGGCCGGCATCGCCTTGGCGGCGGCCGTGCTGGCGGTGCTGCTGCCGGGGGCCGGCGGGCAGCTCGGGGCGATCGCGCTGGGCGGCCTGGTGGCCCGCCGGGCCCTGCAGGTGGCGCCGCTGCCGGCCGAACGCCATCTGGATTACGGGGTGAGCCGGCGCCAGGGCGCGGTGCTGCTGGCCCTGTGCGGCGGGCTGCTGGTGGCGCTGCCGGCGCTGGCCACGCTGACCGGGGCGGTGGGGTTGGCGATGGTGGCGGTGTTCTTCAAGGCCGGGGCGCTGGTGTTCGGCGGCGGGCATGTGATGTTGCCGCTCCTGCAGGCCGGCGTGGTGCCGCCGGGGTGGGTGAGCAACGACGTGTTTCTGGCCGGCTACGGGGCGGCGCAGGCTGTGCCGGGGCCGCTGTTCACCTTTGCAGCCTATCTGGGGGCGGCGATGGGGCCGCCGCTGGGGGGCTGGGCGGGCGGCCTTGTGTTGCTGCTGGCGATCTTCGTGCCGGCCTTTCTGCTGATCGTCGGCGCGCTGCCGTTCTGGGAAGCCCTGCGCCACCGGGAAGGTATCCGGCGGGCGCTGGCGGGGGTGAATGCGGTGGTGGTCGGCATCCTCGGGGCGGCGCTCTACGACCCGGTGTGGACCGGCGCCATCCATTCCCGCGCCGATTTCTGCCTGGCGCTTGCCGCTTATGGCTTGCTGGTGGTGGGGCGGGTGCCGCCGGTGGCGGTGGTGGCCTTCTGTGCGGTGGTGGGCTGCTTGAGCGGTCTGGCGCGTTGATCTTGGGGGGCGCCCAGCCCGGGACTTGACCGCGGCACGGGGCATGGATCCATTTTTGGGCGAATAGCTTCTTCAGCCTGTTTGTAATGCCGGCAGTTGCCTCCGTGCGCCCGGGCATAAAACCCGAGCGCTCAAGTCGGGTTTCTTTTCATTTGGCCTGCGTTTCTGCTTCTACCGTATTGGGTAGCTTTTAAAAACAAGCGGATATGAAGACTGGCATCGGGGTTGCTATCCAGGCTTACCCCAGTGGTTTCGCGCGGCTGAAATGCGCGCTCCCCTAATCAATTGCCAGGAAAGAAAAACATGAAAAATCTGCTCGATAGACTGCTCGCCGTTGCCTGCCTCGGTCTGGTGTCGATCTCCATGCCGGCCCATGCCTCCACCTACACATTCAGCCAGACCGGCTTCGAGGATGGCGGGATGGTCTCCGGCTATTTCACCGGCAGCGATCTGAATGGTGATGGCTTCATCCGCATGTCGGGGGCGCAGAGGGAGGTCGGCGATTTCTTGCTCCGCTACACGGGCGGCAGCCGCCTGCCCGACATCACGATCGACTTCGCTGAACTCACGCGGGCGGCATCGTTCGGCATGGGCCTGCAATACCTTGTCGGTTCCTCCACGATCGGCGCCAAAGGAGGGGCGAACAACGGATCCATTTATGTCTTCGACTTCAGCCCTTTGCTCATCCCGACCGCGGCGGTGCTGGTCTTTCCGGACGGTCAGAGCGGCGCTTCGGGCACGGCCATCTCCTTCGAGTCGGGCTTCGCCTCGGTGAGTCTCGATTTCATGAACGTGATCGACATGAACCAGATCAACACTGCCGGCAATGTGAGCAAGGTCTCCGAGCCCAGCAGCCTCGGCCTGTTGGGCATCGCTGCCGCACTGATGGGAGGCCTGCGGCGCCGGAAAGGCTGAGTTGGCCCGGGGTCGGCCAGGCCTGGCTGATCCACGGGATGTAAGCCGGGGAGGGGAAGCCCCGGCCCTTGCCGAAACCTCTTTCGGCTCATCCAGCGCCCCGGCGGAGCTTGCCGACGGGACGCTGGATTTTCGGTTGGCCGCCATCTCCGGCGGCGGCAGCCCGGGCGACCCCTGGCGCACTGCCGGCGCTCATCGGCCATCGATCGTCGCAATCTGCCGGGGTGAAGGCGGCTTCGATCCACGCTTCGGTTTCTCCCGTGCGAACGCGCGTTTCGAGCTCAGGGCGAAGGTGCTGCGTGCCGAGCTGTCGGAGCGTATGCAGGATTACCTGCGGGTGCTGGATGGCGGGGCTGGCCTTTTCGGGGCGAGTGGGCATGTCTCCCGGGGTGAGTGGCATGACTACATCCGCGCCCTCTCAAGGAAACGCAGGGCC
>NZ_BJNV01000098.1 GCF_006539865.1 Zoogloea ramigera
GGGGCGGATTCAGAACGATGTGATCTTACCAAGGAGGGGCGGAAGCGAGGTTTTTCGAGGCGCCCGACTGTTTAACCCTTCAAAATCGACCGCTTCCCGCAGCGGGCCGAAGTCTTCATTCATGCGCGCGCACGAATGTAAGCAGCGTAGAAGACTATCCAATCGCTGGAATTGAAATTGAGCCCCATTATGAGTCGCTCGCCAATGGTCGATTTCGGAGTGATGCGCTCATTCACCATCTTCTTATCCAAAGCGCCCGCGTCTAGCGCGACTCGGGCGAGCGCGCGGCCGTAAGCCTTTGGGTCCGCTGTACCGTGTGCCGCTTCAACCACGCCGAAGTAGATGTTCCAAAGCCGACGCGCTGGCTGGAGGGGCAGCTTCTCTGCCGCGACGGCATGGACGGTGATGTGCGCTGCCAGTTGCAGCGCGGGAAGTGGCATGTCGGCCCGAGCGGTTGCGTGGTCTATCCAGACCACGACAAAGGCGCCGATGGCGACATCCGGTACAGCGGCGTCCTGAACCAACACTCGGACGACGGTTACGATGTGATTTAGGACGCCTATAAAGTCAGTGTGCGCCCCCCACATGCCTCGGGCGAGCGACATGAAGGGCGCCACGCTGCGAAGCTGCGCAGTTGCCTCCAAGACCCGGGGCGCGAGGCGAACTGTTTCGGGGATAAGAGCCAGCTGATGCCTTAGCTGAATCTGAATGCCCACGTTCCAGTCGCAGAGCTGCGCGAGTTTGGTCGCAACTTCTTCTGTAGTCAGCAGGCCAATCTCTTCCAACCCGCAGAGCAAGTCCAAGGTGCACATCCCGTCAGCGGCAAACTTGTCCTTCAAGATCCACATCCGCAGTATGGCGTCGTCACAGTACACGATGTAGTCACCAGTGCGGGCAAGGCTTTGAAGTTCGCGCGACGAGCTCGGCAGGTACATGTCCTCCTCCAACGGTGCGCCGCGGGGCTGCAGGATCTGCGCGAGGCGCGGTCTGAGGCGATCTTGCACATCGATGCACCGCTGCCGGAAGATGCTTCCAGAGAACGCCTGCGACATCTTCATAAGCTCACCCAAGGTGGCCTGGGAGATTGCGATCTTGGGGAAAAAATCGAAGACCTTGTCGAGAAGCTCGAGGTCGTCGAGCACGAGCAGCGTAAGCAGATCAAACAGCGGCGTCCTCGAACGGAAGAGCTCGGCGAGTCGCTGCTCCCAATGCCCGTCGACCATGCTCAGGTGGAACTTCTTCTCGTAGGCCGTCGACCGCTTCGCCAGCTCCCAGAGATGCACCACATCCTGCACATTTCCAAGCGCGAAGCGTGGACGCCACGCGAAAGGCAATGACAACTCGCCGTTTTGGAGTTGGGCTTCGAGCTGCGCTCGTTGTTGCTCGCGCTCTTCCGTCATTCCAATCTCGGACTTCAGTGAGCGCAGCATCTCCTCCGGGCCAGCCTCGGTCGAGAGCGCCACTTGGCGAAGAATCTTTGACTGGGGGAACCTCTCGAAGAAGGTGTTCGCGCGCGCGTGGAACTCCTCCTTCCGAGCATCGCTCAGCTCCGCCGTCTCGAAGCTTGTTGCAGCGATAACCATGCAAAGAAACACCCCTTCCTCCACCTCGTCGTCGCAGGAAGCGAGCGCGCCCATGCGGAACGCGAGGTCGACGAGCCGGGGGCTGGTGGGATTCGCATGCTGCTCAAGGTTGAACAGCATCCGGACACACTCCACGCGCCGTTCCTTCGACTGCGCACGCTCCAAGATCAGCTCAGCAGCCGCTTTGGCCTTCTCGGTGTCCCCCCAGCGAACCATGATGTTCACGTAGGTGTTCAAAGCGAGCCCGTCCTCAATGCCGCCTTCAAGCATGCTTTCCAGGATAGACCTCGCCTCGTCGGACTGGCCCAATTGATCGAGCGCTAGCGCGTGAAAAGCTCTGATCCGCCCCGTGACCTCAAACTCCCGACTCGCTTCCTCACACAGGGCCAGCAGATCGCTCCACCGCTCCCGGGAGGCCAAGGCGACTCCAACCCTCGCCGCGATCATCGGAGACAAACGGATCGTCGCGCGCACGCGCGCCGCCACGGCGAGAAACTGCTCGGCCTGTGCTTCGGAGCCGGGGTCCAGCTCTTGGAACAGGAGCAGCGTGGTGGGTTTCGGGTGTCCAAGCTGCTCGTCGATGCGGGAAAGATCAGTCAAGGCCTCCTCGCTTTGCAGTTGGTTCCGGCGCCTCGCGAGCATGTAATCCAAGGACGCGGCATGCGCCTGATCCTCCGCATTTCCAGAGCGCAAAATGTCGCGCCAAGCCTCCACCAGAGCATCCCGGGCCATTACGTCGGCCGACAGAACCGCCAGCACCAACGCGAGTCCGAATAGCTGGTGTGAGCGAGCCACTGTGTCGATGTTTGCCGCCATCAACTCGACACAGTCGCGGTGCTTACCGAGCTCATGCAGAATCGTGACTCGGCGCAGGATTTTCATATTACCGTCGGGCAGTCGGCTATTCGCCTCCAAGGCTGCCTGGAAGTCGTCGCACTGGGCTGCGAGAGTTTCTGCCGCCGACTGCAGCTCGGCTTGCAGCGGCCGCTGCCGCGCCGCGGCCAAAACCCGGGTGAGAATCTGCTCCTGTTTGCCGAGCATACTCGCGGTGGCGATCCAGATGTCCATCACGAACTCGGCATTCGATACCCACCTGATCTCCTCTAAGGCGGAGACAGCCTCTTCGATATCGGCCCATGCTTCGCGCAGCGCGACCGCATTTACCCCGATGGGGCCCGAAGGAGGCAGGATCTCGTCCTCGGAGTTCCCGTCACTCGAATCCTCGACGCGCGCCCCCCTCAACGCGATGTTGAACCGCGCTCGTGCCCTCAAGATCAGGAACAACAGCCTTGTCGACTCCCGTTTCTCTTCCAAGGCGACGCCATCGATGCATGCTTGCAGCGCCTGGTCGGGATTCGAGAACATGGTCTCTACCACAGCCCGCGCCGCAAGGCTCTCAGCGCCTTCGAAAGTGTCAAGAAGCGCGAGGGCTTCGGTGCGCTTGCGGCTAGCAGCGAGAAGGCGGGCCTTGACGCCGAGCAGCGCTGTGTCCGCGTCCGCCGGCAGCGCGTAGAGCACATCCGAGTAGTCCTGGCCTTGGTCGGTTCTGAACCGCCTGCGCATCTCGCACTCGGCCCAGGCAGCCCAGTATTTGGCCTGCGGTTGAATTTCGGCAGCGCGCTTGAACGCGCATGACGCGTCATCGTCGTTGCCTTGCACGAGGCGGAGCCGGCCAGTCAGGTGCCAGTATTCCGCTTTCTCCAACGGTGATGCAGGCTCCAAGCGCTCTGAAACCTGACGGAGCAGGTCCGCGCACCTCTCTACGTTGCCCCCGACGACTGCAGACTTCGCCTCCGTGATCAACGAGGCCAAGCTGCCGCGTGGAGGGTTAATCCAAACATCGGTAGCAGGCTCCGCCAAGGCTTGGGCGAAGACGATGCTGCGGGTGCCTATATTTTTGGTGATCGACTCCACCATGAGAACTCTGTCCTCCGAGCCAAGCGACGGATCCATCCCGGCTATGCGGGTGTCCAACGCATGCCCAACTCGGGAAAGGCGATGTCGCTTCCGGACCTCATCGACCAGATCCGTCGTTCGATCCAAGACGTTGGCCGTCGGCACGCGAATCGCGGCCTCCTTCTGCTCCAAGGAGACGGCGGCGATCTGAATACGATCAAGCTCCTCGCGAATCCAGACGTAGTGAAGAGGGCACTCTCGGGGATCCTCTGGATCGACGCTCAGATCGCATAGAACCAGAAGGACGGGCTCGTCCGTGTTGTCGAAGTAGCGGAGCGTCGTGGTGGAGAGGTTGATGGAGAGGAAGCTCCCGTCTGCGCTGCGCTGCGGCGAGCGCGTGCCCTTAAGCTGGAGACGGAAAGGGTGGACGACCTGCTGCTTCACGCTAATTTGCACTTGCAGATCAAAACCGAAGTCGTTGACGCCGCCAAGCTCCGTGAGCTGCCACCCCTTGGGTCGCTTTGCGCGCAGACAGTCGTAAGCGTCTTGTCCAATCTCTTGCGAATCGCCGGTCTGCGGCAATCCTTTGTCGTGTGGCATGTGGGTTTCCGTCCCTGATGAATTCCAAAGAGGCTATCGACGACTGCCTTGCCCGCCCCCCTACCCCCTGCGGAGGAGTCAGCTCCCCCACCCCGCCATCAAGGAGCGCAGAGCAGGATACGCTCGGGCGAGGTAGGCGCCGCCGAACAGGGCCGCGACCAGCACGATGCGAACGTCGCAAGACATCAACGCGAAGAGGCGGTGACGATCGTTCTTGAAGCACTCATAGGGGTTGCGGCCGCGCGGCATCATTTCGCCCCCTTTTTACTCTTCACCACCCCGTCCAAAGCTTTCGACTTGGCAGCGGCAACTTTCTCGGCAGCTTCCAACGCCTCCTGATACGTGGTCCAGTCCCCGGCCGCACCCACGTCGGCGACGCGCTCTATGAATCGACCATATAGACCATCTTGGACTTGGCCCTCGCGACGCATCAACTCCACGGCAATGTTGGGGTTCAGCAGCAGAATGAAGTGGAACTCGCCTGACGGGCCGGGCTTGGTGCGGATGAATCCGAGTTCCCGCAGGCGACGCATGCGCTTGCGCCAAGTGTCGGTCGCGCGCTCGCCGGTGAAGCCGGTCTCGGCGGCAAAAGTCGTCGGATTCTCCACGACCACCAGCGGGTTGTCCGGCGCGCGCGCCCACAAGCAGAACAGGGCGTGGCCGGCCGGCGCACCTTTAGAGGTCTCGTCAATGGCCTGCATCGCGATGGGCAGGGGGCGCGGTACAGTAGTGAAGCCATCGTTGCTCTTGCGCCGCCACAACAGCGTCTCGGGCACGTCCGGGAAATGCAGCGCGAGCTGCTGCTGCGCTCGCTCGGACATCTTGAGGCGCCGGGTCTGGGATTGTTTTGAGTTGGCCATGCTGGACTCCGTTTCTGTTAGCGGAAGTCTGCTTCAGTCGACGAGCCACTGCAATGATTCAATTGGCACGAATAGAGTTCAACTCAAATACCTTAATCTGCCTCTCAATGTGATTTAAGTTGCGCATTAACCATGAAACTCAACCATTTCAGTTGCGCTAAATTGTGCAGCAAAGCCAGAAAAAAACTTTAATTATCAATAACAAAAGTCAGCATTGCGGTGCTCGCTGTGCTGGCGTGCTGCTGTGCTGCTGGTGGGGTTTGCAAAGGGGAGGGCCGTGCCTCCTTCGGGCGGCAACTGCACACGCGACATGGCGGTCGTTTGCGGAATGTGGTCTCACCATCACTCCGGTCAATGAGCATCCGTACGGAAGTAGCCCTACCCTGCCGCCCCCGCCAGCAACCTCCCCAACTCCGCCCCCGGAAAACTCCGCCTGCAGCCGCTCAAACAGCGCTAGGACGTCCTCGGTACGCGGCACACAGCCCAACACCACCTTCTGCGACCTGGCGCCGCGCGGCTCGGACACCTTGGTCGGATAGCCCAGATCGGTCAGCCAGCGCGCCAGCGCCGAGGAGCTCTAGGTCCTGGTCAGCCCCAGGTTTTCATGGGCGTACGCTCTCAGCAAGGCCCGGCGCAACAGGGCGACAATTCCCAAGCACATATAGCGGAGGAGCCTTTCCCCTGATAGGGAAAGGCTCCTCCTAGTAAACGTCCTGGATTTCCATGTTCTTCTGCAGATTCACGACCAAGCAATTCACCTCATCCGGCTCGAGCCCAAAGAACTTCGGCACCACGGCGTAGTCGATCGGCGTATCGAACAAGTCCTCCCTCAGCGAGATTCCACTCTGCTGGAGGACCGCACGAACATGATCCAACATCTGCTCGGCCACAGCCTCGCGGAACGCGGCTGACGACCGCTCCACGACCAGGATCTTGTAGATATTGAGAACCTGCTTTCCCCGTGCGGGATCGTCAGCTACCTCTAGGACGAGGTCTTCGACAGGCCATTGCAGCACGTTTTCAGCCGCATGCTGCGCCCACAAGAGCCATTTCAAACTACGCCGATACTCAGCGAGACTTTCATCGGGGAACGCGCCTTCAGCGTCCGGAACCAACCCTAACGTCATCATCGAAACTCCTTGAGAAGGGAAACATCAGGCCGCCAACAGCGCACCCACTCACCGAGACTGCGCGGGTCGGCCCTCCTGGAGACGGTACCAACCACCCCAGCGCGATGTCATTCCTATCCGCTTGGCAAATCCATTTTGGACTGGCGGGAACGGACGGGCATCAACGAGACATCACAGAGGCAGATAGCGGCACTCATTGATTTGTTCGCATCGGTGGGGGCACTTGAGGGTCAAATGGCCAATCCGCAGGTGACTCAGGATGCCGGTCAGCCAGATCACATCGACGCCATCGCGATCCCCCCCCTCCTCGACGGTGGAACCCAAAAGCCTAAGCCAGCAAGCCCTCCAACTCCGCCCCCGGAAACTCCGCCTGCAGCCGCTCAAACAGCGCCATGACGTCCTCGGTGCGCGGCACGCAGCCCAGCACCACCTTCTGCGACTTGGCGCTGCGCGGCTCGGACACCTTGGTCGGATAGCCCAGATCGGTCAGCCAGCGCGCCAGCGCCGGGTAGCTGTAGGTCTTGGTCAGCCCGAGCTCTTCATGGGCGTACGCCCGCAGGAAGGCCCGGCGCAGCAGGTCGCTGGCGGGCATGCCCTCGCGGACGTTGAGCGTCGCCTTCCCTTCGGCACGTAACCGTGAGCGGATCAGGTTAAGCGCGATCGCCTCGTCGAGCGACTGCCAGTCCGTCATCGTCTTGAGGCTGTGCTTGACCCGCCACGCATCGAGGGTGGCCCGGGCGGAGTCGAATTCCTCGACGCTGGCTCAGGGCCGTGTGTCGAGGCTGATGTGGGCCCGCTGGCGGCTCTCCATGTCGATCATCCGCGGGTCGCTCGGCGCGCGCTTCAGGTCCGGTTCCAGGCTCATCGCCAGCCGCTTCTCGAACTTGAAGAGGTCGATGCCTTTCTCCCACTGGTCGCGGATCGCCGGGAGCTGCTTCAGGAGGATCGAGGTCGTTGGGCGTCTCGCCGGATCTGTGTGGGGGGCGTTGGCTAAGCAGCGTCTCTACCACGCCCCATTGGCGCATGTTTGAATTGTCGGGACATCATCCGGACGCTATGATGAGGGTAGTTCCAGAACAAGGGGGGGTGCCATGAGCGCCTTGAACCGCTCCAAAACCGAACGGATCGACATCCGGGCCAGCAGCGCCGTCAAACAGCTGCTGCAGGAAGCCGCGAGTGCCTGCCACAAAAACGTCAGCGAGTTCCTGCTGGATGCCGGGGTGACCGCCGCCAACCAGGCACTGGCAGATCGGCGCCACTTTGTGCTGGGCGATGACCAGTGGCAGGCGTTTCAGCAAGCGCTGGATCGCCCCGTGCAAGCCAAGCCGCGCCTGAAGAAGCTGCTCAGCGAGCCCGGGGTTCTGGGGTGAGTGCAGCGTATGAGCCGGTCCGCAAGCTCTCGGCTGTGGACGCGGTGGAGACGTTCGACTGTGGCCAGCCGGCACTCAACCAGTTCATCCAGCGCTATGCGCTCGTCAATCAGAAAGCCAACAGTGCCCAAACCTACGTTTGCTGCCTGCACAACGAGGTGGTGGGCTTCTATAGTCTGGCGGTCGGCAGCGTCGATCCGGAGGATGCTCCCGCGCGCGCAGTCAAAGGTTTGGCCAGGCATCCTGTGCCGGTCATGATCCTGGCCCGGCTCGCGGTGGATCGTGATCACCAGGGAAAGGGCCTGGGGATGGCGCTGCTGAAGGATGCGCTGCTGCGCACGGCACAGGCGGCTGACATCGCCGGCATTCGTTGCCTGCTCGTTCATGCCAAGGACGAGCCGGCGCGGCAGTGGTATCAGTCCTGGGATTTCGAGCCAAGCCCGACCGATCCCTATCACCTGTTCCTGATGCTCAAGGACCTCAAGGCCTTGCTGGCGGGTTGAAAATGAGCAAGCTGACGATCAGAACGGGCACTGAAGACGATTTCTTCCAACGAGGCCGGCAGCTGGCGCGCGCAGCGGATCGCGGCGAGGCACTGCCCAGCGAGAGCACGATCAGCTTCGAGGACCCGGCGGAGGTGGTGAAGCTGATCACCACCGCGCGGCTCGCCCTGTTCCGCGCCATCAAAGGGGTGCCCGGCCAGAATTCCTGAGGTGTAAGCCGGGCAACGGCCGTCGAGCGGATTGGAATCGCGCCGACAGAAGAGCCGTACGGCAATCTGCCGTATCTTCGGTCAAAGGAGGAGCAACTCCATGCCCACCGCCAACACCACCGTCCGGCTTGACGCCAGAATCAGCACGGACCTGCACGCGATGCTCAAGCGCGCCGCTGACTTGCAGGGGCGAACCATGGCCGATTTCGTGGTTGCCGCCGTGCAGGACGCCGCCCAGCGCGCCATCGAGCAGGCCGAGGGCTGGCAGGCCAGGCGCTGCTGTCGACGCCCCAATCCACACTGGCCCTGGATCGTGCCTTTGAGCGTCGCAGCAAGCTCCTGCAGGCCGAATGAGCGGCGCGCTCTTCCGCGTCGCTAATCAGCGCCACTCGACGTTGTCGACTCCCATCGCCCGCTCCACATCTAATTCCAGCAGCTCTTTGATCTGCAAGCAAAAAGGCCAACCTGAAGAGCTTGGCCTTTTTGCTGCCCGGTCACCTGTGTTCTTGCGTTCAGACCAAGCCGGGCGATTCGACGCCGGGCCCGGGACAAGGATGGCCATCACGCGGCCCGAGCAGCTTGCGGCGCTGCGGCCGGTGGTGCGAACATCCCCCGCTTTCCGCCCGCTATCTGGATCGCGCGAATGAACCCTCCCGTCCTCGTCGTCGGCGGAGGCCTTGCCGGCCTCGTCGCTGCCCACCGTCTCCACCAGGCCGACATCGATTTCGTGTTGCTCGAGGCCCGCACGCGGCTCGGCGGGCGGATCTTGACGGCGGAGGCGGGCGAGGCGCTCTCCAGCGAGGGTTTCGATCTCGGCCCGTCGTGGTTCTGGCCCGACATCCAGCCGGCCATGGGGGCGCTGGTGCGCCGGCTCGGGCTGCCGGCCTTCGAGCAGCACAGTGATGGCGACATGCTTTTCGAGCGGGTCCGCGGTGAGCCGCCACGGCGTTTGCAGGGGATGCGCCAGGAGCCGCCGTCGATGCGGATCGGCGGCGGCTCCGGGGCCCTCGTTGCGGCCCTCGCGGCCGGGCTGCCGGCGTCCTGCATCCGGCTCGGGGCGCGGCTGACCGATGTCACGCTCAGCGGCTCGGGGGTGGCGGCTGGCTTTGTCGACGCGGATGGGGGCGTGCAGCGCCTCGTGGCGAGCGACGTGTTGTTTGCGTTGCCGCCGCGCCTTCTTGCGGCGACGGTCGAGCTCTCGCCCCCGCTCGACGCGGCCACGGCCCGCAGCTGGCGCGACACGCCCACCTGGATGGCGCCGCATGCCAAGTTCCTGGCGTGCTACGAGCGCCCCTTCTGGCGCGAGGCCGGGCTCTCCGGCACGGCCCAGAGCAGCCTGGGGCCACTGGTCGAGATCCACGATGCGAGCACTGCGGCGGGCCAGGCGGCGCTGTTCGGCTTTGTCGGGGTGCCCGCCCCGCAGCGGGCGCAGTATGGCGAGGCGGCCATCGTCGAGGCCGCCGTCCGGCAGCTGGTGCGGCTGTTCGGCCCCGAGGCCGGCGCGCCGCGCGCGACCTTGTTCAAGGACTGGGCCGCCGATCCGTTCACCGCCACCGCCGACGACGCGCAGGCGGGCGAGCATCCGGTGTCCGGCGGCCTCGCGGCGGCGCCGGCCGAATGGCGGCAACGCCTGTGGCTGGCCGGCAGCGAAGCCGCGCGCCGGGATGCCGGTTATCTGGCCGGGGCCGTGGAGGCGGCCGAATACGCGGTTGCCGCGCTCATCGAGCGGCGGGTGTCCGCGCCCTGATGGCTAGCTGTCGTCCCCCCAACTTTTGAGGAACCCAAAATGCTCCGTAGTGTTCTCGCAACCGCTCTGGCCACGCTCGCCCTGCCTCTGGCCGCCCAGACGCCCACGGCCAGCCCCTACGATTTCATCGACGCCTTCCGCGCCCTGAGTGGCGAGCACAAGGGCATCCGCAAGGGCCACGCCAAGGGTCTCTGCGCCCAGGGTGAGTTTGTGCCGAGCGAGCAGGCGCGCACGCTCCTTGCCAGCCCCCTGTTCTCGGGGGCGGGCATGCCGGCCCAGCTGCGCTTTTCCATGGCCGGCGGCAACCCCCGCGTCCCGGACAGCGCACGCTCGCCGCGGGGCCTGGCGGCCCAGTTCCAGTTGCCGGACGGCACGCTGCACCACCTCGCCATGCTCAGCACGCCGGTCTTCGGCGCCAAGGACCCGGACAGCTTCCTGGGTCTGTTGCGCGCCCAGCGGCCCGGGCCGGACGGCAAGCCCGATGCCGGGCGGATTGCCGTCTACCGGGAGGCGCACCCGGACACTAGGCCACAGGCCGAGTGGCTGGCCAGCAACCCGCCCCCCTGGAGCTACGCCACCACCGCCTACCACGGCCTCCACACCTTCTACGTGCAGGCTCGGGAGGGGGACAAGCTCAAGGTCCGCTGGTATCTGCAGCCCCAGGACGGCGAGCGGGGCCTCGATGCCGCCGAGATCGCCAGCGCGCCGGCAGATTTCCTGCCGCAGCGCCTGGAGGAGAGGCTGCGCCAGGGGCCGGTGCGTTTTGACTGGATCATGGTGCTCGGCGAGCCCGAGGACACGGATGACGACCCCTCCCGCCGGTGGCCGGCAGGCCGGCCGGTGTTCAAGGCCGGCACCCTGAGCGTCGTCGGGTCGGGTGGCGAGGCCTGCACCCCCATCAATTTCGACCCCAACGTGCTGAGCGCCGGCTTCAGCGCCGGTGCCGACCCCATCCTGCGGATGCGCTCGCCGGCCTATGCCATCTCGTTTGGTCAGCGCCTGAGCGGGCAATAGGCTTCTGTTCCCGCCCTGCCGCCTGTCGCAGGCGGGCCCACCATTGATGGGTCGGACGGGCTGTGGGCATGCTTGCCGGCAGCCGCCGTGGGCTCAGCTCGCGTCCGGCAGGTCGCGGCCGGGCTGGGCCACGCGCTCCAGCCACACCGCGGTGTCGTGGTAGGCCACGCCGGCCGCCGGCCAGCCCGGCTCGGCGCTGACCAGCGCGTTGATGCCGACGCCCTCGATGAAGGCGGCGTTGGGCCATTGGCTCTCGACGACCACGGTGTCCGGCTGCAGGCCGTCCGCGGGGCAGGCGTGCAGGGCGACGCTGCCCAGCGCGTTGCCGAGGCGCACGATGTCGCCGTCGGCGATGCCCAGCCGGGCGCAGGTGTCGCGGTGGATCAGCGCGGTCGGCCGGCCTTCGCCGCGCTGTGAGCTGGCTGTCTCGGTGAAGGTGGTGTTGAGAAAATGCCGGGCCGGCGCGGCGACCAACCGGAAAGGGCGCTCCGGTGTGGCACTGTCGATCACCGGCTGGTGGTCGGGGAAGGCCGGCATCCCGGCGTGGCCCTCACCGTGGGCCGCCCAGTCGGGCGCAAAGCGGAAGCGCCCGTCGGGGTGGCCGAAGCCGTCGAGGAAGTGCGCCGTCTCGAAGGGCGGGGCGCAGTCGAGCCAGCCGGCCGCCAGCAGATCGTCGGCGCCCGGCTTGCCGGAGGCCCGCAGCACCGCGTCGGCGAGCTGCCAGGCGTCCATCCCGAAGGCCGGGTGGCTGATACCCAGGCGCCGCGCCAGCTGCCCGATGAAGTCGTGGTTGGCGCGGCATTCGCCCGGCGCCGGCACCAGCGCCCGGGCCGCCTGCAGGAAGGTGTGGCCGGAGGCCTGGTAGAGGTCGTCGTGCTCGGCGAAGGTGGTGGCCGGCAGCACGAGGTCGGCGAGCCGAGCGGTGTCGGTCATGAACTGCTCATGCACGCACACGAAGAGGTCGTCGCGCATGAGCCCCGCGCGCACCCGGCGGCTGTCGGGGGCGACCACCGCCGGGTTGGTGCTCTGGATCAGCATCGCGCTCACCGGCGGGCCATCGCCCAGGTCGCGCGCCTCGCCCGCCAGCACCGCGCCGAGGCGCCCCATGTCGAGCTGGCGGGCCGGCGGCGGCGCTGCGTCGAGGCCGTGCAGGAAGCGCATATCCAGCCCGTACAGGCCGCCGTTGCTGTACAGCGCGCCGCCGCCGCGGTGCTGCCAGGCGCCGGTGATGGCCGGCAGGCAGCTCACCGCGTGCATCGCCGCAGAGCCGTTGCGCTGACGTGTGAAGCCGTAGCCGAGGCGCAGGTAGCTGCGCGGTGTCGAGCCGTAGAGGCGGGCGAAGCGCACGATGTCGTCCACCGCCAGCCCGGTGATGGCGGCGGCCCAGGCCGGCGTGCGACTGGCCAGGTGGGCCTCGACGGCCGGCGAGAAGTCGGTCAGCCGGGCCAGGTAAGCGCGGTCGGCGAGGCCCTCGGCGAGCAGCACGTGCATCACCGCACAGGCCAGTGCGCCGTCGGTGCCGGGGCGCAGGGCGAGGTGCAGGTCGGCCTTGGCGGCGGTCGCGGTGCGGTAGGGGTCGATCACCACCAGCGGCACGTCGCGGCCGCGGCGGGCCTGCTGCACCCAGTGCATGAAGTTCACCTGGGTGTGCACCGGGTTGCCGCCCCACACCACGATCAGTTCTGAGCGCCCCCAGGGCCGGGCTCCGCCCAGCCCG
>NZ_BJNV01000099.1 GCF_006539865.1 Zoogloea ramigera
CCACCGGCTTGGGCGCCTCGACGGTCGGGCGCAGCTGGGCGGCCGGCGCCGCGGCCACCGCCGACGCGGCTACAGCCGGCGGAGGAATCACCACGGTCTGGCGCCCCACCGGCGCCGGGGTCGGCAGCGGAGCACGCAGCTGGCGCACCGCCTCACCGCGCGGCACCGGCGGCGTGGTCGGCACAAAGGCTTCCCGGCCGATGCCGCGGGTGACCGGGCCCGGGGCCGGCAGGGACAGCTGCGCAGGGCGCGCCACCGGCACGGCCGGGGCGGGGATGCGGCTCACCGCCTCGGCGGCCTGGCGCCGGGAGCCGCGCGTAGGCTCCTCGCGCTCGGCACGGGCGACTGCCGCGCGGCCCTTCGGCTCACGGGCGGGAGGCTCTTCGCGGGCCACCCGGTTTTTCTTGCCCCGGGCCGCGAGGCGCTCTTCGCGGGCTGCGGCGCGGGCCGCAAGGCGTTCCTCCCGAGCTGCAGCCCGGGACTCGGCCTTCGAGAGGCGCTCGGGCCTGGCAGCCGCCTGGGTGGTGGCCTTCTTGCCGACGACCTCCTTCTCGACGCGCTCCTTGCCGCCGCGGCCGGTGGCGCTGGCGACTTTCTCCGCCCGGGCGGTCGAACGCTTGTCGGCCCGCTTGTCGGCCTGGGCCTTTGCCGGCGCGGCCTTGGCGACGGGCGCACGCGCCGCCGCAGCCTTGGGAGCCGCCTTCTTGGAGGGGGCCTTGACCGCAGCGGGCTTGGAAGCCGACTGCTTGTGAGCGGGCTTGGCTTGCGTGGCAGCAGGCGCGGCGGAGGCATCGCCCCCGAGCACCACCATGCCGAACGCCGCCACTGCCAGCGCAGCGAATACGTGGTTCATACGGTGTCATCTCCTGCGTGGCCGGACACGCCGCAAACGGGCGGCCGGCGTGGGGTGCGCGGGCAATCAGAAGGCCCGCGACACGAATAATCTTGGGATTTTACCGGAAACTCCCAGCTCGACGGGCTTGCGGGCAAGACCGGAGATTGGGCACCATGCGCCCTTTTCCGAATTCGGGCCAGCCCATGCTTCTGCCGATCGAACAACGCATTGCCGCCGAGTTGGGTGTACAACCCCGCCAGGTGATTGCTGCGGTGCAGCTCCTCGACGAAGGTGCGACCGTACCCTTCGTCGCCCGCTACCGCAAGGAAGTCACCGGCGGCCTCGACGACACCCAGCTGCGCAACCTCGAAGAGCGCCTCGGCTACCTGCGCGAACTTGAAGACCGCCGGGTGGCGGTGATCAACAGCATCGCCGAGCAGGGCAAGCTCGACCCGGCGCTGCGCGAGGCCATCGAGAACGCCGAAACCAAGCAGCGCCTCGAAGACCTCTACCTGCCCTTCAAGCAGAAGCGCCGCACCAAGGCCCAGATCGCCCGCGAGGCCGGCATCGAGCCGCTGGCCGACGCATTGCTGGCCGACCCGGGCCTCACGCCCGAGGCCGAAGCCGCCGCCTACCTCAATGCCGAGGCCGGTTTTGCCGACACCAAGGCGGTGCTCGACGGCGCCCGCCAGATCCTGATGGAGCGCTTCGCCGAAGACGCCGAGCTCATCGGCAAGCTGCGCGAATACCTCAGCGACCACGGCGTCGTCGCCTCCACGGTGATCGCCGACAAGGCCACCGACCCGGCCGCCGCCAAGTTCCGCGACTGGTTCGACTTCCGCGAAGCCATCGAAACGGTGCCGTCCCACCGGGCGCTGGCGCTGTTCCGCGGCCGCAACGAAGGTTTCCTGCGCCTGCAGCTGGGCCTCGACTCCGACCCCACCGACGGCAGCCCCGCCGGCCCCAACCCCTGCGAGGGGCGCATCGCCGGCCACTTCGGCATCAAGGACCAGGGCCGCCCGGCCGACGCCTGGCTGCGCGAGACCGTGCGCTGGGCCTGGAGCGTCAAGATCTCGCTGCACCTCGAACTCGAACTCCTCGGCCAGTTGCGCGAGAAGGCCGAGGAAGAAGCCATCCGCGTCTTCGGGCGCAACCTCAAAGACCTGCTGCTGGCCGCCCCCGCCGGCCCCCGCGCCACCCTGGGCCTCGACCCGGGCCTGCGCACCGGCGTCAAGGTGGCCGTGGTGGACCAGACCGGCAAGCTCGTCGACACCGGCGTGATCTACCCCCACGAGCCCCGCCGCGACTGGGACGGCAGCCTGCACGCGCTGGCCCGGCTGTGCGAGAAGCACAAGGTCTCGCTGATCGCCATCGGCAACGGCACCGCCAGCCGCGAAACCGACAAGCTCGCCGCCGAGCTCATCAAGCTGCGCCCCGAGCTCTCCATGACCAAGATCGTCGTCTCGGAAGCCGGCGCCTCGGTGTATTCGGCGTCCGAGCTGGCGGCCAAGGAGTTCCCCGACCTCGACGTGAGCCTGCGCGGCGCCGTCTCCATCGCCCGCCGCCTGCAGGACCCGCTGGCCGAGCTGGTCAAGATCGACCCCAAATCCATCGGCGTCGGCCAGTACCAGCACGACGTCAACCAGAGCCGCCTGGCGCGGGCCCTCGACTCGGTGGTCGAAGACTGCGTGAACGCCGTCGGCGTGGATGTGAACATGGCCTCCGCGGCGCTGCTCACCCGCATCTCCGGCCTCAACCCCACGCTAGCCGCCAACATCGTCGCCCACCGCGACGCCAACGGCCCCTTCCCCAGCCGCGCCGCGCTGCTCGACGTGCCGCGCCTCGGCCCCAAGACGTTCGAACAGGCCGCCGGCTTCCTGCGCGTCACCACCGGCAGCAACCCGCTGGACGCCTCGGCGGTGCACCCGGAGGCCTACCCGGTGGTCGAACGCATCCTCGCCGACATCAAGAAAGGCGTTCGCGAGATCATGGGCGACAGCCGCGCCCTCGGCCAGATCAAGGCCGAACGCTACACCGACGAACGCTTCGGCCTGCCCACCGTGCAGGACATCCTGAAGGAGCTCGACAAACCCGGCCGCGACCCCCGCCCCGAGTTCACCACCGCCAGCTTCAAGGAAGGTGTCGAGGAGCTGAAAGACCTCAGCGTCGGCATGATCCT
Source organism: Zoogloea ramigera (assembly GCF_006539865.1). GTDB lineage: Bacteria > Pseudomonadota > Gammaproteobacteria > Burkholderiales > Rhodocyclaceae > Zoogloea > Zoogloea ramigera. Next base: position 3,015 of record NZ_BJNV01000099.1, read on the forward strand.
CGAAGGCGTCGTCACCAACGTCACCAACTTCGGCGCCTTTGTCGACATCGGCGTGCACCAGGACGGCCTCGTGCACGTCTCGGCGCTGGCCGACCGCTTCGTCAAAGACCCCCACAGCGTGGTCAAGGCCGGCCAGGTGGTGAAGGTGAAGGTGCTGGAGGTCGACCTCCCCCGCAAGCGCATCGCCCTCACCATGCGCATGGGCGACCAACCCCAGGCCGCCAGCCACGGCGGTGGCGCCCGCGACGCCCGCGACAACCGCGGCGGCGGACGCGGCCCCGCCGCCAAGCCCCAGCGCGAACCAGCAATGGCGGGCTCCCTCGCCAACGCGTTTGCGAAGGTGCTGAAGAAGTAAACCAACGCCCGGGCCGGCCCCGCCGGCCCGCGGCCGTAGCGCAGCATTCCCCCGCGCAACAATTCCTCCCGCCCCCGCCCCCGCCCGGCTAAAATCCGCCCCATCCCATTGATTTTCCAGCGACGCCGGCCGGCGTCGTGTTGTTTTTACGGCCCATGACCACGATTTACGGCATCAAGAACTGCGACACCATGAAGAAGGCCTTCGCCTGGCTCGACGAGCACGGCGTGGCCTACAGCTTCCACGACTACAAAAAGTCCGGCATCGACTCAGCCCGCCTGCACGCCTGGAGCAAGGCGATCGGCTGGAAGACCCTGATCAACACCCGCGGCACCACCTGGCGCAAGCTCACGCCCGAGCAGCAGGCCTTCGACACCCAGAGCGCCGCCGTGCAGCTGATGCAGGAACACCCCAGCCTGATCCGCCGCCCGGTGCTCGAAACCGCCAGCGGCAAGCTGCTGGTCGGCTTCGACCCCGCCCTCTACGCCAGCCTCGCCACCCCCGCCGGAGCCACCGAATGAGCGATTTCAGCAGCTACGTCCAGCGTTTCCTCCTCGACGACCTCGACATCCGCGGCGCCATCGTCAAGCTCGACGACGTCTGGCGGGCCCTCCTCGAAAACCGTGACTACCCGCCCGCGGTGCGCGACCTGCTCGGCGCGACGGGCGCCATCACCACGGTGATCGGCGGCAACCTCAAGCAGCCCGGCCGCCTCACCGTGCAGCTCCAGGGCCACGGCCCGGTGAGCCTGCTGGTGGTGGACATCACCGAGGCCCTCAACCTGCGCGGCTACGCCAAGGCCTCGCCCGAAGCCGCCGGCAAGGCGGGCATCGCCGAGCTGCTCGGCGACGGCCAGCTGCTGCTCAGCCTCGACATGCCCGAGCTGCGCCACCCCTACCAGAGCTTCGTGCCCATCGACGGCAACACCGTCGCCGAGGTCTTCGAGCACTACCTCACCCAGTCCGAACAGCAGCCCGCCGCGCTGCACACCGCCTGCAGCGGCAGCGCCGCCGCCTGCCTGTTCCTGCAGAAGCTGCCCGACGCCGACAAGAAAGATCCGGACGGCTGGGACCGCATCACCCGCCTCGCCGCCACCCTGCGCGACGACGAGCTGCTGGGCCTGCCGGTCGACGAGATCCTCACCCGCCTCTTCCACCAGGAAACCGTGCGCCTCTTCGACGCCCGCGAGGTGAGCCACCAGTGGCCCCACGACTGGGACAAGGTGCGCAACATGCTGCGCTCCCTGGGCCGCGCCGAGCTCGACGCAATGCTCGCCGAGCACGGCGAGATCCTGATCCACGACGACCTGTCGAACCACGAATACCGCCTGGGCCCCGACGAGGTGGCGGCCCTCTTCGCCGAGCCCGCGGCCGAGCCCCCCGCCGAAGGCCGCACCCTGCATTGATCCCGGGCCGGGCTTGCCCAAAACCCTTCTGAAACGTAGACTTACGCGGTTTTTGTCCGCGCACACCTCATCCATGGCCGACCCAAGCCTTCAGGGCAAACTGATCGAGTTCAAGGGCGCCAGCCTGGCCGTCATGACCGCCAGCCTCCGCGACACCGACGCCGTGCGTCTCGCCGATGCCCTCCACATGATGCTCGGCGGCATGCCCGACTTCTTCGCCGGCGAGCCGGCCATCCTCGACTTCGCCCAACTCGCCAGCGCCCCCGAGCGGGTCGACTGGACGGCCATCCTCAGCCTGCTGCGCCGTTACCAGGTGCAGCCCATCGGTGTGCGCCGCCTGCCCGAGCACCTCATCGAAGGCGCGCGTCGCGCCGGCCTGGCCGTGCTCGGCAGCGACGATCTCTCCGGCGAGCGCCCGCTGGGTGCGCCCCAGGCGATGCCGCAAACACCACCGCCCGCGCCGGTGGCCGCCCCCGCGCCAGCCCCGGTCGAGCCACCACCACCAGCCCCTGCAGCTGCCCCGGGGCCCGAGTTCGAACAAGCCCCCGTCGCCCCCACCCTGATCGTCGACCGGCCGCTGCGCTCCGGCCAGCAGGTGTATGCCAAGGGCGGCGACCTGGTGCTGCTGGCCGGCATGAGCCCCGGCTCCGAGATCATCGCCGACGGCAGCATCCACTGCTACGGCCCGCTGCGCGGCCGCGCGCTGGCCGGCGCCCGCGGCGACACCTCGGCGCGCATCTTCAGCACCAATTTCGGCCCCGAACTCGTCTCCATCGCCGGGGTGTATCGCACCTTCGAGCGCGGCATTCCCCAGTCGGTCGGCGGGCGCAGCGCCCAGGTCCGGCTCACGGGCACCGACAATCTGCATACTCTCGAAATCATCGCGCTCCAGTCCAGCTGAAGCGGCGTCAAAAATCTGAAGGGAACATCGTGGCACGCGTCATCGTAGTAACGTCCGGCAAGGGCGGCGTCGGCAAAACCACCACCAGCGCCAGCATTTCCACCGGCCTCGCGCTGCGCGGCTTCAAGACCGCGGTGATCGACTTCGACGTCGGCCTGCGCAACCTCGACCTCATCATGGGCTGCGAGCGCCGCGTGGTGTACGACCTGATCAATGTGGTCAACGGCGAGGCCAACCTCAACCAGGCCCTGATCAAGGACAAGCACTGTGACAACCTCTTCGTGCTGCCGGCCTCGCAGACCCGCGACAAGGACGCCCTGACCGAGGAAGGCGTCGAGAAGGTCCTGAAAGACCTCACCCACATGGGCTTCGAATACGTGGTGTGCGACTCCCCGGCCGGCATCGAGCGCGGCGCCGTGATGGCCCTCACCTTCGCCGACGACGCCTTCATCGTCACCAACCCGGAAGTCTCCTCGGTGCGCGACTCCGACCGCATCCTGGGCATCCTGCAGAGCAAGAGCCGCCGCGCCATCGAAGGCCGCGAGCCGGTCAAGGAGCACCTGCTGGTGTCGCGCTATTCGCCCAAGCGCGTCGAAGACGGCGAGATGCTCTCCTACAAGGATGTGCAGGAGCTCCTGCGCATCCCGCTGATCGGCGTGATCCCCGAATCCGACGACGTGCTGCAGGCCTCCAACCAGGGCACCCCGGCGATCCACCTCAAAGACAGCGACGTGGCCACGGCCTACCAGGACGTGGTGGCCCGCTTCCTCGAAGAAGAGCGCCCGCTGCGCTTCGTCAACTACGAAAAACCCGGCCTGCTGAAGCGGCTGTTCGGAGGCAAGTGAAATGTCGCTGCTCTCCTATTTTTTCGGCACCAAGCAAAAGACCGCCTCGATGGCCAAGGAGCGCCTGTCGCTCATCATCGCCCACGAGCGCGGCGGCAACCGTGCCCCCGACTTCCTGCCGGCCCTCCAGCGGGAGCTCATCGAGGTGATCTCGAAATACGTCAACGTGGGCATCGACGACATCAAGGTCCAGCTCGAAAAGCAGGACAATTGCGAGATCCTCGAGGTCAACATCACGCTGCCCGAGCAGCCCAAGTAAGCAGCACCGCCCGGATGGTGAAATCGGTAAACACTGCGGACTTAAAATCCGCCGCCGCAAGGCTTACGGGTTCAAGTCCCGTTCCGGGCACCACCCCACCACGGCAGCCATCGTGATCGTCCTCGACCTCAGTTGCGAACATGAGCACCGCTTCGAGGCCTGGTTCGCCTCCAGCGAGGCCTTCGAAGCCCAGCTCGCCGCCGGGCTCGTGAGCTGCCCCCACTGCAACAGCCGGGAGGTGCGCCGCCTGCCCTCGGCGCCCTACGTGCAGACGTCCTCCCATTCGGCGCCCACGCTGCCGCCCCCCGACCCCAAGGCCATCGCCGCGCGCCTCATCGACGCGCTGCGCGCCGCCGCCAGCCAGTCGGAGGACGTGGGCGAGCGCTTCGCCGACGAAGCCCGCCGCATCCACCACGGCGAGGCCGAGGAGCGCGCCATCCGCGGCAAGGCCAGCTCCGCCGACATGCTCGAACTGATCGACGAGGGCATCCCCATCCTGCCGGTGCCGCCGGACAAGGACGACCTGCACTAAGCCGGCTCACGCCCCGTGAAGACCATCAACGCCCTCGAGCGTGGTCTCGACGTGCTGCGCAAACTGGACGAGCGCCACGGCCAGTCGCTGGCCGAACTCCACGCCGCCACCGGCATCCCCAAACCCAGCCTGCTGCGCATCCTCGACACCCTCGAGGCCAGCGGCTTCGCCTGGCGGGCCATCGGCGACGGGCGCTACCGGCGGCGCTTCGCGCTGATCCTGCGGCCCAGCCTCGCCGACGAGCTGCTGGCCATCGGCGAGATCGCCGCGCCCTTTCTCGAGAGCCTGCGCCGCAAGGTCATCTGGCCCTCCGACGTGCTGGTGTTCCGGGATTTCCGCATGGAGCTCGTCGAAACCTCCCGCCGCCAGAGCACCCTCAGCGTCGCCATGTACCCCCTCGGCTACCGGGTCGAGATGTTCCTGTCGGCCCCCGGGCGCGCCTACCTGGCCTTCTGCAGCGACGCCGAGCGCGAGGCCGTACTCGCCGACGCCGCCCTCAACCCGCCCCTGCTCCGGCGCAGCCGCGAAGTGCTGCGGGGCGAGCTGCCAGCCATCCTCGACGAAACCCGCCGCCTTGGCTACGCCTCCCGCGACCCCCAGTTCGGCGGCGCCGACGACAAGGACATCAGCGTCGTCGACGACCGCATCGACGCCATCGCGGTGCCGGTGATGGCGGGCCCGCGCATCCTCGCCGCGATGAACCTCGTGTGGCCGCGCAAATACAAGCTGAAGGCGCAGATCGTCGCCGAACACCTGGCCGACCTGCAGGAAGCCGCCGCCGCCATCGCCGCGGCCGCCAGCCAGAGCGCCTGAACGTTCCACCTGGTGGAACGCCACCCGGCTCGCAAACAACACCGCTTCGCCCTGTGCAAGGATTGTCGCCCTCAGCCCGCCTGAGACGACAAAAACACCAGGAGACAACCATGAAGCCCCACGCACCGCTTCTCGCGAAGCTTTGCCTGCCCCTGCTCGCCCCGGCCCTTGCCCTCGGCGCAGCCAGCGCCCAGGCCGCCCCCGCCAAGCGCCCCAACATTCTGCTGATCGTCGCCGACGACCTCGGCTACACCGACCTGGGTGCCTACGGCGCCGAGATCTCCACCCCCAACCTCGACAAGCTCGCCAGCGGCGGCGTGAAGATGACCGGCTTCTACGCCTCGCCCTTCTGCTCGCCGACCCGGGCGATGCTGATGTCGGGCAGCGACAACCACCTCGTCGGCTTCGGCGACATGGCCGAGCTGATGCTGCCCGAGCAGCGCGGCAAGCCCGGCTACGAGGGCAACCTCAACGAGCGCGTGGTGCCGATGGCCCAAGTGCTGAAGGACGCCGGCTACCGCACCGCGATGGCCGGCAAGTGGCACCTCGGCGTGAAGGAAGAGTTCAGCCCGGCCACCAGCGGCTTCGAGCAGTCCTACGCCATGGTGATGGGCGGCGCCAGCCACTGGGGCGACCAGTCGGGCATCGTGGCGATGGACCCGGCCAAGCCCCCCAAGGCCATCTACCGCGAGAACGGCAAGGCCATCGACATCCCCCGCGACGGTTTCTACTCGTCCCAGGCCTTCACCGACAAGCTGCTCGACTACCTCAAGAGCGGCGAGAAGTCCGGCAAGCCCTTCTTCGGCTACCTGGCCTTCACCGCCCCCCACTGGCCGCTGCACGCCCCCGACGCCGACATCGCCAAGTACGAAGGCCGCTACAAGGAAGGCTACGACAAGCTGCGCAAGGAGCGCCTCGAGCGCATGAAGCGCCTGGGCATCGTCCCGGCCGACACCCCCGTGTATGAGGGCCACGCCCACTGGCCGAAGTGGGAAAGCCTGACCCCCGCCCAACAGGAAGCCGAGGCCCGCCGCATGACGGTCTACTCGGCGATGGTCGACCACATGGACCGCCAGATCGGCCGCGTGCTCGACTACCTCAAGGCCAAGGGCGAACTCGACAACACCTTCATCTTCTTCATGTCCGACAACGGCGCCGACGGCAACTCGGTGTACGACGTGGGCCGCACCCGCGAGTGGATCGAGAAGGACATGGACAACAGCACCGCCAACACCGGCAAGCCGGGCTCCTTCATCGAGTACGGCCCGGGCTGGGCGCAGGTGGGCAGCACCCCCTTCAAGCTCTACAAGTCCTTCATGTACGAAGGCGGCATCGCGGTGCCGGCCATCGCCTGGGGCCCGGGCATCAAGGGCGGCGCGCTCAAGCGCGAGTTCGCCCACGTCACCGACGTAGCCCCGACCATCTTCGAGCTGGCCGGCGCCCGCCACCCGGGCACCGAATACCAGGGCAAGCCGGTGCTGCCGCTGCGCGGCAAGTCGATGGTGAGCTGGCTGCAAGGCAAGGCCAGCACGGTGCGCAGCGACCAGGACGCCGTGGGCTGGGAGCTCGGTGGCCGCAAGGCGCTGCGCAAGGGTGACTGGAAGATCGTCTACGCCAACAAGCCCTGGGGCAAGGACGGCTGGGAGCTCTACAACATCGCCAGGGACCGCACCGAGAGCCGCGACCTGGCCGACGAGAACCCCCAGAAGCTCGGCGAGATGATCGTCGCCTGGAAGCAGTACGTGGCCGAGACCGGCACCCTCGAGATCGAAGGCCTGGCCTACCGCCCCGGCTACAGCAACGCCGGCAAGTACTACGACGACCTCGCCAAGGAGGCCGGCAGCGCACCCCACGCCAAGCCCCAGGCCAAGCCCTGAGCAAGGCACAAGGCCGCGCGATGCGCTTCCGCGCCCTGCTCGCGCTGCTGTGGCTGACGGCCCTGGCCGTCACCACGGCCCGCGCCGACCCGCCCCAGGCCGAGGCGCGGCCCGGCTACATCGCCGACCATGAATGCGCCGCCTGCCACCCCCGGCAGGCGGCCGCCTTCGAGGGCTCCAAGCACCGCCACGCGATGGCCCCGGCCAGCCCCGCCAGCGTGCGGGCCGACTTTGCCGACACCCGCTTCGACGGCCCCCGCCAGGCCACCCGCTTCACCCGCCAGCTGGCGCGCTTCATGGTGCGCACCGAGGGCGCCGACGGCCGGCCCGCCGACTTCGAGGTGAGCCACACCTTCGGCATCCACCCCCTGCAGCAATACCTGATCCCGCAAGCCGGCGGCCGCCTGCAGGCCCTCGGCGTCGCCTGGGACACCCAGCGCCAACGCTGGTTTTCACTGCTCGCCGACGACCCGCCGCCGCCCGGCTCGCCGCTCCACTGGACCGGCCGCTACCAGAACTGGAACCTGATGTGCGGTGAATGCCACACCACCGCCTACCGCAAGGGCTACGACGACGCCCGCGACGCCTACCGCACGCGGTGGGCCACCGACCACGTGGGCTGCCAGGCCTGCCACGGCCCCGGCGAGGCCCACGCCGCCAGCGCCACCCGCGGCACCGGCCAGCCGGAGCCCACCCCCAACCGCCGGCTCGGCACCGCCCACGAGCAGGTGGACCAATGCGCCAGCTGCCACGCCCGGCGCACCCGGCTGGTCGAGGACGCCGCCCCCGGCGGCGCCCTCCTCGACAACTACCTGCCCGACACCCTGCGGCCCGAGCTCTACTTTGCCGACGGCCAGCAGAAGGACGAAGTCTTCGAATACGGCTCCTACCGCCAGAGCCGCATGTACCAGGCCGGCGTGGCCTGCAGCGACTGCCACGAACCCCACGGCGGCAAGCTCCGCGCCAGCGGCAACGCCCTGTGCACCCAGTGCCATAACGCAAGCGCCAACCCCCGCTTCAAGGGCCTCCAGGCCAAGGACTACGACAGCCCGGCCCACCACTTCCACAGCCCCGGCCAGGCCGGCAGCCAGTGCGTCGACTGCCACATGCCGAGCACCAATTACATGGTGGTGCACGGCCGCCGCGACCACGCCATCCGCATCCCGCAGCCCGCGCTCAGCGCCCGGCTGGGCAGCCCCGACGCCTGCCGCGGCTGCCACACCGGGCGCTCCGCCGACTGGGCCACCGCCGCCATCGAGAAGCACCACGGCCCGCGCCCGCCCACCGGGCACTACGGCGACGTCCTGACCGCCGCCCGCCAGGGCCAGCCCGGCTCAGCCCGTGCGCTGGCGGCGCTGATCGCCAACCCGGCCCAGCCGGCCATTGTCCGCGCCAGTGCCATCGAAGCGCTGGCCGCCCTGGGCGCTCCGCCCCCCGCCACGGCCCTCTCCGACCCCGACCCCGTGGTACGCGCCGCCGCCGCCATCAGCCTCGCCGCCCGCCCCGCACCAGAGCGCCTCGCCGGCCTCGCCCCGCTGCTCGACGACCCCCTGCGCGCGGTGCGCATCAGCGCCGCCCGCGGCATCGCCGACCTGCCCGACGACGCCCTGCCCCCCGGCCGCCAACCGCTACGCCGCCAGGGCCTCGCCGACTTCATCGCCGCCCAGCAGGCCATGGGCGACATGCCCGCCGCCCAGGTCAACCTCGCCCTGCTCCACGCCGACACCGGCGACCTCGCCCGCGCCCAGACCCACTTCCGCCGCGCCGTCGCCCAGGACCCGGTGAGCAACGCCCCGCGCCTCGCCCTCGCCCGCTTTCTGGTCGCCACCCGGCAGCCCGCCGAGGCCCGCCAGCAGCTGCGCGACGGCCTCACCGCCTCGGCCCAGCCAGGCGAACTCCACCTCGCCCTCGGCCTGCTGGCCGGCGAACTCGGGCAATGGGACGAAGCCCTCGCCGAACGACGCCGCGCCACCGAGCTCATGCCCGGCAACACCCAGGCCCGCCGCAACCTCGACGCCCTCCTCCGCCGCCTCGGCCAGCCGACACGCTGACCGCAGGGCCCGACGCGGGTTGGAGTGAGGACGGAGAAGGTCTGACCGAGGATGGGTC
>NZ_BJNV01000100.1 GCF_006539865.1 Zoogloea ramigera
AGGAAACTTGGGGCGGGCCTGCGTTTCCTTGGGAGCGGCCTGTCGCTCAGCTCACCAGACGGCGGGCCGGGAAGCAGGCCGTGAAGCGGCTGCCGCGGCCGGGTTCGCTGTCGATCAGCAGGTCGCCCTGGTGGCGGCTCAGCACATGCTTGACGATGGCCAGCCCCAGCCCGGTGCCGCCGGTCTCCCGCGAGCGGCCGCGGTCCACCCGGTAGAAGCGCTCGGTGAGGCGCGGGATGTGGTCGGCGGCGATGCCGATGCCGTCGTCTTCCACCGTGTATTCCACCACCGTGCCACGCTGCCGCCAGCTGATGCGGATGTGGCCGCCTTCCGGCGTGTAGCGCACCGCGTTGATCGCCAGGTTGGCGAAGGCGCTGTGCAGTTCCTTGGCGTTGCCGAGCAGTGGCGCCGACACGCTGCAGTCGAGCTCAATGCGGTGACGGCCGCCCGACACGACGATGGCCTCCCGTTCCACGTCGTGGACCAGCTTCGCCACGTCCACCGGCTCCTCCTGCCACATCGGGGCGCCGGTCTCGAGGGCCGACAAGGTCAGCAGATCCTGGATCAGCTGCTGCATCCGCCCGGCCTGCTCCGAGGCCAGGCCCAGGTAGTGGCGGATGTCCTCCTTGGCCAGGTCATCGAGGCCGTCGATCACCGTCTCGAGGAAGCCACTTACCACGGTGAGGGGCGTGCGCATCTCGTGGGACACGTTGGCGACGAAATCCCGTCGCATCGCCTCGACCCGTTGCCCTTGGGTGATGTCCTCCGACAGCAGCAGGCGCATGTCTTCGCTGAAGGGCACGATGGTGACGACGAGCGTGCGCAGGACGGGCCGGCCGATCGTGAAGGTGAGCGGTGCCGAGTAGTCGCCGGATTTCAGGTAGCGCACGAAATCGGGCTGCCGGACGATGTTGGTGACGGGGGTGCCCTGGTCGCGCACCCGGTCGAGGCCGAACTGCTGCTCGCCCTGGTGATTGACCCAGTCGATCGTGTTGGCGGACGACAGGAACATCAGCCCGTGGGGCATCGCCTGGCTGGCTTCGCGGAAGCGTTCGAGGGCCGCCGACAGGCGTTCCTGCTTGTGAAAGGCGCGCTGCGAGCGGCGATTGACGTCGGCGAAGACGTAGTCCCACATGCCTAGGGCCCGCGGCAGCGGCGCCGATTCTTCAGACGGCGTGCGCATCCAGCGCACCAGCTTGAACAGATTGTTGATGTGGTAGGCGCCGGCGACCAGCATCGCGAGCGAGAACGTCAGCAAGCCTGCCTCTCGGCCGAAGAACACGCCGACGCCGACCGCCACGGTGACGAAGATGCTCAGCGCCGTGATCACCGCGACGCGGATGTAACTGATCGGCCGGATGACCGTCAGGGTTTCGGCTGGCTGGGTTGGCACGGTTCAGCGCCCCGTCGTGGCGGTTTCCTGCTGGGTCGAGAAACGGTAGCCGCTGCCGCGCACCGTCTGCACCAGCCCGTCGTGGTTGCTGGGCTCCAGGGCGCTGCGCAGGCGGCGGATGTGCACATCCACCGTGCGCTCCTCGACGAAGACATGGTCGCCCCACACCTGGTCGAGCAGCTGGGCGCGGGAATGCACCCGTTCCGGGTGGGTCATCAGGAAATGCAACAGGCGGAACTCGGTCGGGCCGAGGTTCACCGGATTGCCGTTGGCGGCGAGGCGGTGGGTGGCCGGGTCGAGGCGCAGGCCGCCGATCTCGACGGCGTCCTCGGTGGTCTCCGGGGCGCGGCGGCGCAGCACGGCCTTGATGCGGGCCACCAGCTCGCGGGGCGAGAAGGGCTTGGTGACGTAGTCGTCGGCGCCGGCCTCGAGGCCGGCCACCTTGTCCTGCTCCTCGCCGCGGGCGGTGAGCATGATGAGCGGGATGCTGCGGGTGCGCTCCTCGCTGCGCAGGCGCTTGGCGAACTCGACGCCCGACATGCCGGGCAGCATCCAGTCGAGCAGGATCAGGTCGGGCAGGGCGTCGCGGACGATGCGCTGGCCCGTCTCGGCGTCACCGGCACGCAGCACGTGGTGACCGGCCCGCGTCAGGTTGGCGGCGATGAGTTCCTGGATGGCGGGCTCGTCTTCGACGAGGAGGATCGTGGCGGGCATCAACAGCTCCAAGGGATCACAAGACGGGCGCAGTGTATTGCAGCTAATTGAAGGTTTGATGACAGGTCACCGGATTGCAACCTTGCCGATGGCCTCGGCCACGCCCGGCACAGGGCCGGCCTCTAGTATCATGGCGAGGTTCATCATTTTAACGACGGAAACCCATGGCCGGCCTCAGCAAGGACGATCCCGTTCCCACCGAGATCAAGCTTCACCAGCGTTCGCGCCTCATGGAAGTCGCCTTCGACGACGGCCAGCGCTTCGAATTCAGCTACGAGTTCCTGCGGGTCTTCTCGCCCTCGGCCGAAGTCCGCGGCCACGGCGTCGGCCAGGAAGTGTTGCAGCTGGGCAAGCGCGACGTGGACATCGAGCGCATCGAGCCCGTCGGCAACTACGCCATCCGCCCGGTTTTTTCGGATGGTCACGACAGCGGCCTGTATTCGTGGGACTACCTCTACCAGCTCGGCGAGAACCGCGACGATCTGTGGCAGACCTACCTCGTCCGCCTCGAAGCCGAGGGGGGCAGCCGCGATCCGGCCGATCTCCCGCCGCCCGCCCCCAAGGCCGGCGGCTGTGGGCACCACTGACAACCGAACCTCCTCCACGACCATGAACGACAAGACCACCCATTTCGGCTTCCAGCAGGTTGCCGAATCCGAAAAGGCCGGCAAGGTCCGCGGCGTGTTTTCGTCCGTCGCCGGCAGCTACGACGTGATGAACGACCTCATGTCCTTCGGCCTGCACCGGCTCTGGAAAGCCTTCACCGTGCAGATCGCCGGCGTGCGCAAGGGCGACCGGGTGCTCGACGTGGCCGGCGGCACCGCCGACCTGTCCCTCGCCTTCGCCAAAAAAGTCGGCCCGACCGGCCAGGTGTGGCTCACCGACATCAACCACGCGATGCTCTCCCGCGGCCGCGACCGGGTCGTCGACAACGGCCTGCTGCTGCCGGTTGCCCAGTGCGACGCCGAGAAGCTGCCCTTCCCCGACAACCACTTCGACGTGGTCACGGTTGCCTTCGGCCTGCGCAACATGACCCACAAGGACCAGGCCATCGCCGAGATGCGCCGCGTGCTCAAGCCCGGCGGCCGCCTGCTGGTGCTGGAGTTCTCGAAGGTCTGGAAGCCGCTGGCGCCGGCCTACGACTTTTATTCGTTCAAGCTGCTGCCGATGATGGGCGAGAAGGTCGCCAAGGACGCCGAGAGCTACCGTTACCTGGCCGAGAGCATCCGCATGCACCCCGACCAGGAGTCGCTCAAGGAGCTCATGCAGAATGCCGGCCTGGCCCGCGTCGAATACTTCAACATGACCGCCGGCGTCGTCGCGCTGCACCGGGGCTACAAGCTCTGAGACCGGCGCGGCCCCCTGCCGACGTGCGTCGGCAGGGGGCCTGCGGGAAGCCCCCTCAGGGGTACAGCCCGCGCAGCTTGTGGGCCGTCAGCACCCGCTCGCAACCCAGCACGAAGGCGGCCGTGCGCAGGCTGATGCCCTTCTGCCGGGCGGCCTCCCACACCGCAGAAAAGGCCTCGCGCATGATCCGCTCGAGGCGGGCATTGATCTCTTCTTCGCTCCAGAAGAACGCGCTGATGTCCTGCACCCATTCGAAATAGCTCACCGTCACGCCGCCCGAGTTGGCCAGCACGTCGGGGATCACCGTGATGCCGCGGTCCTGCAGGATCAGGTCGGCTTCCGGGGTTGTGGGGCCGTTGGCGCCTTCGGTGATCAGGCGGGCGCGGATCTGCCTTGCGTTGGCGGCGGTGATCTGGTTCTCCAGCGCAGCGGCCACCAGGATGTCGGCGTCGGTGGCCCAGAAATCATCGGCGGAGATGCTCTCGGCCCCCGGCGCGCCTGCAAGCATGCCGTGCTCCAGGCGCCAGGCCTTGACGGCCCGCACGTCGAAGCCGCCCGGGTTGGCGATCGAGCCGCTGTCGTCCTGCAGGGCGACGACCCGTGCGCCGGCGTCGGCAAAGCAGCGGGCGGCGGCGTCGCCCACGTTGCCGAAGCCCTGGATCGCCACCCTCGCGCCAGCGATCTCCAGGCCCAGGCGGCGGGCCGCCTCGGCGGTGCTCACGAACACCCCGCGGCCGGTGGCGTCCCTGCGCCCCAGGCTGCCGCCCAGGCTCACCGGCTTGCCGGTGACCACGCCCATCGCGGTGCGGCCTTCGTTCATCGAGTAGGTGTCCATCACCCAGGCCATCACCTGCTCGTTGGTGTTGATGTCGGGCGCCGGGATGTCCTTGTCCTGGCCCAGCAGGATGTGGATCTCGCTGGTGTAGCGGCGGGTCAGGCGTTCGAGCTCGGCGGGCGACAGGCCCTTCGGGTCGACCCGCACGCCGCCCTTGGCGCCGCCGAAGGGCACGTTGACGACGGCGTTCTTGACGGTCATCCAGGCCGACAGGGCCATCACCTCCGACAGGGTCACCCGCGGATGGAAGCGGATGCCGCCCTTGCCCGGGCCACGGCTCAGGTTGTGCTGAACCCGGTAGCCCTCGAAGTGGGCCATCTCGCCGTTGTCGAGGCGGATCGGCACATTGACGATCAGGGCCCGCATGGGGCGGGTCAGGATGGGGACCAGGGGGCGCAGTTCGGCGGCCAGATGAGGCTCCACCCGGTCGATCTGGACCAGGAAGGTTTCCCACGGGCCCAGGTGTTCAGCCGACAGGTAGGACGGGATGTGCAAGACGTTGCTCATTTTTCTCTCTCCTCCGGCGGGGTGCCTGATGATCGAGACTGCCGGGCGGGACGGCAGTTCCCGCGGCCCTCGTCAGCCTCAAAGCAGCTCGAGGGGCGCCAGCCGGTAGCCGCGGTGCAGCAATTCTTCGCGCAGGAAGCGCGCCGTGCGCACCGCGTCGGGCCCGTCGCCGTGCACGCAGATGCTGCCGATGGTGCAGGGCAGGCGCTTGCCGGTGACAGAGATCAGCGCCTGCTCGTCGAGCATCGCGCTGACGTGGGCGAGGGAGGCTTCGGCGCCGTGGATCATCGCGTCGGCCCGGGCGCGCGGCACGAGCTGGCCGTCATCCAGGTAGGCGCGGTCGGCGAAGATCTCCTCGACCACCGGCAGGCCGGCCAGGTAGCCCGCCTCGGCGAGCTTTGACAGGGCCGGGGCGAGCAGGATCAGCGCCGGGTCGAAGTCCTTGATCGCCGCGACCACCGTGCCGGCCAGCGCCGGGTCGACGCAGGCCATGTTGCTGAGGGCGCCGTGGGGTTTCACGTGGCTCATCGTCAGCCCTTCGGTGCGGGCCATGCCGGCCAGCGCAGCCAGCTGGTAGAGGATGATGGCTTCGAGCTCGGGGGCCGGAATCGTCATCGGGCGGCGGCCGAAGCCCTGCAGGTCGGGGTAGGCGATGTGGGCGCCGACGCTCACCCCGGCCTTGCGGGCCAGGCTCAGGGTGCGCCGCATCACCAGCGGATCGCCGGCGTGGAAGCCGCAGGCGACGTTGGCGCTGTTCACGGTGGCGAGCATCTCGGCGTCGCTGCCCATCTCCCAGGCACCGAAGCTCTCGCCCAGGTCGGCATTAAGGTTGACGGTCTGGGGCATGGCGGTCCTCGCAGGGCGATTTCGAAAACCCGGGCGGCCGTCCGGGGCTGGGTGGAGATGATGACACCATCCGTCGCGATTTGTGTTGCACCGCACCGGCGTTGCCGGGCTGCGGATGGATTCCGGCTGCCAGCCGGCGTGCAGCCCTTACAATAGCGCCATCATCGTTCGCGTATCCGTTGCGGGAGTCCAGATGCTTGTCTCGTCAGCCGTTGCCGGCCTCAATCACCTGCTTGCCGACGCCTCCTGGGCGCGGGAGCGCCTCGCGCCCTTCGCCGGGCGTACCGCGGTCTTCGCCGTGAAGCCGGTCGAGATTGGCGTCGGGGTCGACAACGACGGCTACTTCACCGAGGCGGTCACCGCCGAGCCCGACGTCTCCCTCGAGCTGCCGCTGGCCTCGCTGCCCAAGGCGATCGGTGGCGTCGATGCGCTGATGGCGGACATCCGCATCAGCGGCAACGCCGATTTTGCCGACGCCCTTGGCTTCGTGCTGCGCAAGCTGCGCTGGGACGGCGAGGAGGCCTTGTCGCGCGTGGTTGGCGACATCGCCGCCCATCGGGCCGTCGGGCTCGCCCGGGGCGTGGTGGATTGGCAGCGCTCCACTGCCCAGCGGGTGGTGGAAAACCTGGCCGAGTATTTCAGCGAGGAGCAGCCGATGGTGATCAAGCATGCGGCCCTCGAGGCCCTGTCGCGCCAGACCACCGAGCTGCGCGACGATCTGGCGCGGCTCGACAAGCGTCTGCGCAAGCTGGAAGCCCGGGGCTGAGGGCCGCCAGGCCGAGGGTTCAGGGCAGAAAGACCGGGTCGGACAGCACCAGCGTGCCGTCGCCGCGCATCATCAGGTTGCCGGGGTTGAGGAGATCCGGCTGGACGGGGTATTCCTCGATGAAGTCCGACAGCGCCGCAACGGCCTTCACGAGGCTGGCCGGCAGCCCGGCGGGCGGGTCCTGGGCGATGTGGTAGAGGGCCAGGCGGCCGCGGTTGACGCCCATGTTGGCCCATTTCTCGCAGCCTTCCCAATAGGCATTCACGAGCATGCGGCCAAGCTCGGCGGCCTCGCCGGCCAGCGGCAGCAGGCGTTCGATTTCGAGCAGGCGGAAGGAGTAGCCGTTGCTGGCCTTGCCGACGATGCCGTGGTCGGCGAAGAGGTGCGGAAAATGGATGCCGGTGGGGCGGTCGTCGGCGGCGAGGTAAAAATAGTCGGCGGGGGAGCTCACCACCTTGAAGACGTGCTTGTCATCGCGGCTGGCGAGGACGATGGAGGACTCCCCCCGCCCGATCTCCGTGAGGCCGTCGAGCAGGGGGTGGGCCGGGACCGGATCAGCGAGGCAGGCGACTTCCGTCGCCTGCCCCGAATCGGTGGAAGGCCGCTCGATCATGGTGGATCGACGTGATTTACCCGATGATGTTGTAGCCGGCATCCACAAAGTGCACGCCGCCCGACATGTTGCGGCCCGCGTCGGAGACGAGGAAGGCGGTGAGCGCGCCGATGTCCTCCGGGGTAACGAGGCGATGCAGCGGGGAGCGATCGACCGCGGCGGCCATCAGGCCGTCGAAGCCGGCGATGCCGGAGGCGGCGCGGGTCATCAGCGGGCCCGGGGAGATGGCATTGACGCGGATGTTCTTGGGACCGAGCTCGAAGGCCATGTAGCGGGTGGCGGCTTCGAGGGCGGCCTTGCACAGGCCCATCACGCCGTAGTTGGCGATGACTTTTTCGCTGCCCAGGTAGGTCATGGTGATCAGCGAGCCGCCACCGGCCTTCTCGAGCAGCGGCTCGGCCTTGCGGGCCAGGCGCAGGAAGGAGTGGGTGGACACGTCCATCGCCAGCGCGAAGCCGTCGGCCGAGGTGTCGACCACGCGGCCGTGCAGGTCGTCGCGCTTGGCGAAGGCCATGCTGTGGATCGCGAAGTCGAGCTTGCCGTACTTGGCGTCGATCTGGGCGAACACGTCATCGACGATCTCGGGCTTGGTGACATCGAGGAGCATCACGTCCTCGACCCCCAGGCGGCTGACGATGGGCTCGATGAAGGCCAGGGTCTTCTCGTTCTGGTAGGTGATGACGACCTTGGCACCAGCCTCGATGCAGGCTTCGGCGACCCCGGTGGAGATGGATTTTTCGTTGGCGATACCGGTGATCAGACCGACCTTGCCTTCGAGGTTGATGATGGGCTTCATAATTGGGCTCCGTTGGGAAGAGAAAAATACTGCGCTGCAACAAATGTACGACTTAAAATAATGGAGACTTGTCGTTACAGTCCACTCCTCCTTACGGAAGGTTCCCAGATTTCTTCAATCGGATTGTTGCGATGCATCAAAAAACGGCCGAAAACCATTCCGGCCCGGGAATCCTCCCGGTCTATGTCTTCCTCGATTTCGACGGGGTCACCCACCCGTGGAGCCAGGCGGAGGATTTCCGCTGCCTGCCGGTCCTCGAGGCGGTGTTGCGTGATTACCCGGAGACCCGCGTGGTGATCTCGTCGGACTGGCGGACGTTGTTCTCGCTGCCGAAGCTGGTGGCGCGCTTCTCCGAGGACATTCGGCCGCGGGTGATCGACGTGGCGCCGACGATCTTTCCGCGCACCCCCAACGAACTCTACGGCCTCCGCGAGCGGGAGGCCCGCCAGTGGCTGGCGGCCAAGGCGCCGACCGCCGAGTGGCTGGCGGTGGACGACGCGCCGGGCAACTGGCCGACCCGCCCGCGGCTGGTGCTCACCGACTTCAAGCAGGGTTTCACCGACGAGGACGCCGGGCGCATGCGGCGGATGCTCGACGCGTTCCGGGCTGGCGCCGGGCAAGCCGGGGCCTGAGCCGGTTCTTCCACCCCGCTGGTGCGCAGTCACCGGCCGGGTCTGATTCCTTTCAGTCTTCCCGCCCCGTCGGGCCCCGCCAGCCTTGCGACACGTTGTCGCACCCGGCCCGTTCCTGGCCTGAATCAAGCGGTTTTCCGGGCCTGCCTTGCTACAGTTCGGCTCCTTTGCCCACTGACAAGGATTGCTCCGATGACCTTTCTCCGCCCGACTCCCGTCGCGCTGGCCCTCGGCCTGGCCTGCGCTGGCCCGGCCCTTGCCCAGCCGGCAGTGCCGAGCGCCGACACTGCCCTGACGCTGGGCCAGGTGGTGGTCAGCTCGGGCGCCAGCGGCCCGCTGGAGGCCCGGCGCCTGCTCACCTCGGTGGACATCCTCCCCGGCGAGCGCATCGAGAGCCAGGTCGCCCAGAACAACTGGGAACTCCTCGGCCAGGTGCCGGGCGTGATGCTCACCCAGTTCGGGCAGGGCACGACCTCGGGCAAGTTCTCGATGCGCGCCTTCAACGGTGAAGGCGAGATCAACGCGGTCAAGCTGCTGATCGACGGCGTGCCGTCCAACAGCAACGACGGCAACATGCCCTACATCGACCTCGCCCCGCGGGTCGACATCGACGCGATCGAGGTGGTGCGTGGCACCAACGACGCCCGCTATGGCCTCCACAACATCGCCGGCAACGCCAACATCGCCACCCGCAGCGGCGGCAACTACCTGCTCGGGCGGGCCAGCTACGGCAGCTTCAACGCCACCGACCTGCAGGCGGCGGCCGGCATCGAGAAGGACGGCCTGGCCCAGAACTACGCCGTGGCCGTGCAACGCACCGACGGCTACCGGGACCACTCCGAAGCCCAGGGGGCGTCGTTCTCGGGCAAGTGGTTCTTCACGCCCCAGGGCGGCACCAGCCGCTTCGGCCTTATCGCCCGCCATTACACCACCAGCGCCGAGGAGGCCGGCTACCTCACCCGCAGCCAGCGCACGCTCAACCCCGACCAGTCGCCGGCCCACAACGCCACCGACGAAGACCGCCGCCAGGTGAGCCAGTTTGCCCTCCAGGGCGAATCCGAGCTCGGCGGCCAGCTGTTCTGGAACGGCCAGGTTTACCTCAACAACCTCGATGACCACCGCTTCGTGAAGTTCTCGGCGGGCGCGTCCCAGCAGGAGCGCATCGTCCTCGAGACCCACGTGGGTGCGTCCACCACCGTCACCTGGCGCGGTGGCCAGACTGCCATCGGCCGGATCTCGGTGATGGGCGGGCTGGACGCCGAGCACCAGGACAACCGCAGCCAGCGCTACAACACGATCAGCCAGGTGCGCCAGAGCCAGACCCGCAACCAGAGCTTCGATTTCGACACCCAGGGCGCCTTCGTGCAGGCCGAGTGGAAGCCGATCCCGGCCCTCACCCTGGTGCCGGCCTGGCGCATCGACAGCATCCGCGGCAACTACACCAACCAGCTGAACGGCCGCAACTACCCCATCAATGACTACGGTTTGATCGAGCAGCCCAAGCTCTCGGCGATCTATGCCTTCAATCCGGCCTGGTCGGTGTATGGCAACTGGGGCCGCAGCTTCCAGGTCGGCGTGGGCACGGCCTCGTATAAGGTTAACCAGACCAACGATCTGGCGCCGTCGATCAACGAAGGCGCCGAGCTGGGCGTCAAGTTCCGGCCGGCCGGCTGGCTCGACGGCCGGGTGGCCGTGTGGCGCCAGACGGCCTCCAACGAGGCCCGCCGCAGGCTCAACGACCCGGCCAACGATTCCGAAAACGTCGGCCAGACCCGCCGCCAGGGCCTGGACCTGCAGCTCAACGCCCGCCCGACCACGCGCCTCGGCCTGTGGATGTCGGCGGCCTACCAGGAATCCGAGATCCTGCAGGCCGATGCCGCGTCGGTGGCCACCACCGGCAAGGAGATCGACCACGTCCCGCACCTGCTCTACAACCTGGGCGCCGACTACCAGGCGAGCGACGTGCTGCGCGTTTCGGCGTGGGTCAATGGCCAGTCCAGCTACTACCTGGAACGCAGCAACTCCAGCGGAAAGTTCGGCAACTTCGCCCATCTCAACCTATCAGCCGGCTACCGCTTCAGCCCGGCGATCAGCGCCGAGGTGCTGGTGCGCAACCTCTTCGACCGCTACAGCGAGTACGTGTGGTGGGACGGCGCCCAGAGCCTGCACGCGCCGGGCACCCCGCGCAGCGTCTTCGGCACGCTGGCCGTCCGCTTCTGAGTAAGCGCCCGCCGCATGAAGCCCGCCCTGCGCCGCGCCTGGCTCCGTGTCCATCTGTACCTGGGGCTGGCGGCGGGCGGGCTGTTTGCGGTGCTGGGGCTCACCGGCAGCGCGCTGGTGTTCTACCTCGAGCTCGACACGCTGCTCAACCCGCAGATCGCGGTCGTCCAGCCAGCGGTGGCACCGTCGCCCGATGCCGTCTTGCAGCGCCTGCAGGCCCTGCACCCGGAGCACGACGGGCCGTGGCGGATCGAGATGCCCTTGGCGCCCGACCGGCCGCTCATGGTGCGCTACTACGACCCGCCCGAAACCGTCGGGCGCGGCTTCGCGCCGCTGATGCTGACCCTCGACCCGGTGACGCTGGCCGAGACCAGCCACCGTTTCTGGGGCGACTACGCCATGACCTGGCTGTACGACCTGCACTACACCCTGCTCGCCGGCCCGACGGGCCGCAGCGTGGTGGGGTGGTCCGGCGTGCTGCTGCTCGTCTCGCTGCTCACCGGGCTGGCCCTGTGGTGGCCCGGCCCGAAGCGCCTCAAGGCGGCCCTGAAGCCGGTACTGCGCAAGGGGCCGGTGCGCGTGACCTACGACCTCCACGTGCTGGGCGGCATTTACGGGCTGGTGGTGCTGCTTGCGCTGGCGTTCACCGGCATGGTGCTGGCGCTGCCGGAGATCGCCCGCCCGCTGGTGGCGGCGGCCTCGCCGCTGGAGCCGGGTTTTCGCGCGCCCGCCGGGCTGGTGGGAGAGGGCGAGCCGCCCCTGTCCCTCGATGCCGCGCTGGAGATTGCCCGACAGGTGTTTCCGGACGCTGAGCTGCGCTGGGTGGAGACCTCTGGCAAGCAGGGCCGGCCGATCTCGTTGCGCTTCTACCGGGCGGGCGAGCCCGGGCGGCGCTTTGCGCGCAACCAGGTGTGGATTGACCCGGGCACCGGCGCCATCCTGGCCGTCCGCGACACCCGGCAGGATTCCGCCGGCGACCGTTTCATGGACTGGATGCACCCGCTCCACAACGGCGAAGCCTTCGGCCTGGCCGGCCGGGCGCTGGCCGTGGTGGGCGGCCTGCTGCCGGCCGTGCTGCTGGTGACCGGCTGGCTGCGCTGGCGCCACAAGCGGGTGGCGCGCCAGCTGACGGCGGTGCGGCGGGCGGCGGCGGCCTGAGCGCCCCCAGGGCCGGGCTCCGCCCCGCCCCACGTGGGGGGTAAGAAAACT
>NZ_BJNV01000101.1 GCF_006539865.1 Zoogloea ramigera
ACAACACCCTCTTCAGTCGCCCTCCGCGCGCTGATCGCAGACATGCCGTTGACCGGAGTCCGCGGGCGACTGAAGTCGCCCCTACGAGGCGTCCTGGCGTGTCTCCTGCAGGGTCAGCAGGTGGCCAGCCTTGCCGCCTCTTCGCTGCATTCGTCGAGCAGATGCACGATGGAGCGGTAGGGCAGGCCGGTGGCGTGGGTGAGGCCGATCTCGCAGGTCTGGTTGCTGGAGTAGCCGCCGCAGCAGCCGGCCGGCACGTCGGCGTGGAGCTTGCGCAGGGCGTGGGCGTTGAGCTCGGGCACCACGAAGCCGCGGTCGCCGCCGAAGCCGCAGCACTTCACCTCGGCCGGCAGCACCACCTGGTCGGCGCAGGCGCTGGCGAGCTGCTTGAGCTTGGCTTCGAAGCCCATGCGGCGGGCCGAGCAGTTGAGGTGCACCAGCACCGGCTCGGCCTTCTTGTGGAGCATCAGGCGCGGCAGCAGCGCGTCGTGGGCAAACTCGACGAGGTCGTACACCTTGAGGCGCTCGGCGAGGAAGGTCTTCATGCGCAGGCTGCAGGCGCTGGCGTCGAGGATCACCGGGTATTCGCCGTTGTTGCTGGCCTTCATCAGCGCTGCCTCGAGCTCGGCCGACTTGCGGTCGGCGTCCTCGGCGAGGCCCTTGCTGGCGAAGGACTGGCCGCAGCACAGGTTGTTCACGCCCTCCGGCACGATGGGGGCGTAGCCGGCGCGCTCGAGCACCCGGATGACGGTGGCCGACAGGGCGTGCTCGGGCGTGTCGGCGCCGAACATGCGGCCGGCGCAGGTGGGGAAATACACCACCTTGTCGCCACTGCTGCGGGTGATGTCGTAGCGCAGCGCCTGGGGTTTGGGCATGCCTTCCTTCCAGGCGCCGCCGGAGAGCCGCGCCAGCGCCTTGGGGCCGACAATGGCTTCGGCCAAGTGGCCGGCCTTGAGGGCCGTGCGGGCCAGCGCCTGGGTGGCGCCGAAGTGGTTGGCGGCGACGCGGCCGAGGCTGCGTGCCACGCCCGAGAGCTGCTCGCCGCGCACCGCGCGGGTGAGGGCGCCGGTCTCGATGCCCACCGGGCAGGCGGTGGAGCACAGGCCGCAGGTGGCGCAGGTGTCGAGGCCCATGTAGAGGTAGTCCTCGCCGAGCTGGCCGGGGGCTTCACCCGCAGCCTGGCGGCGCGACAGCTCGCGCCAGCCGACGATGCGCTGGCGCGGCGACAGCGTAAGGCCGTGGGACGGGCACTGGGGTTCGCAGAAGCCGCACTCGATGCAGCGGTCCACCGGGGCGTAGAGCTGGCCGGCGGCGGGCATCGGCTTGAGGTGCTTGAGGTGCGCGGCGGGGTCGTCGTTGATGATCACGCCGGGGTTGAGGAGGCCGGCGGGGTCGAAGAGCTGCTTGATCTCCTTCATCAGCCCGTAGGCCTGGCTGCCCCATTCGAGCTCGACGAAGGGGGCCATGTTGCGGCCGGTGCCGTGCTCGGCCTTCAGCGAGGCGTCGTATTTTTCCACCAGCACCGTGCACAGCTCGTCCATGAAGGCGGCGTAGCGGGCGACTTCGGACTCGATGCCGAAGTCCTGGGTGAACACGAAGTGCACGTTGCCCTCCAGCGCGTGGCCGAAGATGATCGCCTCGTGGTAGCCGTGTTTCGCGAACAGCTTTTGCAGGTCGAGGCAGGCGGCGGCGAGCAGGGGCACGGCGACGGCGACGTCCTCGATGATCACCGTGGTGCCGGGCTTGCGCACTGCGCCGACGGCCGGGAAGGTGCCCTTGCGGACGTTCCACAGGCGCTCGATCTCGGCCGGGTTGGTGGTGAAGGCGGGGGCTTCGATGAGGGGGTAGGTGTGCAGTTCTTCCAGCACCGACGCGATGCGGGCCTGCAGCTCGGTGGCGCTGGGCGCGCGGGTTTCGATCAGCAGCGCGGTGACGCCGTCGGGCAGCGTCTTGAGCAGCGGCGGCATGCCGGGCTTGTCGGCGACGCAGCGCAGGGAGGCGCGGTCGAGCAGCTCGACGGCGTCGACGGGCCGCTGCTTGAGGCCGACCACGGCGCGGCAGGCGCTCTCCATGTCGGGGAAGAAGGCCAGCGCGCTGGCCTTGTGGGCGTACTCGGGCACCGTGTGGTAGGTGACCCGCGAGATGAAGCCGAGGGTGCCCTCGGAGCCGATCATCAGGTGGGCCAGGATGTCCACCGGGTCGGTGTAGTCCACCAGGGCGTTGAGGCTGTAGCCGGTGGTGTTCTTGATCTTGTACTTGGCGCGGATGCGGCTGGCCAGCGCGTGGTCGGCGCGCACCCGCGCGGCCAGCCCGCCGAGGCTGTCCAGCAGGCCGCCGTGGCTGGCCTTGAAGGCGGCCACGCTGGCGGCCTCGCCGGTGTCGAGCAGGGTGCCGTCGGCCAGCATCACGCGGATCGCGGCGAGGGTGTTGTAGCTGTTCTGGGCGGTGCCGCAGCACATGCCGGAGCTGTTGTTGGCGGCGATGCCGCCGATCTTGGCGGCGTTGATCGAGGCCGGGTCCGGCCCGATCTTGCGGCCCAGCGGGGCGAGGCGGCGGTTGACCTCGGCGCCGACGATGGCCGGGCCAACCTGCACGGTGGTGCCGCCGGCGCCGATGTGGCAGGTGGCGAGGCCTTCGCCCAGCAGCACCAGCACGCCGTCGGTGACGGCCTGGCCGCACAGGCTGGTGCCGGCGGCGCGGAAGGTGACCGGCCGCCCGTGGTCGCGGGCGATGCGGGTCACGTCGCAGACTTCGGCTTCGTCGTTCACCACCGCCACCACCTCGGGGATGAGGCGGTAGAAGCTGCCGTCGGTGCCGTAGGCGAGGCGGCGCAGTTCGTCGGTGATCACGCATTCGGCGGGCAGCCGTTGGCGCAGGGCGTCGATGAGAGCGGACATGACGAGTACTCCCGTCAGGGATGAGTTTTGAATTTTTTTGGGGGGCATGTAGGGGCGACTTCAGTCGCCCTCCACGCGCCGATCACGGACATGCCGCCAACCGGCGTCCGCGGGCGACTGAAGTCGCCCCTACACCAGGCGGCGGCCGGCGCTATCTTCGGTCTTTGACCATGTCCCTCAGCCTTCGCGGAGCGGGTTTCAGCGGCGTGCGGGCGGCGGTCCAGCCGCTCTGCTGCTTCGGGGTGAGAAACCGGAAGCGGGTCGCCAGCCAGGTGAAGGCCCGGTAGGTGGCCGGGCGGGCGTAGAGCCGCGCCCACAGCTTCCACAGCAGGCTGACCTTGGCGTCGTAGCCGGCGCCCTGGCCGACCATCGCCGGGTTGGCGTGGGGGGCGCTCTGGGCTTCGCCGCGCAGGCGGATCAAGAGCTCGGGGATCGGGATCTTCACCGGGCACACCTCGCCGCAGGCGCCGCACAGGCTGGAGGCGGTGGGCAGCAGGTGGGTCTGCTCGAGGCCCATCATGTGCGGCGAGACGATCTTGCCGATGGGGCCGGGGTAGGTGGTGCCGTAGGCGTGGCCGCCGATGCGGGTGTACACCGGGCAGTGGTTCATGCAGGCGCCGCAGCGGATGCACTGCAGGGTCTTGCGCAGTTGTTCGTCGGCGTAGGCCTGGCTGCGGCCGTTGTCGAGGAGCACCAGGTGCACCTCTTCGGGGCCGTCCCGGTCGCCGCCGCGGCGCGGGCCGGAGATCATGTTGAAGTAGGTCGACACCGCCTGCCCGGTGGCCGAGCGGGTGAGGATGGAGAACAGCGGAGCGACGTGCTCCAGCTTCTCGACCACCTTCTCGATGCCGGTGATGGCGATGTGCACCTTGGGCACCGTGGTGCACATGCGGCCGTTGCCTTCGTTCTCGACGAGGCACAGGGTGCCGGTCTCGGCCACCGCGAAATTGACGCCGGAGAGGCCGATGTCGGCGATCTCGAACTTCTCGCGCAGCACCCGGCGGCCGATCTGGATGAGGGCGTCCACGTTGTCGGTGTAGTCGACGCCGGGGATGTGCTCGGCAAACAGCTTGGCGATCTGCTGCTTGGTCTGGTGGATCGCCGGCATGATGATGTGGGACGGCTTCTCGCCGGCGAGCTGGACGATGTATTCGCCCATGTCGGACTCCAGCGCGCCCACGCCGGCGGCTTCCATGGCGTGGTTGAACTCGATCTCCTCGCTCACCATCGACTTGCCCTTGACGACCAGCTTGGCCTGATGGCGCCGGGCGATGCCGAGCATGATCGCGTTGGCTTCGTCGGGCGTCTCGGCCCAGTGCACATGCACGCCATTGCGGATCAGGTTGGCCTCGAGCTGTTCGAGCAGGTCGGGCAGCTTGCTCAGGCTGTACTGGCGGATGGATTCGGAGAGGCTGCGCAGCGAGTCGAGCTCGCCCTCGTCGGGAAACTGGGCGGCGCGCTTGGCCATCAGGAAGTCCATCGCGCCGCGGAAGCTCTGGCGCAGGTGCGGGTCATTCACCGCGTCGTGCATGCGCGCCCGCAGGGCCTGGGCCGACACGAAGGCGATGGGCTGGCCGGTGGTGTTGGGGGCCTGGGTGCTCATGCCGCGTCTCCTTCGGCGTTGATGACGATCACGACGAGCTCCTTCGGGCCGTGGGCGCCGTAGGCCAGGGTCTGCTGGATGTCGGCGGTCTTGGACGGGCCGGAGATCAGCAGCGCGTTGGTGGGCAGGCCGGCGGCCCAGTTCTCGCTCACCAGGGCGTCGTAGAAGGTGGGGTGGATGGTGGCGGCGTCGAGCAGCGCGAAGTGGATTGGCGGCACCAGTGACAGGGTGCGCGGCTCTTCGGCGGACGACCACAAGATCAGGCTGCCGGTTTCGGCGATGGCGCCGCGGGCCTGGGTGAAGCCGGCGTCCACCCGGTGGAACAGGTCGGCCTTGATGTCTTCCACCTGGCCGGCCCACGGGCGCAGCGTGGTGGCGCCGCAGCCGGCGCCGGTCAGGCGCTGGCCAGCCGGAGTGTTGGCGCCGTACATCAGGGTGCCTACCTGCTTGTCGGCGCACAGCCGGGCGAGCAGGGCCGGCCAGTCGGCTTCGCGGCTCACATGCACTTCGGCGTGGAAGCCTTCGATGCCGGTGCGGAAGCGGGCCAGGCGGGCGGCTTTGGCTTCGCCGCGGGCGCGGGGCGTGTAGTGGGCTGCGAGGTCGGGCAGGGCATCGGCCTGGGCCGGCTGGTTGCCGCGCAGCCGGGCGAGGATGCGGTCGCGGGCGCTCATGCCTGTTTTCCTCCGGTGCGGCGCAGCAGGAAGGTGGCCAGGTGCTCGCCCGGCAGCGAAGGCTTGCTGCGCCCGGCGTCCTGGTCTTCGCGCGCGGCGCGCTGGGTGATGTTGAGCATGCAGCCGCAGTCGGCGGTGACCAACTGGCTGGCACCGGTGGCCTTCAGCGCGGCCACCTTGTCGCTGACCATCGCAGTGGAGACGTCGGGGTGCTTCAGCGAGAAGGTGCCGCCGAAGCCGCAGCATTCGGATTCGTGGTCGTGGTGGGCGAGGGTCACGTTGCCGAGGCGGGCCAGCAGCTCGCGGCCGACCAGGTGGGTGCCCATCTCGCGGCGCGCCGAGCACGAGGTGTGCAGCGTGACGGTGGTGGCCGGGCCTTCGTCCTTGCGGCTGAAGCCGACCACGTGCAGCAGGAACTCGGCGAACTCGAAGGTGCGGGCGGCAATCGCCGCGGCCCTGGCCTTGAGGGCCGGGTCGTTGCCGACCACCTTCTCCCAGTGCCAGCGGATCATGCCGCCGCAGGAACCCGACGGCACCACGATGGGGTAGTCGCCGGGGAACAGGCCGAGCTGGGATTCGACCACCTGGCGCGCTTCGTCGGGGAAGCCGCTGGTGAAGGCGGGCTGGCCGCAGCAGGTCTGGTTGTCGGGGAAGATCACCCGGATGCCTTCGCGCTCGAGGAGGGCGATGGCATCCATGCCCGCTTCGGGCACAAAGGTGTCCACCAGGCAGGTTCCATAAAAGTACACCGCCTCGGGGCGGGGCGGATAGGTGCGCGCGGGCGTACCCGGGGCGTGGCTGCTCATGTCTCCTCCAGTCCTGCCGGCAGTCGATCGGGGTGTCCGTCGCTGCGGCTGTCGGCGATCCGGTTATGGGTTCCGGTAAATTGGTAGGACCAATTGATCGGATGGGACAAAAATCTACGCGCAGGCAAACCAAAAGTCAATCTTATGAGTCAATCAACGCGTTGATTCAATGGCGTTCTACGGGTAAACCGGTAGTTTCGAGGGCGGGCCGGCTTGTGGCCGTGGGTGGGGTGAAAGTAGAATTTTGGTCAGACCAATTAAGGATTCACTGCCATGGCCAGCGGCAAGCTTGCAGTCCAGCGACTCTCCGACACCATCGCCCACGAACTCGAACGGCGTATCCTCGATGGCGCCCTCAAGCCCGGCGACCGCCTGCAGCCGGAGCGCGAGCTCGCCACCGAGCTGGGCGTGTCGCGCCCGTCGCTGCGCGAGGCGATCCAGAAGCTGGTCTCCAAGGGCCTGCTGCACAGCCGCCAGGGCGGCGGCACCTACGTCACCGACCGCCTCGACGCCGGCTTCATCGACCCGTGGCAGGACATGCTCCGCCAGCACCCCAACATCCAGGCCGATCTGCTCGAATTTCGCGGGATGCTGGAGTGCGAGGCCGCCGCGCTGGCCGCCCGGCGCGCCACCGACGCCGACCTGCAGCGCATCGGCGAGGCCTACGCCCGGGTCGAGGCGCTGTTTGCCGAGGGAACCTCGCCGGAGGTGCTCGAGCAGCAGGTCAAGGCCGACCTGGCCTTCCACCAGACCATCGCCGAAGCCGCCCACAACGTGATGTTCGGCCACCTTACAGCCAGCCTGTTCCGGGTCATCAACGACCACATCGACCGCAACCTGCGCCACCTGCGCGGCCACGCGAGCAACTGGCTCGAGCTGCGCGACCAGCACCAGGCGATCTGGGAAGGCATCCGCCGCCGCGACCCGGCGGCCGCCCAGGCGGCGGTGCGCCGGCATATCGACTTCGTGCACGAAAGCATGGAGGCCCGCGCCCTGCATGAAGCCCGGGAGAGCCGGGCCAAGGTGGCCCAGCGCCTCACGCGGGGGCCGGAGGTGAAGGTGGAGGGCTGAACCCGCCCCGCCGTGGTCTGGCCGGGCAGGTGCTCCGGCGTGAAAAATATCAGGGTTTGATAAATCACCCGGTGTAAAATCAGGTCAAGAGAAAAAGGCAAACGGGGTGAGAGCCCCGGACGCAAAGCTTCGGGTCCTAACCTGTTTCAGGAAGGACGGCCGGGTTGCCTCAGTGCCGGTGCGTTCGCGCCCGCGTTTGATCCTCCTCGCTCCTTCCCTGTTGCATCCCTCCCGTTGCGTCGCCCTGCGGCTGTGCGGTGGCGTTGCGTCGTGTCTTTCTCTCGTGGCTTGAGGCCCGTTCCACCATCCACGCTCCGCATGCGGAGGGAGATCGACATGACCAGCAACAAAAAGAAAGCCCTCGCCGCGGGTGGCGTCGGCATCGTCCTGGCCGGCTGGCTGGGCGCCAGCATCCACGCGGGCAGCGTCGCCGAGCGCGAGCTGCGCGCCTTCGCCGCCCGCCCGTCGTCAGAAACCGGCGTGCGGGTGCGCAACCTGCAGCACAGCGGCGGCCTGTTTGCGTCGAAGGGCTCCTTCGGCCTCGAGATCGTCGACCAGTGCGGCGACGGCCCGCCCGCGGCGCTGGAGCTGGAGTATTCCCTGGCCCACCTGATCCTGCCGACCTCGCCGATCCGCGTGGAATGGAGCGCGCGGCCGAGTGGCGAGATCGCCGCCGCGCTGGCGGAGGTGTTCGGCCCCAGCCTCAAGCTCGAGGGCAAGGGCGACGTGTCCTTCGGCGGCGAGTTCCGCTCGGCGATGGCCCTGCCGGAGCTGGCGGTGGATGCCGACGGCAGCAAGCTCACCATCGCCCCGTCGAGCGGCCGGCTGGCCTTCGGCAAGACCGCCCTGGCGGTGAGCTGGGGCATCGAGCGCGTGCTCGCCCGCGGCAACGGCGAGGCCTTCGAACTGGGCCGGGTCGCCCTCGATCTCGACCTCAAGAACCGCTACCTGGGCACCGGCACCACCTCCCTGTCGATCGACAAGATCGCCACCAGCCACGGCTCGGCCGAGGGCTTCCGCCACGCCACCGAGGTGGTGGAGGAGGGCGACCGACTCCACACCAGGGTCACCGAGAACCTGCGTGCCGCAGCCTTTGGCGGCGAGACGGTGAAAGACCTCAGCCTCGAGCTGGCGATCCGCGACGTGGACAAGCAGAGCGTCGAGACCCTCAGCCGTCTGGCGGGCGACACTTGCGGTTTTCAGAACATGACCGTCGACGAGGATCAGTCCTTCCGCAAGGCCCTGCGCACGCTGCTGGTGCAGGGCTTCTCCGTCGGCGTTCCGAAGCTCGCCGGCACGGTCGGCAATGGCAGCCTCGAAGGCCGCCTGACGCTCGAGGCCCGCAAGGCCGCCTCGCCGAAGGGGCCGATCGCGCTGGCCAGCATGTTCCGCTCGACCGGCGAACTGATCGTTCGCGGCCAGGCCCCCGCCGCCGACAAGAAACAGCAGGCGCTGGCGCTGGGCTTTACCCAGGAGAAGGATGGCAGCCTGAAGGGCAGCTTCGAGTACGTGGACGGCATCCTGCGCACCAACGGGCGGGTCTTCGACGGGAGCATGGTGCTGGCCGGGCTGACCAACGCCGATCAGGCCATCAACGCCTTCCTGGACGGCTCGCGGCTGGCCCGCCACGCGCCGGCCCCCGTGCCCCAGCCGCCCCAGGCCTTGCTGGAAGAGGACGAGGCGCCCGAGGAGGCTGTCGCCCAGGTGGCCGTAGCCGTGCCGCCAGTGACACCGGCGCCGGCCGCTCCAGCCGCCCCCGCGGCCGCAGCCCCGGCGCCCGCGGCCAGCACGCCGGACTGCGACAGCACCCGCCAGTGCCTGGGCCACGCCCTGGGCGCCGCCGCGCGGGAGGACGCCGGGGGCGTATTTGCCGTCGCGGCCCGCATCGATGAGCTGGGCAAGCCGGCGCTCGGCAACCGGGCCATCGCCCGCAAGCTCAACACCGAGGGCCTGGAGGCGCTGAAGGCCGACGATCCGGCCCGGGCCGCGGAGCTCTTCCGCAAGGGCCTCGCCGAGAACCCCCGCGACGTCGAGATCGCCGGCAACCTGGGTTTTGCGCTGGTGAAAGCCGGCAAGGCCGAGGAGGCCGTCGGCGTGCTCACCGCCGCGCTGGCCCTCGACCCGCGCCGCAGCTCCACCTGGACACCGCTGGCCGAGGCCCTCGCCCTGGCCGGCCGCAAGGACGAAAGCCAGGCGGCCCTGTGGGTGGCCTACCAGTGGTCCGGCAACCGGGAAAAATCGCTGGCCTTCTATTCGGACCGCGCAGAAAAGGAAAAGGCCGTTCGCCCGGCCATCTCCGAGCTCTACGCCAGCGTTCTCGGCTGGGTCACCGACGGCCGCCGCCCGCGCCTGGCGAGCCTGATGGCAGGCTGAGGCGGCGAGTAAGGTAAACCAGCGCCGGCCCTGAACCGGCCGGCGCTGGTTGATCGCGGTTTGCCCACCCCGGGCGCAGCCCTGGCTTCACCGGGCTCAAACGCAAAAAAACCAACCCTTGCGGATTGGCTTTTTTGCTTTGAATCTGTTGGTGGTGATGGGCGGAGTCGAACCGCCGACCTATGGGTTATGAATCCAAAGGTAAATAGGTTTATCGGTGTTGAAGTGGATGGGCGAAAACGGGTAAGTCTGTTGAAATTAATAGGTTTTTGTTGGATTGCTGTTGATTCGTGTTGAAGTGAATTGCTATGATTTGGCTACACCGTGGCTACACGGACCGCCCATGTAGCCAAATCAGGAGCCGATGCCATGCAACGCGAACGACTGACCCCCGACCGAATCCGCCGCTTCGCCTGCCCGGCTGATGCGAAGCAATCCTTTCTGTGGGACACCGACGCGCCGCGGCTCGCCGTGCGTGCGACAGCCGGCGCCAAGTCCTTCATCTTCGAGGCCAAGCTGAACCGGCAGACGATCCGGGTCACCATCGGCGACGTGAAGGCGTGGAACCTTGACGACGCCCGCGCCGAAGCCCGCCGACTGCAAACCCAGGTTGACCAGGGCACCGACCCGCGCCAGGAGAAGGCAGAGCGAATCGCCGCCACCGAGGCCAAGCGGGAAGAGGCCCGCCGAGTCGAGGCGCCGGCCCTCGAAGCTTGGGCTGCCTATATCGAGGCCCGCAAAGCGAAGTGGAGCGCGCCGCACCTGGCCGACCATGAGAACGTCAGCAAGGAAGGGGGCGAGCTGCGCACCCGAGGCCGCAGGAAGGGCGAGAGTGACAAGACCCTTCCCGGTGCGCTCCGCCCCCTGTTGGCGCTGCCCCTCGCCCAGATCGACGCCGACCGGGTGCGGGCGTGGCTGGATGCGGAAGCGCCGACCAGGCCGACCCACGCCCGGCTCGCCTTCGGCCTGTTGCGCGCCTTCTTGAACTGGTGCGGCGACCGTCCCGAATACCGGGCGCAAGTCCATGCAGACGCCTGCGCCGCCCGCCTGGCGAAGGAGTCGCTACCGAAGAAGGCCGCCAAGGATGATTGTCTGCAGCGCGAGCAGCTGCCCGCGTGGTTCGAGCAGGTGCGCCGGATTCACAATCCCGTCATCGCCTCCTATCTGCAAACGGCTCTCCTGACCGGAGCGCGCCGGGAGGAGGTGGCCGGCATCCGCTGGGAGGACGTGGATTTTCAGTGGAAGTCCATCACCATCAAGGACAAGGTCGATGGGGAGCGCACCATCCCGCTGACGCCCTACGTCGCCGCGCTGCTGGCCTCTCTGCCGCGCCGGAATGAATGGGTGTTCTCGAGCCCCACCGCGGAGACCGGCAGGCTTCAGGAACCCCGCATCGCCCACAACAAGGCCCTTGCCGCGGCCGGGCTGCCGGCGCTTTCCCTGCATGGCCTGCGCCGTTCCTTCGGCACCCTGGCGGAGTGGGTCGAATGCCCCGCCGGTATCAGCGCCCAGATCATGGGGCACAAACCGAGCGCCACCGCCGAGAAGCACTATCGGCGCCGGCCCCTGGATCTCCTGCGCCAGTGGCACACCCAGATTGAAGGCTGGATCTTGCAACAGGCCGGCATCGAGCAGCCGGGCGAGGGACAGTCACCAGGGCTGCGCGTGGTAGGCTAACGGAACATAGCAAAAATGAGATAGTCTATGCACTGGACCGTAACCGTTACCCCCGAGGCAGAGGCCGAGCTGCTGGCGATGCCTGCGGACATACAAACCCGCTTCCTGCACGTCGCGGAGCTGTTGGAGGCATTCGGCCCGCACAGGGTTGGAATGCCTCATGTGCGCCCTCTGGAAGGGAAGCTGTGGGAAATGCGCATGACGGGCCGCGACGGGATTGCCCGCGCCGTCTATGTGGCCCGCACCGGGCAGCGTTTGACGGTCCTGCACGTCTTCACCAAGAAGACCCAGAAGACCCCGCGCAAGGCCATAGAAACCGCCCATGCGCGACTGAGGAGCCTAGACGATGACTGACCTTGCCACCCTGAAAGCCCGCATCCTGGCGAACCCGGAAGCTCGCGCCGAATATGAAGCGCAGGCCCCGGAATTTGACCTTGCCCGAGAGCTGATTGCTGCCCGCGACCGTGCCGGACTGACTCAATCCGAACTTGCCGAGCGGATGCACACCACGCAATCGACCATTGCCCGCCTGGAGAGCGGTCGCAGCTTACCGAGTATGCGCACCCTCGCCCGATTTGCCGAGGCAACCGGAAGCCGCGCCGTGGTGCGCCTGGAGCGCGCCGCCTGACCGAGTGCCGCCCCTCGCCCTGCGCTACCTGGCACAATTTCAGCATACGACCGGGGCAGGGCTACGTGAGCCGGCCTCACAACACAAATCAACACCTTGCAATGAAATAGAACCCTAGC
>NZ_BJNV01000102.1 GCF_006539865.1 Zoogloea ramigera
GGCGACGGAGGGGGATTCGCCCGTCAGCAATGACGGGCGTGGATTGAAACTCACGAGGGGCCACATATAGGCGGAATGCGCAGTGATTCGCCCGTCAGCAATGACGGGCGTGGATTGAAACATGATCAGCGTGTTCAGCCGCATCTCGAGCGTGGATTCGCCCGTCAGCAATGACGGGCGTGGATTGAAACGAAGCAGCACGGCGCGTCATGTCCGCCACGATGCCCGATTCGCCCGTCAGCAATGACGGGCGTGGATTGAAACTCCAACCTGCTCGCCGAAGCCGGCAAGGCCACCGCCAGATTCGCCCGTCAGCAATGACGGGCGTGGATTGAAACAAGGTACTGCTTCGGCAGGCGCGCACCGCTCGCCAAGATTCGCCCGTCAGCAATGACGGGCGTGGATTGAAACAGTCCCCTCTCCGAAGTACTTCGCGCCTGCATCGCGATTCGCCCGTCAGCAATGACGGGCGTGGATTGAAACTTGAGGATGGTGTCGGACTGCACCTCGGTGAGGGCGATTCGCCCGTCAGCAATGACGGGCGTGGATTGAAACCAGTGATACAGCGCGGTGATGAACGGCTTTGTAACGGATTCGCCCGTCAGCAATGACGG
Source organism: Zoogloea ramigera (assembly GCF_006539865.1). Taxonomy (GTDB): domain Bacteria; phylum Pseudomonadota; class Gammaproteobacteria; order Burkholderiales; family Rhodocyclaceae; genus Zoogloea; species Zoogloea ramigera. The sequence goes on from NZ_BJNV01000102.1 coordinate 615, forward strand.
GCGTGGATTGAAACACCCACGGTGAGCTTCGGCCGCTTGCTGGGCTGGGGCGATTCGCCCGTCAGCAATGACGGGCGTGGATTGAAACTGATTCTTGGTTCATAGGCGACAGACGTAAAAAAAGGATTCGCCCGTCAGCAATGACGGGCGTGGATTGAAACCGCCGATGATCAGCGTGGTGACCGCCACGAAGATCCACGGATTCGCCCGTCAGCAATGACGGGCGTGGATTGAAACTCGAATCCCTGACGTTGATCTTTCCCCCGCTGTCGATTCGCCCGTCAGCAATGACGGGCGTGGATTGAAACTCAATCTACTACCTTCCCTGCCGACTGGTGGGCAGGGATTCGCCCGTCAGCAATGACGGGCGTGGATTGAAACTGCTGAGGCCATTGTTGGTAAGCTTTCAAAGCCTGATTCGCCCGTCAGCAATGACGGGCGTGGATTGAAACTGAGCACACGCACACCATGGACCGCCCCGACCTCATCGATTCGCCCGTCAGCAATGACGGGCGTGGATTGAAACCTCGGCACCTTCCCCGACCCCTACCTGCCCGACGGAGGATTCGCCCGTCAGCAATGACGGGCGTGGATTGAAACCGCATCCTCCCCGTGGGCTGCAAAGTCGCCATCCTGATTCGCCCGTCAGCAATGACGGGCGTGGATTGAAACCCCTTCGAGAACTACACCCGCACCGCCCAGGTGCTGGATTCGCCCGTCAGCAATGACGGGCGTGGATTGAAACAGTGGTATCTGTCCGACTATGTCGCTCTGGCGGATGATTCGCCCGTCAGCAATGACGGGCGTGGATTGAAACGAGCATTTACAGGGCTCCGATCTTGGCGAGCAGCACGATTCGCCCGTCAGCAATGACGGGCGTGGATTGAAACGCCGATTGCCAGAGCATCGGCCCGGCCACGAGCCGATTCGCCCGTCAGCAATGACGGGCGTGGATTGAAACTGGGTCAGGTAATCCTCAATCTCGCGCGACGAGTAGGATTCGCCCGTCAGCAATGACGGGCGTGGATTGAAACCGGCGTCAATTCCATATCGACCGCCGCTGCCATGGATTCGCCCGTCAGCAATGACGGGCGTGGATTGAAACATCGATGCCGTCGTCGCCCACCGCGGCCTCTCGGAGATTCGCCCGTCAGCAATGACGGGCGTGGATTGAAACGTCAGTGCGCAGGAGGTCATCCGGTAGCGTGATCGATTCGCCCGTCAGCAATGACGGGCGTGGATTGAAACGATCAGCGTGCTGTGGGTGCGGTGCAGCCGGATCAGGGATTCGCCCGTCAGCAATGACGGGCGTGGATTGAAACAGGGTGTCGCGCTCGGCGGTGAGGGCCGCGACGCTGGGATTCGCCCGTCAGCAATGACGGGCGTGGATTGAAACGCCCTGGAGAGTCTGCAAGGCGGCGGCTTGCTCGGATTCGCCCGTCAGCAATGACGGGCGTGGATTGAAACCTATGTCCTTTTTTGGTCAGCAGCAAACGACGGGCAGAGATTCGCCCGTCAGCAATGACGGGCGTGGATTGAAACGCAACGCGGTCAGTCAGTTCTCGCCGCAGTGGGTGATTCGCCCGTCAGCAATGACGGGCGTGGATTGAAACAGCGGCTTGGCCAACCTGGGCAACGGCCTGGCCGGATTCGCCCGTCAGCAATGACGGGCGTGGATTGAAACCACTTCCACCAGGCGGCGATGCACGGCGGCGATGTCGATTCGCCCGTCAGCAATGACGGGCGTGGATTGAAACTTGCTCATTCCTGCACCTCCAACTTGAAAAGCACCGATTCGCCCGTCAGCAATGACGGGCGTGGATTGAAACCGAACGATCTGGCAGCCCCGCCCACGGTTAATCTGATTCGCCCGTCAGCAATGACGGGCGTGGATTGAAACATGCCCGTTCATCGGACATGAGCGAATAGTTGTACAAAGATTCGCCCGTCAGCAATGACGGGCGTGGATTGAAACCCGATGATGCTAAAGTGGTGGCGAAGGCGCTGGGGGGATTCGCCCGTCAGCAATGACGGGCGTGGATTGAAACGGTTATTGCCTTCGCGAAAAACAAACCCGCGCTCGGATTCGCCCGTCAGCAATGACGGGCGTGGATTGAAACACCGTCACCGCCTTCGACGAAGCCCTGCGCCTGCGATTCGCCCGTCAGCAATGACGGGCGTGGATTGAAACACCGACGGCGAGGTCGAGCGCCTGCTCACCGAGCGATTCGCCCGTCAGCAATGACGGGCGTGGATTGAAACCCGACCAATCCAGCGCCAGGGAGCCCGACGACGCCGATTCGCCCGTCAGCAATGACGGGCGTGGATTGAAACCGGTTCGATGACGTGGAACAGCCATAAACCCTTGCGATTCGCCCGTCAGCAATGACGGGCGTGGATTGAAACGCTGAATACGGGGGCGCAGTCTATGCGTAGCAAGGATTCGCCCGTCAGCAATGACGGGCGTGGATTGAAACAGCGTGACAGCAGATGCCACGTCGCCAGACTCACCGATTCGCCCGTCAGCAATGACGGGCGTGGATTGAAACGTCGCGCTGGCGATGGGCTTTGCCTGTGCATCGTGGATTCGCCCGTCAGCAATGACGGGCGTGGATTGAAACCTGTACACCGAGCTGATCAAGCGCGCGGGCCTGGCCGATTCGCCCGTCAGCAATGACGGGAACGAACCACAAAAACGTCCGGTTCACCGGCTGAGACACCACTGAAACTGGCTCCCATATATCGACCAAAGGTGGATCTGTTGCGGTGGTCAATCGTTTAGAAAGCATTCAAGACGACTTGAGGGATGCAGCGGAAGAAGTTGCCACTGACCGCGACAACGTGGAAGCCGTCCCCGGCTACTTCGTCTTGCTGGCCTTGGCGGGAGCGGGATTGCGCAGCGCGTCGAGTTGTTGCCTGGCGTGTTGCTCCGAGCCGAACACCAGAATGACCAGGGCGCGGATCGATGCCGGGATGTTGCGCCCCGACTCATAACGACTGCCGCCCGACTGGGTGGCCTGGAGCCCTTTCCAGAACGTGGTCTGGTTGATCCTCAAGGCCCTGCGCAAGGCCTTGAGATCGGGGCCCGAGCGGGCATCCTTGTACATCCTGGCCTTGACCGGGGGAAGCCCCTGATAGGGCGCCCTCAGCCGGGCCAGGAAGGTTTCGGAATCGGCCGGCGATGTGTAGACGAGCTTCAGGAGGGTCTTGACCGCCTCGGGGATGTTGCGGCCATTTTCGTAGCGGCTGCCCCCGCTCTGGGTGACGAACACCCGCTTCCAGAACACCCCTTGCCCCATGTCGAGGGAGTCCCGCACGGCCTTGAAGTTGGCGCCACTCCGAAGATCGAGTGCGATGGGCTTCTTGACGCGCTTCGCGGCAGGTGGCTTGGCCACCGGAGCGGGGGCTGGCACCCTTTTGGGGGCTTGAGGCACCACGACCGGCTCGGCCTCGAGCAACTCCGTATCGTCGTGGGAGTAGGCCGGCGAGCAGGCGCACAGGATGCGGAGGCGCTCCCGGGTGCCAGCCTTGATGGCGTGGGGCGTGCCGGGAGGGATGCAGATGGTGTCGCCCGCCTTGACGAAGAAGGCCTTGCCGTCGAGAGTCATCATGCCGTCACCACGGACGATGTAGTAGATCTCCTCGGACGTCAGGTGCCGATGCAGCAAGGTGCGCCCACCCGCCGGGATGACGGCTTCGGCCAGGCTCTGGGCCTGGTTGCCATGGCGCGTCGGACACATCAGCTCCCGGATCGTGGAGCGATCTTTGGTGACATAGGGTTGCACACCGAGATACGGCTGATAGGTTATCGGGGTAGTTGGCTTCATCGGATGTCCGCCTGCGGCGCTTGATGCGAATGTATTGACGTGGAGAGTATGACATTGGCAGGATTAACTCAAGCCCGGCAGAGCAATTGATGGGGAGCCACCGAATGAATCGGCCGTGAAACCTCGAGGTGCCCCTGACGTGCGGCTGCGCAATCAGGTCGGTGGCAGGGCTGGCCGGCCTGAAAGATAGGGGCCAGACTCCTGTTGGCCGTGAGGTTGTCAAACACAAGCCTGCGAGCCACTTGCGCGGAGACGCCTCCGAACAAATGCCGGACTCGGCAGCAGCGATCAGAAACAACGTAAGACGAGGAGCAAGCCCACGTAGCTCTCTGCGGGAGGGGCCATCTCCGTGAGCGTGGGGAGCATTGCTCTCGCGCGGGGAACACGCGCCGTGAATGGCGCCGTGGAGACCATGCAGGGCGCCGGTCAGCGGGTGGCTCCATTACGCCGATCACGGGGTGGCTCCAATGTGCCGGTCACAAGCCGGTGCTTCGCATCCTTCAGGCGCGTGGCGGTTCATCCCCGCGGGCGCGGGGAACACGTGCGTCCCAATCTCGTAGAAGTTCCGAAATCCGGTTCATCCCCGCGAGCGCGGGGAACACGCCGGGCATCATCGCCCGACCGGACGCGGTGTACTTCGACCCCAAGCACGAGACCTTCGCCTTTGTGCGCGAGCTCGAGGACGGCGTGGTGTATGTGGCGATGGAGCCGGCCCACGTCGCCAAGAAGGCCGGCCGCATCGACACGGTAGTGAATGCCTACCGGCTGCCGGGAACCAAGGAAGGGGCTGGGCGGCTGCAGGACACAGGCCGCTTCATCAAAATGGGTGAAGAAGCCCGGTGACGGGAATCGAACCCGCATCCACCAGCCGAAGCCTAGCCTTTACCAATCGGCGAACACCGGTCTTCTTCTGATTCGAGAATAGCGATGATCGATATCCAAGTCAAAGACGAAGGCAGGTTCATCCCCGCGAGCGCGGGGAACACGCGCTCTCGACCGCGCCGCGCAGGATCTCGACCGGTTCATCCCCGCGGGCGCGGGGAACACATTCTGGCACCGGCGAAAATATCCCCGGAATACGGTTCATCCCCGCGGGCGCGGGGAACACTCAAGGTCGATTCGCTCACCCCGGCGCTTACGCGGTTCATCCCCGCGGGCGCGGGGAACACGACTTGGGCGGGATCGACTTGGGCGGGGTCGACGGTTCATCCCCGCGGGCGCGGGGAACACGCGCAGCCAACAACGGCTAGCTTGTTGCCCGTCGGTTCATCCCCGCGGGCGCGGGGAACACCACGTTCCACGACACCCGACACACCGCCGCGACGGTTCATCCCCGCGGGCGCGGGGAACACACTTCTTTCAACACATTGATTCTACGCGAGAATCCAGCACCACTCCGAGCCACCAGATTTTTTGCCTCTTTCAATCATGCCAAATTGTTAAAGATCGTCCGACATCCGTTCGGGGTGGAAGCTGACCAGCCGGACGCCGTCCCAGTCTGCGGGCAGCCGACGGTTAGCGCCGAGAGTCTGGAACTCGAAGCCGGCTTCGTTGTTGGCGTACCACATCATCACCGCGTTGCCGTCCTCGATACCGGCCTCCACCTGGGTCCAGATGTGCTCACGGACCTTGCGTGAATAAGTGCCCACGTAAACCCCGGCGCGCACCTCCAGCAGCCACACCGCCAGCCGGCCACGCAGCCGCGGCGGAGCGTTTTCAAGCACGATGACCAGCATCGCCTAAGCTCTCCGGATTAGGAATGGCCGGGCCGACGGCGTCTTCCGGCGCCTCGGGACGGGGGATCTCACCGGCGGCGAGTATTTCCTCGATATCGGGGATGATGCGTTCCAGAAGCTTGGTCTTGCGGAAAATGTCACGGCAGGCCAGGCGCACCGCTCGCTCCGGGTTGGGCGGGCTGGAGGCAGCCACCTGAAAGGCTGCCGGCACGACCGTGTCGAATTTGTAGATGTCGGCCACGTCGTAAACAAAGGACAGGGGCTTGCCGGTGTGGATGAAACCCACCGCCGGCGCGTAGCCGGCAGCCAGCACCGCAGCCTCCGTGACGCCATACAGCGCGGCTGTGGCGGACGACATGCAGCGATTGGGCAGGTCGGAGACGTCCCAGTCCTCGGGGTTGTAGGCACGACCGGTCCACTTGACACCGAACTTCTGGGCCAGCAGCTGATAACTGCGCTTCACCCGCGCGCCTTCAATGCCGCGCAACTGTTCCACGCTACGGCGGGCCGGCGGCTCCTCGCCGAAGCGCATCGCATACATCTTGCGCACCACCTTCAGCCGCAGGGCGTCGTCCAGCGCCAGCCGCGCCTGGTAGAGCAGGCGGTCGGCACGCGCTCCACCGGGCTGGCCGGAGGAATACAGGCGCACGCCCGCCTCCCCCACCCACACCAGCAGCGTGCCCACCCGCGCCGCCAGCGCTGCCGCCATATGGGACACCCGCGTGCCCGGCTCCAGCATGATGCAGGCGACCCCGCCCAGCGGAATGTGCGTGAGCACCGGCCGCACCCGAAAGCCTTGCTGATCCACCACGACGAAGGCGCCGTCCACCACGTCGATCTCGCCCTTTTCGACGAAGACGATGGACATGCGCTCCTTGATGGGAATGGGTTTGAGGGGTGGAAGCATGGTCAGGGCAACGGTCGCACTAGCAGCAAGCCACAGCCGAAGGCTTTCGCGGGGCCGATACCCTGGCGCAGCGTGGCACTGAACCGGTCAGGGTCGATTACAGTCAATTCCCCACGAAAATCAACGGTACTGAAATGCAACTGCCCCTGCTTGCCGGCCTGTTGCTGGTAGGCGTCAGCCACCAGACAGGCTGGATCGATGGCAAAGCCTCCCGCCTCGGCCCTAGCCTCTAGCCAGGCGCTGCAGTTGCTTTGGACAAGTTCGTAGAGCTGTGGCCGTGGATCGGGCTGGCCGTCGGCGGCGATGCGGTCAGGCTTCCATTCCACCCAGCGGGACAAACCTCGCTCGGCAAGCATGCGGCGCTTAGCGTCCATTACCACATCATGCCGACCATGCTTGCCGTCCACCCGGCGGCTCACCACAGGATTGGCGCGCAATTCAAAGCCCAGACGCATTCCGGCGGCCACACGCGGTGCGTAGCTTTGTGTTTGGACCAGCCAGGACGGGTCGTCGGAATGAGGAGCGCGTACCGAGACCACGTAGTAACGTGGCCGCCCCGCTACCTCACGGCGATGGAACAGGAAATCACGCGGGCTGCCGGCCTCGGCAGGGAAAAACCTCCACAGCCACTGGTGTTCCGCGTATGGGCCGCTCAATCGGGCATGAGCGGCAGCAAGTTCCCGATCGGGATGGGGCATGATCAGGCTGAAATACATGTCTCAAGCCTCCGGTCGAAAAAATGCCTGATATTCGGTGCGGTCACCAAACTGCCAGCCGCGACGGCGGATCGGGCGGTCCTTGCGGGAGGTGGTGAGATCGGGAACAAGATCCACACGGATGCCGTCGCCCCAAATCAGGCGCTCCAAAGCTTGAGGAGATGGCAGGCCGTGCCGGCTGTGCACCTTGTCCAGAACGTCGAGGCGGGCGGTCAGTTGCAGAAGGTAGTCTTCAAAGGCTGACTCGGCATTATCAGCGCTTATCACCTGAGGAAACAAAGGCGCGGCCGGTGGGCAGGCTTTGCGCCCCAGGTAGAGTGCGAAGCGCGGGTACCGCAAAGCCTCTGCCAGTTCTTCGAGGGAATATGGCGCCTCTCCCCGCGGCTGGAGGGCTACCAGACAAGCGGCATCCTGACGGTAGTCCCTGGTCGACAGGATGGTGTTTAGTTCGTCCCGAGGCAGCGCCAGTTCGTCCCGCCGTGAGGCGTGAGGGCGTTTTTTCAGGCTGGTCTGTCCGGGCACCTGGGCGGTGTGGTAATCCCGCAGCAGCCGACCTGCAGCCTGTACGCCCACCGCATAACCGTATCCATCACGAAGCGCGGCATGGGCGGCCTCATCCTCGCGGCGCAGGCCCAGTGCCGCACCGAGCAACCCCACCAACGACGAGAGACCGGGAGCATCCAGGCTGGGGCGGAATTCGCCCACGGCGGTGTCGCCCCAGGCTGCCATCGGCCCCTGCAATTGAAAGACCAGAAAGTCCATGGCCTCAGTCCTGGACAAAGGCAATCAGTTCGGCAAGGCTGCCTTCGCCCTTCTCCACGTTCAGGCTCTTGCGTGCGTCAGCGCAGGGGCCATAGACCTTATCGAAGTTCTGGTATCGGCGTTCGATTGCGTGGACGGCGAGATCAAGCATGTCCTGATCACCGTAGGGCTTGACCGGCTTGAGGAATGCCTGGGACAGCGAGCGTGGCTGCTGATCACCCTTTTCAGCCAACACGTAGCTGGCGTAGGCGCGGGAGGCGTGGCTATTTTGCATACCGGTGGGAGAGACCTTGGTGACAGCGTGCAAAAAGGCCTCCAGTACCCGGCGGGCAAGCGCGACATCCTGGCCCAGGTTCTCCGCGAGGAGTGTGCGGTCGATGCAGATGTACAGGTAATACAGACCCGCCCCGAAGCTTCGCTCACCGATATGCGCAGCCCCCTTGTCACTGAGCCCCTTGTTGAGGTCATCGACTGCGCTGAAGTAGTCGTCTTCCACCGGGCTGCTGTGCACGGTGATCGCATGGGCTACCTGCACGGCAGCCTCCATGTTAAAGGCCGGGCTGTCGGCCAACATTCTCCCGAACATGGCGATGTCAGCCGCCTTGCGTGGTTTGCGCAGCAACTGCAACTCTTCGTCGGAGGGGGCTCCGCCCCGCTCGGCGCAGGTCTTGGCCAAGGCCTCGATGGCTTCCACTTCTTCCGGGCTGAAATGAGCGAGTTGCTCGATCTGCAGATCTTCGTCCTTATCCATCTTCTTGTCGGACTTGAGCTTGCCAAAGCGCCCAGCGATCTGCCGCGCCCATTCGCGAGCAGCCTTGTCGGCGATGCCGGCGCACGTCAACGCTTCGTGGATGCGCTTACCCATGTCCTTCGTACGGGTACCAATGTTGCCGGCCAGGGCGGACTCGAAGAGTTCAGATGTACGCCATGCCCGCTTCTGACTCTGGGAGGAGATGCGCAGGCGCTGCGCATCTCCCATCAGCGCGGTCTTCGGGCGGCCCGTGTCGTCCCGGTTGAGGTTGGAGGGCGGATAGCTGGTGAGCAGATGCAGTTGCACGAAACGTTGCATGAGCGGTCTCCGGAAGGTGACTGAATGAGATAGGAATGACTGGGCAAAGCGTCAAGAGCTAGTGCGAGCAGGCCACTCGTAGGCGTAGGCCCAACGTTTTTTCACTTGCTCGCCCCACTGCAGCAGGTCATTGGTGAGAGCGAGCACATCAACCCGGCCATCCATCAGGGGGAGCACTCGACGGAGGCTGTCATAGAGAGCTTCGATGTCCCGGGCGTCGAGCAGACGAAGAAAGCGCAATTCGCTCACCGCCAGGCGGTCATCCCCGGCCTTCCTTTGGCTCATGGATTTGGCGGGTGAGAGACCAGGACTATCCTCCCGGACATGTGCCAGCAAGCCCACGGCAGCGGCGAGACGGTCATCAAGGTAAGCCTTGCTGTCCGGATTCCACCCCTGGAGTTGCAGGCGGCGATACAGGCGCTGGTAAGGGGCGGACAGAGCCACCTCGGTGGGGCCGGCGGCGCGGCGCAGGATAGCCCGGCTTGCGCGATCGTTCTCCAGGCCTTGCCACCACTCGGCCAGGGCTTTTCCGATGGGTTTATCCCGCTCGAAACGTTCACTCATGGAGTCTCCTTCAAGGCTGGGCCGGCATGGCCTTGCGGCGGCTGCGGGCGGTTTTTTCGGGAATGGGGAGGCGCAGGGCCGTGAGTAATTTCTCATCGCAGAGGGCGTAGCCCAGCCGACGACGGGCTTCAGCCACTCGACGCGGGTGTTGACGCTCTACGGGACCGGCACCGACGAACTGCTGATCGAAGAGTTGATAGGCAGCATGTTGCAGCTGGGCCTGCCAGCGCTGGCGGAGCTCAAGCGTATCGGGCTCCGCCAGCGGGTCCAGGCGCAAGGCCTCGATACAGTGGTGCAACTGGAGGAAAAAAGCCCGTTCGGTGGCACCCCAGAAGCTGATGTCGACGGCGCTGAAATCGCCCCGAGCATCACCGCCGAACCAGGCATCCTTGACCGCGTTGCGCAAGGCCTGCACGGCTAGGCGGGCACCCGCCAGCCAGCCGCCCGCGCTGCCGGTCAGGGTGCGCAGGGCATCCGGATTGCAATCGGCGAGTCCATATAGCGGAAGCGAAGACTCGTACCAGCAACGGGCCTTCATGTTGTCCATGTCGTAACCGAAGGCCCACAGGCGGAGGCTCGGCCCGACCTGCCGGCTGCGTGTCCCGTCCAAAGCCGAGACCACAGTTCGGGCCGGACGCAATTGCTCCTTGCCGTCGGAGACTCCCAGCACCCAACCCAGCCAGTGGCGATAACCAATGCCTCCAGGCTGAGGATGCATCGGGAGCCACTCTCCCTTATTCGAGTAATAAGGGGACAGAGGATGCAGCCAGGCGCCCTTGTAGTTGAGGCCATAGTTCTTGGCGTAGAACTGCCGGATCAATCGGTCCGAGGTGCGCCCGCAAATGTCGCACTTGCCGCTCATGAGTCCATCCATATTCAAACGGATGCGGCGTGGGGTTGCCCAGAAAATGTGATCCGGGTGCACCTGCACCGGTGCAGTCTCCTGCCCCGGCTGAGTAACGGTGATGTCTGCTAGCCACGGAAAGCGGTGGTGCGGCAAATTCAAGCCAGCGTTCCCACAACTCTCCAGGTGCAGGGCGCGTGGCTGCACGTTGAGCCACAAATCCTGCCACAAGCTCTGAGGAGTGCCGGACAACAGCAGCGTGGTCAAAGG
>NZ_BJNV01000103.1 GCF_006539865.1 Zoogloea ramigera
AGGAAACTTGGGGCGGCCCGGCGTTTCCTTGAGAGCATTCCAAGGCCAAGCCGGCCTCGGCGTGGACGGAGAAACATTGCATGTTTCTCAAGAGCACCGCGGCAGGCCGGGCTGACGTCGCCGACCCAGCCCGGCACGAACGCGGCTGGACGCCCGGTTTCTCAGCCATCGCGCCGCCTGCGCCGCAAGAACAACCCGGGTCGGGGCCGTTGCCTGAAGCACACACTTACAAGCAAATGCTCCGCCCCTCGGCCCTTCAGCCCTTATAATGCCGCCCTTTCGCTCAACTGCTGCAGCGCAGCATCCGCAGCCGCGGCATCACCGGGCCGTCGTTGAGCACCGATTCCTGTTTTGGGAGGATGCGCAAGCATCATGCGCAACGACGCCGCCAGACTGCCCGCCATCGATGCACTCAAGGCCATCGCCTGCGTGCTGATCGTCCTGCATCACCTGGCCTTCTACGGCCCGATGGCCGACATCGCGCGGCCGCTGATGCCCGGCATCATCGACTTCCTGTTCGACTACGGCCGCATGGCGGTGCAGGTTTTCCTGGTGGTCTCCGGCTTCCTGTTCGCCACCCGCTTCACCCCGGCCAGCCCGGCCCTCGGCGCGCCGCTGGCGCTGCTGTTCCAGCGCTACACCCGCCTCGTGGTGCCCTATTCGGCGGCGCTGCTGCTGGCCATTGCGTGCTCGGCCGTGGCCGGCGTGTGGATGGAGCACCGCTCCATCTCCGAGCCGCCCGACCTCGGCCAGCTCCTCGCCCACGTGCTGCTGCTCCACGACCTGCTCGACCAGGACGCCCTCTCCGCCGGCGTGTGGTACGTGGCCATCGACTTCCAGCTCTTCGCGCTGGCGGTCCTGCTGCTGTGGCTGCCGCACCGGCTGGCCGCGCGCTTTCCGGCCCGGGCGGGTGTGCTGCGGGTCGGCGCCGTGCTGCTGGTGGCCGGCATGACCCTCGCCTCGCTGTTCGGCTTCAACCGCGACGCCTGGTGGGACGAGACCGCGCTGTATTTCTTCGGCTCGTTCGGGCTGGGGATTTTGTGCAGCTGGGCCCTGCGCCTGCCGCGCCCGGCGCTGTGGCTCGGCCTCCTGACGCTGGCTGTCGCCGCCGCGCTGGCCGTTGATTTCCGCGAACGCATTGCGGTGGCCACCGGGGTGATGCTGTTCCTGGCCTTCACCGCCCGCAGCGGTTTGCTCCACACGCTGCCCGTACCGGCCGCCGTCAGCCGCCTGGCGCAGATCTCGTATTCGGTCTTCCTGGTGCATTTTCCGCTCAGCCTGCTGGTCAATGCGGCGGTCAGCGGTTTCTTCCCGGCCAACCCGGTGATCAACGCCCTGGGCATGCTGCTGGCCCTGGCGCTGAGCATCGCGGCCGGTGCCGAGTTCCATCGCCGCGTCGAGCGCCCGGCCTTCGCCACCCGCACCCGCCTGCTGTTTCCGGCCGGCGTGGTGGCCGGCGGCTGGCTGGCCGCCCTCGCCGCCACCAGCCTGGGCGGCTGAGCCCGGTCAGGCCGCCGGCTGCAGCAGCGCGGCCACATCCACCTCGTCGATGCACGCCGGCTGCATGAAGCGCCGGGCGTAATCCTGATACACGCCTGACTCCAGAAACAACGCGAACAGCGCCGGGTCGATGTGCCCGGCGTCGCGCATCGAGGCCATGATCGCCACCGCCTCCGACAGGCGCTTGCCCTGCTTGTAGGGCCGGTCGACGGCGGTGAGGGCCTCGAAGATGTCGGCGATCGCCAGCATCCGCGCCAGCGGGCTCATCTGGGCACCGGTCAGGCCCCGCGGGTAGCCGCTGCCGTCCATCTTCTCGTGGTGGCTGCCGGCGATCTCGGGCACCGCCCGCAGGTGCCGCGGAAAAGGCAGGTCGGCCAGCATCCGGATGGTGTTAACAATGTGCTCGTTGATGCGGTAGCGGTCTTCGGCAGTGAGCGTGCCGCGGGCGATCGCCAGGTTGGCGAGCTCGCCCCGGTTGTACAGCAGCGCCGGCGCCGCCATGCGCAGGCCCCAGGGGTTGTCGGGGGCGATGCGGTCTTCCACGGAGCGCTCGAAGAGATGCTCCGGCTTGTCGGCGAGCAGCGCCTCCTCCACCGGCAGGGGCTGCGCCGGGCCCTTGCGGCGCAGCTCTTCGGGCGATACGCCGAGGCGGTCGTCGAGGGTGCGCAGCCAGCGGCGCTCGGCGATCTGCTGCAGGCGCGCCACGTCGGCCGGCGCCATCGCCTCGCCGCCCGCGTTGCAGGCCGCCACGAAGGCAAAGTCGGCATCCAGCGCGGCCAGTTCGTCGGCCAGCCGGGCGCGGGCTGCGGCGGGAGCTTCGCCCGCGATGATGGCCTCGCAGCAGGCGATCGTCGCATCGCGCTTGAGCACCTCGAAGCGCATCCTGATCTCGTGGATGCGGTCGTAGAGGGTCTCGAGCTTGGTGGCCTTGTCGACGATGAACTCCGGCGTCGTGACCTTGCCGCAGTCGTGCAGCCAGGCCGCCACGTGGAGCGTCTCCCAGCCGTCGTCGCCGAGGGCGAAATCGCGGAAGGGGCCGCTGGTCGCTTCGCAGGCGGCCCGGGCCAGCATCTTGGTGAGCACCGGCACGCGGGCGCAGTGGCCGCCGGTGTAGCGGCTCTTGGCGTCGATGGCGTGGGCGAGCAGCTGCAGGAAGGATTCGAACAGGCGCTTCTGGTTGCGGATCAGTGCCCGCGTCTCCACCGACAGCGCCGCGGTGCCCGACAGGGCCTCCACAAAGTGCACCAGATCACTGCCCGGCGCCTCGTCGAACCACAGCACCAGCAGGCCGACCCGGGCGTGCTCGCGGTCGAGGAGCGGCAGCGCCAGGTAGGCCATCGCCGGCCGGCCGAGGGCGCCAAACAAGGCCTCGCAGCCCGCCGCGGCGCCCTGGCCGGCATCCAGGCAACCGCCACCGGAGCGGGCGCCCTCGCCCACCAGCCCGGCCATCGCGGCGCCCGGCGGGGCCAGCGCGGGGGCCAGGGTTTCGCCGCCGCTGCTGCGCAGGGTCGCGGCCTCCAGATTGGCGCCCTCGTCGCCCGCCAGGTACAGCACGCCGGCCCGGGCGCCGCTCACCGCCACCGTCTCGTCCACCAGCCGGGGCAGCAGGCGGTCGAAGCTGGACTCCTCGGCGAGGGATTCGGACAGCTCCAGGAAGTGCCGGATCGAGGCCTTCATCGAGGCCAGGTCGGTGGCGAGGTCGTCGACTTCGCGCACCACCGAGCGGGTTTCGACGTCGGCGGCAAAGTCGAAGCGGCGGATCGCCGCGGCCTCGTCGGCCAGCTCGCGGATCGGCTTCGACACCAGCCGCGCGGCGAGGTAGGTGAGCGGCACCGCGCCCAGCATCACCAGCAGCGTGGCCAGCAGGGCTCGATCGCGGATGGTGACGGCGTCGGTCAACAGTTCGTCGTCGGGCACCACGATGCCCAGCCGCGCCTGGGGCCCGCCGCTGATCCGCAGGGTCAGCAGCGCGCCGCGCCAGTCGCGCCCGTCAACGCTGAAGGCGATCAGGCCCGGGCTGCCCGGCTCACCGCCGGGGCGCCTGGCCTGGGATGCCAGCGCCGCCAGCGGCCCGCCGAGGGTGTCGATGGCCTGGGCCTCGGGCGCCGCGCCGGGCGCCGCCGGCTTCAGCCAGCCCTCTTCGCTGGCAGCCACCACCCGGTCGTCCTCGTCGAGCAGCACGAGCTGGGACGCCGGCGTGATGCGCAGCCGCTGCAGCGTGGCGCCCAGCGAGGCCAGCCGGATGTCGGCCCCGACCACCGCCCGCCCGTCCTCGCTGCGCTGGGCCACGGTGACGCCGGCCTTGGCGGTGGTGGCGAAGACGTAGGGCGCGGTGTAGATGAGCCCGGCCTCGGTCATCGCTGCCTGATACCAGCCGCGCTTGCGGGGGTCGTAGCCTGCAGCAAAGTCGGGCCGCGGGTCGTCCCGCAGCACCTTCAGGCCGGCGTCCAGGTGGATGAAGCGGGCCTCGCCCCGCTCGATGCTCTGCACCATCCAGTGGGCCCCCGGCGGCGCGGCGAGCACCCGGCGGGCTTCGTCGTCGACGATGCGGAAGAGCAGAAAGAAGTCGCCGTCACCGTAGCCGGCGTAGATTGACGACACCGCCGGCGAGGCCAGCAGCGCCCGCTGCAGGAAGGGCAGGCTGCGGCGGCGCTCGGCCAGCGTGGTGGCGCTGGTGAGGCGTTCGAGGGCGGCCAGGCGCACCGCGGTGCCAGCCGGGTAGAGCAGCGCCTCGATCTCGCCGAGGGTCTGGGCGGCGGCGCGCTCGGTCATGCGCTCGGCGGCGTCTTCCAGCATGCGCACGCTCCGCGTATACGACATCCAGGCGATGCTCGCCCCGGTGGCCAGCACCAGCAGGAAGAACAGCGTGGCGATGTGGATGTGCAGCGGCAGGCGCAGCGCGCGGCGGGAAGTGCGTGGTGTTCCGGGGGTGTGGCCGTTGTTCATCGCGAGACTCCCCAGTGCTGCCGGCCTACTGCCCGGCGAGGGCGCGCCGGTATTCGCCGGGCCGTGTGCCCGTCCATTTCTTGAAGGCGCGGTGGAAGGCGCTGGCCTCGGCAAAGCCGAGCTCGAGGGCGATGTCGAGCACCGACTTGTCGGAGTGGCACAGCTGGCTGATCGCCAGGTCGCGGCGCAGGTCGTCCTTGATCGACTGGTAGGACTGCCCCTCTTCGAGCAGGTGCCGGCGCAGCGTGGACACCGAGCTGTGGAGCTGCTGGGCCAGGGTCTCGAAATCGGGCCAGGTGTCGGGCGGGATGTGGCGCAGCTGGCGCCGGATGCGCGCCACCAGCCCTTCGCTGTTGCGGTACTTGACCAGGAAGTTGGCCGGCGCGCTGCGCAGGAAGACCTTCATGGTGCGCTCGTTCTGCACGTTGGCCATGTCGAGGTATTCGGCCGGGAAGCGGATCTCGGTTTGCGCCGCGTCGAACACCAGGTCGGGCGAGAAGAGCACCCGCCACTCGGCGCTGAAATCCGGCTCGGGGCAGCGGAACACCGCCTGCGCGAGCGGGATGCGCCGCCCGATCAGCCAGCAGGCGAGGCCGTGGAGCATGATCAGGAAGGTGCCGTAGGCAAACGCCCGCCGCGGCCCCGGGTGCGGGTCGACCACCACCAGCCGGGCGGTGTCGCCGTCGCGCACGAGCTCGCCGGCCATGTCGTCGAGGATCAGCCGGAAGAAGCGCAGCGCCCGCCGCAGGGCGCGCTCGAGGCTGTCACAGTGGATCACGCTGTGACACAACAGGGTGAAGCTGCCGGCCTTCATGGGGTGGCTGTCCATCCCGAAGAACTCGTCGTCGGTGGCCTCGGCGATCAGGTGCCACAGGCGGCCGTAGTGGGCCGACGAGACCCGCGCCTGGGGCGCGTTGAGGAGCTCCGGCGAGATGCCGGCGGCCGCCAGCAGGGCGTGGGCATCGAGCCCGCGGCGGGTGACATCCACCAGCGCCTCCTGGACGAAGCCGATGGCGATGGTGCCTTTGTCGGAGCTGCGTTCGCGGGTCGGAGCCATGGCGGGGGAGTGGTCAGCAACCGGAGTGGAGCGGACGCCCGCCATAGCCCTCTGGAGCACGCTTTGTGGCCAGGCTTTGCGGCGCCGCAATATGGCAAATTCTACCATTCACATTGATCGTTTATGGCATGGAGGCCGGCCCGCCTTGCCCCTAGACTGCGGGCCACATCGCGCGCGCCGTGCGCGCCCATCACCCACAGAAACGAGGAGAGCTTCATGGAGATCAACAACAAGGTATTCGTGGTGACCGGCGGCGGTTCCGGCCTGGGCGCGGCCACCGCGCGGATGATCGTCGCCGCGGGCGGCAAGGCCGTGCTGGCCGACGTGAACAAGGAAGCCGGCGAGGCCGTGGCCGCCGAGCTGGGCGCTGCCGCCCGCTTCGTCGCCACCGACGTGACCAACGAGGAGAGCGCCAAGGGCGCCTTCGCCGCGGCCCTCGAGATGGGCGTGCTGGGCGGCCTCGTCAACTGCGCCGGCATCGCCCCGGCCGAGAAGGTGGTCGGCCGCGACGGCGCCCACAAGCTCGAGTCCTTCGCGCGCACGATCAACATCAACCTCGTCGGCAGCTTCAACATGATCCGCCTCGCCGCCGAGATCCTGTGCAAGAACGAGCCCGACGCCGGCGGCGAGCGTGGCGTGATCGTCAGCACCGCCTCGGTGGCGGCCTTCGACGGCCAGCTCGGCCAGGCCGGCTACGCGGCCTCGAAGGGCGGCGTGGTGGCGATGACCCTGCCGATCGCCCGCGAGCTGTGCCGCAGCGGCATCCGCGTGATGACCATCGCTCCGGGCATCATGGAAACCCCGATGCTCCTCGGCATGCCCGCCGACGTGCAGGACGCCCTCGGCAAGATGGTGCCCTTCCCCTCGCGCATGGGCAAACCGGCCGAGTTCGCGGCGCTGGTCGAGCACATCTGCCGCAACAGCTACCTGAACGGCGAAGTGATCCGCCTGGATGGCGCCATCCGCATGGCCGCCAAGTAAGCCGGGCCTCAGCCCGCCACACGCCGGTTCACCCATCGAAATATCGACGTCGGGCTCCCGCCCGACCTGCATGAATTCAGAAAGGCACCATCCATGAGCACCAACGACCCGATCGTCATCGCCTCCGCCGCCCGCACCCCGATGGGCGGCTTCCAGGGTGACTTCAACGCCCTCACCGCCGCGCAGCTCGGCGCCGTCGCCATCAAGGCCGCCGTCGAGCGCGCCGGCATCGCCGCCGACAGCGTCGAGGAGGTGATCTTCGGCTGCGTGCTGCCCGCCGGCCAGGGCCAGGCTCCCGCCCGCCAGGCGGCCCTCGGCGGCGGCCTGGCCCTGTCGGCCGGCTGCACCACCGTCAACAAGATGTGCGGCTCCGGCATGAAGGCCACCATGCTCGCCAACGACCTGCTGCTGGCAGGCACCAACGAGGTGATGATCGCCGGCGGCATGGAGTCCATGTCCAACGCGCCCTACCTGCTGCCCAAGGCCCGCGGCGGCTACCGCCTCGGTCACGGCCAAGTGATGGACCACATGTTCCTCGACGGCCTTGAAGATGCCTACGAGAAGGGCCGCCTGATGGGCACCTTCGCCGAAGATTGCGCCGGCCTCTACGGTTTCACCCGCGAGCAGCAGGACGCCTACGCGGTCGCCTCGCTGACCCGCGCCCAGGCCGCCATCAAGGACGGCTCCTTCGAGTGGGAGATCGCCCCCGTCACCGTGGCCGGCCGCAAGGGCGACGTGACCATCGCCAGCGACGAGCAGCCGCCCAAGGCCAACCTCGACAAGATCCCGACCCTCAAGCCCGCCTTCCGCAAGGACGGCACCGTGACCCCGGCCAACTCCAGCTCCATCTCCGACGGCGCCGCCGCGCTGGTGCTGATGCGCGCCTCCACCGCCGCCGCCAAGGGCCTCACGCCGATCGCGAAGATCGTCGGCCACAGCACCCACGCCCACCAGCCCAACCTGTTCGCCACCGCCCCGGTCGGCGCCATGCAGAAGCTGCTCGCCAAGGCCGGCTGGACCACCGCCGATGTGGACCTGTGGGAGATCAACGAAGCCTTCGCCGTCGTCACGATGGCCGCCATCCACGACCTGAAGCTCGACCCGGCCAAGGTGAACATCCACGGCGGCGCCTGCGCCCTGGGCCACCCCATCGGCGCCTCCGGTGCCCGCATCATCGTCACCCTGCTTGGCGCCCTGCGCAAAACCGGCGGCAAGCGCGGCGTGGCCAGCCTGTGCATCGGCGGCGGCGAAGCCACCGCGCTGGCGGTCGAGATGCTCTGAGGGCTTGCAGCTCTTTGATGTCGGGTTACGCCCTGCGGGCTAACCCGACCTACGGTTAGGCACGCGCCGATTGGCAAGGGCGGCCGTTACATTGGCAAAGTAAGCCATCACTTTGCCAACCGCGTAGCTCGGGGTTAGCGCAGCGTAACCCGACACCGACACCCACACGCCGCCCCATCGCCCCGCGGCCACCCCTACACTCAGGAGACAAAACATGATCCTCACCCAAGAACAGGAAATGATCCGCGACTCCATGCGCGCCTTCGCGCAGGAGCGCCTCGCCCCCTTCGCCGCCGAATGGGACCGTGACCACACCTTCCCGGCCCAGGCCCTCAAGGAGCTCGGCGAGCTCGGCGCCCTCGGCATGTGCGTGCCCGAAGAATGGGGCGGCGCCGGCATGGACTACATGAGCCTGGTGCTGACCCTCGAGGAGATCGCCGCCGGCGACGGCGCCACCTCCACCATCGTCTCGGTGCAGAACTCCCTGCCCTGCGGCATCATCAACAAGTACGGCACCGACGCCCAGAAAGAGGAATGGCTGAAGCCGCTGGCCCGCGGCGAGAAGCTCGGCTGCTTCTGCCTCACCGAGCCCCACACCGGCTCGGATGCCTCGGCCATCACCACCCGCGCCGACCGCGACGGTGACAGCTTCGTGCTCAACGGCGTCAAGCACTACATCACCACCGGCAAGTACGCCCAGATGGCCATCGTCTTCGCGGTCACCGACAAGGCCGCCGGCAAGAAGGGCATCTCCTGCTTCCTGGTGCCCACCGCCACCCCCGGCTACAGCGTCGCCCGCGTTGAGCGCAAGATGGGCCAGCACGCCTCCGACACCTGCCAGATCGTCTTCGACAACTGCCGCGTGCCCGCCACCGCGCTGCTCGGCAAGGAAGGCGAAGGCTACAAGATCGCCCTCTCCAACCTCGAAGCCGGCCGCATCGGCATCGCCTCCCAGGCCGTCGGCATGGCCCGCTCCGCCTTCGAAGCCGCGGTGCGCTACGCCAAGGACCGCCAGACCTTCGGCGTGCCGATCATCGAGCACCAGGCAGTCAACTTCCGCCTCGCCGACATGGCCACCCAGCTCGACGCCGCCCGCCTGATGGTGTGGCGCGCCGCCCAGCTCAAGGACGCCGGCAAGCCCTGCCTGAAGGAAGCCTCGATGGCCAAGATGTTCGCCTCCGAAGTGGCCGAGAAGGTCTGCTCCGACGCCATCCAGATCCACGGCGGCTGCGGCTACACCGACGAATCGCCGGTCGAGCGCATCGCCCGCGACGTGCGCGTGTGCCAGATCTACGAAGGCGCCAACGACATCCAGCGGCTCGTCATCGGCCGCGCGATCGCCGCCGAGTAAAGGGCCCATCAGGCTGCTGCGCGGCCCGGGGGCTCGACCTCGGGCCGCCCGCCACGCCTGCGACAGCCTTCATCCCCCAGCATAAAAATCAAAAGGCAGGAGACAGCATGGGTCCGCTTCACGGCATCAAGATCATCGAATTCGCCGCCCTCGGCCCCGCCCCGATGGGGGCCATGATCCTCGCCGACCTGGGCGCCGAGGTGGTGCGCATCGAGCGCAAGCTGGCGCCGGGCGCCAAGCCGGCGTCCGAGCTTTTTGATCCGGCGATCGACATCCTCAACCGCAACCGCCGCGTCGTCACCCTCGACCTCAAGAAGCCCGAAGGCCTCGCCGCCGCGCGCCAGCTGATCGCCGCGGCCGATGGCCTCATCGAAGGCTACCGCCCCGGCGTGATGGAGCGCCTCGGCCTCGGGCCCGACGAATGCCTGGCCGCCAACCCGCGCCTCGTCTATGGCCGCATGACCGGCTGGGGCCAGACCGGGCCGCTGGCGTCCACCGCCGGCCACGACATCAACTACCTGTCGCTATCGGGTGCGCTGCACGCCATCGGCGAGCCCGGCGGCAAGCCGGTGGTGCCCCTCAACCTGGTGGCCGACTGCGGCGGCGGCGCGATGCTGCTGGTGGTGGGCGTGCTGGCCGCGCTGCTCGAAGCGCGCAGCTCCGGCCGCGGCCAGGTGGTGGACGCCGCGATGACCGACGGCTCGGCCCTGCTGATGACCATGATGTACACCCTCAAGGCCATGGGCCAGTGGAGCCAGCAGCGCGGCAGCAACCTCCTCGACGGCGGCGCCCACTTCTACGACACCTACCGCTGCGCCGACGGCAAGTACGTTTCCATCGGCCCCATCGAGCCCCAGTTCTACGCCCTCTTCCTGCACACGGCCGGCATCACCGACCCCGACTTCGCCCAGCAGTGGGACCGCGCCCGCTGGCCCGAGCTCAAGGCCCGCGTCGCCGCCCACCTCGCCACCCGCCCGCGGGACGAATGGTGCGAACTCTTTGCGGGTAGCGACGCCTGCGTGGCACCCGTTCTGGACATGGACGAAGCGCCCAAACACCCGCACAATCAGGCCCGCGGCACGTTTATCGAGGTGGGCGGCGTCACCCAGCCGGCCCCCGCGCCGCGATTCAGCCGCAGCACCCCGGCCCGTCCGGTCGCTCCTGTCCCGGGAGTGACGGACGAAGGCGCCCTGGCCGAGTGGGGCTTCAGCCCCGCCGCCATCGAAGCCCTAAAAGCCGCCGGCGCCATTTAAACAAGAACGGAGGACACATGGATTACCAGAACATCATCGTCGAGACCCGCGGCAAGGTCGGCCTCATCACCCTCAACCGCCCCAAGGCCCTCAATGCCCTCAACGACGCCCTCGTCGATGAGCTGGGCGTCGCGCTGAACGGCTTCGAGGCCGACGAGAACATCGGCTGCGTCGTCATCACCGGCTCCGAGAAGGCCTTCGCCGCCGGCGCCGACATCGGCGCAATGGCCAAATTCAGCTACATGGACGCCTACAAGGGCGACTACATCACCCGCAACTGGGAGCGTCTCAAGACCTTCCGCAAGCCGGTGATCGCCGCGGTGGCCGGCTTTGCGCTGGGCGGCGGCTGCGAGATGGCGATGAGCTGCGACATGATCTTCGCCGCCGACACCGCCAAGTTCGGCCAGCCCGAGATCAAGCTCGGCACCCTCCCCGGCGCCGGCGGCACCCAGCGCCTGCCCCGCGCCGTGAGCAAGGCCAAGGCCATGGACCTGTGCCTCACCGGCCGCATGATGGACGCCGTCGAAGCCGAGCGCGCCGGCCTGGTGGCCCGCGTGGTGCCCGCCGACAAGCTGCTCGACGAAGCCCTCACCGCCGCCGCCACCATCGCCAGCTACTCGCTGCCGGTCGTGCTGATGATCAAGGAATCCATCAACCGCAGCTTCGAATCCGGCCTCAACGAAGGCCTGCTCTTCGAGCGCCGCGTCTTCCACTCCAGCTTCGCCCTCGACGACCAGAAGGAAGGCATGGCCGCCTTCGTCGAAAAGCGCAAGGCCGAGTTCAAGAACCAGTAAGCGCGGGGTTCTGCAGGCAAGACAAGGGGGCTGCGGCCCCCTTTTCCGTTTCCAGCCAGAAAACCGGGTTG
>NZ_BJNV01000104.1 GCF_006539865.1 Zoogloea ramigera
CACTCAGAAGCCCAGGCTCTCCAGCAGATCGTCCACCTGTTCCTGGTTGGACACCACATCTTCACGCCCGACAGCACTGATCACCGGGCCGTTCATGAGGGATTCCGATGCTTCGGTCTTGCGCTCGGCCGGCATGGCCTCAAGGAGCACCTGCAGCAACTGCTGCTCGAGGCTCTGGGCCAGATCGACCACTTTCTTGATCACCTGCCCGGTGAGATCCTGGAAGTCCTGCGCCATCATGATTTCCAGCAGCTGGGCGTTGGTCTCCCGCGTGTCGTTGACGACACCGCCCAGGAACTCGCGGGTCTCGCCGGCCAGGGCACGGAACTCGTCCGGGCTGAGCTGGTTGGCGTAGAGGCGGTCCCAGCGGGCGCGCAGGCTCTCGGCGCCGCTGTGGAGCTTGTCCTGGAGGGGCTTGGCGATGTCGGTGGCGTTGAGCACCTTGCTGGCGGCCTGCTCGGTCATCTCGGAGATGTAGCTGAGACGCTGACGCGCATCCGGGATGGCGTGGGCGGCCTCCTGAAGGCTACGGTCGTAGCCGAGCTCCCGCAGGGTGTCGTGGAGCTGACGGGTCATGACGCCGATCCGGTTGAACACAAGATGGCCATTGTCGGGGCCGCCGGCGGGCTCGACGGCCTCGGTTTCGGCCTCCGAACCGTATTCACTGGCGACGGAATCGAACAGGGCCTGCAGATCGTCGTCGTCACTCGCGGCCGGCGCCGCTTCAAGCACTGCCGGCGACGGAACGACTTCAAGATGGGGAGTGGGTACCGCCGCCACTGCGGCCGGCCCACCTGCGATGCTGTCGAAGAGGGCCTGCAGGTCGTCGCTGTCGCCCGATTCGTCGAATTTGAGACGTTTTGCCATGGTGGAACTCCGTGCTGGAGGGGGCGATCAGGCCGCCTTCTTGCCCATTTTCTCGAAGATCTTCTCGAGCTTTTCGGAAAGCGTCGCAGCCGTGAAAGGCTTCACGATGTAGCCGCTCGCCCCGGCCTGGGCCGCCGCGATAATGTTCTCCTTCTTGGCCTCGGCGGTGATCATCAGGACCGGCAGATGCTTGAGGGAAGGATTCGCGCGGATGTTCTGGAGCAGGGTCAGCCCGTCCATGTTGGGCATGTTCCAGTCGGTCACGACGAAATCGAAGGGCAGGGAATTGAGCTTCTGCAGCGCGACCTGGCCATCCTCGGCCTCGTCCACGTTGGTGAAACCGAGCTCTTTCAGCAGGTTGCGGACGATCCGCCGCATGGTCGAAAAGTCATCGACGACAAGAAACTTCATTTTGGGGTCCGACATATTGTTGATCTCCGTTCAACCTGGGTTCGGGTCAATCCCGGTTGGCACGCATGAGTAGCGGGCGCAGGGTTTCGGCCAGCACGTCGGCGTCGAACTTGGCCACATAGGCGTCCACGCCGACACTCTTGCCCATCGCCCGGTTGGCCTCGGACGACAGGGACGAATGCATGACCACCGGAATGCCCTCGAAACGGGCATCCGCCTTGATGTTGCGGGTAAGCACGTAGCCGTCCATCTCGGGCATCTCGGCATCAACGAGGATCAGGCTCACCTCGTCGCGCAGGCTCATGCCCCGCTGCTGGGCATGGGTGGCCATGCCTTCGAGGCGCGTCCAGGCCTCCAGCCCGTTGAGGGCGTGCTTGTGGCGCACACCGAGCTTGTCGAGGGTTTCGGCGATCTTCTTGCGGGCCACCGCAGAATCATCGACGAAGAACACATTCACGTCACTGCAGCCTTCGAGGGGGTGGATCTGCCCGACCACCGCCTCGCCGAAGGTGCTGGCGAGGATGGTTTCCACATCGAGGATGGAGACCAGCTTGCCGTCCCCCAGCTCGGTGATGGCGGTGATGAAATGATGACCACCGGAGGTGACGTTATCTGGTGCCCTGACCTTGTCCCACTCGACGCGGATGATCCGATCCACCTCGTGGACCAGGAAGCCGAGGGTGCGCTTGCTGTATTCGGTGACCATCATCGACTCGCCGAGGGGGTCGCCGGGCTCGGAAATGCCCATCACCCTCGCCAGCGCAAGCACCGGAATCACGTTGCCGCGCAGGGAAATCAGGCCTTCCACGCCGACCGGCATGTTGGGCGCCTTGGTGATGAAGGGGGTGCGCGACACCTCCCTCACCTTGAAAACGTTTATCCCGAAGATCTCCTGGGTGCCAAGGGAGAACAGCAGGATTTCCATGCGGTTGGAGCCCGCCAGCTTGGTGCGGGCATCGACGGATTCGAGCACTCCGTAATTGACGCGATCCATGTTCATCATCCTCCTCCTGGCTCAGGCTGCGCCGGGAGCTGCGGCGTGTTGGGTGATCAGACGACGCAGCACCTCGGCCAGGCGCTGCGGCTCGAACTTGGCGACGTATTCATCGACGCCGACCGAGCGGCCGAGTTGCTGGTTGGACATGCCGGACAGCGAAGAATGCATGATCACCGGCACCCCCTCGAAGCGCGGGTCAGTCTTGATCTGCTTGGTAAGGATATAGCCGTCCATCTCGGGCATTTCCACATCGGTGAGGACCAGGGCGAGCAGATCCTTCACCTTGCGGCCGGACGATGCGGCATAGCTGGCCAGGCGTTCGAGCTCATCCCAGGCCTGGCGGCCATTCACCGACCCCACGTAGCGCACGCCAAGGGCGTCCAGGGTGCGTTCGATCTGCTTGCGGGCCACCGACGAATCGTCGGCAAAATACACGGTGATCGGCTCGTCGATCGCCAGCGGCTCGATGCCCTTGAAGAGGAATTCGTCGTCGTAACGGGTGGTTTCGGAGAGCACCTTCTCCACGTCGAGCAGCATCACCAGCTTGGGGCCGGGCAGCTCGGTGACCGCGGTGACGAGCCCACCCAGATTGGCGGTGAGCATTTCCGGCGGTACTCGCATCTGCGACCAGTCGAGGCGCAGGATGGTATCGACCGCCTCGACCAGGAAACCCTGGGTGTGGCCGTTGTACTCGGTGACGATCATGATCTCCCGGGGCGACTCGATGCTCATCCCGGCATACTTGGCCAGGTCAACCACCGGCACCAGCACGCCCCGCAGGCTGACCATGCCTTCCACCGACGAAGGCATCTCGGGCGCCGCGGTGATCGGCGGCGTGCGCATGACCTCCCGCACCTTGAAGACGTTGATCCCGAAAGTCTCGCGCCGCCCGGTTCGCGGATCGGTGCCGAGGGTAAACAGCAGGATCTCGAGCTTGTTGGTCCCCGCCAGGCGGGTACGCGCATCGATATTTCTGAGAAGTTCGGACATTACTCATTCTCCGTCGCAGACCACCTGCCACCCCGATGGAGCAGATCCCGACATGGAAACAATATCGGCGGGGGCCGAACAATCTTGAGGCCCGGCCGGCCACCAGCCACCGGCATGGCTCAGGCCCGGTAACCCACCCGGAAGCCGCCCCAGTGACGGCCCCCCACATAAACGGGGGCCGATATGTCGTGCATGATCTCCCCGGTATCCCGCCGGTAGGTCTGAAGCAGGAAGGGCATCTGATGCAGCCCGCACTGACGCCCCACCGGGTCGTCAAAGATCCGTTTCGAGCGGCAATGGGCGAGATCCCAGGCGAGGTCGCCGGTGGGCGCATGGGCAAAGCAGCGGTTGTGGGTCGGCACGTAGGCGTTGCGATCCGTCCCGATCGCATAGACGATCTCTTCATGGGCCGACAGCACGGCCTCCTGCAGGCTGGGGAAGATGCGGTCGGTGAGCGTGTCGAAACGGGTGGTGTATTGCTGCGGACGCGTACCGGGCAAGGGCCGGTAGGTGTCGTCGAAGAGTTCGGCCTCGCTGATCTGGCGGCCAGCCAGCGCCTGCTCCAGCAGCGCCCCCATGCGCTGGGCCGCATCGCGCACCAGCTCGGGCATGCGCCGATGTACCGCCATGGCCCGCTCGCCCGCGGCGCCGAGCTTGAACACCCTGTTGATCTCGCTCAGGTTTTCGGCAAGGCTGCTGAGGCTCCTGGCTTCGTCCAGGGTGTTGCGCGCTTCGGCCGAATTCTGCCCGGCCCCATCCATGATCTCCCTCACGTTGCCGACCACCCGCTCCGCCTCGCGGCTGTGGGCACCGATGGCACAGGCGATCGCGTCGACGCTCTCCATTGTCTGGCGCGCCCCGTCGGTGATCTGCCCGAGGGACCCCGCCGCCCGGCGGGCGAGCTCGGCGCCGGCATTGGCCTGGGCGCTGCCGCTGTCGATGGCGGCAATGGCGCTGCGTGTCTCGCTCTGGATCGCCAGGATCACGGCACCGATCTCGGTCGTGGCGCTGGAGGTTCGTTCAGCCAGCTTGCGCACCTCGTCCGCCACCACCGCAAAGCCACGCCCCTGCTCGCCGGCCCGGGCGGCTTCGATGGCCGCATTGAGGGCGAGCAGGTTGGTCTGGTCGGCGATCTCGCGGATCACCTTGACGATGCCGCTGATGGCCTCGGAGCGCTCGCCGAGGGCCGCAATCACCACCGCGGAATCCTCGACCGAGCGGGCGATCCGCTCGATCTCCCGGGACGCGGCCGCCACGACGTCGGCGCCCTGGACTGACAGGTCACGTGCCACCTGGGCATGGGCCGCCGTCTGGCTGGCATGCTCGGCCACCGTGCTGACCCCGCCGGTCATCTGCTCGATGGTGCGCACCATGCCTTCGGCCGCTGCCCGCTGGGCGCCGGACCCCTCCGCCACACGGCCAGCGTGCCCTTCGAGCAGCGCAGCGGCCTCGAAGACGCGCTGGGCGTCGAAGATCACCTTTCCGACGATACCCTGAAAGCTGCCGATCAGATCATTGAAGGCCAGCTCGGCCTCCCCGATGACGCCGCCACTAAGCCCGACCCGGCGGGACAGGTCACCGTCACGATGCATGGCGCGGATGTCATCGCGCAGGGCCTCGAGGGGCTTGACGAAATACACCCTCAGCCCCACCGCCGCAACGGCACCGACCAGCACCCCGGCGGCGCAACACAGGCCGAGATAAGTAGCCGACAGGGGCTGGCCGACGGCGGCAGCGCAGGCCAGCACGGCCAGGGCTGTGATCAACCCGAGGACAAAAGGAATAACTTGCAGGAACATGGGCCGGCCGATCCGTCTCGTTGGTGATCAGGGAACACCGGCATGCGTGGCAATCCGGCATCACTCTCAGGCCATGCCGCAGTAGACGCATGCACCAGACGGATTTATCGACCCCGCCGCGGGGAACTTGACCCGCGGCCGGAAGAAGGCGCTAACGAGGGCTGTCGATCGCCCGTTCGGCAAGCCGGAAGACGACCTCGACCCGATTGCCCGGACCGCTGTAGCGCACTTCTTCACACACCCTCAAGAGGAGTGGAATGCCGCGGCCGTGGCCCTTCAGCATCTCCTCGGTGGTGGGCTCGCAGCGGGCCTGCTCGACCTGCAGCTGATGGTCGAAGCCCGGCCCGGTGTCGGAACAGCTGATGAGCAGGGCCGGCGGCTCGCCGAGGGTCTGACGCAGCGTGAGCTCGAACTCGACAGCACCGACGGCGAGGCGGTTAAGGCGTCGGGCACGCTCGTCGAGGTAGGCATCGAGGCCCTCCACACCGGCCTTGAGGGACGATGGGAGACGCAGCAGGCCGTGATCGAGAGCGTTGTTGAAGAGTTCGGAGAGCACCAGAAAGAGCCGCCCGGCGAAAGGCCGGACGCCCTCGAAATGCTCGATGGCGCCGAGCACCAGCGGTACCGCATCGAGACGCTTGAGGTCGGCGGCACCGAGGCGCAAGCCCAGGCTCCAGTCGCTCGCGGTGAAGGGCGGCGCAGAATCGCCGGCCTGGGCCGCGTGGCTGGGGCTCGGTGTATCGGCAAGGTCGATCAGCGCGATCGAAACGTCGTCGCGCGGCGGGCAGCCGCCGGTCATCCGGCCGACGATCCGGGTCAGGTGGGGCAGCCTCGCCCCGGCGGGCTGGCCGAGCAACACTTCACCCAGGCCATCGACACCCAGCGCCACGCCTGCAGCGTCCTCCTGCTCGATCAGCCCGTCGGAGAACAGCAAGAGCTGGTCGTGGGGGTCGACCACATGGGAGTCGACGGTGCCGTCGAACTCGTCGTCATCCACGACGCCTAGGGGGAAGTGGTGGCGGTTGAAGTGCAGCCGCACGCCACCATCGGGCCTGATCAGCAGCGGCCCCGGATTACCCCCGTTCCACACCGTGACGTAGTGCTCGCGAAAATTGACCGCCACCAGGGTGGCCGCGATGAAACGATCCACCGGCAGCAGCGCCCGCACCTTGCTGTTGATTTCCCGCGCGATGGCGTCGATGCCGAAGCCCCGCTCGGTCATCCGGTAGAAGGGTGCCGTGACCGGCAGGACATTGAGGGATGCCGCCAGGCCGTGACCAGCGCCGTCGGCGAGCAACACGTGCAGCACATTGGCCGGCGTGCGGGCGGCGGCGATGAGGTCGCCGCTGAACTCGGCCGCCGGGGCAATGAAGTGGGCGACGACCGAGTCGTTGAGCGCCTCGCGGTTGATCAGGCGCTCCATCACGAAGCGCGCCAGCCGCTGCTCTTCTTCCTGCATGCTGCGGTAGCGGGCGAGTTCGCGGTTGCGCTCTTCGGCCTGGCGCTGCATGGCGCGAAGACGCAGGATCACCCCGAGCTTGGCGTGCAGCATCTCGCGGGATGCCGGCTTGCACAGGTAGGAATCGGCACCCGCCTCAAGGGCGCGCATCTGGGTGGCCTCGTCGAGGCTGCCGGTGAACACCAGGGTCGGGATCCAGCTGCCGTCGGTCCGGGCACGGACGGTCTGGAGCAGCTCGATGCCGTCCATGCCGGGCAGGCCAACGTCGGTCATCAGGACGTCAGGGTGGCCGCGGCCGATGTGATCGAGCGCTTCCCGGGCCGTGCTGACACCAACGACGCGGTGGCCCAGGGCGAGCAGATCCCGACGGATCAGGAACAGATCGTCGGGATTGTCATCGACAACGAGAATAAGGAGCGATTCAGCTCCGTACTCCGCCACTGTTACACGATCGGAAAGAGCTTGCCGAAGTTGGCGATGTCCAGCACCTGACGCACGCTGCCCCGGGCGTTGGCCAGGCAGACGGTCTTGCCGGAGCTCTTCGCCTTGTCGCGCAACATGAGCAGCATGCCGAGGGCGGAGCTGTCCAGGTAGGCGACGTTACCGAGATCCACCGCCACTTCGGTCGTGCCAGGACTGCCCAGCGCCCGGTCTACCGCGTCGCGGAATTCCCGGTGGGAGTTGAAATCGAAACGCCCGGAGAGTTGAATTCTGGCCTGACTCTGCTGGGTGCTGACACTGGTATCCATTGCTTGCCTCTTGTTATCTCAATGCTCGAAACTACGCCGGCTGCCACCGACCTGATCTGTGATTCATGCTCGCAGGCCCCGGCGCTCACTTCCGCCGAGGCGGGCCAGCACGCGTTGCCCAATTTCCTTCAGCGGTGCCACCTCTTCGAGGGCACCGATTGTCGCAGCTTCCCGCGGCATGCCATACACCACGCAGGAGTCCTGATCCTGCCCTATCGTCCAGGCTCCGGCCTTGCGCAGCGCCAGCAGGCCCTGGGCACCATCCTTGCCCATCCCGGTGAGAATGACTCCCAGGGCATTGGCGCCGACCTGGCTCACCGCCGAATTGAAGAGCACGTCGACGGCCGGCCGATGCCGATTGACCGGCTCGGACTGAGCCAGCTCGCACACGTAACCGCCGACCACCCGCCGCACCGACAGATGCGAATGGCCGGGCGCGAGGTAGGCCGTTCCGGGCTGGACCTTTTCACCATGCTCGGCCTCCTTGACCCGCAGCTGGCAAAGACCATCCAGCCGCCTGGCGAAAGACGCAGTGAACATTTCCGGCATGTGCTGCACCATCAAAATGGCCGGCATCTTCGCCGGCATAGAACATAGCACTTCCTTGATGGCCTCGGTGCCCCCGGTCGAGGCGCCAATCAGCACCAGTTTCTCCTGCAAGACCCGTTCGGAGAAGCCGCCCGGATTACCGCGGGGGGCCTCGAAAGGCTCGTGCAACAAGGGTTTCGGCGCAATCGCCGGCTTTACCGGGACCCTCGGTCGAGCGCTGTATGCGGCCCTCACCTTTTCACAAATTTCTACACGACAGGCCTCGATGCTGGCCGCCGAATCCATTCTTGGTTTCGGCAGAAAATCCACCGCACCCAATTCAAGCGCATGCAAGGTCGCTTCGGAACCGCTACGGGTGAGGCTCGAAATCATCACGACCGGCATCGGCCGCAGCCGCATCAGGCGCGCCAGAAAATCGAGGCCATCCATTTTGGGCATCTCGATATCCAGCGTCAGCACATCCGGAGCGAGTGTCTTGATCATCTCCCGGGCAGCG
This sequence comes from Zoogloea ramigera, assembly GCF_006539865.1. GTDB lineage: Bacteria > Pseudomonadota > Gammaproteobacteria > Burkholderiales > Rhodocyclaceae > Zoogloea > Zoogloea ramigera. Next base: position 8,318 of record NZ_BJNV01000104.1, read on the forward strand.
ATGGGGTCGGGCGCGACACCCACCACCTCGAGATCGGGCGCCGAGTTGATGACTTCGCTCAAAAGACTGCGCATCAAAGCGGAGTCGTCGACGATGAGAACCTTGATTGCCATGTTCAGCTTCCAGTCCGGAACGGGGCCTGCAGCCCCGGTCAACCAAAGAGTTCGACGTCACCCTGCACATTGTCGCGTCGAAGCCGGGCTTGATATTCGCGCTCACGCTCGATAAGCGTGTCGTTTTTCACGCGAACGAGCTTTTTCATCATCACCCGTCCATTTACCGGAAAGAAATAGACTTTGCGAGGGTAGATATCGAGCAGATCCTGCGCCACGACGGGTATTCGTTCGGTGCGCAGATAGTCGAGCACGAATTGGGCGTTCTTTTCGCCCACCTGCGTCTGAGTCAGACTGGCCAGCACCTGCCCGCCACCGAAGACCTTGGCCTCCAGGCTGCTGCGCCGCGCACCCAGCTTCAGCAGATGGTTGAGCAGCACCTCCATCGCATACGCGCCATATCGCGCAGAAGACGACAGCATACCGCCTTCGCTCGCATCCGGCAGCATGAAATGATTCATTCCGCCCAAACCTTTATCCCGATCCCGGATGCAGGCGGTCACGCAGGACCCCAGCACGGTGACCAGCAGGATGTCTGCCGTGGTGACGAAATACTCCCCAGGCAAGACTTTCACTGCATCACATTCGAAAGTGCGATCGAAATAGCGGTTGGTCGCCAGATGTTCCAGATATCCAGGCTCAACGCTCACGGGCGTCCGTCCTTTCATAGACCGTGCGCCCGAGGGAACGGAAGATGTCTGCGGCGTGCAGGAAGCTTTCAGAATGCCCGGCAAACAGCAGACCGTCCGGCTTGAGAAGCGGCACGAATCGCTTGAGGATGTCGTACTGGGTCGGCTTGTCGAAATAGATCATCACGTTACGGCAGAACATGATGTCAAAAGGCCCCTGCAGCGCCCAGTTGCGATCGAGCAGATTGATCCGCTGAAACTCGATCAGCCGCTGCAGCTCGGGGCGCACCCGGACGAAACCCGCCTGGCTGCCGGTTCCCTTCAGGAAGAAACGCTGCATCCGTTCCCGGGACAGGCGCTCGACCCGGTCCATCCCGTACACACCGCCCCGGGCCGTGGTCAACACGTTGGTGTCGATGTCGGTGGCGACGATCTGCACCGGGGGCGTCATCGAATTGAAGGCCTCGCAGGCGGTGATGGCCAGGCTGTAGGGCTCCTCGCCGGTGGAGGCAGCGCTGCACCAGATCCGCACCGGGTTACGCCCGGCGTGCTTCTTCAGGCGCTCGGCGAGAATGTCGAAATGATGGGCCTCACGAAAGAACGAGGTGAGATTGGTCGTCAGGCTGTTGACGAAGGTCTCCCACTCCGCCGGCTCCCGTTCGGCCCGATCGAGATATTCGGCGAAGGTCTTGTCCCCACGGGCCCGCAGACGCCGCGCCAGACGGCTGTACACCATGTCCTGCTTGACCGGCGACAGGGAGATGCCGGCGTGCTTGTAGATCAGTGCCCTCACCCGTTCGAAATCGGCGCTGGAGAATGCAAACTCGCGCTCCGGCGTGGCGGCAGCCGGCACGGCGGGCCGCGGCGCCAGCGGCCGCGGTGCCGCAGGACGGGCCAGGGTCGAGGCCCCGGTCGGGCGTGGTGGAACGGGCTTGTCGCTCATGGCCGGCGTCTTAAAACTCTTCCCATTCATCATCAACCTCATTGGCTGCACCAGAAGCGCGCTTGATCTTGGGCACGACCGGCGCACTGCGTGGCAGGGCGGGACGCGCCTGGCGCTCGGGCAGGCGGGCCACGTTGTCGGGAACGACCTGGGGCTTCGCACCGAGCGCGCCACCCGCGGTGTCGAGTTGGAACATCGCAACCGCCCGCACGAGGCTGCGCGACTGCTCTTCG
>NZ_BJNV01000105.1 GCF_006539865.1 Zoogloea ramigera
AGGCGGGTTGGGATGCACGCAATCCACCTTGCTCGGAACCTGGCAAGCCCCGATCCCCGCTTTCTGCGGTCATTGTGCGACTTGCCTGCGTATTTGGCGCTTCACGCTCCGCCATCCGTTCCGCAGTAGCCTTCGTCCCTCTCTTGGATCTTGAAACGATGCGCGAACACTCACCAGCGCTCCGGAATCCATTAGCATCGCGCCGCACTCAACGCTAAGGACGCATGCATGATCGGTGTCGACAACAACACGTGGCTAGTCTTCGAGGGGGTGAGCAACTATGGGCACGGGATCTGGCAGACTCCGATAATCTCGATTGCCACGTTGATCACCTGCGACAGCGATTGGGGCACGCTCCCCGCTTCAGCTCGGCTGGACAATGCTCACCTGGTTTTTCGGGAGGATTCGTTCGATCCCGTCACTCGGGTACGTCGAGGTCGCCTGTACGAGTGGCGGGACGGAGCCCTGAACCAGACGTGGTACTTTCCTCCGCATACGGCAGAGCCTCCAGATCGCAACAACATGTCGATGGACGGCCGGCTGAATCGAATGCTCTATACGTACCACCCCGCCCGAATTTTCGGCTTGGCGTTCCCTCGCCCTGTGCGCGCCCAGTTGGTCCTGGGAACCCAGTCAGCCCCCACTGTCTGGCGGATTGTCTCCGTGGAAACAATCGCTTCAGGCGAAGAGCTGATCACGCTGCATGCCCGCTCCACCTTTGGTAGCCTGCCCGAGTTGATCAACGACCATATTCCCAAACAGGCAAGCCCAGACGTAACGACAATTCTGGACAAGGTTGCCGATGCAGCATTTCGCTCCAGTCCGGTCTCCTTGATCGATCTCTCTCGTGCCGCGACAACCACGGTCCTGGCGTACTGGCTCGAAGCATCTGGAGATGCCCCGAACAACGTCCACCATCTCGACCTGGGTGACTTGTTGAAAGCGTTCGAAAAACAGCAAAGCAACGGCAATACCCAGCCCCCGTCAGCAGCAGGTTCGGCCATCCGTCTGCTGCAGCGCTTTCTCTCTCGCGGAAAACCCAACGAGCAAAAACGCTACAACACCCGGCCTGCCACGGAGGAGGATGCCCAGTTCGCCCTAAACGCCTTGGGCTTTCTGCTTCGAGAGCTGGGGTGGGCTCGATGATGCAGGCACGTGCCCGGCAAGCCCCTCAAGAATCGGACAGTCAGGGCGGTTATCTCCGCAACAACTCTCCGACAGGCTTACCAGTGCGTCGCGCATGGTGATGAGTGCCTGAATTCGTTTATCCAGATCGCTCAAGTGACTTTCCGCAAGCTGTTTCACCTCCGCACTGGAGCGCTGCTCGTCATACCAGAGCGACAGGAGCTGGTGAATCTGCTCCAGGGAGAACCCGAGATCACGGGCACTGCGGATGAATTTCAGCGTGTGCAGATCCCGTTCCTGGTACTGCCGGTAGCCCGCTTCGGTCCGGGGGCTGTGACCAATCAAGCCGATCTGCTCGTAGTGGCGGATCATCTTGGCCGAGACACCGCTGGCCTTGGCAACTGCTCCGATGTTCATGTCGCCTTCCTCTTATCCAATTTTGACGGGGCGCCAACGCCGAAGCAGCAACGCGTTCGACACCACGCTGACGCTTGAGAATGCCATGGCGGCCCCCGCGATGACCGGGTTCAGGAGTCCCGCAGCCGCCAGGGGAATGCCCACGACGTTGTAAACACAGGCCCAGAACAGGTTCTGCCGCATTTTGGCGTAGGTGCGACGGGAGATGTCGATCGTTGAAGCCACCAGCGCCAGATCGCCACGCATCAAGGTCACCCCGGCCGCGTGCATGGCCACGTCCGTTCCGGTTCCCATGGCGATGCCAATGTCGGCGGCAGCCAATGCCGGGGCATCATTGATGCCATCGCCGACCATGGCAACGACGTGGCTCTCCCGTTTCAAGGTTTCGATCTCGGCTGCCTTACCCTCCGGCAGCACTTCAGCCAGACACTGATCGATTCCAAGCTCGGTTGCCACACCATGCGCAGCGCCACGACTGTCGCCCGTAATCAGCACAGTCCTGATGCCCATCTGCTTGAGGCGATCGATACTTGCCCGCGCTTCTGGCTTCATCCGGTCGCCGAAGGCGATCAAGCCCAGCACGGCCTGAGCACCTTCCGATGCCAACCAGGATATGGTCCGCCCTTCGGCTTGGAGGCGCATTGCGGTGTCGGCAAGATGGTCCATCTTGAAACCGCGCTCCTGCATCAATCGGGCATTACCAAGAACATAGTGTGTTCCATCAATTTCGCCGGCCAGCCCGCGTCCGGGTAAGGCCTGAACGAACCGGGCACTGATCGGGCTCAGTCCGGCGTCCTGGGCAGCCTTGCCCACGGCTCGCGCCAAGGGATGCTCGCTACCCAACTGAAGACTGGCAGCGAGGCTGAGGAGCTGCTGAGTAACGCCGCCAACGGCTTCGAAGGCCACGACCTGGGGCTTGCCTTCCGTCAGGGTACCGGTCTTGTCGAAGACGACGGTCGTCACCTTGTGCGCCACTTCCAGCGCCTCCGCATCCTTCACCAGAATGCCGTGTCGCGCGGCCACACCCGTTCCCGCCATGAGCGCAGTGGGGGTGGCAAGACCCAGCGCACACGGGCAGGCAATCACGAGCACCGCGACGGCGTTGATAATCGCTGTCTCGACACCGCCGCCGTAAGCCCACCATCCGCCAAAGGTCAGCAGCGCGATGAGCATGACCACCGGGACAAACACCGCACTCACCCGGTCCACCAGGCGCTGAATGGGCGCCTTGGCCGACTGGGCACTCTCAACCAACCGGATGATCCGGGCCAAAGTGGTTTCCATACCAACAGCCGTTGTCTGCACCAGCAGCAAACCGTCAGCATTGATCGCACCGCCACTGACACGATCGCCAGGCTGCTTCGGAACCGGCAGGCTTTCACCGGTCAACATGGACTCGTCCAGGTGGCTGCACCCCTCCACAATCTGGCCATCCACTGCTACCCGCTCACCGGGTTTCACAACCACCACATCGCCCACGCGGACTGCATCGATGGTGATCTCCCGGTCACCGTCGCCAGTACGAATGCGGGCGACGGCAGGCCGCAGCGCCTGAAGCGCACGGATCGCTTCGGTGGTTTGCCGCTTGGCCCTGGTTTCAAGCCACTTGCCCAGCAGGACCAGCGTGATGACAACCGCGGAGGCTTCGAAATACAGGTGAGGCATCTCACCGCCTGTCGGCTTTGCCAGGAGATATACGCTGAGTCCGTAGGCCGCAGTCGTCCCCAGGGCCACGAGGAGATCCATGTTCCCGCTGCCGGCACGCAGTGCCTTCCAGCCTGCACGGTAGAAACGCAGCCCCAGCCAGAATTGAACAGGAGTCGCCAACAATAACTGCACCCAACCAGGCAACATCCAGTGCGCACCGAACAGATCAGTCAGCATCGGAATCACGAGCGGAAAGGACAGGGTCGCCGCAACAGCAACAGGCCACCATTCGGCGCCATGGCGAACCGGTGCTGCTGCAGTTGGGGAGCCCTCCGTCAGCAATGCGGCATCGTAACCCGCCTTCCGGACAGCCTTGATCAGGGTCGAGGTAGGTACGCCACGGGTCAGCGTGACATGCACTTGTTCAGTTGCGAAGTTGACGGTGGCGCTCACGACACCGGGAACCCCGGCCAGAACCTTCTCCACTCGCGCGGCGCAACTGCTGCACGTCATCCCCGTGATCGCCAAAACCCGGCTTTCCTCAGGAACATGGAAACCCGCCTTCTCAATCGCCTGGCGCACAGTCGTCAGGTCAACGACCGAATCGGACTCCAGCAACGCTGATTCGGTAGAGAAACTGACGGTGGCCTTGGAAATGCCGGGCAGGCGACCCAGCACTTTTTCTACGCGGGCAGCGCAACTGCTGCAGCTCATGCCCTCAATGCCGATCGACAGCGCCGGGCGCGGCAAGGTGGTGATGGACGAACCCATGATGCAACTCCTGTTGAGGTGACAGGAGCAGGCTAAACCTTGCCATCATGGGAAGGTCAACCGCGGCTGAGCACTTTTTCCACTTTGCGCTCGGGACGATGATGGAGCACCAACCTCTGGGAATTTGGACGAGGCTCCTGTTCCTGACATGCAGGTGACACAATTGTCACCCCCATGTTCGGGTCTTGTAAGGGTCGGTAGCGCATGCTTCAACTGCAGGCTCACTCATGACCGAACCAAAGGAGAAAATCATGAAACTCATTTCCACTGTTTTTGCCGCGCTGCTGCTCGCTGTCGGCACCGCCCATGCAGACCCCAACGACAAGGACAATCACGCTGAAGGCGTTGGCGGACACACCTTGAACGAACTGCAAAAGCAAGGTAAGCCCACGGCTGCTGCCGTGAAGAAAGAGCGCGATCTGCAGAAGAACTGGGATCGGGATAAGGACAACCACGTGGAGGGGGTTGGCGGTCACGCACTCCATGAAGCCAAGAAGATGCCGCCGGCGACAAAGGAAAGCCAGGCCAAAAAACGCGAAAACGAAAAAACCTTGGACCGGGGTAAGGACAACCACGAAGAAGGTGTGGGCGGACACGGCCTCTACGAAGCGACCAAGGGCAAGTAGCCCCGACGGGACTCACTTGAAGCAGGGAATGCGATCCGACGCGACCGCATTCGCGCATCAAACGTAAGCCCTGGCACTCGGTCGGGACTGCCAACAGCTACGTTTCATCTAGCAACCAAGCGGCCCGACAGCATAACAAGCCGCTGACAAAACGGTCATTGGACGTTGGCTCCTGCAAGGAGCCAACGTCCATCATACAAGTGCAGGAGCACACACACACAACCTGAAGGAGAGAGAAATGCTGAAGGAGATGCTGGTCGTGGTCGCGCTGAGCGTCATAGCTACAACGAGCGCATTCGCTTCTGATGAGGCGCGGGCGGCGGCAAGAGAGGTCATCGAGCTGAAGGATGGCTCGACTGTCTATATTTTCAAGGACGGGAAAATGGCCATGGAAGACAAGTATGGCCGTGCGACTCGCATGAAGAAAGAAACCGTCATGGAAGCCAAGGATGGCCGGAAGATCATCATGCATGGCGATGAGGTCATGCGGCTTGACTCGCTACTACGACATGGCAACGGGAGCTAGTCTCCCGTTACCGCCTGAATTGCAGGGAAGCCCTCAATGCACCCTGAAGCGGCTTGGGGGCTCACGAGATTCGTTGTTGATTACGAACACGTGCGCATTTCGACGCGAATTCAGAACATTCTGGCGATCGCCTCCACAGGCTTGATACCAGCCCCGAAACGGGCGATGGCTTCCCGGTGCTGTCGTAGCTCCCCATACGGTAGATAGCGGATGTTGAGCTCCCTAACCTGTGAGAAGGCCGGCCTCAGCACCTGCTGCCGGACATCGGCCTCTCGTTCATCCGGGGCGACGAGGAACAGATGATGGCGCTGGGCCGCGCCACCGGACAAAGCCAGATCCAGCAGCCGAACGATGCCGGAGTAGATCGAGGTCGTATGTTCGACCTCGAACGCCGCCACCACTGCGCCGGATTCTCGTTCCAGCCAGATCACATCGATGAGCCGCACCGCGTCAGCCCCTTCGTTTTGCAAAGCCTGGGGCAAGACCGTGAGACACCCATCGGCGAGGCGCCCTCCGCCATAGGGCCGACTCTGGTCGTTGCTGGCAATCCACACCGAGAACCCCAGGGCCAGCCCCAGGTCTCTCAGCCACCCTTGCACTTCGGTGTGCCCCTCGTCGGAGACCCGATTCTTGTCGAGTTGCTTGGCAAAGGCGGCGGTTTCCTCCCGGACTGCGGCCAGATCTTTTGCCCAGGCATCGGTCGCCTTGGCATCTCCCTCGGCAGGTGGCAAGGGATAGCGCTCCATGCCCAGATCGAACATGAGCCCGGCAACCGCGCCCAAATCATTGGACAGAAGATCCCGGTGGCGCTGATTGAACTCGATGAGTCCCTGCCGCATCGCAAGGTAATGATCCCAACGCCCAAGCTTGACGGCAGCGCCGGTCAGCGCGTTGTAGCCTTTGACGATGGCGGTATTGAAGGGGACGACGATCGTGGGGTGAATGAAGTAAAGCAGGTTGGCCGCGGCTGGCCCCAAGCCCTTGATGCCCTTCGTTTCGAGCGTCCGGATTGCCTGGAGCACGTCAGCCTCTTTTGTGCAGCAGTCGCAAGCATGCAGCAGCCGTCCAAAGGCGCGTTGATTGTCCCGGTCTTCGTAGATATCCGGGATCCGCAGCTTGGGCTTCCACAGGAACGCATGATCGGCGCCCTTGAAGATTTGGCGCTGCTCGGCAATCGAGGCCACGACCGTTTGGAGGGACGATCCTCGATAGACGTTGCCGAACGTGCCTTCGTCGATTTCCTTGATGACCTGGCCGATTCCACGCCGGATCGAGCGGAAGTTCTTCAGTCGTTCGGGCCACAAGAACCAGGACTGGTACGTTCCATTCGGGTCTTGCTTCCAGCGATCAATCAAGAGACGGGTGGTTTCAGGCATGAAGATGGAAGGCAAAACAGGTAATCGATCAGGGTATCACCAACCGAAGGTTCGACGGGACTCGCACCTACCGAACACGTCCTGCGCCTGGAGTGAGCTACACAACCGGCGGCAAGACGCCCAGCTTGAAGTAGCGCAACAGCGCCTCATGCAGACGTTGTCGTAATTCGTTCGTCTCTGCCTGCGTGATCGTGACGTACAACGCAGGGGCGATATCCATGAAAGCGGACGCGATGCGCGGATCAAAGTGACTTCCGGATTCGCGCAGGATGATCTGCATGGCCTCGTCGAGGCCCATCGGTGATTTGTAGGAGCGCTCGGAAGTCAGCGCGTCGAACACGTCCACGACGGCAAAAATCCGGGCAATCAGGGGAATTTCCTCACCGCGCAAACCATCGGGGTAACCTTTTCCGTCCAGACGTTCGTGGTGGTGCCGGATGATCACGGCAGCCTCCTGCAACCAGGGGTTTCCGGTGACGATCTCAGTACCGAGGACCGGATGCGTCTGCATGACCTGGAGTTCGGCGGGCGTCAGAGAGCCCCCCTTCAGGAGGATACTGTCGGGAATCCCGATCTTGCCCACGTCGTGCAGAAAGGCACCGGCAACCAGATGCGAGATGTCCTCCGCCGATACCCCCAGTGCTTCAGCCAAACCGATCGCGTAGAGCGTGACCCGATAGTTGTGGGCATCGGTACCGGAATCCTTCTTGGCCACGGCGTTCCCCAGGGAGCGGATCAGCGACAGGTTCGAGTCCAGCAAGGAACGAGACAAGTCCGTTGAGCGTCGCAGCATGGCCAGCATCAGGGGATACAGGACAAACGCTGTCGCCACCACGGCGCCGACAGCGGTAAGCGCCCCCGTGCGAACCTGATCCCGCTGAGCTTGGACAGTTTCCGCATCGAGCCGGCTGACGGTCCTCACATACCCAACAAGACGGCCATCGCTACCGGAGATCGGGACAACTACGTGGATCAGATGTTCGGAATTCACGTCGATCCAAGCCCGGTGGATCTGGTCGCGCTCGGGACGTTTCAAGGTTTGGGCTCGGAGCACATCGATCAGAGAAACGGCGCTACTCCCCCAGTTCTCGTAAACCTGATCGCCATCACCATCAAAAACCTGCAGCCCGACAAAACGACTCTTGTCCAGCAAGCGCTCCAGTTCGTCATGGCCGTCAGGCCGGCCGGCGCTAACGATCATCTGCATTGCAGGCGTGGCGAAATGGCGGGCGCTGCGGGTGGCCTGCTCCAGTGCTGCCTGTTCCGCCCGGTAGGTTTCAACGAAATAAGCAACGCCACCGGCAATCAGCGCAACCACGGTCGCAGCCAAACCAAGCCTGATGGTCAGCATCCCGTGCAACTGGCCAGGGGTTTCTGGCAACGGGCGGCTCATGTCAGCTTTTCACTTCAGGCTCTGGAGCATTTCGATTGCATGTTTGAAGTGCCCACTCACCCGGTCCATTGCAAACTGATGCATCACCGTGTTCTCCGCAAACTTGGCCCGCTCGACATCCATTTCGACCGTGTTTCCATCGATACTGCCTTGGCTGGGGACATGGTATTTCAGCGGGATGGGAGGCTGGGTGCCGGTGCTTTGTCCTGACAAGTGCCCCCCCGAGGTCGTGGTCAGGGATACAGGAGGCACATTCGCCGCCGCCTGGGCGTTTCGTAGTGCTTCCTGGAAATCGATGTCGACGGCCTTGTAGCCGGGGGTATCGGCGTTGGCGATATTTGACGCGATGATTTGCTGACGATAGGCCCTCAACCCCAAGGCGAGTTGCTGAAAATCATGGCTCGGGTGCCCCGATCCCACCAGTGGAATGTGACGGGGTTGGACGCCACCTCCCAGCGAGGGCCAAGCATCGCGTTGTGCCGAACTCTGTGCTCCACCCGTACTGGATGCTGGACTGGGCGTCCCCGACAGGACCGTGCTGGTCGTTCTGCCCATGACCTGTGAAAGAGCGGCGGCAAAAGAAGAAGTGCCACTCCCTGAAATGGTGTGGCCACTGTGTCCAGCGTCCGAGGTCGGCTGAACCGGCCCAAGACTTCCAATTCCGGTGACGGGTGGCATGGCAACTTACTCCTGTTCGTTCATGATCAGGATGGCCTTCACCGGATCGATCGGTCCGGTCTCGTGCCATTTGCTACTGAGCTTTGAAGCGGGCGCCTTGTCCATACAGCCGTGGTTGCACTCCACGATCCAGCGCTTCATCAACACTACTTGGCAAAAGGAAAAGGCGATGGCCTCGGGCTTGCAGCCGACGGTCTCAGCCAGGAGGCGGCAAGAACAACGGCTCCCGTGTTCATCGTGGGTTGGGGTTTTCATGGTCAAAACACCGAGGCCCCTTCATGGGGCCTCTGAATGACTGCGTTTACTTTGCATCCCGCTGATGGTTGTGACGCTTTGCATCCTTGGTCGGTGCCGCCTTTTCCGCCGTAGCCTCAGGCGCCGACGCCGGGATACCGGTCTTTTCCGTCATGTGGGAATGGGGCTTCACCTTCTTCGGCGTGGCCTTATCGGTTTGCTCGGCGGGTGCCTTGTCGGCATCCGCAGCCTGAGCGCCAAAAGACAGCGCCGCAACGGTGGCAATCAGTGCGGTCGAGAGAAAAGAATTGAGTTTCATGAAAGGTTCTCCAAAAAGCGTATCCAGACGGTTCGAGATGCCGGCGGGCGGGTCCGACAAGGCCAGTTTGTGCTTCTGGAACCGTCAGAGACATGACCCGGTGATTACATTCCTGTCAGATTTCTCCTGACCGCTACGCGGCTAGCGCTTAGGAAGTGCCGCCAGGAGCGCCTTCTGAAATTCCAGCGTGCACGAAAGCAGTGCCGACCAGTGATCCACCGCAATCCGGCCGCTTGCCGCGGTGAAACCCGCAATGTCTCCCTGCAACAGCACTTTGGGGTCGTGTTCAGCCTGGAGCACCCACTTGTGCATCGTCTCGGTGGTCAATGTCGTCACCTGCTCACCGTAGGTGAAGCCCAGGCGGCATAGTCCGGCCGCTACGTCGAGATTGGCCTGAAGACGCGCTCTCAGGTCTTCGTTCGCTTCTTGCATGATGTCCCCCTGTTTAAGCCGAACCGCACGAGACTGACGCCGGCTCGGCAATGACTTATTTGCCAAGGCTCTCCGCCAGGTCGCGATGCCCCTTTTCCAGTGCCCGGGCCTCTTGGGCCGCTTCCTTGAGCTTGGTCTTCAGATTGCTGCAGTGGGCCGCCCACAAACCCGCATCACCTCTCGGACGGCCAGAGTAAGAGGCCGCCATTTTTTCGTGTTGCTTGGCTTCCGCCTCGTAACTCACGGCCTTCTTTCCAAAGTAGTCGGCGATACGTTGGTGGTCAGCCGCAGTTGAAGCACTGGAAATGGCCTCCGGGATCTCCGCAACGGGGGGAGTCGATGAGCAGGCGCCTAACGTAAGGATCAGCGCCGCACCGGCGAGTGTCGTACCTAGACTGCGTTTCATGATGTCACCTCCTTGTGAGTTCACACGATCAGTGTGCGATCCGGCGGCTGACAAAGGGGTGACGCAGCCATTACATCCCTGTTCTTGAAATGTCAGGAAGTCTGTTTGTCTGTTTCTGCCTTTCTGAGGCGCAGTGCATTTCCGACCACACTGGCTGACGAAAAACTCATCGCTAGGGCGGCGATCATCGGCGAGAGAACCAGCCCGTACGCCGGATAGAGGGCGCCGGCGGCAATCGGGATACCGA
>NZ_BJNV01000106.1 GCF_006539865.1 Zoogloea ramigera
AAGTTGCAGCAACGCTTACTTCTGCGGTCTTTGACGAAGTGATAGACGCCGATACGGTGAAAAAGTGGTGGCAACGACGTGACGTTGAAAGTAGTCAAGGGGACACTTCCGAAAAATCTCCATAGGGAAGCGTCCCCGACAATCGCGCAGGGGATTCAGAGAATGCCGCCATGTGCTCCGGGCAGTTCCGGGGCGATCCAACAGGATGCAAAAACATGGCAATGCAAGTCACCAGCGCCCCGGGCACCCCCCTTGTAATCCTTCGCCGCCCCGAAGTCGAAGCCCGTACCGGGCTGGGCTGCTCCACGATCTACGACGGTATCAAGGCCGGCACCTTCCCGGCCCCTATCCAGCTTGGCCCCAAGGCTGTCGGCTGGGTTGAATCGGAAATCAACGCATGGCTTGCCGCCCGCGTGGCGGCTCGTGATGCGGCCCGCAACGCTCCGGGCGAGGGGGTGCGGTAATGCCTGCCAAGCCCCCAACAATCGGCCACCTGGCAGACACCCGCGCCCGCTGGCGTGAGTACCGTTCTGCCGCCGCTGTGCGAGCCGTTGCCGATGCGTATAGGCAATTCCTTGTCGAAGCCGGCGGGGACGAACAGGCCGCCTCGAACTTGACGCGGGCATGGGCAGTGCTGGTCAAGCGTGACTTCCCCGGAATGCCGCCTGAGATCTATACGGCAGACTCGCTGAATCGTTGGTTTGATGACTATCAACGAACAGGGGCGAACGGCAGCAATGATGCTTGACTCCTCTTCTGTCCTGGCCCAATTCCGGGCCGCCGCCGAAGCCCGCGGCCTGCGCCTGCCCGACCATATCGACGCTGACGGCAAGCTGCACCGCTGCGAGCTGCGGGACGGACCCGCCCGCAAGCTGGATGGGGCCTATCTGCTGCACCTCGACGGTGTGCCGGCCGGTGGCTTCCAGAACTTCCGGGATGGCCTGGATTGGGAGAACTGGCGGGCCGACATCGGCCGCCAGCTCACGCCCGAAGAGGAAGCCGCCAACCGCGCCCGCATGGAAGCCCAGCGGGCCGAACGCGAGGCCGAAGCCAAGGCCAAGCGCGAGAAGGCCCGGCGGAAAGCCAATGCGATCTGGAGCGCCGCCAAGCCTGCCCCGGACGATCACCCTTACCTGCAACGCAAGGGGGTTCCGTCATTCGGCCTGCGGGTGGCCTCCTGGCCGAAGTGGCAGGAGGTGCGCCCCGGTGAATGGCGGGAGGAACGCATCCCGGGCGCCTTGCTGGTGCCCATGCGCAGCCCATCGGGCACCCTGCACAGCCTTCAGGCGATCTACGCCGACAAGGTGGACGGACGCGACAAGGACTTTCTGCCCCACGGCGAGAAGGCCGGCAAGTTCCATCTGATTGGCGAGATCGCCCCCGAGCTGCCCGTGTGCGTGGCCGAAGGCTACGCGACGGCCGCCAGCATCTACCAGGCCAGCGGCTGGCCGGTGGCGGTGGCCTTCGACGCGGGGAGCCTCGAAGCCGTGGCCCGCGCCCTGCATGAGGCACACCCGGGTGCCCGCTTCATCGTGTGCGCCGATGACGACGCCTTCGGCGAGTGCTTCGCCTGCAAGGCCCCGGTGCGGGTGGCGGATGGCGACACCTGCCCGGCCTGTGGCCAACCCCACAAGCGCCGCAACGCGGGCCAGCTCCGGGCGCGGGAAGCGGCCCGGGCGGTGGGCGGTGTGGTCGCCTCGCCCGAGTGGGCGGCCCCGGCCGGGCGCTGGCAGGGCTACCAGGACACCCGCAAGGCACCCACCGACTTCAACGACCTGGCGAACAGCGCCAACGACGGGGAAGGCCCGGCCGCAGTGCGCCGCATCCTCGACGCGGCCCGCGCTTTGCTGGAAGGCCCGCAGGGCGACGAAACGCCCGCCGATGCACCAGCCCCCACGCCCGAAGCCGAAACGCCCGCCAGCGGCCCAGAAACGGCCCCCGCTCCGCCTTCTGATGAACCCGAGAAGCCCGCCAAGCGCACCCGCTCGAAAGCCAAGGGCAAGGCGCCGGGTGTGCAGGCGCCCGCGCAGGGTGGCGAAGTGTTCGAGCTGCGCGATGGCAACGACGGTCGGGGCGTCTATCGCCTGAAGGTCGAACGCCGCGGCGACGGCTTTGAACAGGTTGAACAGTTCGTGTGCGCCCCTCTCGAGATCACGCACCAGGTGCGCGACGCCCGCGGCGAGAACTGGCAGCGCCTGGCCACGTTCAACGATCACGACGGCCGCCGCCGCCGGGTGTTGGTGCCCGATGAGATGCTCGAAGGCGACGGCGCCGCATTGGCCCGCCTGCTCCGGTCACAGGGCCTGTTCATCGGCGACAACAAAGGAGGCTTATTGAAAATGCATATAAACCGCAGCCGCCCACCAGCCCGCGCCCGCCTGACCGGCCGCATTGGCTGGCACGATGACTGCACCGAGCCGGGCCGGTGGTCCTTCGTCCTGGGGGGCGATGCCGACCCGCTCGCCCCCGAGGGGGCGGAGCTGTGGCTGCACGCGGCACAGGGCAGCGGACATGCACAGTTCAAGCAGGCCGGCACCCTCGAAGACTGGCGGGCCAACGTGGCGGCCCTGGCGGTAGGCAACAGCCGCTTGACCTTCGCCCTGTCGGCCGCCTTTGCCGGGGGCCTGTGTTGGCTGCATCCGAACGTGTCGGGCGGCTTCCATTGGGCCGGCGGCTCGAGCCTGGGAAAGTCTGCCTTGCTCTACTCCGCGGCGAGCCTGTGCGGCCCTGCCGCGTACCGCAAGACATGGCTGCTCACGGCGACGGCGATTGAAGGCGTGGCCGCCGGGCACTGTGACGCGCCCCTCCTGCTCGATGAACTCAAGCAGGCCGGCAACCCGCGGGACGTGGCACAGGCCGCCTACATGCTCACCAGCGGGCAGGGAAAAGGGCGAGGCCAAGCCGCCGGGGGCCTGCGGGAAACCGCGTCCTTCTCCCTGCTCTTCCAGTCAAACGGGGAAATCGGCCTGACGCAGTTCCTCGAAGAGAACCAGGAACGGGCTTACGCGGGGCAGGAGGTGCGCTTCTGTGAGCTGCCCGCCGATGCCGGCGCCGGCTTCGGCTGCTGGGATGTGCTGCACGGCCTGCCCGATGGCGCCCGCTTCTCCGAAACCCTGCAACGCAACGCCGCGAAGCACTACGGCACGGCTTACCCCGAGTTCATCCGCCGCGTGATCGGGGAGCGGGAAGCGATGCCCGCTCAGTTCGAACAGCTCCGGTGCGCCTTCGAGGAACGTGCCCTGACCAACAAGGCCGGCGGGCAGGCGATCCGGGCGGCGACGCGCTTTGCTGCGGTGGCCTACGCGGGCGAGAAGGCTACCGAGTGGGGCCTGTCCGGGTGGCCGCAGGGTGAGGCCGTCAAGGCTGCCTTCCGCATGTTCAAGGACTGGCTGCACGCCTTCGGGGGTGAAGAGAACCGGGAGCCCCGCAAGATGGTGGAACAGGTGCAGGCGTGGATTCAAGCCCATGCAGGCGCCCGCCTGGAAGACTGGCGACGCCCGAGCATCAGCGACACCCACGCCCCGCGGACGATGAACCGGGCCGGCTGGAAGCGCCCGACCAAGGACACGGCAAGCCTCAATGAGCCTGACCATGTTTTCGAGTACCTGATCTATCCGGCGGTGTTCAAGGGCGAGCTGTGCAGCGGATTTGACCCGGCACAGGTGGCGAAAGAGCTGGCCGCCCGGGGTCTATTGGTGCGGGACGGGGCACACTTTCAAGCCAAAGCGAGGGAGCCCGGCGCCGCCAAGCCTGGGCGCTTCTTCATGCTTGCTCCTGGCATTCTGGAAGGACTCGACGGCAATGATTGATTGGGCGTCACTTGTGGCCGATTGCGCCGCCGAACAGGCCGAAAACCCCGATTTCGGCCCTGTGTTCCCACAAAAAGTGGGAACAGATTCGGGGGAAGTGGGAACAAAAACAACTTCACAAGCCATTGAAAAAAAACATGTTTTTGAATCCGTTCCCACTGTTCCCAGTGTTCCCACCGTTTTTGAAAGGACGAGGGTAAGCGAAGACGAAAAAAACAATCTATTGTCATTTCCAGAACCGGGAGGGGGTGGGGTTCAAAGGCAATCTGCGCCGCATAAAACAACCCTCGAAACATCTTGCCGAACCTGTGCCCACTTCCGACGCCCCGGCCTGTCTGACGGCTACTGCTGCGAGCGTGACGACCTGCCCCCCGCCTACACGCCCGGGCACCCCCTGCGCAAGCTCCCCGACGATGGCGGGGCGAGCTGCACCGCCTGGCGGCTGCATCCCTACATGTGACCCACGCACCAAGCCGGGGCGGCACCGGGGCGAGGGGGGCGGTTGAATCTCCGGGCGGCCCCCCGCCGGGACCGTCTGGTTCCTCAAATTTTTACGGTCGCAAGTTTTGGAGTTTTTATTTTTGGCCGGATGCGGCCCTTTTCAGACCGTAAAGCACTGGTTTTTATGGATTTTCGTCCTTTTTGCGTCAAACCGCCTGCCCCGCTGGTCCTCGAAGCGGTGGGAACAGTGGGAACAGTGGGAACAAGCGACGAGAAGCCAGCAACGGCGCGGCTTTCCAAGGGTCTATGTTGTTCCCACTCTCAGTTCACTAAGTGGGAACAGTGGGAACATCCTTCCCTCTGCCCGCTCTTGCTTCCGTGCCTGCCAACCACGGCGCGAAAAGGCGCCCCGCGCCCGCTCCCCCCGGTCGGGCTCGTGCTTGCATCATGCTTGCCCCTGCCAAACGCGGCGCAGAAAGCGCCCTCGGCGCCCCACCTTCCGGCCTCGCTGGCGGCCGATCCGGCCCGCCCCTGTGGCTTCCACCTCACCCGGCTGCTGCACGGCCCACGGTGGCCGGCTGGCGGCCTGTACAGGTCGCCCCATCCGCCGGCCGGGGCTGGATCTGAACCAGGATGCGGGCGCCCGGCGGGGCCGCGTCAATACCGCTTGACGCGCCCGTCCCTGTTCACGCATCATGCCCACGTCGTCTAAACAGTGACGGCCGGGTTTGGAAGCCCGAACGACAAAGGCGGACACAAGCCGCCAAGCGGCTTTTTTTGCGTCCGTACGCCCGTGGTGCGCCCTCGATCAATGGCGGGCCGGGCGGGGAGGCTTCGGCCTGCCGGTTCCTTTGTCCCGGTCTTCCAACCCCGCTTTGGCCCGCCCCCCGTTTGGAAGCGAGGGGCGGATTAAGTCCGACAAAGGAGCCCTGCACCATGGCAACCAACGCCCCGGCGTGCGTGCGTCTGCACACGCCCCGCCGCACCCTCAAGCTGTTCCCGTCCCTCGCTCTCTATCGCGCCCTGCGCCCCTTCACCGGCCCCATGCTGGCATGGCGTGTGGCCTTCGGCAGGAGGGCCGCAGCATGAAACCCCCGCTTACCTTCACGGCTACCG
Organism: Zoogloea ramigera; assembly: GCF_006539865.1. Classification (GTDB taxonomy): domain Bacteria; phylum Pseudomonadota; class Gammaproteobacteria; order Burkholderiales; family Rhodocyclaceae; genus Zoogloea; species Zoogloea ramigera. The sequence continues at coordinate 5,367 of NZ_BJNV01000106.1, forward strand.
GCCCGGTGTATGCCTTCGTTCCTGGCGTGAAAACCGGCGACATCGTCGACCAGCTCAACGCCCGTCAAATTCAGCTTGAATCCATGTTGGCGATGACCTTCGGCGAAACCGGCGAAGCCTTGCGCCGCCTGTCTGATGGTGTTCAAGACAATTACATGTGGGCGTGCAGCATGATCGCCCATGAGATCCGGGAGCTGACGGAAGCCCTTCAAGACCGCCAAGCGGCGGAAAGGGGGCAATCATGACCGCCCCCAAGCCCCCCGCCCCGGCTCCGGCCCGCCCCCGCCAGTTTGCGGCCCGTGAGGCCAGCCCCCTTTATGCGTCGCCCCTCGCCCGCTGCCCGCTCGACCCCGCCGCCATGGACCGGGAAGACAGGCTGATTGCCCGCGCCAAAAAGGCATTGGCCCGCCGCCTAGCAGCGCCCGGCGCTGCGATTGGTTCGCCTGCTACGGTGCGTGACTTCCTGATGTTGGAACTTGGCGAAGAGGCCCGAGAGGTGTTCTGCGCCCTGTTTCTCGACGCGCAAAACCGGGTCTTGTCGTTTGAACCCCTGTCTGCCGGCACCCTCACGCAAACCAGCGTTTACCCCCGGGAGGTGGTGAGGCGCTGCCTTGAGCTGAACGCCGCCGCGGTGGTCTTTGCCCACAATCACCCGTCTGGTGTGACGGAGCCCAGCAAGGCCGATGAAGACCTGACGGACAGGCTCAGGGCCGCCCTTGCGATGTTTGATGTTCGCGTCCTGGACCATTTCATCGTCGGCGGTGCGTCCCGCCCCCTGAGCTTTGCAGAAAGGGGGCTGCTGTGACCGCTCCCACCTTCACCCCTGGCCCCTGGCGTCGTGTCGGCCATCGCACCATTGCCGCCGGCTCCGGCCCGGATGCTGTGACCGTCTGCGAAGTCTTCTCGGGCGGTGTGGGCGTCGACCAGGCGGACGCCAACGAAACCTTGATCGAAGCCGCCCCCGAGCTGCACGCCGCCGCGGCGGAGATCTTCGCCTGGATCGATAGCGGCTTTCTCACGGTTGGCGTGCTGGCCGATGACAACCCGGCCCGGGTGGCTGCCTGTGGCAGGGCAATCGATACGCTTGCCGCGGCCCTGGGCAAGGCTTCCGGCGCCGGCCTGGATGCCGTAACCGTCTGTGAAGTCTTCTCGGGGGGCGTTGGCGTCGACCAGGCGGACGCCAACGAAGCATTGATCGAAGCCGCGCCCGAACTGTACGCCGTCGCCCGCGCTGCGGAAGCGATGCTGATCCGCCAGAAATGGCGGCCCGATCCGTCGTCACCCGAGGGGGCGCTGCTGCTTGCCTTGCGGGCCGTGCTGGCCAAGGTTTCGGAAGGCGGTGCATCGTGACCGCCCCACGCTCCGACCCCGCCCCGGCCTTCTGGCGGTGCTCACCCGGCCGGCGCCTGCCGGCCTATGCCCGAGATCTGGCAGACGCCCGCGCCCGTGATCTGGTGCCCGCGCTCCGCCAAGTCGTGGTGTATCTCGACCGCTGGCCGGTGGCCCCTGTTACCGGCCTGGGGCTGGCGATCTGCTGCCCGCCAGGCACCGACCCGGCCCGCCTCGATTGGCGTTACCTGGCGGCCCTGTCGGTGCTGGTGGTGACGCCCCCGGCCCCCGATGCCGGGCGCCTGCGGACGCTGCTTGCCGAGCTGGTGGCGGTGTGCCCCTTGCGACTGGTGCTGCTGCGCCCGGGGGGCTCCCCTGCTGCGGAGTTCATCGTCAGTGCAGCCCACGGGCAGGAGGTGCAGCCATGAAGGCCCCACCCTTCGAGCCCGCCAGCCCGGCCGAACGCGCCGCCCTGGCCCCCGCCATCGGCGACCCCCGCACCTGGCCGGCGGCATCGTGGCCCGACCCGCAACCGCTGCCCGAGGGCCTCGCCCCGGTGGCCCCCTTCGATCACGCCATGCTGCCCGACCGCCTGCGGCCGTGGGTGCAGGACGTTGCCGAGCGGATGCAGTGCCCGCCCGACTTCGTGGCGGTGCCCATGGTGGCCGCCCTGGGGAGCCTCATCGGCCGGCGCTGTGCGATCCGCCCCCAAGCCTTCAGCGACTGGCAGGAGCTGCCGAACCTGTGGGGCTGCATCGTCGGGCGGCCGGGCATGATGAAGAGCCCCGCCATGATGGCGGCTCTTGCTCCGGTGGTCCGCCTCGAGGCCCGGGCGCTGGAAGAATGGACCGCCGCACAAGGCCAGTGGCGGGCAGAAAGCGAGATTGCCAAGGCCCGCGCCGAAGCCCGCAAGGGCGAGGCGACCAAGGCGCTACGCAAGAACCCGGACGCCCTTGTCGACGTGGCCAGCTTCTTGACCCCCGAGGCCGATGAAGCGCCGACCCTGCGCCGCTACACCGTGGCCTCTGCCACCGTCGAAGCCCTGGCCGAAAAGCTGATCGAAAACCCCCGCGGCTTGCTGGTGGTGCGGGATGAACTGCCCGGCTGGCTTGCTGGCCTTGACCGCGAAGACGCGGCGGAGCTGCGCGCCTTCCTGATGACCGGATGGAACGGCAAAGACGGCTGGACCTTCGACCGCATCGGCCGCGGACATCGGCGCGTCCCGGCGGTGTGCCTGGGGGTGGTGGGCGGTGCCCAGCCCGGCCCCCTGGGGGAATACCTGCGGGCCGCCATGCGGGGTGGGGCGTCGGACGATGGGATGCTCGCCCGCTTCGGCTTGCTGGTGTGGCCCGAGGCCGGCGGCAAATGGAAGAACATTGACCGCATCCCGGACGGCCCCGCCAAGCAAGCCGCCTTCACGGTGTTCGATGAACTCGACGCCCTCGACGCTATCGCCCGTGGGGCGACGCAGGAAAGCGAGGATGCGCCGCCCTTCCTGCGCTTCGACCCCGAGGCCCTCGAAGCCTTCACGGACTGGCGGTGCAGCTTCGAGGCGGGGTTACGGTCGGGCGATCTGTTCCCGGCCCTGGAATCCCACCTTGCCAAGTATCGCAAGCTGGTCCCGGCCCTCGCCCTTGTCTTCCACCTGGCGGACGGGCACGGCGGCCCGGTGGGCTTTCCTTCCACGCTCCGGGCGCTGCATTGGGCGGTGTATCTCGAAAGCCATGCCCGGCGCTGCTATGGCGTGGCACAGGCAGGCGAGGCGGACACGGCCCGGCGGATTCTGGAGCGGATTGCAAAGGGCGATCTGCCGCGGGAGGGCTTCGGGACGCGGGACGTATGGCGCCCTGGGTGGTCGGGCTTGGCCGATCAAAAGCAGGTGGCCGCCGGTCTGGATCTGCTGGCGGAGCTGGGGCACCTCGAAGCCTGGCAGGAGCCGACCCGCACCAAGCCGCGAACGCTCTACATCGTGAATCCGAAGTCTTCACCGCCCGCCATGGCGAGACACTGAGCGGGCAGTTTTCCCCACATGTACCGGGGAGCGCACTGTCAAAACTGTCTTTTCTCAATTTGGCAGTTTTGGCAGTGACCCCGCGGGGGTGCATGGGGGAAATTTCGGGGCGATCAAGCCCGGCACCAGGCCGGCGGGCGCCGGCTTCGCCTACCCTCGCCCCGGCGCCTTGATCGTCTCCGACCTGGGCGCCCCTGCAGCCCCTGGCGGCTCCGCCTGACCGACGATCACCCGACCCTGCCCGAGGCCGGGCACCATGCCGCGGGGCGCCGGCTTCGCCTGCCCTCGCTCCGGCGCCTGGATCTGATTGCCGAGCTGGGGCACCTCGAAGCCTGGCAGGAGCCGACCCGCACCAAGCCGCGAACGCTCTACATCGTGAATCCGAAGTCTTCACCGCCCGCCGGAGCGAGACACTGAGCGGGCCGAATTTCCCCCACATGCACCAGGAAGCGCAGCTTGTGCCGTTGTTTTCTACGCTGCAAGCGTATAGGCTTTATCACCATATGGTCTTCATTGAACTCACACCCTTCCAAGCCTTTCGCCGTGAAAACTGGACAGATGAAGACCTGCGGGGCCTTCAGTCCGTGCTGATCGAACGCCCGGACGCCGGCCCGCTGATACCGGGAGCGGGCGGCCTTAGAAAGCTGCGATGGGCCATGCCTGGCCGGGGCAAGCGTGGCGGAGCCCGCGTTATCTACTACTGGCGAACGGCGGCCGATGTGGTCTATCTGGTCTTTGCCTACGCCAAGAACGACCAGGAAGACCTGACGCCGGAACAGGCCCGGCAACTGGGAAGGTTGATTGAAGGAGTGCTTCGCGATGAATGAAAAAGACTTTGCATCCCTGATGCAGAGCGTCAAGGAGATGACCGCCCACATGCGCGGCGAGGAGGTGCCGGGGCTCAAGGTAACGACCATCCCCGACCCCGATGTACACGCCATCCGTGAGGCGGCCGCCGTCACGCAAAAGGAACTAGCGGCCCTGCTGGGGGTATCCCGCCGCACCGTCGAGAACTGGGAACAACGGCGTACCCGCCCCACGGGGCCGGCACGGGCGCTGCTGCGGATTTTTCAGCACGACCCGCGGGCGGCGGTCAAGGCTTTGCAGGGGTAAGGGCACAACCGCCAGCCCGACCAGGGACGCAACGCACAGAGGCGCCGGGCATGTCCCGGCGTTGTGCTTTCTGGGGCCGGTGTGAACATTTCGGATAGCTCAAAAGGTATAGGTTTTGAGCTAGGGTAAATCCGGCCTGTTTTGGATGGCTCAAAACCGTTGTTTTATATTTTGAGCTAGGTTAATATCTGAGCCGTACATTTTGAGCCAGAAAGAAGCCCGCCATGTCCACCATCGTCGCCTATGCCCGCGTCTCGACCGATGACCAAACCTGCGAGAACCAGCGCCGCACCATTTTGGCCCGCTACGCCGTGTCGAAGTGGTTCACCGATGACGGGGTATCGGGTGCGATC
>NZ_BJNV01000107.1 GCF_006539865.1 Zoogloea ramigera
AGGAAACTTGGGGCGGCCCTGCGTTTCCTTGAGAGGGCGCCGCCGCTACAGCGAGACGCTGGTCCCGGCGCGGGGTACGGTCACGCCGCTCCAGCCCAGCTCGGCGTGGAGCAACTCCGCGAAGGTGGCCGACGCGCCCGCCTCGCCGTGCATCACGAAGGTGTGCCGGGGCGGCGTGTGGAAGCCCCGTAGCCAGTGCAGCAGCTCGGCCTGGTCGGCGTGGGCCGACAGGCCACCGACGGTGTAGATGCGCGCCCGCACCGGCACCGGGGCGCCGAAGATATGCACCAGCCGGGCCCCGTCCACCAGCCGCCGGCCGAGGGTGCCCGCCGCCTGGAAGCCGGCGATCAGCACGCTGCATTCGCTGCGGGGCAGGTTCTCGCGCAGGTGGTACTTGATGCGCCCGGCCTCGCACATGCCGCTGGCCGAGATGATCACCGCGCCGCTCTTCACCTCGTTGAGGGCCTTCGAGCGCTCGGCGTCGGCGACGAACTCGATCTTCAACTTGTCGGGGTGGGCCGCCACCCAGTCGAGCAGCTCCCGCGTCTCGCTGTCGAGGAGCGCCGGGTGGGCCAGGGTGATCCGCGTGGCGGCGTTGGCCATCGGCGAATCCACGTACACCTTGAGCGGCGCGAGGCGCTGGCGGCGCACCAGATCGGCCAGGATGTAGATGATCTCCTGGGTGCGCCCCACCGCGAAGGACGGGATGATCAGGTTGCCGCCGGCCGCTTGGGTGCGCTGGAAGGCGGCGACGATCTCGTCCTCGGTTTCGGCCATCGGCCGGTGCAGGCGGTCGCCGTAGGTGGATTCGATGAGCAGCAGGTCGGCCTCGGGCACCGGCGGCTCGGGGTCGCGCAGCACCGGGCGGTCGCGCATGCCCAGGTCGCCCGAGAACACCAGCCTGCGCGGGCGCCCTTCGCCGCTCACCGTCACCTCGAGCCACGACGAACCGAGGATGTGCCCGGCGTCGTGGAAGCGCACCTGCACGGCCTCGGCCGCGCGCAGGGTTTCACCGTAGTTCACCGGCTGCAGCAGGCCCAGGCAATACTGGGCCTCGATCACCGTGTACAGCGGCGGCTGGATGCCCCCCGGGCTGCCGCCCTTGCCGCGCCGGTGCTGGTGGCGCAGCTGCCATTCGGCTTCTTTTTCCTGGATGTGGGCGCTGTCGGGCAGCAACACCTCGAGCAGGTCGATGGTGGCCGGGGTGGCGTAGATCGGGCCGCGAAAGCCCAGCACCGCCAGCCGCGGCAAGAGGCCGGAGTGGTCGATATGGGCGTGGGTCAGCAACACGAAATCGAGGCCTCGCACGTCAAAGCCGAAGTTGAGCGCCCGCACGTTCTTGGTGCGCGCCTCCGGGCCGCCCTGGAACATCCCGCAGTCCACCAGGAAGCGCACGCCCCCCGCCTCGACCAGCGTACACGAGCCCGTCACCTCGCCGGCCGCACCGTAAAAAGAGATCCGCATCGCCTGCTCCTCCGTGGGTACTTGCTGCCTGAGCATGAACCGCGGCGCGCCCGAATGCAACGCTGAGGCACCGCCACGGGGCGCCGTGCCCCGGGCGGAGCCAGCCTGGTTTACCCAAGCCCCGCCATGCGATGCGCTGCACAAAGCCCGGGCCATCGGGGTTCACCCGATTGCGTCCATTTAAAATCTCGAGAAAACTGCAATTTATCGGCATTCAAAACCAACGGGCGGGCTTCTTGCTTTGAAGCCCTGCCATCCCCTTCCCGGAAAACCCCGCATGATCCGTCGCCTCCTTGTTGCCAACCGCTCCGAAATCGCCATCCGCGTGTTCCGGGCGGCAACCGAACTCGGCATCAACACGATCGCCATCTACGCCGAGGAGGACAAGCTCTCGCTGCACCGCTTCAAGGCCGACGAGGCCTACCAGGTCGGCCGCGGTGAAGGCCGCCAGCTCGGCCCGCTGGAGAGCTACCTGTCGATCGACGAGGTGATACGCGTGGCCAAGGAGGCCGGCGCCGACGCGATCCACCCGGGCTACGGCCTGCTCTCCGAGAGCCCCGAGTTCGCCGAGGCCTGCGCCGCCGCCGGGATCACCTTCATCGGCCCGCGCCCCGACACCATGCGCACCCTGGGCAACAAGGTGTCGGCGCGCAACCTGGCAGTCTCCTGCGGCGCGCCGGTGATGCCGGCCACCCCGCCGCTGCCCGACGACCCGGACGAGATCAAGCGCCTCGCCCGCGAGATCGGCTACCCGGTGATGCTGAAGGCCTCGTGGGGCGGCGGCGGCCGCGGGATGCGCCCGATCGAGAGCGAGGAGACCCTGCTCGACGCCGTCGCCGCGGCCCGCCGCGAGGCCAAGAGCGCCTTCGGCAAGGACGAGGTGTACCTCGAGAAGCTGGTGCGCCGCGCCCGCCACGTGGAGGTGCAGATCCTCGGCGACGGCCACGGCAACCTGGTGCATCTCTTCGAGCGCGACTGCTCGATCCAGCGCCGCAACCAGAAGGTCGTCGAGCGCGCCCCGGCGCCCTACCTAGACGACGCCACCCGTGAGCGCCTGTGCGAGGCGGCGCTGGCCATCGGCCGGGCGACGAACTACGTGGGCGCCGGCACCGTCGAGTTCCTGATGGACGCCGACACCGGCGCGTTCTACTTCATCGAGGTGAACCCGCGCATCCAGGTGGAGCACACCGTCACCGAGATGGTCACCGGCCTCGACATCGTCAAGGCGCAGATCCGCATCGCCGAGGGCGGCCACATCGGCGCCACCGGCGAGACCGGCATCCCGGCCCAGGCCGACATCCGCCTCTCCGGCCACGCGCTGCAGTGCCGGATCACCACCGAGAACCCGGAGAACAACTTCATCCCCGACTACGGCCGCATCAGCGCCTACCGCGGCGCGATGGGCTTCGGCATCCGCGTCGATGGCGGCACGGCGTATTCGGGCGCGGTGGTGACACGCTTCTACGACTCGCTGCTCGAGAAGGTCACCGCCTGGGCCCAGACCCCCGAGGAGGCGATCCGCCGCATGGACCGCGCGCTGATGGAGTTCCGCATCCGCGGCGTGGCCACCAACCTGGCCTTCCTGCACAACCTGGTGAGCCACCCGCGCTTCATCGCCAACGACTACACCACCCGCTTCATCGACGAGACGCCGACGCTGTTCGACTTCCGCAAGCGCAAGGACCGCGCCACCAAGCTGCTCGGCTGGATCGCCGACGTCACCGTCAACGGCCACCCGGAAACCCGCGGCCGCGCGCTGCCGCCGGCCCACGCCCGCCAACCCGAGGCGCCGCGCTTCGCCACCGAGGCCCAGCCCGGCACCCGCCAGCGCCTCGAAGAGCTCGGCCCCACCAAGTTTGCCGAGTGGATGCGCAACGAGAAGCGCGTGCTCATCACCGACACCACCATGCGTGACGCCCACCAGTCGCTGCTGGCCACCCGCATGCGTACCCGCGACATCGTCGGCGTCGCCGAGGCTTACTCGCGCGGCCTGCCCCAGCTGCTGTCGCTGGAATGCTGGGGCGGCGCCACCTTCGACGTGGCGATGCGCTTCCTCAACGAAGACCCGTGGGAGCGCCTGGCGCTGATCCGCGCCCAGGCCCCCAACGTGCTCACCCAGATGCTGCTGCGCGGCGCCAACGGCGTGGGCTACACCAACTACCCGGACAACGTGGTGCGCCACTTCGTGCAGCGCGCCGCCGAGGGCGGGATGGACCTGTTCCGCATCTTCGACTGCCTCAACTGGGTCGACAACATGCGCGTCGCCATCGACGCCGTGCTCGACACCGGCAAGCTCGCCGAGGGCGCCCTGTGCTACACCGGCGACATCCTCGACCCGAGCCGCGCCAAGTATTCGCTGGATTACTACGTGAAGATGGCCAAGGAGCTGGAAAAGGCCGGCTGCCACATCCTCGCCATCAAGGACATGGCCGGCCTGCTCAAGCCCGCCGCCGCCCGCGTGCTGGTGAAGGCCCTGCGCGACGAGGTCGGCCTGCCGGTGCACATGCACACCCACGACACCTCGGGCATCAGCGCCGCCACCGTGCTGGCCGCCATCGACGCCGGCGTGGACGCGGTGGATGCGGCGATGGACGCCATGTCCGGCATGACCGCCCAGCCCTGCCTCGGCTCCATCGTCGAGGCCCTGCGCCACGGCGAGCGCGACCCCAGCCTCGACCCCGAGGCGATCCGCCGGATCAGCTTTTACTGGGAAGCCGTGCGCCAGCAGTACGCCGCCTTCGAGAGCGACCTCAAGGCGGGCGCCTCCGAGGTGTATCTGCACGAGATGCCCGGCGGCCAGTTCACCAACCTCAAGGAGCAGGCCCGCTCGCTCGGCCTCGACACCCGCTGGCACGAGGTGGCGCGCGCCTACCGCAGCGCCAACGACCTGTTCGGCGACATCGTCAAGGTCACCCCCTCGTCCAAGGTGGTCGGCGACATGGCCCTGATGATGGTGGCCCAGGAGCTCACCCCCGCCGACGTGCTCGACCCGGCCCGCGAGATCGCCTTCCCGGCCTCGGTGGTCGAGATGATGCACGGCGACCTCGGCCAGCCGCCGGGGGGCTGGCCCCAGGCCCTGCAGAAGAAGGTGCTGAAAAACGTGGAGCCGATCACCGCGCGCCCAGGCGCCCTGCTCGCCGAGGCCGACCTCGCCGCGCTGCGCACCGAGGCCGAGAAGAAGTGCGGCCGCCAGCTCTCGGAGGCCGAGTTCGCCTCGTATCTGATGTACCCGAAGGTATTCACCGAGTTCAACACCCTGGCCCGCCGCTACGGCCCGGTGTCGGTGCTGCCCACGCCCACCTTCTTCTACGGCATGGAGCCGGGCCAGGAGATCACCGTCGAAATCGAGCGCGGCAAGACCCTGGTGGTGCGCCTGCTCACGTTGGGCGAGGCCGACGAGGAAGGCCAGGTCAAGGTCTTCTTCGAGCTCAACGGCCAGCAGCGCATCATCAAGGTGCCCAACCGCAAGCTGGCCGCCAAGGTGGTCAGCCGCCGCAAGGCCGACGAGGGCAACGACGCCCACGTGGCCGCGCCGATGCCGGGCCTGGTGGTCACCATCGCGGTGAAGCCGGGGCAGGACATCAAGGCCGGCGACGTGCTCGCCACCCTCGAGGCCATGAAGATGGAGATGGCCCTCCACGCCCCCCCGCGACGGCGTGGTGAAGGAGGTGCTGGTGAGCGCCGGCCAGTCGGTGGACGCCAAGGACCTGATGGTCGTCCTCGAGTAAACGCCGCCCGCCGCCCGCCCCCACCAGCGGGCGGCAACACAAATTGTTGACGTCCCGCAATGGCAGCAGCCGCTGCGGCCGGTATGGTTGTTTCTTCTGTGGCCCCTCAACACAAGGAGAAACGCCGATGTTCTCCCTCAACGACTACCTGGCCGGCGCCGGCCAGGGCAAGCTCGACGCCCTCTCTTCGTTCTACGAAAACGCCTTCATCTGCGCCCACCGGGTGATTGCCCTCAATCTCAAGGCGACCCAGTCGCTGATGGAGGGCAACCTCTCCGAGGTCAAGGCCCTGCTCGACTCCCGGGACGCCGCCAGCCTGCACCAGGCCCAGTCCGACATGGCCCACAAGCTCATCCAGCAGGCCGTCGGCTACGCTGTGGGCTTCCAGGAAGTGGTCGCCGAAAATCAGCAAAAACTGTCGAATCTGTCCGCGGCCACGGGCGCCGACGGCACCCCAGCGCCCCCCGGCGCCAGCGTCGCCCCGCTGATGATCGACGTGGTCAGCGGGCTGCTCGACACCGCGGCCCGCTCCCGCGACGCGATGATGGAGATGGCCCGCCAGGTGGACGAAGGCCTCAACAAGCGCCCTCCTGCCGGGGGCTGAACCCTGGCCGTGGGTGTGCGGTGCCCGCTGCCGGGCGGCGCGGCGTCCCGCTGTTTTTTGCTGCCAGTTGATCCAGAACAAGGCGGCAGCATTTACCAATTAAGGCGAATTTTTCGATTAAGGCGGATAATCGGGGGCTGCCCTGATCGACACCCGCCCGCCATGCCTGCCTGCCCCCCACGCGCAGCGCGCCCGCTGCCCGTGACACCGTCGATGTCCGCGCTCCGCCCGCCCGTACCGCCCGTGCCGCACGCCGGGTCGCCCGCTGAACCATGACACGCTCCGCCCCCCCGCCCGCCGAAGCCACCGCCATCGACCGCCCGTGGTTGCGCTTCGTCCTCCCGCTGCTGGCCCTGTCGATGCTCATCGCCGGCCTCGGCAGCGTCGGCTACCGCTACCTCAGCGAAGAAATCCGCCGCGAAACCCATCGCACCCTGGCGGTGATCGTCGAACAGAAACGCCAGCAGATCGAAGGCTGGCTCAGCGACGCGCGGGTCGACACCGACCTGAGCTTCTACGGCCACTCCCAGCTCGAGATCCTGTTCAGCCAATGGACGCACGGCGGGCGCAAGGACGCACCGGGCCTCAAACGCATCCAGACGCTCATGACGCAGATGGCCGAGGCCCGCGGCTGGGCCGGCGTCGCGATCGTCGATGCCGACGCCACCCCCGCCTTCGTCGTCGGCGCCGCCGACGTCCGGGCCCACACCGCACTGATCCAGGACATCCTGCGCCGGCCCCGGGTCGAGCTCGTCGACCTCCACCGCAACGCCGACGGCAAGGTGCACTACGGCGTGCTGGCGCCGATCGGCTCGCCCGACATGGAGCCCCTGGGCGTGGCCTACGTCACCTGGAGCGCCGACCAGGCCCTCAACCCGCTGGTCGGCGCCTGGCCGGTGCCTACCCAATCCGCCGAGACCTACCTCGTCCGGCGCGACGGCGACAGCGTGCGCTTCCTCACCCCGCTGCGCTTCAACCGCGACGCCGCGCTGGTGCTGGGCCTGCCGGTCGCCAGCCCCGACATGCCCGCCGCCCGCGCGGCCCGCGGCGAGCGCGGCATCATCGAGGGCGGACGCGACTACCGCCGCGCCCCGGTGCTGGCCTACGCCGCCGCGGTGGCCGGCACGCCCTGGCTGATGATCGCCGAGATCGACGAGGCCGAAGCCTACGCCGGCGTGCGCACCATCGCCTGGGCCACCACCATTCTCGCCGGGCTGGGCCTCACCTTCGTTTACTCCGGCGGCTACCTGCTGTGGCGGCGCAGCCGGCAGCGCCACGAGCTGGCCGCCCTGCAGGCCGAGCGGGCCGCCGAGGCGCGCTTCCGGGTGGTCTTCGAGCAGGCGCCGCTGGGCATCGCGCTGCTCGACCCCGGCAGCGGCCGCTTCACCGACGCCAACCCGCGCCTGTGCGAGATCCTCGGCCGCAGCCCCGCGGAGCTCGCCGGCCTCAGCCCCCAGCGCATCACCCACCCGGACGACATCGCCGAGAGCGCCGGAATGCTGGCCCACCTCAAGAGCGGCGAGATCCCGGGCTACCGCCTCAACAAGCGCTACCTGCGCCCGGACGGCTCGCTGGTGTGGGCCAGCCTCACCTGCGCGCCGGTGCGCCTGGCCACCGAGGAGGCCCCGCGCTACCTCTACATCATCGAGGACATCACCGCCCGCCGTCAGATGGAGGAGCAGCTGCGCATCAGCGAGGCGCGCCACCGCCTGATCGCCGACAACGCCACTGACGTGATCGTCACCATGGATCTCGCCGGCGCCTACACCTACGTGAGCCCCTCGGTCGAGAAGCTGCGCGGCTTCAGCCCCGAAGAGGCCTTCCGGCAGCGCCAGGAGGAGGTCTTCTCGGCCGACTCGGTGGCGATCGTGCAGGCCTACTTCGCGCGGCTGCGCGCCGACCTCGAGGCCGGGCGCCCCATCGAAAACTTCCGCGGCGAGCTCGAACAGCGCTGCAAGGACGGCAGCACGGTATGGACCGACGTCTCGGCCAACCCGCTGCTCAGCCCCGACGGCAGCTTCGTCGAGGTCCTCGGCGTGTCCCGCGACATCAGCGAGCGCAAACGCTACGAGAGCCGGCTGCGGGAAGCCCACGCCGCCGCCGAGGCCGCCAACGCCGCCAAGAGCGAGTTCCTGGCCCACATGAGCCACGAGATCCGCACCCCCATGAACGCCGTGCTCGGCCTGGCCCAGGTGCTGGAGCGCGAAGCCCTGCCGGCCAACCAGCGCGACATGGTGCAGCGCATCCGCAGCGCCGGCCAGTCGCTGCTGGCGATCCTCAACGACGTGCTCGACCTCTCCAAGATCGAAGCCGGCCAGCTGCGCATCGAGCCCCACCCCTTCGACCTCGGCGCCCTGCTCGCCAGCCTCGACAGCCTGATGGGCCAGACCGCCCGCGGCAAGGGCCTGGCCCTGCACATCACGCCGCCGGCCATGCGCCCCGGCCCGCTGGTCGGCGACGGGCTGCGGCTCGAGCAGGTGCTGCTCAACCTCACCGGCAACGCCATCAAGTTCACCGACCACGGCGAGGTGGCGGTGCGCGTGCAGGCCTTCGAGAGCGACGCCGAGCACGTGCACCTGCGCTTCGAGGTCTCCGACACCGGCATCGGCATCGCCCCGGACGCCCTCGCCCGGCTGTTCACCCCCTTCACCCAGGCCGACGCAGGCATCGGCCGGCGCTTCGGCGGCACCGGCCTCGGCCTGTCGATCTGCAAGCGCCTGGTCGAGCTGATGGGCGGCACGATCTGCGCCGACAGCCAGCTCGGCCACGGCAGCGTGTTCAGCTTCGAAGTGCCCTTCATCCGCGGGCAGGTCGAGCCGGCCGCCGCCCGCCCGGCGCCGGCCGCCCCCCAGGCCAGCGGCCCGCGCCTCGCCGGCGCCCACCTGCTGGTGGTGGACGACAGCGCGATGAACCGCGACCTGGTCGAGCGGGCCCTGGCCCTAGAAGGCGCCACCGCCACCCTGGCCGCCGACGGCCAGCAGGCCGTGGAACTCCTGCGCAACAAGCCCGACGGCTTCGACGCGGTGCTGATGGACGTGCAGATGCCGGTGATGGACGGGCTCACCGCCACCCGCCAGATCCGCACCGAGCTGGGCCTCGCCGCGCTGCCCATCATCGCCTTCACCGCCGGCGTGCGCGACGACCAGCAGGCCGACGCCCGCCGCGCCGGCGCCAACGACGTGCTGCCCAAGCCGATGGACCTCGACCAGATGGCCAACCTGCTGGCGCGCTGGGTAAAGGCCCGCCCGGCCCCGGCCACCGCAATCGCCCCGCCGCCCGCCGGCAGCGAAGCCTTCCCCGACATCGACGGCATCGACGCCGCCCGCGCCGCCCGCCGCCTGGGGGGCGACCGGGCGATGTTCACCGGCCTGCTGCAGCTCTTCGTCACCGACAACCGGGACGCCGCCGGGCAGACCCGCGCCTTCCTGGCCGCCGGCGACCGGGAAGCCGCCGCCCGGCGCATGCACACCCTGCGCAGCAACGCCGGCTTCATCTGCGCCCTCGACCTGATGGCCTCGGCCGGCGAACTCGAAAAGGCCATCGAAGCCGGCGACACCGACATCGAACCCGCGCTCAGCGCCATCGGCAGCGAGATCGACGAACTCGTCGCCGCCTGCGGGCCCTGGCTATAAGCCGCAACGCAGCACCCTCGCCGCCGCTGGGAAGGGCGGCGGCGACGCGAAGCGACGGGGCCGGAGGTCGTCAGCTGGCAAGAAAGCGCCGGGCCGCCCCAAGTTTCCT
>NZ_BJNV01000108.1 GCF_006539865.1 Zoogloea ramigera
AAAGGTGCAGTTCCACTGGGACCGCTACGGCCAGAAAGACGAAAACAGCTCATGCTGGATCCGCGTCTCGCACCCGTGGGCCGGCCAGAACTGGGGCATGATCGCCATCCCGCGGATCGGCCAGGAGGTCATCGTCGAGTTCCTCGAGGGTGACCCGGACCGGCCGATCATCACCGGGCGGGTGTACAACGCCGACCAGATGCCGCCCTACGCGCTGCCGGCCAACATGACCCAGACCGGCATCAAGACCCGCTCCAGCAAGGGCGGCGGCGTGGGCAACTTCAACGAAATCCGCTTCGAGGACAAGAAGGGCGCCGAGCAGCTCTACGTCCACGCCGAGAAAAACCAGGACAACGTCGTCGAAAACGACGCCAGCCTGTCGGTCGGCCACGACCGCACAAAAACCATCGACCACGACGAAACCACCCACGTCAAACACAACCGCACCGAGATGGTGGACAACAACGAGACGATCACCATCGGCAATAACCGGCAGGAGAGCGTGGGTGTCAATGAAACCATCACAATCGGTGCCAACCGCAGCGTCACCGTAGGTGCGAACAAGAGCGAGACGGTGGCGATCGCCAAGATGGAAACCATCGGTGCTGCCAAGGCCCTCAGCATCGGCGGCGCCTATGCCGTGACTGTAGGTGCGGCGATGAACACTGCGGTTGGGCTCGCTCAGGCAGAGGAGGTGGGTCTCGGCAAATCGATCAAGGTGGGTAACAGCAGCTCCGAGAGTGCCGGTGACGATATCACCAAGGATGCCGGCAAGAACTTCGTCATCACCGCGGGCGACTCCATATCGCTCACCGTAGGCAAGAGCACGTTGGTGATGAAGAAGGACGGCACGATCACGCTGAACGGAAACGACCTGACCATAGGCATGAGCGGTGAAATTGCAGCCAAAGCAGATGGCAACATCACATTGAAGGGGGCGAAAATCCTTGAAAACTGAGCATCGTTCCGTCGTCTCATCGCAGGTGAGTTCCCCCCTTCAGGATCTGCTGAGACGCCCCGCGACCGCATTGCCGGCAAGAGCCGATGGGATTGCCATAGGGCAGCTCGAGGCCGTGGATCCTGATGGGCTTGCCCGCGTGGGTATCAGCGCTTTCGGGCTGTCCGGTGTTGTTGCGCGTAGTCTTGTTGCGCTCCCCCCCGAGCGTATCGGGGAGGCGGTTGCGCTTGGGTTTGAAGGTGCTGACCCTCAACGGCCCATTGTGCTCGGCTTCATGCTGAACGCCGTGACCCGGAGCAACCCCGATCCAGTTTCATGCGCCATTCGAAACGAGGATGGCCGTCTCGTCATCGAAGCCGACAACGGGGTTGAGTTGCGTTGCGGTGAGGCGTGCATTTCGATTGATGCCGACGGGCATGTCCAGATCCGCGGTGCATACGTCACCAGTCATGCCAGTGCCAGCCAGCGTATTCGCGGTGGGTCGGTGCAGATCAACTGAAATGGAAGTCCTCTGCAGCGCCAAGCATCTTGCGGTCGGAGTCAGTTCGGCTCTGGACCGGGAGGGGCGCGAGCACTTGGTTGTTGTTGCCAAAGCCAGTTGGCGCATTCCAGATCCGGGGCAGCGCCCGCGGCCGCTTCGGCCTCAGCCCTTGTCGTATCGGGATGTGTTTCTGGGCGAGCCGGGAGAGTCCCCGATGTTGTACGGAGATGATTTTGCGCGTTTCAAGCCGCGCTGTGATGTGTTGTTTTCTGCGTGCGCACGATCGCCGGGCGGCCAACCAGTGCAATCGCTACGGGCCGGCGTTCAGGTGGGTGCGATGATCAAGCAGATCCGGGTTCACGGGCCGCGGCGCTGGCTTCCCGAGGAGGGGCGCATGCGCATCGGTGAGGCGCAGCCCTTTACCGTCCTGCCGCTTCATTACGGTGCAGCTTTCGGCGGACGTTCCTTTTATCGACAGGATGGTGAAAGTGGTGTCGAGACCTTTCTTGAAAATCCAGTTGGTGTAGGCTGGATCGGCAAACGCAGCGAGGGGCATGTCTCTGGCAGCTTCGCGCCCAGTCTTGAAGCTCCTGATGAGCCGGTAACCCGCCCTGATGGTGCATATCGCCCCGTCGCACTGTCTGCCATCGGGCGCCATTGGCCGCAGCGCCTGGCTTATGCCGGCACTTACGATGAAGCCTGGCGGCGGGACGTTTTTCCGTTTTTGCCCGAAGACTTTGACGACCGGTTCAATCAGTGCGCTCCGGCAGATCAGCAACTCGATTACCCACGGGGAGGTGAGCCCGTCCGTTTGGTGAATCTGCTTGAAGGGGTCCCGGATCTCCAGTTTCAACTACCACCTCTGGCGGGTTTGTCTGTGCAGGTGTTGCGCACGGATCACAGCACCGAGGCGCTTGGCTCCGTCGTCGATACCCTTTACTTTGAAACCGAGGCACAGAGGTTCAGCGCCGTGTGGCGGGCAAGTACGCCGATTCGGCGTCGTATCCAGGAGTTCGATTTAATTGCGGTCGGCCCTGTCGACCCCGCGTGGTGGAACGCCAAAATATTGGGTCTGGACGCCAGTTGCGGTGGGTGCGGAGGCGCTTCGGCATGAGCGCTCCGGGTGTCGGCGCCCTGCGTGTCATCTCCAGTGGCTTGTGCTGCTCCGTGGGCTACACCGCGGATGCGGCGAGCTGTGCGTTGCGTGCGGGGATGGACCACTTCCAGGAAAGTGATTTCGTTGCCGACGGCAGTGAGCGCCTGCGAGTGGCCCGCCTGCCCAGCGCGACCCTCTGGGGGGGCGAGCGCCTCGCTCTGTGGGTGCGCCAGGCCGTGGCTGATTGCCTCGGTGGTGTGAAGGCTTTTGAGACGGCAGACACCGCGCTGTGTCTGTTGACCCTCGAGCGGGAGCGCCCTCATGGGGACGATCGCACCCAGTTCGCCACGGCCCAGGCGGCACAACGAGTCCTTGGGCATACTTTCAGCGCTGACTCACGCGTGTTCACCGCCGGTCGGGCCGGGCTCGGGCACGCCTTGCTGCGCATCCGGCATCTGATCGATCAAGGCCACGTCCGGCGCGTGCTGCTGGTAGGGGTGGACAGCTATCTCAACGCTGCCACGATCAATCATTACCTCGCCCAGGAGCGTCTGCTCACCACCATGAACCGGGACGGATTTCTGCCGGGCGAGGCTGCTGCTGCGGTGTTGCTCGAAGCCGCAGCCCCTGATGCGCCGGGTTTCGTCATCAGGGGGGTTGGCCGGGATCGTGCCGACGGACGGCCCGACGGCAGCACGCCCAGCCGTGGGCGTGCCCTGACGCGGGCGATGCGCGCGGCACTGGCCGCTGCCCAGCTCAAGCCGGACGACCTGGATTTCCGGCTCAGCGACCAGAACGGTGAGAGTTTTTTTGCCCGCGAAGCCGCCAATGCGCTCACTCGGCTTGGTGTTGCACCGCCAACGCTGACCACCGCCGATTGCGTCGGCGAAGTGGGCGCTGCGACCGGACCCCTGATGCTCGCCTGGCTTCAAAGGCTCATGCCCCGGGAGGATGGCCCCGGTGCCCGGGGCCTCATCCACCTGGCGAACGATGACGGCGAACGAAGTGCGATCGTCGTAAGTTATCAACCGGTGACGGCGTAATACCAGGAGCCTGAAGATGAAAACCCATGTCTATGCCAACGACAGCGAGTTCTGCTCCCAGGCTGCCGATGGTGTCTCTCCGGCGGCCTTTCCCGACCCGTGCTGGAGCCCGCCGGGCCCACCCGCGGGGCCTGTCGTCATCCCCTACCCGAATACAGCGTTCGCGAAGGATCTGAAAAAGGGCAGCACCACGGTCTTCATCTGCGGCAAGCCCCTGGCAAAGAAGGACGCCTCCTTCCTCGCCAACAGTGTTGGTAACGAGCCCGCCACCCGGAGCTTCCCGATGGGGGTCTCCTCGCACACAATCAAGGGGAAGGCCTATTTTGTCGACTGGTCGCCGGATGTGAAGGTCGAGGGGCTCAATGTGTGCAGGCACATGGATCCGATGACGCATAACCATAGCTGAGCCGGCACGCGAGGGTCACGATCATGGGTTCCAATACGGCTGCGAACTACTATATTGATACGTCGGTGGTTAAATCCGCTTGTAAGGACGATTTTGAAAAGATAGACAAAGCCTGCAAGCCCGAAGAGGAAAAATCAGACAAGAAAAAGTATCCTGCGCTAAGAAAGATTCTGGGTGAAAAGCGGGTTGCGAAACTTGATGGCATGGCGGAAAAAGTAAAGAAAGAGCACGGTCATCAATCCAGTGACAAGAATGCCTGGATGGCATCGCACTGCGATGGTTTGTGGGTCAAGCCTAACGCCAAGAATGCTGCCGAGGAGATTTCTGAATTCAATCAGATGTTGAGCGAAATGTCGGATGACCTAGGAGCCGCTTTGTCGGAGAAAATTCTGCCCATTGTTAAAGAGGCGACGACTGACGCGATCATGGAAAAAATGATAGGCACGGGCGTCGAAGCACTGGCAAAAAAAGGATTGGCAAAATTTGTTCCAGTTCTTGGTTGGGGCTTGACCGCGCTCGATGCGGTTGATGCAGCGCTAGCGGTTAAGGACATCAAGTCGATTGTCAGTGTTTTTGAAGAGGCTCAAAATGAACTGAAATCACTGGGCGATAACATGCAAAACAAGACGCCTACAGACATCATGGCAAATGGAATGGGTGTCCTGTCCAGAATAAATCCATGCACCAGGGCCCGGCGGTGTTTGCTTGTGCCTTATAAGAACACGATAAACCCGCTCAGTATGAAAGGCGAAGGGTGTTGTCCTGGACAGACGGGGCACCACGTTATTCCAGATGAGGCGGCACGCGCTTGCGATGACTATAGCTATAATGGTGCGCCGACAATGTGTGTGGAGGGGACGAATGGTGGAAACGGCACACACGGCAAGGCGCATGATGCACTTCTTGAGCGGGTGGAAAATTTCAAGAATGGGAATGTATTTTCAGGTCCCAGAGAAAACACATCCTACGAGAAAATGAGAGACATGGGGATTGGTGGTGTTCAAGAAACATTCCCCGAATCAAAGTGTGATGAAAAATGTCTCGGCGCTCAGTTGGATGCTTATTACAAGACTAAATGCAACAAGGCCATGCCGTTGGCGGCAGGGAAGAGGGCGCCTAAACATACAACATATACTCCGATGCCTGGGCTTTTGTAGGCGCGTATTGAGGTTAAAGATGATATCGAAAGAAGATTTCAAGAAGATATTTTCTGGTTTTCAAATAAAGGATGTTGCTGTAAGAGGGTGCGATGCGTTTTATTTCTTGATTCGCAATATTGAGCAAGGCGTCAAGGTGAGCGCTATTTCTGAAAGTGATGTGGATAAGAGGTGGGTTGGGTTTGCTCCTAAATTATTGAGTAATAATTTAGGATTTACAGAATTTGAGGGGTATGCAGTACTCTGTCTGGGGGCGTCGCATTTTCCGGAGTTAAAAGGAATTTGTATTTCAAGTGAAGGAAAAGTATTCGTGTCTGGTGGTGGGAAAAAAGACCGCGAGGAAATTCCGATAGCGAAAGAGGGGCCGCGCAGGGGGGCGATTCGTCGAACCAGAATGATTCAAGGCATGGCCTATGCAGTCGGAGCGGGGCATTCCGTCTGCCGGCGGCGAGGGCCAAAGGATTGGGAGTCGCTCTGCTTGAACCTACCTCTTGGGACTCCCGCTGAGCATGATGATGTCAAAAAATCCGAGGATATGGCTTTCAAGGACATCGATGGATTCAGCCACGAAGATCTCTATCTGGTCGCGGGTCGTGGTGTTGTCTGGCACGGTAACGGCAAAGCCTGGCGACGCATCCCCTTTCCATCGAATATGTTGCTGGAGTCGGTGTGCTGTGCGGGGGATGGGTATGTGTACATCGGTGCGCAGTCAGGTACGCTGTTTCGCGGTCGCGCGGATCACTGGGAGATGATTCACCGGGGTGACATGAGCCTGCCGTTCAAAGACATCGTCTGGCATGCCGACCGGTTGTGGTGCACCAGCGATTATGGCCTTTGGACAGTTGGCCAAAACAAGCTAAAAGCTGTCGAGGATCTACCATCCGAAATCAAGGTGTGTGCCGGCAATCTGAGTGCCGCCGACGGCGTGATGTTGATGGGCGGTGCACATGGCGCAGCTTTCCATGATGGGCAGAAATGGCGGCTGATTTTTAACCAGTACCAGATGGAGAAAAGCCTTGAGCAAAGTTAGCTCCGGCGTCAGCGCTGATTGTCTGGGAATGCATCAGCGTGAGGGTGCCTCGAAAAATCTCACTCTACCCGCAACTGGATAAGAATCTTTTTTGACCTGAACTCCTTCAACATCTGCCCCGATGAAGCCGCGCAGCGCCGTCAAGACCGCTCTGTTCGCTGACGAACACTGCCGCAAGAAGATCCATGCCCTGGGTGATCCGCTTGCCGAGATCGAGTCGTATGTCGACTTTGTCGCGCTGGCCGGTGAGGTGGGTCTGATTGTGCCGTGCCCGGTCAGAGCCCAAGCGGCCGGCTCGCCATACCGGCCGAGATGATGGTGCGTATCCTGGTCCTGAAGCAGCTATTCAACTTGCCGGACGAGCAGATGGTGTTCCGGTTGCTCCACCCGGTGCGCTACAAACCCCCCGATCGCACCACGGTTTAGACCTCCGGGAGCCGTATTGGTGAAGTGGCCGCGATGGCGTGTCGGCGCAACTGCTCAAAAGGGGCTTCATCGCACGCGGTGGTCAGATCATCGACGCGACCTCAGTGCAGGCGGAGCCCAGGCAGCACAGCAGCCGGGGTCTGACGCGGCCAATTTATTCCCAGTAGGCTGCAATCAAGGCGCTTTTGATGATGGTGAATAATGCCAAATGATCTTTGTCGTCACGACGTGAAGCAGGTGCTCAAACGCCAGCATTATTGGCAGCAGGATTCGACATGACCTCGCCCATCATTGCCCCGCTCGTAGCCCGTCACGCCGGTGACGCAGCTTTTTATTGGTCGCGCCACGATGACAGTGTCCATTCGCCACTGATCGGCTTGATCGAACTCATCGAGTTCGACCGGCTTCTCGAAGCGCATCTCGACGGCCTGCGGGTGGCGGGTGAGGCGGGGTGGGCGATTGCCTTGTCCAGCTTGCAGCGCTGGCGCAGTAGCGGTGAGGCCTTCGTCTGCGCCTTGCTTGCGCTTGAGGCTCCGAATGCCGGTGAGCGTCTGAGGGTGGTGTGGGGCCTTGTCGAGGCGGACCCGGCACGAATGCTGCGGGGCTTGATCAGTGCGCTGGCGTGGGTGACGCCAGAGGAGCGGCAGACCTGGGTCGCCCGCTGGCGTGTCGAGGGGAGTCCCCCGGCCTTGCAGGTGGTGGCGTGGCGAGCCTCACGGCTTGGCCTTGACGATGAGAGGGAAGGGCTTCGGGGGCATCTTCAGACTGCGCTGGGCTCGTGCCATGCTCCGGTGCGGGCCGCTGCATGCCGACTCGCGGGTGAGCTGCGCGAGTATGAACGGCTGCTGCCCATGCTCTCGGATGCCGATGAAGCCGTGCGCGCGGAGGCGGCCATTGCGCAGGCTCCGAGCAATACCCTGATTTCTGCCTCGGCGCTCTGGCAATGTGTCATGCAGCAGCTCCAGGTTTCGGCGAGCCTTACCGGGCGCCCCCGGCGTGATGCGGAACACCGGCTTGGCCGCTGGGTGCGCCAGCTTGGCCCGATTGTTCCGTTGGGGCATCCCGGCGTAGCTCAGCTCCTTCAGCAACTTCCCGTTCGCCTTGGCCTTTACTTCGTTCTTCACCATGGTGACGGCGCGCTGTTGCCCTGGGTCGCACGCCAGGCGGATCATCCAGATGCTGCTCGGCTTGCTGGTTGGGTCTGGGCTGCGCTGACGGGCGTTGATCCGGAACTGGCCGGCCTGGCGCTCCCGCCGACACGGCTTGATGACGGTCAGGTTACGCGTCTGACCGACGATCTCGACCCAGGCCTGCCGGATATCGATGCAGCAGCCTTGCAGGCGGCTGCCGTGCCCCCGCGGACGGAGCAGCCGTGCCTCTGGGGAGGCGAGTTGAACCGGGAGCGGCTGCTCGATGTGCTCCGCAATGGGCCCCAGGCCCTGCGCTGGATTGCCGCGCAGCGTCTGCGTCTCGCGGGCGGTCCTTGGTTTGACTGCCGCGCCCCGGCCCGGGCTCAACTGCTTCAGCTTGCTCGTTTGGCGGCAGCATGATTCTGGATCCTTGGGATGACGCTGCAGAGCTTTCCCGGCGACTGATCCTTCCGGGCAGTCAGTTGTTGCTCGTTATCGGCGCTGAAGCGTGGTGCGCGAGGTGCCGATTGCTTCGCCCGGAGTTCGACGCCCTGGCCCGAAATACGGAAGACGAAAGAATTTGCTTGTGGCTGGATGTCGAGGACCATGCTGCATTCCTGGACACGTATCTTCCAGACGATCTGCCAGAGCTGCTTGTTTACCGGGATGGTTGCTGTACATACCGGGGTGCAGTCTCAGGGCATCATGGTGCTTTGTCGGCATTGATTGCAGATGTCTGTGACTCAGGCGGCTCGGCCGATGATCCCGGGATCTTTGGGCGGCTCCTGGCGGTTGATTGGGCTCGAGCCTAGATCACGTGGGTTTATCGCAAGAATTGACGCAGGGCGGAGGCTGCCATGATCCCGTTGACGGAGCGGGGGCCCAAGCCGGCGACTACCCGGTGGTTGGGGTCGGAGCGGTCAGGCGCTGGTGGCACCGCGCCGCGCCCTGGACGACCAGCAGATCGACGACCATGGAGGAGGCGAGCCCGCGGTGCTGGCCGGACTGCCCTGGCGCGGCGGTTTCAACTCAAACCATTCCACTCCGATAAGCGCGGGCAGCTCGCCATCCCATCGATTTGGCGCAGCGCTGCCTCATCCAGGCGTGGGTGAAGCAGGCGCCTGCAACTCTCCTCCAGTTCCCCGCGGGGGCCTGAGCGCTTGGGCTATGATGCAATAAGAACGCACCGAAGGCGGAGGCTGCCATGATCCCGTTGAAAGTCGCCAGGCTGGTGAAGCTTGTCACGCCGTT
>NZ_BJNV01000109.1 GCF_006539865.1 Zoogloea ramigera
CTAAGCTGCCCGCAGTAACACTAAAGGGTGCCTCGAAAACCTCGCCCCGCCCACTCTTGGTAAAATTACATCGCTCTGAGTGCGCCCCGAGCCGGCTCCGATGAAACCCCATAGCGCCATCGAGACCGACCTGTTCGCCTTTGATCATCGCCGTAAGAAGATCGACGCCCTGGTCGATTCGCTGGCCGAGATCGAGTCGTACATCGACTTCGCGGCGCTGGCGGCGCATGGGCGGAGTGCCGAAGCCGAGCATCGTGAGATCCTGCGCGCAGCGCAGCGCTGTGCCAGCCGAGCCGGCGCAGCTTCCCCCCGCGTCAGAATAGTTGCCACCTCGATAGAATCCTGAATTCGGGGGCGATGATGAGAGAACGAGTTGGCGCGATACGGACAAGAATTCAAAGACAGAGCGGTGGCGCGGTTGCTGCCGCCGGAGAGCGCAACGGTGGAGTCGGTTGCGCGTGAAATCGGTGTAGGGGTTTCGACCCTGGAGCGCTGGAGGAGTGATGCGCTGTCCAGGCCCGCTCGCGAGCGGGCCTGGACAGCGGCGGCCCGGTTTCAAGGAGGTGCTGGCCAGCATGCCTGAGGTCGGGGTGGATGAAGACTTCAATTCCCGGCAAGGCTGATGTACCTGCTCGATACCAACGTCGTCAGTGAGTTGAGGAAAGGCCCTCGCGCCAACGAGGGTGTCGTCAGTTTCTTCGCTGCGTTGAAACCGGAAGACATCTACCTGGCAGTTCAGACCATCGGTGAGCTGCGACGTGGCCTGGACACTATCCGCGGGCGTGACGATGAAGACCAGGCGAGCCGGGTCGAAGCTTGGCTGGACCTTATCGTCACCGACCACGCTGCGCGCATTCTGGGCTTCGATCTGGACTGTGCTCAGGTCTGGGGGAGGCTCTTGTCGCCCAATCCCCGGCGCCCGATCGACAAGCAGATAGCTGCCATCGGTTTGATCTACAACCTGACCGTTGTTACACGCAACACTGCCGACTTCGCACGGACCGGCGTCCGTCTCCTGAATCCTTTTACCTGAGCGCTGCTGCAGCGGCCCGAGGTCGTCGCCACGGGCGACGCACCCCCGCGGCCCATGCGACAATTGCGCCCGCACCCCGCCGCCCGGGGTGCTTTCCGTTCAGAGCCAGAATTCCGCAGGGCCCGCCACTTGAAACCGCAAAAGCAGCCGAAACAAGACCTTCCGGGTGACGCGATCGCGCAGCACACCCCGATGATGCAGCAATATCTGCGCATCAAGCAGGACCACCCCGACACCCTCCTCTTCTACCGCATGGGTGACTTCTACGAGCTGTTCTTCGAGGACGCCGAGAAGGCCGCGCGGCTGATGGACATCACGCTGACCACCCGCGGCTCGTCCGCAGGCCAGCCGATCAAGATGGCCGGCGTGCCGCACCACGCGGTCGAGCAATACCTGGCGCGGCTCGTCAAGCTGGGCGAATCCGTGGTGATCGCCGAACAGGTGGGCGACCCGGGCGCCACCAAGGGGCCGATGGAGCGCGCGGTGTCGCGCATCGTCACCCCAGGCACCCTCACCGACGCGGCGCTGCTCGACGACAAGGCCGATGCGCCGCTCCTGGCCCTCAACCTGCACCGCGGCGTGCTGGGCCTGGCGTGGCTCAACCTCGCCAACGGCGACTTCCGGGTGCTCGAATGCGACGCGCCGCAGCTCGCCGCCCAGTTCGAGCGCCTGCGCCCGGCCGAGGTGCTGATCCCCGACGGCCTGCGCCTGCCGCTGCTCGACCAGCTGGCCCCCAGCCTGCGCCGGCTGGCCGACTGGCAGTTCGACGCCGAGACCGCCCGGCGCCTGCTCACCGCCCACTTCGGCACCCGCGACCTGGCCGGCTTCGGCGCCGACGAGATGCCGGTGGCCCTGGCCGCCGCCGCGGCGCTGTTCGACTACGCCCGCGCCACCCAGCGCCAGGCCCTGGCCCACGTCACCGCCCTCACCGCCGAGCGCGACAGCGCCTATCTGCGCCTCGACGCTGCCACCCGGCGCAACCTCGAGATCACCGAGACCCTGCGCGGCGAGGCGGCCCCCACGCTGCTTTCGCTCCTCGACAGCTGCGCCACCAGCATGGGCTCGCGCTGGCTGCGCCATGCCCTGCACCACCCCCTGCGCGACCGCGCCGCCGCGGCCCACCGCCACGCGGCGGTCGGCGAGCTGGCCGAGGGCCCGGTCGAGCCGGCGCGGCGGGTGCTGCGCGGGGTGTCGGACGTGGAGCGCATCACCGCCCGGGTGGCGCTACGCAGCGCCCGCCCGCGGGATCTGTCGGCGCTGCGCGACAGCCTGGCGCGCCTTGCAGAGCTGCGCGCCGCCCTGGGCGCGCCCCAGGCACCGCTGCTGCAGCGGATGCTCGACGAGCTTGCCACGCCCGACGAGGCGCTGGCGCTGCTCACCCGCGCCATCGCCCCCGAGCCCTCGACGGTGCTGCGTGACGGCGGCGTGATCGCCGAAGGCTTCGACGCCGACCTCGACGAGCTGCGTGGCATCCAGACCAACTGCGGGGCGTTTTTGCTGGAGCTCGAAGCCCGCGAGCGGGAGCGCACCGGCATCGCCAACCTCAAGGTCGAGTTCAACCGGGTGCATGGCTTCTACATCGAGATCTCGGCCGCCAACGCCGCCAAGGGCGAGCTGCCCGACGACTACCGCCGCCGCCAGACCCTGAAGAACGCCGAACGCTTCATCACCCCCGAGTTGAAGGCCTTCGAAGACAAGGCCCTGTCGGCCCAGGAGCGGGCGCTGGCCCGCGAGAAGCTGCTCTACGAGGGCGTGCTCGACGCGCTCGCCGCCGACATCCCGCGCTTCCAGCGCATCGCCCGCGCCTGCGCGCTGCTCGACGGCCTGGCGGCCTTCGCGGAGGCGGCGGCCCGCTATGGCTACGCGATGCCGGTGTTCAGCGATCAGCCGGGCATCGAGATCGTTGCGGGCCGTCACCCGGTGGTGGAGCGCCAGGTGGAAAACTTCATCGCCAACGACTGCCGCCTCGACCCGACCCGCCGCATGCTGCTCATCACCGGCCCCAACATGGGCGGTAAATCGACCACCATGCGCCAGGTGGCCTTGATCGTGCTGCTCGCCCACGTGGGCTGCTTCGTGCCGGCCACCAGCGCGCGGATCGGGTCGGTGGATGCCATCTTCACCCGCATCGGCGCCTCCGACGACCTGGCCTCCGGGCGCTCCACCTTCATGGTCGAGATGACCGAGGCGGCCGCCATCCTCCACGGCGCCACCGACCAGAGCCTGGTGCTGATGGACGAGATCGGCCGCGGCACCTCGACCTTCGACGGCGTCGCGCTGGCGGTGGCGATCGCCCGCCACCTGCTCGACAAGAACCGCTGCTGGACGCTGTTCGCCACCCACTACTTCGAGCTCACCCGCCTCGCCCACGACTACCCGGAGTGCGCCAACGTGCACCTGGATGCCGTCGAGCACAACCACGGCATCGTGTTTCTGCACGCGCTCGAGGAAGGCCCGGCCAGCCAGAGCTACGGGATCGAAGTGGCCGCGCTGGCGGGCATCCCGGGTGCGGTGGTGCGCGACGCCAAGCGCCGTCTGCGCGCGCTGGAGAACCGCGAGATCGACGCCGGCCCCCAGGCCGACCTGTTCGCCAGCCTGCCCGCCGACGAGCCCGAAATGCCGGGCCACCCGGTGCTCGGCGCGCTGGCCGCCATCGACCCGGACGCCCTGACGCCCCGCGAGGCGCTGGAGGCGCTCTACGAGCTCAAGCGGCTGTCGGCGTGATGCTGCGAAGCACCCTCCTCGCCCTGGCCGCCCTGCTGTCGCCCGCGCTGCAGGCGGCGGAGCCGTTCAGCTTCGGCGTGCTTGGCGACATCCCCTACAACCGTTTCGAGCGCCAGCACCTGCCCGAGGTGCTGGCCGGGATGGACGCCGAAGGCTTGCGGGTGGTGGTTCACGACGGCGACATCAAGAGCGGCGGTGAGCGCTGCGACGACGCGCTGTATGAAGACCGGCTGGCGGTGTTCCAGGCCAGCCACACGCCCTTCGTATTCGTGCCCGGCGACAACGATTGGGCCGACTGCCAGCGCAAGAGCAACGGCGCCTACGACCCGCTCGAGCGGCTGGCACGGCTGCGCGAGCTCTTCTTTGCCCGACCCGGGCAGACCCTCGGCCGCTACCCTCTGGCGGTGGACAGCCAGGCCGACGACCCGGCCTTCGGCGCCTACCGGGAGCACCAGCGCTGGCAGATCGGCCCGGTGCTCTTCGTGACCCTCAACGTGCCGGGCGGCGGCAACAACATCGGGCGCCAGCCGCAGCCAAGCGCCGAATTCGCCAGCCGCAGCGCGGCGCTCAGGGCGTGGATCGGCGCGGCCTTCAGCCGGGCCCGGGCACAGAAGCTGGAAGGGGTGGTGCTGATCCAGCAGGCCAACCCGGATCTCGAGGATTTCAGCGCCGGCCGCGGTGGCCGTGCTTACCGTGAGCTGCTCGGCCAGCTGCTGGCCGAAAGCAAGGCCTTTGCCGGCGAGGTGCTGCTGGTGCATGGGGACAGCCACGTGCACCGCTTCGATCAGCCCCTGCGCGACCCGGCCAGCGGCAAGGTGCAGACCAACTTCACCCGCCTCGAAACCTGGGGCTCGCCCTTCATGGGCTGGGTGAAGGTGGACGTGGCGCCCGGCGCAAGACCGCTGTTTCGCGTCACGCCGCGGATGTACACCGCCCGGGGCAACTGATGCCGGCGGGCGGCACGGCGGCTTACTGCTGCTGCGGGCGCATCCGTGCGCTGACGCTCTGGAGCGCCTGGCGCAGGGTTTCGGCTGCGGCGTCGACACCGTCGGCGGCGGCGTTCTCGGCCACCACGTGGTAATGCAGCACCAGCAGGCCGCGGAGCTTCTCCCAGGCCAGCGGGTTGGTGCTGTTGCACAGGCTGCTGTCGTTGCGCAGCACCGCCTCGGCGACGCCCGGCTGCAGCATCTGGATGCCGCAAAGCTGGGCCAGTCGGGCGATTTCCATGTCGATGGACGCCAGTTCGGCGTTGTAATGTTCGAGACTCACCAGTCACTCCTCTCAAGGAAACGCAGGGCCGCCCCAAGTTTCCTTGGACCCCCACGGGGGGCGGGCGGGGCGAAGCCCGGCCCTGGGGGCACTCAAAACGAACGGCCCTGCCGTATTGCGACGCAGCATACACCTATCTGACATTGACCATGAACACCCCCATCGACATCAGCGAAGAATCCGGCGTCCGCTACCTGCACTTCGGCTCCGACTGGGTGCAGGGCGCGATGCGTCTGCGCAAACCCGACGCCCTGGAGCTCGAATACACCCGCGAGATGATGGCCGGGCTGCTGCTGCGCCCCGCGCCGTGGCCGGCCCGGGTGCTCCTGATCGGGCTGGGCGCCGGCTCGCTGCCCAAGTTCGTCCATCGCCAGCTGCCCGACGCGTGCACGACAGTGGTGGAGATCGCGCCGGAAGTGCACGGCGTGGCGCGGCAGTACTTCCGCTTCCCCGATGAGGACGAGCGCCTGCGGGTGGTGATCGGCGACGGGGCCGGCTTTGTCGAGCAGGACGACAGCCAGTGGGATCTGATCGCGGTGGATGGCTTCGACAGCAACGCCCGCGCCGGCGCCCTGGCGAGCCAGGCCTTCTACGCGGCTTGCCGCCGGCGTCTGACGGCGGATGGGCTGCTGGTCGTCAACATGTTCGGCGAGCTGAGGGGTTTCAAGACCCAGCTCCAGCGGCTCAACAAGGCCTTCGACGGCCGCGTGCTGGCCCTGCCCCCCTGCCCCAGCGGCAACGTGGTGGCCTTTGCGGCAGTGGGTGAGGTGGTCGAGGTGCCCGCCGAGCTGCTCCACGAGCGCGCCACCGCGCTCGAGGCCGGCACCGGCCTCAAGCTCGGGCCCAGCCTCAAGCGGCTCAAAAAATCTGGCCTGCTGGCCGGGGGCGTGCTGCGCTTCTGAGCGCCCCCAGGGCCAGGCTCCGCCCCGCACGCCCCCCGTGGGGGCAAAGGAAACTTGGGGCGGCCCGGTGTTTTCTTGAGAGCATCCCAAGGCCATGCCAGCCTCGGCGTGGACGGAGAAACATTGGCTTGTTTCTCAAGAGTCTGCGGGGCTCTTTGCGCGCGCGCCTGCAAGGGGCTGTCGCGCGTCTTTCCAGGCAGCACAAGGAGGATGTTTCGGGAGGGTGTTTTGGGAGGGTTGATGTTTTCGATTGGCATCTCCAAAGCTTCATGTCATGATTGGGTGTGTATGGAAAGACAGTGGATGGCGTCCGCGTCAGCTACTGGGCAAACGCCCTGCACCAGGCCCGGATTCACGTGGAGAGCCCGTCATGAGCGGTCCCGACAAAGCCGATTATCCGAAAGACCCCTACCTCATCTGCAAGGACAGCACGGTCCTCAGCTGCGGCCGCATGCCCAAGGTCGTCGACGTGAAGTGCGAACACGTGGGCGCCTGCATCGTCGTGCACGGCGTCAACGACGTGGGCACCGCCTACCCGGCCGTCGAGGATGGCCTGATGGCCGGCCTCGCCGAGCGCATGAAGTGGCTGCCCGGCACGCCCCCCTACACCTCCGCCCCCTACCGCCTGCCCGGTGACGACGACGCAAGACGGCTGGAGGACGACCCGGACGCGGTGTTCTACAAGCGCAACATCAGCCCCGACACCTGCAGCCCGGTGATCCCGTTTTACTGGGGGTATCGCGGCACGCCCAAAGGCGGCGCTCCGCTCAGGAACGGTCAGCACACCGACGATTACGGCAACCGCCTCGACAAAGACCTCAGCAAGGGCGGCGGCCCCTTCGCCAACGCCACCAACAACCTCCCCGACATGTGGAACCGGGGTGTCTCGGCGCTTGGCGGCGCGGCGGATGCCGTTGCCAAGGACCCGTACCGGCCAGTGCTGGCCGGCCCGGGCCGGATGTACTTCGTGCTGGCCGCCCAGCGCCTGGCGGCCCTGGTGTCGATGATCCGCGACTACGACAAAAATGAGACTGTAAACATCATCGCCCACAGCCAGGGCTGCCTGGTCTCCCTGCTGGCCCAGGCCTTCCTGATGGACCAGGGGCGAAAGCCCGCCGACACCCTGATCCTGACCCACCCGCCCTACGCGCTGGAGCCCGTGCACTTTGAAAAGTATGGCAGGGAGGATGGCGACGGCAGGGATGAAGACAAGCCCCCCGCCGCCTCACCGGCGCCCGCTCCGGCCCCGATGTCAGGCGCCCCCGGCCAGGATGACAAGCAGGCCAGGATCCCGGACAAGGTGATCAGCAAGCGTGGCGGCGAAGATCATGTGATGAAGGGCCTGTACGAGGCCCTCGAAGGGCGGCAGAGCATGAAGGCCCGGCTCGACACCTTGATCAACATTGTCCAGGGCGTCTATGCCCGCGAGAAATCCAGCCGGAAGCCCGGTTGGAGCTCCGACGAACTCACCCGCATGGGCAGCGCCGGTGTGCATAGCCTCGCCTGGCAGCCTTCCGCAGACCGGGACAATCGCGGCAAGGTTTACCTCTATTTCTGCCCCGAGGACATGACCGTGGGGCTGCGCAACGTGCAGGGCATCGGCTGGCAGGGCGTGCCCAACCGGATCGGGGGCCGCCCCTCCGCGCTGGTGAACACCCTGGGCCGCGGCAGGGCCGCTGACAAGCTGCGGCTCTCCGACTGGGAAAACGCGCGAAAGCCCCTCGCAGAGCTGGGGCCGGGCTTCTTCCAGCGGGTGTTCACCGCCAAGATCCGGAGTGTCGACAAGGTGGATCAGGTCTTCCGGGTCGGCCTCCCGCCGCAGGATTTTCCGCTGAGGGCGGAGGGCGAGAGCGATCGTGCCCACGTGGATGGCGGTTACATCGGCAATCACCTCAAGCTGGCCGAGCTCCCAGGCGCCAATGGCAACCAGCTGCCCGGCCGGCAACGGCTGCCGCGCAGCGCCATCCTGGGTGAGGATGGGGTGCGCTTCATCAACGGCGAGCCCCTGAAAACCCCTCACATCGCTGATCTCTTCGCCGGAGCGCTGGAAACGTCGGATAAATCCAAGGCTGGCAAGTTCGAGCGGGTTGACCCCATCGACGCTGCCATCGCCCTCACCAGCGACTATGGAGTCAACCCGGTAAAGCCGCAGGTGATCGACGACCCCCGCCCCGACCGCGGCCCCGCGGCGGTGGCGAGCGGCAGCAGCCCGACCAGCAGGGCCCTCGTGCCCCGCGAACTTGCGGACGTCGAGGCCAGACTCAACGAGCGCAAGCCCGAAGGCGACCGGATCAAGCTCACCATGGCGGCCACCACCGGCGATGGGCGCCTCATCATCCATCGCAACGAGACCCCCAACGAAGCCCGCCTGCGCCACCAGCAGGCTGCCAGCCCCCGCTCCTTCCACAGCGCCATCTGGGCCAGCGTGGCCAATCACGCCAAGGTTACGGCCTACGACATCGCGGTGGGGCAGGGGCTGGCGGTGAGCAACCCGAGCTTCTATTCGTATCTGTGCGCGGTGGCGGATTGGAGGTTGAAGAAGCCGAGAAAAGGCGAACCAATCCGGCCCGGCATCCTGACTTGGAGTTCGTTCTACTCAACTTACAAGTGTTACTTCGATGCGGAGACCGGGTCGCGGGCAGCGATCATACAAGGCAGCTCGGACTACTACTCCAATGGCATTCTTCCCGAATGCGTCAAGTCCATCGCCGAACGTCCGGAGGCGGTCATCGCCGAAACCATAGACGGCCTCAGCCCTCCCGGGAAGGCAGTAACATGACAAAGGGCAAAGGCGAAACTGATGTACGAATCAAACGTGGCTGGACGTCATGGAGCCTGTGGGCCGCATTGCTATTCGTCCTGACCCTGGCCGGCTGGACGTTTTACCTCACTCAAGCCGATCTACCTGTCTTCAGCAACCCAGAGGTGAGTTCGATGGAAAAATGGAAAATCTGGCTGGGCGTCCCGCTGCTGGCCGCTTGCCTGGCGCTCCTCGCCCAATGGAGCT
>NZ_BJNV01000110.1 GCF_006539865.1 Zoogloea ramigera
GGAACCGGCGGTGCCCCACGGGCTGGGCACCATCGCCCGCATCGTCGACTGGGACATGTCCCAGCCCGGCCTGCTCTTCATCAAGACGGTGGGCGGCGAGCGTTTCCGCATCGTCGAGCGCACGCTTCAGCGCGACCGCCTGCAGACGGCCCGCGTGGTGCCGCTCCCCGAGCCCGCGCCCCAGCCGGTGCCGGAGGCCCTGAAGGGCGCGCTGCCGCTGCTCGAGGCGATCATCGCTGACACCGGCACCGCATCGTTCCCCGAGCCCCACCGCTTCGACGACGCGACCTGGGTGGGCTACCGGCTGGCGGAGATCCTGCCCATCCCCAGCCTCGCCCGCCAGCGCCTGCTGGAGCTCGACGACACGCTGTCGCGGCTGGAGATCATTCACCAGTATCTGAGGCAGCACAATCTGCTGGGGGCGTAGGCGCGCGCCTTACAGCTGCCCCTGTACCAGCTGCTCCAGCAGCTTGCGGATCGGCGCCGGCAGCGCGGCGTCGGCCAGCCGGTCCAGCGGATGCCAGGCCACGCCGGGCTCGCCGGCGCTGGCAGCCGGCGCGGTTACCTCGACGGCCTCTGGCAGCAGATCCAGCGCGAAGTGGGTGAACACGTGGCGAAACGGGGGCAGCGGCGCGACGCGCTGCACCGCGAGGCCGTAGCGGCTGGCCACCCAGTCGGCGGCGTCGGCGTCCTCGGGCAGCTCGGGCAGGCTCTGCAGGCCGCCCCAGATGCCGGCTGGCGGGCGGCGCTCGAGCAGCACGCTGCCGCCGGCGAGGATCGCCGCAAAGCGGCCGCGGCGCTCCGGCACCACCTTTTTGGGGCGCGGGGTGGGCAGCTCGGCCACCCGCCCGTCGCGCAGCGCCACGCAGCTGTCGGCCAGCGGGCAGCGCCCGCAGGCGGGGCGGCCGCGGGTGCACACGGTGGCGCCCAGGTCCATCTGGGCCTGGGTGTAGATGTCCACGTCGTGCTCGGGCAGCAGGCTGTCGGCCAGCGCCCACATCGCGTCCTCCACCTTGCGGTTGCCCGGGAAGCCCTCGATGCCGAAGGCCCGGGCCAGCACCCGCTTGACGTTGCCGTCGAGGATCGCTGCCCGCGTGCCGTAGGCGAAGGCGCTGATCGCCGCCGCGGTGGAGCGGCCGATGCCGGGCAGCTCGGCCAGCAGCGCCGGGCTGGCCGGAAAGACGCCGCCGTGGCGCACCATCACCGCCTGGGCGCACTTGTGCAGATTGCGGGCGCGGGCGTAGTAGCCGAGGCCGCTCCACAGGGTGAGCACGTTTTCCACCGGCGCGGCGGCCAGGCTGGGCAGGTCGGGGAAGCGGGCCAGGAAGCGCCCGTAGTAGGGGATCACGGTGTCCACCTGGGTCTGCTGCAGCATGATCTCGGACAGCCACACCCGGTAGGCGTCGCGGGTCTGCCAGGGCAGGTCGTGGCGGCCGTGGTGGCGCTGCCATTCAACCAGGGTGGCGGCGAAGCGGTTCAGTGTGGGGCTCAAAGTGGCTTCCTCTCGACGGTGGGCGGCGGGGCGGCGATAATTCAGGCCCCCAAACAAGATGCCCGGCCCTTCGTTGCGGCCGGGCACGTTGCACCCATCATGACTGATTACAAGAATGACCCGGACGTGCGCGCCTTTCGCGACACGCTGGGCATGTTCCCCACCGGCGTGACGGTGATCACCGCCCGCGGCCCGGGTGGCGAACCCGTCGGGCTCACGGTGAGCTCCTTCAACTCCGTCTCGCTGGCCCCGCCGCTGGTGGTGTGGAGCCTGTCCGGCCACCTGCCGAGCGTGCCGATCTTCGAGACCGCCGCAGTGTACGCGATCAACGTGCTCGCCGAGGATCAGCAGGACATCTCCCAGCGCTTTGCCAGCCGCGGTGAAGACAAGTTCGCCGGCCTCGCGTTCACCGAAGGCGAGGGCGGGGTGCCGATTCTGGCGGGCTGCTGCGCGTCGTTCCAGTGCCGTCAGTTTGCCCGCCACCCGGGGGGCGACCACGTCGTCTTCATCGGCGAGGTGCTGGCCTTCGAGCGTGACGCCGCCAAGCGCCCGCTGCTCTTCCAGGGCGGCGCCTACCGCCGGCTGGCCGACTGAGCCCGACCACAATCACAACCCCCAGGCAAAGCCCATGATCACGCCCAACTGGATCGAGAGCGGCGAAGGCGCGCGCGGGCTGGTCTTTCTGCACGGGGTCAGCGGCGGCGCCGCCGGCGCGCTGGAGCTGCTGCCCCGGCTGGCCGCGCCCGGCTGGCGCACGCTGGCCTGGGACATGCCCGGCTACGGCGCCAGCGAGCCCTTCGAGCCCGACACGCCCGAGGGCATGGGCGCCTATGCCGACGCGCTGGCCGAGCTGCTCGATGCGGCCGGCCTCGAGCGCGCGGTGCTGGTCGGCCACAGCATGGGCGGCATGGTCGCGCTGCAGACCGCCGCCGCGCACCCCGAGCGCGTCGCCGGGCTGGTGCTGGCCTGCTGCACGCCGGCCTTCGGCGCCAGCGCGGGGGCGATGCAGCAGGCCTTCCTGGACAAACGCCTCGGCCCGCTCGACGAAGGCGCCAGCATGCGCGAGCTGGCCATCGATCTGATCCCGGGCATGGTCGGCCCGGGCGGTGAGGCCGAGCTGGTGCACGACGCCGTCAATCTGATGGAGCAGATCCCGCCCGACAGTTACCGCCGCGCCCTGCGCGCCGTGGTGGGCTTCGACCAGCGCTCGGCGCTGGCACGCATCGCGGTGCCGGCCCTGGTGATCGCCGGCACCCACGACAAGGTGTCTACGCCCCTGGTGGTGCGCCGCATGGCCGAGCGCCTGCCGGCCGGCGTGTACCGCGAGATCGACGCCGGCCACCTGGCCCCCTTCGAGGAGCCCGCCATCTTTACCGCGCTGGTGCGCGAGTTTCTCGACGGCCTCGATCACATCCCTGTCATTTGAAGCCCTCACGCTCAGCGCCCATGAACGAGAGCCCCTTCAAAGGCAAGACCGGCCTGACCCGCCTGCGCAACGCCTTCTTTTACTCGATGGCCGGCCTGGCCGCCGCCTACCGCAACGAAGACGCCTTCCGCCAGGAGCTGCGCCTCGCCGCGCTGCTGATCCCGCTGGCCCTGTGGCTGCCGGCCAGCGGTACCGGCAAGGCGCTGATGATCGCCAGCGTGCTGCTGGTGATCATCGTCGAGCTCCTCAATTCCGGCCTCGAAGCCACCGTCGACCGGATCTCCCTCGATCAGCACCACCTGGCCAAACGCGCCAAGGACATCGGCAGCGCGGCGGTCTTCGTCGCCCTCGTCAATGCCGCGGCCGTGTGGGGGCTGGTCTTGTTTGCCTGAAGATATCTTTACCATGACCTCATCCGCCGCCCGTCCGGGCCGCAAACCCTGTGTTAACTGCACCTGCGCCACCACCGGTTTCTGCCCACGGGGCGTGGGGGCCAACATCCCGCCGGAGCTCGCCGCTGCCAACCCGGCGCCCGCCGGCAAGCCCCTGTCGCCCAACCAGCTGCGCCGGGCCCAGCTCGCGCAGCTGCCGGGCAAGCGCAAGGCGCTGAGGTTCTGAGTGCCGCCCGGGCTGGGCCTCGCCCCGCCCGCCGCGTGGTGCGAGGAGGCTTGGGGCGGGCCCTGCGTATCCTTGAGCGCGCCCCCGTGCGAAAATCCGGCCCCTTCGACCTTCCGGACGTCTCCCCATGAACCAGGCCAGCGCCACCCACGCCATTTCCCACCTCGTCATC
Source organism: Zoogloea ramigera (assembly GCF_006539865.1). Classification (GTDB taxonomy): domain Bacteria; phylum Pseudomonadota; class Gammaproteobacteria; order Burkholderiales; family Rhodocyclaceae; genus Zoogloea; species Zoogloea ramigera. The sequence continues at coordinate 3,709 of NZ_BJNV01000110.1, forward strand.
CACCGCCTGGTTCCCGGTGACGGGGCGCCGTCGCGGGTCGAGCTGCGGCCCCAGGCCAACCCCCTCGACGATGCCGCCGTGCGCCTCATGGAGCGCCTGTGCCGCCACCTGGCCGAGCGGCCGGGCAAGGGCTTCGGGCATTTCGAGCGCGACGAGGGCAACTTTCCGATGGCCCACTGGGTGCGCGCCCACGCCATCGAGGGCAGCCTCGACTTTGCCGGCCTGTCCCGCGAGATGCTCGGCCACCTGCAGCAGCGCATCGACGAGGACAAGGTGGAGGAGGGCGGCTACGTGCTGTTCGCCCGCGCCACCGTGTTCGGCGCCGACTGCCTGTACGTGGCCCTGCTGCAGGAGACCCTGGGCACGGTGATCGGCGACGGGCTCAGCATCCTCGACAGCCCGCACCTCGACATGGCCGGGCTGCAGGTGGCCGGGCGCATCGACATCAGCGCCTGGCAGGCCGGCGCCGAGCGCTACATCAGCTTCCTGAAGGGGCGTGGCGACGTGGCCGGCTGGTTCAAGCGCTTCCTGGGCTGCACCGACGTGGTGATCGCCCTTAAAGAAACCAAGAAGCTCGTCGAGACCATCGGCCACTTCGCCGACACCCAGCAGCTCGAGGCGCCCCAGCGCGACGAACTGATGGAGCGCGCCCACCTGGTGCTCGAAGAGATGGGCGAGCGGGGCGACCCGCTCAGCCTGCAGGCGGTGGCCGCGCAGATCTTCCCCGACGCGCCGGCCCGCCTCGCCGAAACCCTGCAGAACGAGGCGCTCGACCTCGCCACCGGCTTCGTGCCCGACAAGCGCGCGCTGCGCCCGCTGATCCGCTTCAAGGCCAGCGCGGCCGACTGGAAGCTGGAGTTCGAGCGCAGCAGCCTGCGCGGCGGCAGCGTGCACTACGACAAGGAAAGCAACACCCTGGTGCTCTCCAACATCCCGGAAAAACTCCGCCAGCTGCTGCTGGACGAGTAAGCGCGGGCCTGCCGCCCGCCGCCGAGCCCTTGCCCGGCGGCGCGCCCATCTTGCCGCGCCTCACCCGCGCGGCGCCGGATTCACCGTTCATCCCCGCCCATGACGCCACCCCTGGTCATCCTGATCCTCTCGCTGCTGCTCGGCATGCAGCCGCTCACCTCCGACCTCTACCTGCCGGCGCTGCCCGCCCTCACCGACAGCCTGGGCACCACGCTGCCCCGCGCCCAGCTCAGCCTCACCGCGCTGCTGCTGGCTTTTGGCGTGTCACAGCTCGTGTGGGGGCCGGTGTCGGACCGCTATGGGCGGCGCCCGGTGCTGCTGGCGGGGCTGGCGGGCTACGTGCTCGCGGCGCTCGGCAGCGCGCTGGCGGGCAGCATCGAGGCGCTGGTGGTGTGGCGGGCGCTGCAGGGGGCGTGCATGGGCGCCGGCACGGTGTGCGCCCGGGCCATCGTGCGCGACTACTTCTCGCCCACCGAGGGCGCCCGGGCGATGAGCAAGGGCCTTACCGGCCTGGGTTTCAGCGCCTGCCTGGGCCCCCTGGTCGGCGGGCTGATCGCCGAGGGGCTGGGCTGGCGCGCCACGCTGGCCATGCTGGTCGTGCTGGGCGCGATCATCCTGTTCGTGGTGGCCCGGTACTTTCAGGAGACCCTGCCGGTGCGCGACGCCAACGCCCTGCGCCCGCGGGTGCTGGCGCGCACGGCCGGCGGCATCCTCGGCAATGGCGATTTCTGGGCCTTCGCGCTGCTCAGCGCCTGCTCGTTCGGCGGGCTGTTCTGCTTCCTGTCGGCCTCGTCTTACGTGTTCATCCGCATCCTCGGCGTGGCGCCGCGCTACTACGGCGTGGTGCTGCTGGTGATGATGATCTTTTACATCAAGGGCACGGTGCTGTGCCGCTACCTGATCCTGCACGGCGGGGTGGTGCGCGCGCTGCGCATCGGCGGGCTGTTCAGCCTGTGCGGTGGCGGGCTGATGGCCGGGCTGGCGCTGGCCGGGGTGAGCAACGTGTGGGCTATCTTGATCCCGGCCTGCATCTTCAACGTCGGCCACGGCATCAACCAGCCCTGCGGGCAGAGCGGCGCGGTGGCGCCCTTCCCCAAGGTGGCCGGCGCGGCGTCGGCGCTGTCGGGCTGCCTGATGATGCTGGTCGCCTTTGCCTCGGGCAGCCTGGTGGGCGCCCTGATGGACGGCACGGCGCTGCCGATGGTGCTGGGCGTGGGTGGCTGGAGCGTGGCGGTGGCGGCGGTAGCCTGGGGCTGGGTTCCCCGCCTCGGGCGGGCCTAGCCAGATAGGGGGCTTCAGCCCTGCGGTTTGTCCTTGGCCGCCAGCTCGGCCAGCACCAGCGGAAACGCCGCGCTGCCCACCAGCGCGACGCCCGACACGATCATCACCAGCCCGGCGCCGGACTCCTGCAGCAGCGGGTGCAGGCTGGAACCGAAGCCGGCCAGCAGCAGCGCCCCGGCGACGAGGCACAGCAGGCCCGGCACGCCCAGCAGCCAGGCCCCGGCGGGGAGGCGTTTGAGTGCCATCGCGGGCTCCTTAGACGCGCTTGAAGACCAGGTCCCACACCCCGTGGCCGAGCTTGATGCCGCGGTTCTCGAACTTGGTGAGGGGGCGATAGTCGGGCTTGGGCGCGTAGCCGTCGGCGCTGTTGGCGAGCAGCGGCTCGGCGCCGAGCACTTCGAGCATCTGCTGGGCGTATTCCTCCCAGTCGGTGGCGCAGTGCAGGTAGCCGCCGGGGGCCAGGCGCGAGGCGATCAGCTTGACGAAGGGGCCCTGCACCAGCCGGCGCTTGTGGTGGCGCTTCTTGGGCCACGGGTCGGGGAAATAGATGTGCACGCCGGCCAGCGAGCCCTCGGGGATCATGTCGCGCAGCACCTCGACGGCGTCGTGCTGGACGATGCGCAGGTTGGTGATGCCGCCTTCGTCGATCAGCTTGCACAGGCTGCCGACGCCCGGCGCGTGCACCTCGATGCCGAGGAAGTCCTCGGCCGGCCGGGCCTGGGCGATCACCGCCGTGGACTGGCCCATGCCGAAGCCGATCTCGACGATGTGTGGCGCCTGGCGGCCGAACACCGCGTTGAGGTCCACCGGCTCGGGGCGGTAGGCCACGCCGACCTTGGGCATCATCTCGTCCAGAAAGCGGTGCTGCGCGTCCGACATGCGGCCCTGGCGCAGCACGAAGCTGCGGATCGACTGGGAGGTGAGCCGGCCGCTGGCGGGCTGCTCGTCGGTGGCGTCGGGCTGGTGTTCGTCAGTCATGGGGAAATCCGTAAAACGATAACGGCGCATCCGTGGGTGCGCCGTGAAAAATGGAAAGAATCTGCGCGGCTCTTGGGTGGCTTGGCGTCGTGTAGGTGCGGCTTCAGCCGCACGCAGAGGTCAAATCGGGGATCCACCCTGATTTCCGTGCGGAGTGCGGCTGAAGCCGCACCTATAGCCTACGCGGGCCCCTGCCTCGCTCAGCTGCCGATCAGCCCGCTGGTCGGCGAGCTCGGGCTGGCGGTGTAGAACTTCTTGGGCATCCGGCCGGCCAGCCAGGCCTCGCGGCCGGCCTCGACGCCCTTCTTCATGGCGCCGGCCATCTTGACCGGGTCTTTGGCCAGGGCGATCGCGGTGTTCATCAGCACCCCGTCGCAGCCCAGCTCCATCGCGATGGCGGCGTCGGACGCGGTGCCCACGCCGGCATCCACCAGCACCGGCACCTTCACCGCGTCGCGCACCAGCTGCACGTTCCAGGGGTTGAGGATGCCCATGCCCGAGCCGATCAAGGACGCCAGCGGCATCACCGCCACACAGCCGATGTCTTCGAGCATTTTGGCCTGGATCGGGTCGTCGGCGCAGTAAACCATCACCTCGAAGCCCTCCTTCACCAGCACCGCCGCCGCCTTCAGCGTCTCGGGCATGTTGGGGAAGAGGGTGTGCGGGTCGCCCAGCACCTCAAGCTTCACCAGCCGGTGGTCGTCGAGCAGCTCGCGGGCGAGGCGCAGGGTGCGCACCGCGTCGTCGGCGGTGTAGCAGCCGGCGGTGTTGGGCAGATAGGTGAAGCGCGACGGCGGCAGCGCATCGAGCAGGCTCGGGGCGTTCGGGTCCTGGCCGATGTTGGTGCGGCGGATCGCCACCGTGACGATCTCGGCGCCGCTGGCGTCGATGGCCGCCCGGGTCTCGGCGAAATCCTTGTACTTGCCGGTGCCCACCAGCAGCCGGGAGGAATAGCTCTTGCCTGCAATCGTCAGCAAATCGTCCATCGAAGCGCCTGTAAAAGTGAGGGTTGGATCGGGAGCGTGGAGCGGGCCGGCCTCAGCCGCCGCCCACCGCGACGACGATCTCGAGGCGGTCGCCGTCGGCCAGCGCCGTGGCTGCGTGCAGCCCGCGCGGCACGATGTCGCCGTTGCGCTCTACTGCCACACGCTTGCCGGCAAGGTTCATGGCCTCTAGCAGCGAAGCCACCGTGGCCGGCGCCGCGAGGGAGCGGGCTTCACCGTTGATCGTCAGCGAAACCGACGCGGAAGAGGTCGCAGCAGAAGACATGGCACCGCCAGTAAAAACACGTGGGCCGCGAGTTTACCACGCCTCCCGGTTGCCCTCCGCCCCCGCTCTGCGTACAATCGCGGCTCTCAGAGCGGGCGTCGTATAATGGTAATACCTCAGCTTCCCAAGCTGATGCCGTGGGTTCGATTCCCATCGCCCGCTCCACATCGAATTCCGGCAGGTCGTTGATCTGCAAAAGAAAAAGCCAACCGGGAGCGGTTGGCTTTTTTGTTGTCTGGTCGATGTCTGGTCGGAAGTGGGTAGGGTTCGGTCTAGCTCCATCAAGCTCTTTCCAAAGTGGCTGCTCATCGGCCAAATCAGCCAAGACAGCTACCGCAAAGGCCCGCCTTAGGCTGGAGGTCACTCGCAACAGCAGAGTAAGCGTAAGACATCGACTGGGCACCTCGAATAACCCAAGGTTTTCAGTAAATCCCGCCGCGCAACGATGATCGCGACCGAATCCTGTTCCGTTTCTTCGGCAAACCACCGTTTTCTTCGCTGGTGTCACCTCGCCTTTGCCTCGAATCGCCTCCGGCAGCGACGATTCGGCCCATTTCGGGCGTCAGAAGGCCGTGATTCCGGCCTTCTGGAG
>NZ_BJNV01000111.1 GCF_006539865.1 Zoogloea ramigera
AAATCAGGCTGTCGAGCTCCCGGCGGATGGTGATCCGGTGGGACTTGCGCCACTCCACCTCCTTCTCCAGATACCAGGTCTCCGCAAACTCCTTGAAGAGGGGCGTCGGCGGAGCCGCGGGCACGCTCGGCGCGGTGACGGTCACGGCAACGCTGACCGCCGGTGCGGTGTCGAAGCGGGCGGCGTTCTTGCTGGCCGGGAAGTAGCGTCGGTAGTCGAAGGTGCCGGCGGCGATGTCGGCTTCGAGGCGGTCGAGGAGCTTCTGGACTTTCTTCCGGTTGGCGGCCGTGTCGGGGAGGGCGGTTTGTTCCCGGCAGCGGAAGCCTTGAAAGTAGAAGTCCATGATCAGGCAGCCTGTCTCCTTGCGGACTTGAATACTAGCCATGGCACACATCTCCGTTTGCCATGGGGATGCCGAAGGCCGGGGCCGCAAGCTGCATGTCGCGCTCGATCGTTTCCCAGATGTACAGAATCTTCCGGCCGCCGAAAGGGCGAAAGTAGTGGATGCCTTCGAGCAGAACGCTGTCCTTCAGGCGTTCTCTGATCGTGCGAGGGTCGTACTTGATGCGCTCAGACAACTCGTCGGTTGTCAGGTAGGTTTTGTTTTCCATGGCTTCACCTCATGTTGTTCGTTGAGTTCGTATGATGCGTATAAGCATCACACAAAGCTCATTGTAGGCATGTTGTGAAGCCTGTCAAGTTTTTTTGATACTCTTACGCATCACATGCAGCTATGGAGCCACAGTCATGCTCAGGTTTAGGCTCAAGGAGCTGATCGCAGAAAAAGAATTCCGGGAGAACAGGGTCGTTACGCTCGTCGAGATCGCTGCGGCAACCGGGGTGCACCGGATGACCCTCTCCAAGCTTGCCAACCACCGTGGGTACAACCCGACGGGAGATGTGTTGGACAAGCTCTGTACCTACTTCCGTTGTCGTATCGAGCAACTGGTCGAGCACATCCCTGACGATCAAGTCACGGGAAGCACAACTCAAAAGCAAGGGGAGCGGTGAGACCAGGGCGAGCGACCAGTCACGGGCTGGTCACGTTTTGGTCACAGAATGGTCACGGCGGGGATTGGAAACAAAAATGGGCTAGACCTGTTCGATCTAACCCATTGATTTGTTTGGCGCGCCCGAGACGATTCGAACGTCCGACCCCTGCCTTCGGAGGGCAGTACTCTATCCAGCTGAGCTACGGGCGCGCATTTGTTTCTTGCAACGCTGAAGTTGCAAGGCGCGCAGGATAGCGCGAAACGGCGGCGGCGTCCATGCTTTGCCTGACAGAAGCGCGGTAGCGTCGCTATAATCGTGCCTTTACTAAATCGTGCCTGTTTTCGAGGATTCCAGCATGTCGGATAGTCGTCGCTCTGCCTCCCTTCGTTCCTGCGCGCGGATTGCGCTCACCATCGGTGTGGCGGTTGCCGCCACCCAGCTTGCGGGCTGCGGCAAGAAAGCCGCTGTCGACGAGGAAAAGCTTGCCGAGGCGGTGCGTCCGGTGGCTCAGGTCTCGCTGGCGGCTGCGCCGGCCGTTGCTGCGGGCAATCGCAAGGGCGAGGAGATCTACACGGCCGTGTGTGCCGCCTGTCACGACAGCGGTGCTGCTGGTGCGCCGAAGGCGGGCGACAAGGCTGCCTGGGGGCCGCGTCTGGCCCTGGGTTACGACGGTCTGGTGAAGTCTGCCGCGGCGGGCAAGAACGCGATGCCGCCGAAGGGTGGTGCCGCCGATCTGACCGACGACGAGCTGAAGCGCGTGGTGGCCTTCCTGGCCAACAAGGCGGGCGCCGGCTTCAAGGCGCCGGACTGAGTTTCTCGTGTTCCGCCAGCCTCGCGGCTGGCGCACATCCGGCTGGGGCGGTTTCAGCTGCAGCTGGAGATTTTGGGTTGAGGGTGTGTGCTGGTCTGCACAGAGAAGTGCGGCCGGTCTTGCGCCGGTGAGGTGTGCTGGCCGCATTACAGCCAGACGACCGGGCGAAATAAAAAAGCGCAGAGCCGATGGCCTGCGCTTTTTTACTTGTAGGGTCCCCCGCGAGTGCCGTCAGGCCGGCATCCTGAACCGGAGTTCAGGGAGGTCGCTTTCCTTCCGTATCAGGCACACTCGACGAGGAGCGCGCACACCAACGGTTTCTATGGGCCGCGACCCATGTCACGAAGACATTGGTTCAAGGAGTTTAAAGCCTTAACCAACACCGCAGGGGATTTTGAAGCTCGGGTTGCCTGATTGGGGAACCGCCTTAGGAGAGTGTTTCCTGCTCTGCCAGGGCGCCGTCCAGGCGACTCTTGATGTGTTCGATTCTACGCTTGAGCGTGGGGATGTCAAACCCGCCGGAGCGCTGAAATTGCAGAAATTCGTGGGTGATGTTGAGCGCCGTCATGACGGCGAGGCGTTCGCCGGCCGAGTTGGTCTTGACGGCCAGATCGCGCATTTTTTCGTCGAGGTAGGTGACGGCGGCGAGCAGGCCTTCACGCTCTTCGGGCTTGCAGGCGACCCGGTATTCGCGGCCAAGCAGCTTGATGTCGAGGGCTTCCATGTCAGCGGGTCTCCGGCTGCGCGGGGGCAGCGGGCGGGGAAAGAGGTAGGTGTGGCGTGACCACGGAAAGGTGCGTCAAATCAGGCCTCCGGGATGCGCGCGAGCAGGGCTTCGAGGCGGCTGCCGACGAGGCCGAGCTTGTCGTTGAGCTCGCGGTTGGCGTCTTCGAGGGCGTCCACCTTGTCTTGAAGGCGCTGGCTTTCGGCCCGGGCGGCGGCGTACTGGCTGTTCAGTCGTGCTTGCGCGGCGGCGTGCAGGCTGATCAGCTGTTCGAGTTTCTGTTCGAGTGAGGCGAGTTCGGCGTCCATCTGCGGAATGTTAGAGAGGGGCGGGGGAGCGGTCAAGCAAGCCTGCCGCGGTGGTCAGGGCGTCGAAAGCGGCGCCGGGGCCGAAGCAGGCGGCGAGGCGGGCGAGATCGAGGTGGGCCTCGAGGCTGTCGGCGAGGCGGTTGAGGTCGGCCTCGCGCCGGGCGGTGAGGTCGACGGTGGCGGCGTCGTGCAGGCCGGCCCAGGCGAGCAGGGCGGCGAGGGCTTCGGGCTGGTCGAACAGGCCGTGGAGATAGCTGCCGAGGATCTGCCCGTCGGCCGACAGGGCGCCGTCCGGGCGGCCGTCGGCGAGGTGCGCGACGGGCCGGGCGAGGGCCGGGCCGTGGGTCACGCCCATGTGGATCTCATAGCCGGCCACTGCTGCGTTGCCCGGGAGGGCGAGTGTGCCGTGCACGTTGACCAACTGCTTCTCGGCCTCGAGGGTGGTTTCGGCGTCGAGGAGGCCGAGGCCGTCGACGCTGCCGGCGACACCCTCGAGCCCGAGGGGGTCATGCAGCCGGCGGCCCAGCATCTGGTAGCCGCCGCAGATGCCGATGAGCTTGCCGCCGTAGCGCAGGTGGCGGCGGATCGCCGAGTCCCAGCCCTGGGCGCGCAGCCAGGCGAGGTCGGCCTGGACGGCCTTGGAGCCGGGCAGCACGATGAGGTCGGCCGGCGGGATCGCCTGCCCGGGCCCGACCCAGCTGAAATCCACCTGCGGGTGCAGGCGCAGGGCGTCGAGGTCGGTGTGGTTGGAGATGCGCGGATACACCGGCGCCACCACCCGCAGGCGTGCCTCGCCGTCACGCAGGGGCTTTGCCACGGTGGCTTCGCCGAGGGCGTCTTCGGCGTCGAGGAAGAGCCCGTGCAGGTAGGGCAGCACGCCCAGCACCGGGCGGCCGGTGCGCGCTTCGAGCCAGTCGAGCCCCGATTGCAGGAGGCCGATGTCGCCCCGGAAGCGGTTGATCACGAAGCCCTTCACGCGGGCTTGCTCGGTGGGCGAGAGCAGCTCGAGCGTGCCCACCAGGTGGGCGAAGACGCCGCCCCGGTCGATGTCGGCGACCAGGATCACCGGGCAGTCGACGGTCTCGGCGAAGCCCATGTTGGCGATGTCGCGGTCGCGCAGGTTGATTTCGGCCGGGCTGCCGGCGCCCTCGACGAGCACCGTGGAATACGCCGCGGCGAGGCGGCCGTAGCTCTCGAGCACGGCGGCCATCGCGCGGGGCTTGTAGTCGTGGTAATCGCGCGCCGACAGGTTGGCCACCGGGCGGCCGTGGATGATGACCTGGGCGCCGATGTCGGTGGAGGGCTTCAGCAGCACCGGGTTCATGTCGGTGTGGGGCGCCAGGCCGGCGGCGATGGCCTGCAGGGCCTGGGCGCGGCCGATCTCGCCGCCATCGACGGTGACGGCCGAGTTGAGGGCCATGTTTTGTGGCTTGAAGGGCGCCACGCGCACGCCGCGGCGGGCCAGCAGGCGGGCGAGGCCGGCGACCAGGGTGCTCTTGCCGGCATCGGAGGTGGTGCCCTGAACCATCAGGGTGGGGGCTTGACGCATGGCTTACAATGTTGATTGCAATAAGTTTCCGATTGTCCCATGTCTGCCTTGTTTGTTCTCTTCCTGTTTTCCGCCGCGGTGCCGATGGGGCTCGCCCTGGTGCTCGACCGCCTGCTCGGTGAGCCGCGGCGCTTTCATCCGCTGGTGGGTTTCGGGCGCTACGCCGCCGCCGTCGAGCGCCTGTGCCGGCGCTTCGGCAGCAACCGGGGCGTCGGCCTCGTGGCCTGGAGCCTGGCGGTGCTGCCGTGGGTGGCGCTGGTCGGCTCGCTGCATACCGAGGGTGGCTGGCTGCGTCTGGGGCTCGATGTCGGCCTGCTCTACCTCGCGGTGGGCGGGCGCAGCCTGGCCGAGCACGCCCGGGCGATCGCCGTGCCGCTGGCGGCGGGTGACCTCGCCGAGGCGCGCAGCAAGCTGTCGTGGATCGTCTCCCGCGATACCTCCCAGCTCGACGAGTCCGGCGTGGCCAAGGCCACCGTCGAATCCGTGCTCGAGAACGGCAACGACGCGATCTTCGGCGCGCTGTTCTGGTTTGCGCTGCTCGGCGGGCCGGGGGCGCTGCTGTTCCGCCTCGCCAACACCCTCGACGCCATGTGGGGCTATCGCAACGCGCGCTATCTGCGCTTCGGCTGGGCGGCGGCGCGCATCGACGACGTGCTCAACTTCCTGCCGGCCCGCCTCACCGCCCTCAGCTACGCCCTGCTCGGCCACACCTCCCGCGCGCTGCATTGCTGGCGCACCCAGGCGCCCACCTGGGGCAGCCCCAACGCCGGGCCGGTGATGGCCTCCGGAGCCGGCGCCCTCGACCTCAGCCTGGGCGGCCCGGCGGTGTACCAAGGCAACCTCGAAGAGCGCCCGGCCCTGGGTGCCGGCGCGCCGGCCCGCGCCGCCGACATCGACAAGGCCCTGGCGCTGGTGCACAACAGCACCTGGCTGTGGCTGCTCGGCACCGCGATGGCGAGCGTGCTGGCCCATGCTTGAGCACGGCGGGCGGCTGCGCGCCGCTGCGGAGCGCTACCGCATCCCGCTGGCCGATTGGGTGGACCTCTCCACCGGAATCAACCCCCGCGCCTACCCGGTGCCGGCCCTGCCGCCCGAGGTGTGGCAGCGCCTGCCCGAGTCGAACGACGGGCTCGAAGCTGCCGCCGCGGCCTATTACGGCAGCGCTGGCCTGCTGCCGGTGGCCGGCTCCCAGGCGGCGATCCAGGCGCTGCCGGCGTGCTTTGCGCCGGGCCGGGTCATAACGCTGGCGCCCACCTACGCCGAGCATCCCCACGCCTGGCGCGAGCACCAGGTGTGTGCGCTGCCGGCCGCGGCCATCGGCGAGGCTGTCGATTCCGCCGACACCCTGCTCCTCGTCCAGCCCAACAACCCCGACGCCCAGCGCTTCCCCCGCGAGCAGCTCCTCGCCTGGCGGGAGCGGCTGGCGGCGCGGGGCGGCCGGCTGATTGTCGACGAGGCCTTTCTCGACGCCGAGCCCGGCGACAGCCTCGTGCCCCTGGCCGCCGAGCCGGGTCTGGTGGTGCTGCGTTCGGTGGGCAAGTTCTTCGGCCTCGCCGGGGCGCGGGTCGGCTTCGTGTTTGCCGAGCCGGCCCTGCTGGCCCGGCTGGCTGACCGCCTGGGGCCGTGGGCCGTGTCGGGGCCGGCCCGGGCCGTCACCGCCGCCGCGCTGGCCGATCGCCCCTGGCAGGCGGAAGCACGCCAGCGCCTCAATGCCGCCAGCGCCCGCCTCGCCGCGCTGCTCGACCGCCACGGCCTTGCCGGCGGGGGCGGCACTGCGCTGTTCCAGTGGCGCCCGCTGCCCGACGCGGCGGCCGTCCACGCCCGCCTGGCCGAGCAGGCCATCCTGACCCGCCTCTTCGAGACGCCGGCCGGCCTGCGCTTCGGCCTGCCCGGCCCCGAAACCGAATGGGCCCGCCTCGAGGCGGCCCTCTCCCGCCTGTGAGACCCGTGCCGATGCCCTCATTTCGCGCTCTGCTGCGCCACCTTTTCGTCGCCCCGCTGGCGGCAGTGTTTGTCTCCGGCGCGGCCGTCGGCGCACCCGTCGATATCGTGGACGACCAGGGCCAGGCCCTGCGCCTGGCCCAGCCGGCGCGGCGCATCGTCAGCCTCGCGCCGCACATCACCGAGCTGCTGTACGCGGCCGGCGCCGGCGAGCGGGTGGTGGGCGCGGTGCAGTACAGCGACTACCCCGAGGCCGCCAAAAAACTGCCCCGGGTGGGCGGCTACAGCGCCGTCGACATGGAGCAGGTGATCGCCCTCAAGCCCGACCTGGTGGTGGCCTGGAAGAGCGGCAACCGTAACGCCCACCTCGACAAGCTGCGCGCGCTGGGCATCCCGGTGTTCATCAACGAGCCGCGGCGCATCGACGACGTCGCCAAGAGCCTCGCCCAGTTTGGCCGGCTGGCCGGCACCGACGCCGCCGGCGAGGCCGCCGCCAAGGCCTTCCGGGCGCGCCACGCGGCCCTCGTCGCCAAGTATTCGGCGCGGCCCCGGCTGCGCCTGTTCTACGAGGCCTGGAACCGCCCGCTGATGACGATCAACGGCGAACACCTCATCTCCGACGTGATCCGCCTGTGCGGCGCCGACAACGTGTTCGCCAAGCTGCCGGTGCTGGCGCCCACCGTCGATGTCGAGTCGGTGCTGGCTACCCAGCCCGAGGTGATCGTCGCCAGCGGCATGGGCGAGGGCCGCCCCGAATGGCTCGACGACTGGCGCCAATGGATTCGCCTGCCGGCGGTGGCCCGCGGCAACCTGTTCTTCATCCAGCCCGACCTCATCCAGCGCCATACCCCGCGCATCCTCGACGGCGCCGAGCGCCTGTGCGGCCAGCTCGAAGAGGCGCGGGCGCGGCGATGAGGCGCCTGCTGGCGGCCCTGCTGCTTGCCGCGGGCCCGGCCCTGGCCGACGAGGTCGGGCCGCTCCCCGGCGAGCTCGTCACCCGCATCGGGCAGGTGGCTGCGCTGCCCGCCGATGCCCGCAAGGTGCCCGGCCACGCCGGCGCTTGGCGGCGGGCCGAGGCCCAGCAGCGGGTGATCGACCGCATCGAGGCCCTCGAAGCCCGCGGCGACAAGCCCTGCCGGGCCGTAAAGGTGGTGGATACCGTGCAGGCCGCCCCCGATCTCATCGAAACCCGCCCGCAGCGGGTCCATCACGCCCTCGAGCGGTGGACCGTGCAGGCCTGCGGCACGACCCGGGTGTATGACGTGTGGTATCGCTTCGAGCGCGGCGCCTCGCGCCTGGTGGTGGCCGACAGCGACGCCACCGAGTTCCAGGCCGTCCTCGACCCGCCTTACCGGCGTCTGCGCGAACTCGCTGCCGCCCGACAGGCCGAAGAGGCCGGCGGCGGCGTGCGCTGGCTCAACCTGCCGCTGCCCGGTGATTCGGTGCCGGTGGCCAACCACAGCGGCAAGGGTGGCTGGAGCGCCGATTTCGTCCCCCTGGGCGACGACCCCCGCGAATGGACGCAGCTGATCGGCGTGCAGGGCCTGCCGCCCGGCAAACAGCCCGGCCAGGCACTGCGCCTCCTCGAAAATATGCAGGACGTCCGCGCCCGCCGCTGCGGCGTGCCCGCCGGCCCCGTCGAAACCCTGCTGCCCGAGGCCAGCGCCGGCGCCGTGGCCCAGACCTACCTCGTCTGCCCCCAGGTGCCGGGCACCAACTACGCCGAGCTGGCCGTGGTGAAGGCCATCGAGGGGCCCGACCAGCTGTATGTGGTGCAGCGCGCCTGGCGCCTGCCCGCCGGCAAGGCCGACGCCCTCGTCGCCGACAGCCGCGGCCCGCGGAGCGCGGCGGAGGCGTTTCTGGCCCAGGTGCGCCTGTGCAACCCCGCGGCAGACCGCAGCGCCTGCCCGGCGCCGTATCCGCGCTGAGCGGCGGCGCCTGGCTGGTTGGCGGCCGACCCGTCCTTAGCCCGCTGTGCTCCGTTACCGATAAT
>NZ_BJNV01000112.1 GCF_006539865.1 Zoogloea ramigera
ATGTTTTGAAAATTAATTTCAAACCTTCAAAACCACCTTGAAGAAAATTTGCAATGCTGCTTTTCACTACCGCAGCAAAACCAACCCTCTCACAAAATAAAGCCGCTCAAGAGAGCGGCTTTATTTTTCAAACAATGGTCGGGGCGGCGGGATTCGAACTCGCGACCCCTTGCACCCCATGCAAGTGCGCTACCAGGCTGCGCTACGCCCCGACAAGCTGCGCATTATAGACACGTCTTCAGGGTTTGCCAAGCACTAATTTCATTTATTTTCTGGCTGGCCGATCAGACCGCTCTCAAGCGTTGGCAGGGATCAGGAAATCATCGGAGATCCTGCAGCCCAGATCAAAAATCCGGTCGCGGAAGTCTTCGAGATACTTGCGCATCCCGCCCTCGAAAATTCCTTCTATACGCCCGAAATGGAGGTGGGCTTCGAGCTCCCCGGCGAGTCGTTCGGTTTCTGCCGAGCGGGAATTGGCCACTCGAGCGAGGTTCGAGTACACCTCCTTCATGCAGCGAGCCAGAGACCGCGGCATGTCGGCTCGGAGAATCAGCAGCTCGGCGACACGGAGCGGGTTGATCTGGTCGCGATAGACCCGGCGATACACCTCAAATGCCGAGACCGAACGCAGCAGCGCGCTCCATTGATAGTAATCGGCGCTCTGCACTTCTTCATCGGAGCCTGGCAGCAGATTGAGGTACTTCACCTCAAGGATCCGGGCGGTGTTGTCTGCGCGCTCTAGGAAGGTACCGAGTCGAATGAAGCGCAGCGCCTCATCCTGCAGCATGGTTCCGATGGTTACGCCCCGAGACGTGTGCGATCGATACTTGACCCACTCGAAGAAATCACCCGGGCCCGCCTCGAGCATCTTCGCCGGGCTGAAGTCGCGCATCTTGAGCCACGTACCATTGGTGGTTTCCCACATTTCAGAGGTCAGGGTGCCGCGCACGGCATGGGCGTTCTCGCGAGTCGCCCGAAGGCAACGATAGATGCTGCCCGGATTGTCACGATCGAAGATCATGAAGTCGAGCACGGCCTCGGTGCTGAAGCTGCTGTGACGCGCCTTGAAGGCGTCCTGCAGTTCCATTACCTTGAGCATGCCGCTCCACATGTTGTCGACATCTTCACCATTGCGGGGTAACAGCGTCAGCTGATAGGTGACGTCGAGGATGCGTGCGGTGTTCTCTGCGCGCTCCATGTAACGCGCCATCCAGAAAAGGTGATCAGCGGTGCGGCTCAGCATGTCAGGCCTCCAGTACCCAGGTGTCCTTGGTGCCCCCGCCCTGCGAGGAGTTCACCACGAGAGATCCTTCGCGCAGCGCAACACGGGTGAGGCCACCCGGCACGAGCTGCACTTCACGCCCAGACAGGACGAAGGGGCGCAGGTCCAGATGGCGCGGCGCAACACCGCTCTCGACGAAGGTCGGACAATTAGAAAGGGCCAGCGTTGGCTGGGCGATGTATTTCTCGGGGTTCGCCTCGAGATAGCGCCGGAAGGTCTCGATCTGCTCCTTGGTCGAGGCCGGGCCGACGAGCATGCCGTAGCCACCGGCGCCATGCACTTCCTTGACGACAAGCTCCGGCAGGTGCGCCAGCGTGTAGGCAAGATCCTCGGGCTTGCGGCACATGTAGGTCGGTACGTTGTTGAGGATCGGCTCCTCGCCCAGATAGAAGCGGATCATCTCGGGCACGTAGGGGTAGATCGACTTGTCGTCCGCCACGCCGGTGCCGATGGCGTTCGAGAGCGTCACACGCCCCGCCCGATAGGCGTCCAGAAGGCCTGGCACACCGAGCATGGAGTCCTTGCGGAAGTACTTCGGATCGAGGAAGTCGTCGTCCACCCGACGGTAGATCACATCGACGCGGCACGGCCCCTGGGTAGTCCGCATGAAGACCTGATCGTCACGCACGAAGAGATCCTGCCCCTCCACCAGCTCCACGCCCATTTGCTGCGCCAGGAAGGCGTGCTCGAAATAGGCGCTGTTGTAGGCGCCAGGCGTCAGCACGACCACGGTGGGGTCGTTGACCCCGGCGGGCGCCAGGCTGCGCAGGGTGTTGAGCAGCATGTCCGGATAGTGCTCGACGGGCGCTATCTTGTGACGGGCGAAGAGTTCCGGAAACAGCCGCATCATCATGCGCCGGTCTTCCAGCATATAAGAGACGCCGGAGGGAACCCGAAGGTTGTCCTCGAGGACGTAGAACTCCCCTGCCCCGGCCCGCACCACATCGACACCGGCAATGGCCGCATAGATGGCACAGGGCACCTTGACGCCCTTCATCTCGGGGCGGTACTGGGCGTTGTTGATAACCTGCTCGGTGGGGATTCGCCCCGCCCTGAGGATCTCCTGCTCGTTGTAGATGTCGTGGATGAAGGCATTGAGCGCCGTCACCCGCTGACGCAGGCCGGCTTCGAGCCCCTTCCATTCCTGCGCCGGGATGATGCGCGGAATGATGTCGAAAGGGATCAGGCGTTCGGTGCCCGACTCCTCGCCATACACGGCGAAGGTGATCCCATATCGATGAAACAGGGCGTCTGCCTCGGCTCGCTTTCGTGCGATCCGGTCGGGCGGCGTTTCGTTCAGCCACGCGGCGTAAGAGGCGTAATGGGCACGAACGCTCCCGTCGTCCGCGGTCATTTCATTGAAGAATTTAGTGAGGGCCATTCGCGATCGCCTGTTATGTTCGTGAAGCACAAGTACCACTTAAGGGCTATAGCGAAAAACGTGCCAACAAAAAACTCGACTTAATACGGCCAAAAGCGCCTCACGACCGCCAAGCCATGCACCAAAACCGTGCCGCCGCACTTCCTTGGTGAATGTGCTGCGCCTCACCCCGGTGCAGCAGAACCCCATCGAACGCCGCAAGCGCCCATTCACGTCGACACCGACAACGAGTTTGGCCACAAATGCGGGCCTGCCACAACGTTGGCCAGCCCGTGGGACAATGGACTTCCACCGAAATCTGCACCATCCATGTCATCCCTGCCGGCGCCAACCTATAACCCACCTCCCGGAATGCCGACGATCGTCCATGTGGACGAATGCATGATCGTGCTCGACAAACCCCCCGGGCTGCTGTCCGTGCCCGGCAGAGGGCCTGCCCACTCAGACAGCCTGGCAACGCGGGTTCAGGCAGCGTTTTCGGATGCACGTATCGTCCATCGCCTGGACATGGCCACCTCAGGCCTGCTGGTCATGGCCCGGGGCCTTGAAATGGAGCGCAGGCTGAGCATCGCCTTCCAGCAGAGACGGGTGGAGAAACGCTACCTCGCTGTCGTGGCGGGGCGCCCCTCCCCCGAAGCAGGGGTCGTCGCGTTGCCGCTGATCGCCGACTGGCCCAACCGGCCGCGGCAAAAAGTGGATTTCGAGAGCGGCAAGCCCTCGCTCACCCACTACACGCTGCTGTCCCACGATGCCGCCAGCGGCCACAGCCGTGTCGAACTCCGCCCCCACACCGGGCGTTCACACCAGTTGCGGGTGCACATGATGGCCATCGGCCACCCCATCCTCGGCGATGAGCTGTATGGCGACATCGACAGCCAGAACGCAGCCAGCCGCCTGCTGCTCCACGCAAGCCAGCTGACCCTGCCCCACCCGCTCACCGGCGCCACATTGCACTTCGGTAGCGAGGCGCCTTTTTAGGCGCCGTCAGCGTCCATTCAGCGGCTCTGCCGAAAGGCGATCACGTGGTCGGCCTCAAGGCGCACCCCGATCTTCTCGCCGATGGCGTGGTTGTGGTGGGACGGAACCAGGGACAAGACCTCGGTGCCGCTTTCCAGGCGCAGCGTGTACATGATGTCGGCGCCGCGGAAGGCCTTGTGCAGCACCTCGGCCCGGGTCGGGCTGCGGTCATCGTGGATCACGTCGTCCGGCCGCAACAGCACGTCAACCAGACAGCCCTGGCCGCAGGCCGCACAGCCTTTCGAGCACTCGGGTGGCACGCCCGAGGAGAGCACCCCGAGCTCGATCTCCACGTTGCTGGCATCACGCACCGTGCCGGGCACGAACACGCCCTTGCCGACAAAATCGGCCACGAAGCGATTGACCGGCCGGTGGTAGAGGTTGTAGGGCGTATCCCACTGCTGGATGCGGCCCTCGAACATCACGCCGATCTCGTCGGCCATCGCAAAGGCCTCGTGCTGATCGTGGGTGACCAGCACCGCGGTCATGCCTTCGCTCTTCAGGATCTCGCGCACCTCCACAGAAAGGCGTTCGCGCAGATCCACGTCGAGGTTGGAGAACGGCTCATCGAGCAGCACCAGCTCCGGCCGCGGCGCCAGCGCGCGGGCCAGCGCCACGCGCTGCTGCTGGCCACCGGAGAGCTCGTGCGGAAACTTGCGCCCCTGCCCCGCCAGGCCCACCGTCGAGAGCAGCTCGTTGACCCGCGTCGCGCGCTCGGAAGCCGGCGTGCCGCCCAGGCCAAAGCCGACGTTCTGGTCGACCGTGAGGTGCGGAAACAGCGCGTAATCCTGAAACACCATGCCCACCTGGCGCTTCTCCGGCGGCACCCGGTGCCCGGCACGGCTGACGACCGCGTCATGGATCAGGATCTCGCCGCCCGAGATCTCCTCGAAGCCGGCAATGCACCGCAGCAAGGTCGTCTTGCCGCAACCCGAGGGGCCGAGCAAGCAGGCGATACTCCCTTGCTCGAGACGAAAATCGACGCCATTCACGATGGTCTGGCGCCCATAGCGCTGAATGACGGACTTGAGTTCAAGTTTGGACATGGCATCAATTATAATTCGCATTCAACCGCCAGACGCCATGACTTCCCGAATCCCGCAAGCAGCCCGCTCACCGCTCCTCATCGCAGCCATCCTGGTCGCATTGCTTACCGGGCTCCCGGTGGCGAGCGTGGGCTTCAACCTCTTTCTCGGCGGCACCAGCACGACCTGGTCACATCTGGCGTCCACGGTGCTGCCCGAATACATCGCCAACTCCCTCGCCCTGTGCGCCGGCGTCGGCCTGGGTGTGGCGGTGGTCGGTGTCACCACCGCCTGGCTCACCGCGATGCATGATTTCCCAGGGCGGCGCATCTTTGAATGGGCCCTGGTCCTGCCCCTGGCGGTCCCGGCCTACGTGATGGCCTACGTTTACACCGACTTCCTGCAGTTCGTCGGGCCGGTGCAGACCACCCTGCGCGAAATTTTCGGCTGGGAGCACGGCGACTACCACTTCCCGGACATCCGCACCCTGCCCGGGGCGATCCTGATGTTCGTCTTCGTGCTCTATCCCTATGTTTACCTGCTGGCCCGCACCGCCTTTCTCGAGCGTGCCGGCGGTGTGCTGGAGGCCGCCCGCACCCTGGGCACCGGCCCCTGGCGCGCCTTCTTCACCGTGTCGCTACCCCTCGCCCGCCCGGCAATCGCCGCCGGCGTCGCGCTGGCGCTGATGGAAACCCTGGCCGACTACGGCACCGTGGCCTACTTTGCGGTCAATACCTTCACCACCGGCATCTACCGCGCTTGGTTCTCCCTGGGCGACCGGGTTGCCTCGGCGCAGCTGGCGGCCATCCTGCTGGGCTTCGTGCTCCTGCTGGTCGCCCTCGAGCGCAGCACCCGCGGCCGTGCCCGCTACCACAACACCTCCGGCCGCCATCGCCCGCCGCCTGGACGCCTGCATGGCCTGGCCGGCATCGCGGCGATGCTGGCCTGCTTCACGCCGCTGCTGCTGGGCTTCCTGCTTCCCGCCGGGCTGCTGCTGCGGATGGCGGTTGGCGAAGGCGACGCCCAGTTCGGCGAGCGCTTCCTGATGCTGGCCCGCAACAGCCTGACCCTCTCCGGGCTCACCGCCCTCCTCGCCGTCGCCCTCGCGGTGCTGCTTGCCTACAGCGCCCGGCTCTCGAAGACGCTGCTCGCGCAGGGGCTCAACCGGCTGGTCGGCCTCGGCTACGCGGTGCCCGGCACGGTGATCGCGGTCGGCGTGCTGATCCCCGTCACCCGCCTCGACAACTGGATCGCCGGCCAGTGGGAGAGCGTCTTCGGCAGCAACCCGGGCCTGCTCCTCACGGGAGGCATCGCTGCGCTGATCTACGCCTATCTGGCGCGCTTCCTCGCGGTGGCCCTTCAGACAGTCGACGCCAGCCTGTCCAAGATCACCCCCAGCATGGACGACGCGGCCCGCAGCCTGGGCCTCGGCCAGGGTGCCACCCTGCGCAAGGTGCACGTGCCCATCCTGCGCGGCAGCCTGTTCACCGCGGCTCTGCTGGTTTTCGTGGACGTGATGAAGGAGCTCCCCGCCACCCTGGTGATGCGACCCTTCAACTTCGACACCCTCGCCACCCAGGCCTACACGCTGGCCTCCGACGAGCGCCTGGCTGAAGCCTCGACGGCCGCCCTGGCGATCGTCGCGGTGGGCCTCCTGCCGCTGATCGCCCTGTCGCGCCAGATCTCCCGCGGGCGCAAGTCCACGTAAAACGCCCCCGGCGCACTGGGCGCCGGGGGCGTTTTGGGAAACCGGTGCAATCCGGCCCGCCTATTTGTAGCCGGCGCGGTCGTAGATCATCTGGGCCTTGATCTGGTACATCGCCAGGTTCTTCACCGGCAGGGTGTCGGCCTTGAACTTGCCCAAGGCATCCAGCGCCGGGTTGGTCACCTTGACCTTGTCCACCGCCGGCCACTCGTTGTTGCCATCGGCGAAGTGGCGCTGGGCCTCGTCCGAAGCCAGATATTCGAGGAAGCTCAGCGCCGCCGCCTTGTGCGGTGCATGCTTCAGCACGCCGCCGCCGGACACGTTGATGTGAGTGCCCGTGGTGGCCTGGTTGGGCCACACCACGCCGACCTTCTCCATCATCTTCTGCTCTTCGGGCTTGGTGGAACGCATCAGGCGGGCGACGTAATACGTGTTCGACAGCGCCACCTGACATTCGCCCGCTGCCACCGCCTTGATCTGGTCCGTGTCGCCGCCCTTGGGTGTGCGGGCAAAATTGGCCACCACGCCCCGCGCCCACTCCTCGGCCTTCGCCTCGCCCTGGTGGGCGATGATCGACGCGCCAAGCGACAGGTTGTAGGGGTGCGAACCCGAGCGGGAGCACAGCTTGCCCTTCAGCGCCGGCTTGGCCAGGTCATCGTAGCTCTTCACATCGTCCGGGCTCACGCTGCCCTTGCGATAGACGATCACCCGCCCGCGGGTCGAGAACGAAAACCAGTCTTCGGTGCGCAGGTGGGCGGGGATCCGCGCCTCCAGCAGCTTCGACGTGACCGACGCGAACAAACCGAGTTCGTGGGCCTTGGCGAGCCGGGCGGCATCCACAGTAAGCAGCACGTCCGCCGGGCTGTTGGCGCCCTCGTTGCGGATGCGCTCGAGGAGCTCGTCCTCCTTGCCCTCGATCCGGTTGATCTTGATGCCAGTCTTGGCCGTGAAGTTGGTGTAGAGCGCCTCGTCGGTCTGATAATGACGAGCCGAATAAAGGTTGAGCACCTTCTCTTCGGCCGAAGCCCCGGCGGAGAGGGCCGCGAGGGCAGCAAACAGCAGCGATGTCTTGAACTTCATCCGTGGCGCTCCAGTTGGCGGCCGCAAGGTTTGCGGACCGAACAGCTGAAGAGTCTAGCCAGCGTCTGATAAAATGTAAATGCGAATGGTTCGCATGAAAATCTCATCACCCCCCGCCATGGAAATCCATCCCGACAAGCCCTTCTCACCCGCCTGCGAGCGCAACCGGGAGCCCATCCTGGCCGCCCTTCGCCCCCACTTTGCCGATCGCCGGCGTGTTCTCGAGATCGGCTCGGGCACCGGGCAGCACGCCGTGCATTTTGCCGCCGCCCTGCCCCATCTCGTCTGGCAGACCAGCGACCGGCCCGAGTGGCTGCCCGGTATCCGCCTGTGGCTTGCCGAGGCCGGCCTGCCCAACACGCCGCCGCCGATCGAGCTGGATGTTCGCGGGCCGTGGCCCGGCGAGCGCTTCGATGGTGTGTTCAGCGCCAACACGCTTCATATCATGGGCTGGCAGGAAGTCGAAGCGCTGTTTGCCGGGCTGCCCGCGGTGCTGGCCGACGACGCCCGCCTGACGATCTACGGCCCCTTCAACTACGCCAGCCGCTTCACCAGCCCGAGCAACGCCGTCTTCGACGCGAGCCTGAAGGCCGACGACCCCAAGCGCGGCATCCGCGATTTCGAGGCCGTGGACGCCCTGGCGCAAAGCATCGGCTTCAAGCTGGTCGAAGACCTGGCGATGCCAGCCAACAACCGCTGCCTCAGCTGGCAGCGCCGGAGCGCCATATGAGCGCCCCCAGGGCCGGGCTCCGCCCAGCCCGCCCCCCAAGGGGGTTCAAGGAAACTTGGGGC
>NZ_BJNV01000113.1 GCF_006539865.1 Zoogloea ramigera
TGGTGGAGATGATGCCGGTGAGCTGGTTCATCCCCTCGGAGAGCGTGATGAAGAAGCCCTTCTTGCCCTCCAGCGACAGACGCTGGCTGAAATCGCCGGCCAGGGCGGCCCGCATCAGGGTCGCCAGCTCTTCCTCTGCATGAACCTCATCAGTCCGGTCGACCCACTCGACCACGGAGCCCAGCCGTACGCCTTCGGCGTTGATGACCGGGTTGGCCACCAGCCCGAAGGTTCGCCCACCCACCTTTACCGTGGCGCGGTGCTCGCCGGAGAGGTGGCCGAGGATGTTGCGCTGATGCGCCGGATTCTTGTGGAAGACGTCGAAATTGCGCCCCACCAGGCCCTCGACCTGGAAGGTCGGGAGATCCTTGCGGATGTCGCGCTCGGCGTTGCGCAGCATGTTGAGGACGGCTTCGTTGCAATAGACGATGTGCCCATCCGTGTCGGCCAGCATGATGTTGGTGTTGGCCTTGTCGAGGGCGTTGCGCACCCGCAGGTTGCTCTCGGCCACGACCTTGTCGGCCGAGATCTTTGCCAGCAGGTTGGACTGCATGTTGTTGAGGGCCCCGGCGATGTCGCCGAAGGCGTCCCGGGACGTAACCACCACCTTCTCGTCGAGCTTGCCCTGGGACATGCGGCCGACGCCGGCTTCGATCTGCCCGATGGCCTGGAGCATGGCGCGACGCAGGCCGATGAACAGATACCCCACCACCAGAAGGCTGACGGCGATCACGCCGAACACCAGCGCGCGGGCACGCTCGAGGCTGGCGAGACGTTCGGCGAGACGCTGATCGAACTCCCGGGCGGCCAGATCAAAAAGCCCGTAAGCGCTGTCCACCGCCTTGGTGGCAACATCGAAGTACTGGGTTGGCGCCAGCGTGATCTCGCTCGCACTCAGCAGCCCGGTCTGCACCAGCTCGAGATAATCCTTCAGGCTGGCGTCCAGAGCCTTGCCGGCTCCGGACAGGTTGGCGCGCAGGGCTACGTCCTGACTACCAGCCTTGCTCAGTGCCGCATCGATCGCCGCGCGGCCATCCTGCATGCGGCGCAGCATCACCGTCATCTCGACGCGTTCAGCCTCGGTCTGCTTCTGCCGCATGGCCTGGCTGGCCCCGAGCGCGCGCGCGCGACCGGCGTCCTCGGCCAACGTTGGCAGGCGAACCGCGAAGACATCCATCAGATAGAAGGTTTCGAGCTCAGGGTCGAGCGTCGCATTGGTGCGGTCTGCAATGCTGGTGATGAAATCCCGCACCCGTTCGATGTAGGCCGTGTGCAGGCGGAAGCTCTCTTCGGCACCGAGGCTCACGGCCTTGGCCTGCACTTCATCCCAATCCTGACGCAGAGCCCTCCACACCTCGGCCGTGCCGAGCGCTGCGCCGTATCGGGCATCGACGGCATTGCCGTCCTTCAGGGCGGCAGCCACCTTGGCCTGCAATTCAGACAGCCGCCCGGCCAGCGCAGTGTTGCCGCCGATGACCGTCTGCGACACGCCACGATGGGCCTGCACCGCCTGCATCAGCTGACGGGCCGGCATCACCATGGGGACCGTCTGGGTCTCCTTTCGGGTGAAGTTGATCTCGGCTTCGATACGCCCGTTCAGCATGTACGCCAGAACGATCACAGGCACCATTGCGATCACGCCCAGGAGGGCCATCTTGCCCTGCACGGACAGCCGGTTCATCACACCCACGGCTGGGGAGAGGATTCCACTCATGACTTGTCTCTTTCGGCTTCGGGTTGGCGTGACAGCAGCACCTGGCCCGCGGGTGTTACTGGGCTGCTTCGTCGACCAGCGCCATTTCGCTGGACAACATGAGGCGTTCGATGTCGACGACGATCAGCATGCGCTCGCCGAGCGCCCCAAGGCCCCTGATGTAAGCGGTATCCACCGACGAGGCGAAATCCGGTGCGGGCCGGATCTGCTCGGGCTTGAGGGAGATCACGTCGGAGACCGCATCGACGACCATCCCGACGACCCTGCCGCCGATGTTGAGGATGATCACCACGGTGAACGGGGTGTACTCGGCCACCCCGACGGAAAACTTGATGCGCAGGTCGACGATCGGCACGATGGTGCCGCGCAGGTTGATGACCCCCTTGATGAAGCTCGGCGCGTTGGCGATCGTCGTCACCGCGTCGTAGCCGCGGATTTCCTGCACTTTCAGGATGTCGATGGCGTATTCTTCCGCTCCCAGGGTGAAGGTCAGAAGCTCCTGGGCAAAGCCGGACTCTTCCGACTCTAGGGCAGCGGTCGTCTGGATGGCCTGCAACATGATGAAAGACTCCTCGTTGGGGATGTTCTTTTTACGGCAGGGAGATCCCTTTCTGAAGGCATCGCAGACAAGCAAAAGGCCGCCCGAAGGCGGCCTATTGATTGGTGGAAAAGCCTGCGCGACTCAGGCCGCCGCAGGCAGCACCCGCCGGGCCATGTCGACGAGCACCGGCACATCGAGAATCAGGGCGACCCGGCCATCGCCCATGATCGTCGCCCCGGCGATACCCGGCACGCGCCGGTAGTTCGCCTCGAGGCTCTTGATGACCACCTGGTGCTGGCCGATCAGCTGGTCGATGAAGAGCGCCGCGCTCTGGCCGTCGGCCTCAAGAACGACCATGATCCCCTTCGACCATTCGGTGATCGCGCCGCCGATATGGAAAACCTCGTGCAGGCAGATCACCGGCAGGTACTCGCCCCGCACCTGGATCAGACGCTCGACCCCCGAGACGCTCTTCATCATGCCCCGCTCGGGCTGCATCGACTCCATCACGTAGCCCAGCGGGATGATGTAGGTTTCGGGGCCTACGCCGACACTCATGCCGTCGAGAATGGCCAGGGTCAGGGGCAGCCGCACGGTGATGCGGGTGCCGACACCGGTCATTGATTCCAGCTCTATCCGGCCGCCCATCGCCGAGATGTTCTTCTTGACCACATCCATGCCGACGCCGCGGCCGGACACTTCGGTGACCTGCTCGGCGGTGGAAAAGCCCGGCTCCATGATGAGCTGCCAGACCTCCTGGTCGCTCATTGCGTCGCTGACCGCCATGCCCCGCTCCTTGGCCTTGGCGAGGATTCGGGCCCGGTTCAGGCCGGCGCCGTCGTCGCCCACCTCGATCACGATGTTACCGCTCTGGTGGTAGGCCGACAGGGTGATCGTGCCGGTTTCCGGCTTGCCGGCAGCACGGCGCCTTTCGGGCGTCTCGAGGCCGTGATCAAGGCTGTTGCGGACGAGGTGGGTGAGCGGGTCGGTGATCCGCTCCACCAGGCTCTTGTCCATCTCGGTCGTCTCGCCGATGGTCTTGAGCTCAACCTGCTTGCCAAGCTTCTGGGAGAGATCCCGCACGACCCGCGGAAAACGGCTGAAGACCACCGAAATCGGCATCATCCGGATCGACATCACGGATTCCTGCAGATCGCGGGTGTTGCGCTCGAGCTGGGCCAGGCCGTTGATCAGCCGCTCGAACACCACCGGGTCGACATTGCTCGCCGCCTGGGTGAGCATCGCCTGGGTGATGACCAGCTCTCCGACCAGGTTGATCATCTGGTCGACCTTTTCGACGCTGACCCGGATCGAGCCGCTGTCGCCTGCCCCAGCCGGTTTGGCCGGCGCCTTCTTGACGACAGCCGGAGCGAGCTCGGCCGCCGGGGCCGGCGGCTGCAGGGCGGCAGGCTCCGCGGCGGCCGGGGGCGACTGAGGCGGCGAGGCCATCGGCTCGAACAGACCATAGGCCGTCTCCTCCGCCGGGGTAGCCAAAACGAGCGGCGGTGCCGGCTCCGGCAGCGGCAGGTCGGTGAAGAAACCGTAGGGCTCTACAGCGACCTCGACATTGGAGAACAAGCCATAGGGCTCGCTCACTGCAGCCAGCTCTGGAAGCGGCTCGAAGAAACCGTAGGCGTCGTCGACCACCTGTTGAAGTTCGGTGAAAAAACCGTAAGCCTCTTCTTCGACGGGTGGGGCCGTCGCGGCGACAGGCTCGACCCGCAGCGAAGCGGCATCGGCCACGAAATCGACGACTCCGGCCAGGGTTTCCGGGCTGGCCTCCGTGACGATGCGCAGGTGACACTCGTCACCCGGTTCTCGCGGTGCAGCCACGGTTTCGACGCGACCGAAGCTGCTCAATTCATCCACCAGGCTGGCCAGCCCGGCGGAGGCCGCGGCAGGCTCCCCGGAGATCCGGAAGTGAAGATCGAAACTGGCCTCAGCCGCCGGCGCCGTGGCAGGCTCGGGGTTGGCCGTCGGTGCAGGGGGCGGCACCACCTCCGCGGGGGTATCGAGGGCGCGGCACAGGGCCTCGAGGCGGTGGCAGATCGCTTCGGCGGCGGCTCGATCCGCCTCGTCCTCGCCCCGGTGCGCACCGAGCAGATTCTTGAGCACATCCCCCGCCACCAGCGAGGCATCCACCATATCGTCGGTCAGGGGGGCCTCCCCCTTGCGGACCCGATCGAGCATGGTCTCGAGAATGTGGGTGACCTCCATCATGTCCTGGAAGCCGAAGGTTCCGCTCGAACCCTTGATCGAATGGGCTGCGCGGAAGAGGGCGTTGACCTCTTCCGGATCTGGCGCCGCTGGATTGATCGCCAGCAGTAACGCCTCCATGCTCGCCAGGTGCTCGGCAGCTTCCTCGAAAAACACCTGATAGAACTGGCTCATGTCTATGGCCATGCCTGTCTCCCCTGCCCCGCTGTTGCCGGGCCTTGCTTAGCCGATCACTTTTTTGACGACCTCGATCAGCTTCTGCGGGTCGAAGGGCTTGACCAGCCAGCCAGTCGCACCAGCGGCGCGGCCCTGGGACTTCATGGTGTCGGACGATTCGGTGGTGAGCATCAGAATGGGCACAGTGCGGTAGCCGGGCATGCCCCGCAGGGACTTGATGAGGGACAAGCCATCCATCCGCGGCATGTTCTGATCGGTGAGCACAAGATTGAAGCTCTTGCCCTTCGCCTTCTCGAGGCCGTCCATGCCGTCCACGGCTTCGACCACCTCGTAGCCAGCGCTTTTCAGGGTAAACGACACCATCTGCCGGATAGAGGCAGAATCATCAACGGTGAGTACGGTCTTGGCCATTATGCTTTCCTAAGGTTCTGAAACTAAAACAAATCAATGTCGCCGTGCGACATTTCCTTCTGGCTTACCGGGCTGCCACCAAGGCGCTCCTCGAAGCCGGCGAGATGCTGCCTGATGTCGCTCGCTGTCTTCTGTAACGCATCCGTGTCGCCAGAGGCGGCCGTGCGCTGGATTCCGTCGGAGAGCACATCGAGCTCATCCATGAAGGCACTGAGGGCAGCCGTGCGTTTATCCACATGCGCGATGAGCTGCGACACCATGTCCTGAAACTGCAGCGCCGTAACGGCGCGGCCGACTTCGCCATCCATCGTGTGGGCGTGCTGGCCGAGCAGGAGGATGGCATTGCCACGCTGCTGATTGAGGTCTTCCATCGACGTCAGCACCTGCTCCACCTGCTGTTTGGATTCGAGCGCGAAGTTCATGTCGGTGGAAGCCAGACGCTCGATGGCCTCCTCAGCCCCGCTGACACCTTCCCGCATCGACCTCATCACCGCGGCGATCTGCTGGCTGAAGTGGCTCGTGCGGGTAGACAGATCCCTGACCTCGTCGGCAACGACCGCGAAGCCACGCCCGGCTTCACCGGCCCGCGCCGCCTCGATGGCCGCATTGAGCGCCAACAGGTTGGTCTGCTTGGCGATCCCGGCGATCTCGCCAAGAATGCTTTCCACATCGGCAGCACGCTTGGAGATGCGATCGGTCAGCTCGACGAGTTCCATGCCCAGCTTGCTGTTCATGATGATTTTGTCCACAACCTTCTGCATGACCTCGGAGGTGTTCTGGATGAACTCGTCGAAACTGGCCCCGCTCGTGGAATCGTCGTCATCCTTCACGAGGCTGACGGCAATCGTCTCCTGAGCCTGGGTGGCAGCGAGAATGCCGTTGAAACTCGCCGTGAGCGTCACAATGGCGTCGGACAGCATGCTCTGCACGCGTCCCACCTCACTGCGGATGGCTTCATGCTGCAGCCGGAAAGACACGGCGCACTCGCGCAGGACGCCCTCCACCGCACTCAACCCCTCCTGGGCAGACGGATCGACCTTCACGACCACCGGCCCAGACGTAGCAGCCTTCGGCAGCAGGCTCACCAGCAGCAACCATCCGAGCGCACTCCCTGATACCGCAAACGATGCGCCAGCCATCTCGCCGGACAGCCGGGAAGACACCCATACCGCCAACGCTGACCATATCAGCCCAAGCGCAATGGCGGAGGTTCGAGACAGCTTCATTATTGTTCGATCACAAAGGAATATACGGGTCTCAATATCGTCACTCGGGAGCCGATTCTTTAGGCAACGGACGGGGCGCAGGGCGCGACGAAGCCCCCAGCCCTGCGCGAATGTCGCCCACATCGACCCCCTCCTCCGAGCTCACGTCGAGCTTCTTGTTGCCACCACTCCTCAGGGCGGCTTCAGCCTGCTTGTTGAGTACGATGATGCTTATCCTGCGGTTGAGCGGCGCAGTCGGATTGGCGGGGTCGAGGGGCAAGGTGTCGGCCAGGCCGACCACCCGCACGATCCTTCCCTCCGCCAGACCTCCCGTCACGAGTTCACGTCGGGATGCATTGGCCCGGTTGGCCGACAGCTCCCAGTTGGAAAACCCTCGCTCGCCCCCCGCGTAGCGCGTGGAGTCGGTATGGCCCGACAAGCTGATGGTGTTGTCGACGCCGTTCAGGGTTGCGCCGATGGAACGCAGCAACTCCTGGGTGTAAGGCCGAAGCGAGGCACTTGACGACTCGAACATCGGCCGATTCTGCTCATCGACGATCTGGATGCGCAGCCCCTCCGTCGTGATGTCCAGCAGAAGCTGGCTCTTGAAGGGGCGCAGGCTCGGGCTCGCCTCGATGATTGCCTCGATCTGACCTTTCACATCTTCCAGCCGGGCACGCTCCTTGCGCTCCTCCCGTTTCTTCTCGACATCCTGCCCGCCCTCGTCACCGGAAGCCCTGACAGCCCCCTTGGCCGCCTCCAGATTCAATGAGCGCTTGCCCTCTACATCGCCCCGCTTCACCTGCCCGACCGATCGGGTCAGATCCTGCCCGCCACCCGCCATCGGGCTGGTCGCATCTCCGGCGCCGGAGCCGCCACTCATCGCGACCTTGAGCGGCGAATTGAAGAATTCTGCGATGCCCTGAAGATCGCCCTGGGCCGTGGAGCCAAGCAGCCACATGAGCAGGAAGAAGGCCATCATCGCCGTCACGAAGTCGGCGTAGGCGATCTTCCAGGCACCACCGTGTGCGCCACCGCCGCCCTTCTTGATCTTCTTGACGACGATTGGCTGCTGGGTGTCGTCACTCATGACAGCACTCCCACAAGGCCGGCAGGCCGTGGAGCCTCAGGCCGGGTGATTCGGGCACTCATCACTTCTTGCTCTTGATGGCTTCTTCCAGCTCCGCAAAGCCCGGGCGATCGGCCGCAAACAGAACCTTGCGCCCAAATTCGACGGCAACCTGGGGAGCGTAGCCATTCATGCTGGCCAGCAACACAGCCTTCATGCACTGATAAATCTTGCCGCCCTCCTCGACCTTCTGCTCGAGCTGCCCAGCCACCGGGGCAACGAAACCGTAGGAAACGAGAATACCCAAAAAGGTCCCCACCAGCGCACCACCGATCATCTTGCCGAGCACAGCCGGCGGCTGACCGACCGAGCCCATCACGTTCACCACCCCCATCACCGCCACGACGATACCGAAAGCCGGCACGCCGTCCGCAACCTTGGAGACCACGTGCGCAGGCATGTGGGCCTCGTGGTGATGGGTTTCCATCTCGATGTCCATCAGGTTCTCGATTTCGAAGGCATTCAGATTGCCGCCGACCATCATCCGAAGGTAATCACAGAGGAAGTCCACCGCGTGGTGATCTGCCGTGAAGGCCGGGTACTTGGAAAGGATCGGACTTCCCTCCGGGTTCTCGATATCCCCTTCGATCGACATCAGGCCTTCTTTCCGGACCTTTGCCAGGATCTCGTAAAGCATGCACAGCACGTCAACGTAGTACGCCTTGTTGTAGGGAGAGCCCTTGAAGATGCTAGGCAGGGCCGCGATCGTGCCCTTGATCGCCTT
>NZ_BJNV01000114.1 GCF_006539865.1 Zoogloea ramigera
GGCAGGGGCGGGCGGCGGCGGGGGGTGTCGGTCATGGCGGGCCCTTTCAGGCGGCAGGATGCAGTTGTT
This sequence comes from Zoogloea ramigera, assembly GCF_006539865.1. GTDB lineage: Bacteria > Pseudomonadota > Gammaproteobacteria > Burkholderiales > Rhodocyclaceae > Zoogloea > Zoogloea ramigera. The sequence goes on from NZ_BJNV01000114.1 coordinate 70, forward strand.
GGAGGTCGGCCGCTTCGAGGTAGACCCAGTCGCCTTCGGCCAGGCCGGCCAGCACGCCTTCGCCGAGGCTGAGGCCGCCGAAGCCGCTGCGGTGCAGCGCGGCGACGTGGTTGCCGGCGGCGGCGATCATGCGCTTGACGACGTGGTACTTGCCCAGGTCGAGGGACATTTCGAGGGTGGTCGGGGACAGCAGGCGGGCCGACAGGGCGCACACCGGCTGGGCCTCGTCGATGAGATCCACGCCCTCGAGGAGGCGCGGCACGAGCTTGTCGCAGGCGGGCTCGGCGAGCTCGGCCCGGTAGGTCTTGGGGACGTGCTTCTTGGGCGACGACAGGTTGTGGATGAAGGCGCCGTCGTCGGAGAACAGCAGCAGGCCGGTGGTGTCCACGTCGAGCCGCCCAACGCTTTGCACGTTGCGCTCGACGAGCTGGTGCGGCAGCAGCGAATACACGCCCCGGTGGTGCTTGGGCTCGTGGGAGCATTCGAAGCCGGCGGGCTTGTGGAGGGCGAGGTAGGTCTTGTCGCGGTAGACCCAGGTTTCACCCTCGACCTCGAAGACGAGGCCGGCGGTGGCGACATCGATGCCGGGGTTGTCGACGACTTCGCCCTGGATGCGGACTTCGCCGAGCTCGATGAGCTGGCGGCACTGGCGCCGGCTGCCGAAGCCCTGGCCCTGAAGGATGCGTTCGAGTTTCACTTAAAAGAACGGGTTTATTGACTAACCCGGTATTGTCGGTTTTCGGGGGGTGGGGTGCAAGATTCATCGCGCCGGGGGCCGCTCGGCGTGGCCGTGGGGGCGGCGGCGAGCCGACACTCCTTCGCCCAGGCAAGGCCGAGCCCCCGGTGCCTGGGAAGGTATTCCTTCGACCTGCGCCATAGGAAAACATCAGCTGGCTCTCGACGCCACCTACCGCTTCGCAAAGGCGCTCGAAGTTCCGCTGGACACTACCAGCCCCATCTTGCAGCCAAGGCCGTGGAACTCTCCGGCGCCACCCTGGCTGCCCGGGAACCACAGAAACTCTCGTCAATCTGTTGCAAGACGACATAAGCAGCGCCGATAATGACGTGCGTATCGCGATAGCCGACCTCGTGCAGGCCTACAAGAACAACCCCGAAGAAGGCGCGCGCATAGCCCGATCAATCCGCGCCTTACTGGGGAAGCTTTGAGCTCACTGCCCGACTTTACTGATTCCGGATACCTGCCCCCAGGCATTCACCCCGCCCCCCACGACGAGATTCGGGAGCGCTTCGTCACCAAGCGCCTAATGTACGAATCGTACTTGCGGGGCCCACCAGCCACCGGCGGCCCTATAACACGAGAAGATATCTTTGAGGGGTATGAGCGCCTGATCGAAGCGCTCATGCTCGTTGGCCTACCCGCCGAGCAGTGGATCGGGGGTAGCTTTGTCTCGTCGAAAGTAGGGCCCTGCGATCTCGATCTTGTGAGTTTCTGCACGATCAATGCCTTTGAGGCACTTTCGCCCGAACTTCGCACGCTGATCAAGGCGTACTTCAAAGGCGACGAGACCGCACGCCATTGCCACTGCGACTCGTATTTCGTCCCAGTCCCCCCTGCCGGTCACCAACTGAACGCCGACTTCCTCTTGGTGCGCTCGTACTGGGAAAGCTTGCTCGGACACGACGACTACGGCCGCCCAAAGGGCATTGTCGCGCGCACGGTTATGCCCACGCCCGAACCACTGGAGACCTCAAGTGATGCAACGGCTGCCTGAACCGCGCTCCTGGCGGGCCAATACCAACGCCGAACACGCTGAAATGCGGGTGCGCTGGTTGCGCGAACAGTTGATCGCGGCCGACACGGCCATCGCGGCGCAGCAACGAATCATTGCAGCCGACGGCCCTGCTGAGATCTACCTCCTTTCGATCGAAAGCCTGCGCAGCTCTCAACGCAAGCTCGAGCATGAGCTCGCCGAACTGATGAGCGCCCGCGAAACCGAGTTCGTCGACTTTGCTCTGCAGGGCCGCAAATACGACGGGCACCGTGCCAGTGCCAAGGCACTGGCTGTCGTACTGGAAGGAATGCAAAAGCTCTACGAGCGCGTAGGCCAGGCCATGGGCACGCCCTACCCGACGCTCGTCATCCCCCAGGCAATCAAGCTGCAGTGCCAACTGGAGGTCGCCGGGTTCTTCCCCTCGTCTTTTGGCATCCGTTTTGCAGCCCAGACGCGCACCGATCTCACTGGAAGCAGCCTCCCGGAGACCTCACTGGCTGCCACGTTCGATCTGTTCAACACAGACAATCCCGTCGAACAGGCGGCCCGCCTCGGTCAGCGCGTCATGGTGCAGTACCGCCATGTAGTGAACACGCTGATCAAGGCGGAGGCCACCCCCAAGGCAACATGGCACACCCCAGACGGCCAAGAGCGAAGCTGGATCGCCGACGAAACTGCTCTCATCACCCTGGCCAACCGGCTCGCCAACATCAAGGAGTCGCCCGTTCGCCAGGTGCAAGCAACCGGCGTTCTGACAGGCGCAAGCCTGCGTCGGCGCAAGTTCGAGTTCTTCGGCGACGAGGGTGCCATCACCGGAAAGGCCCCCGACGAGCTCGCCGCAAAGGTGACCCAGTGCTTCGGCAAGCCGTGCACCATCACCTACACAGAAACCCGTTACATCGACGAAACAACCGACCAGGAAAAGCGCTCCCGGACACTCATTGATGTGACACCAACATGAAGACCATGACAACTCAATGGTTGTGCTGACTAACCAAAATGGTCAATAATCCGAACCCAAGGATCGTCGTGAGCGGGGCGTGCATCATCGAACTTAGCGATGATGATGACCGGCAACGTATCGCGAACGGACCGGTCTACAACTTGGCCAAGGTACAAAAGCTTGTAGATCTCCACGGTTTTGTCGTTATCAACGAAAAGGCACAGGATGATCAAAAGCAAGACTTTGTTCCTCCACTGTCTGACGACGAATTGCGGAAAATCATCAGAAGCTTAGAAGCAAGGCACTTCCATCGCTCTGAGCGGTGCATCACCACGAATAACATGATCGTGGACGCCGATGGCTACTCCATCTCGTGGCTACGCTCACGAAAGTGTGAAGCCGATCGCCCAGGTACCGGATGTGACGTGTACGTCAAGCTTGGCTTCCGGGAATCAAACCCCAAGTGTTTGATCCTCAGCATACATAACTAAAGGTACTGAACATGAGCACGCCCACCACTGCGCTTGAGTGCCCGCTGTGCGGCAGCACTTGCCTTGAGGTTCGGCACGATCATTCCGTGACGTATCGATACCTGAAAAAAGATCATGTCCTCGACGGGCAGGAGCACACTGTTTGTCTGGACTGCGATATCAGCTTTTGCGCTGCGGAACAGCTTTCCCGCAATCGCGATCTCTTCGACGCCTTCGAACGGCAGATCGTCAAGGACATCGCCCCGCGCGAAGTGCGCGAACTGCGCGAGAAGTACCTGATCACTCAGGAAGAGGCAACCCGCATTTTCCACTGCGGCAGCCCCACAGCGTTTTCCAAATGGGAGCGAGGCGACACCGCCCCCACCGGCCCGACAGCGCTGCTCTTGCGCCTTGCGCTAGAAGACGTCGCGACGATGCAAAAACTGGCGGACAGGGCCGGCGTAAAGATCGACATCCCCGCAGTTACGTCATCAGCCTCGAAACCGGTCACTGCATCTGCATCAAGCTTTCTGGACTGGCCGGGACTTCCAGCCCTTCTGGCAAAAAGCTTAAGCGGCTTCAAAGAGCCCTCAGTACAGCACGTGACCTTGGTAACAGATCGAGAATGGGTGGCATTACCCACTGCGGTGCTCGATGCACACTTTTCCCTAGACAGCACATCAAGCACTGCCGATGACACCCCGGAAGCCCTACCGGACGCTTGGATGTGCAACCGACTGAGTGCACGCGCAGCATGAACGACATACCCGTTTTCCTCGAGAACACCGCGTTCCCCGAGGTTTTTATCGTGGCGAATAAGGATTTCTCGCCGACGGCGAATGGTGCTCCGGTGGATGTAAAGGTGGATTCCCGAATCGCCACCCAGCCCGTACCCCAAACCGACAACCGGTTTGTCGTTGAGTTGCGCGTCAAGCTCAATGACAGCATGACCACCGACACCCCTTACTTCTTCAACATCGTGTGCCTTGTGGTGCTGTCGATCGACGAATCTGTTCCTGCAGAGAAGCGCAGAACATTGGCCATGCAGGCAGGCCACACCATTGCCTACCCCGCCATCCGGGAGATGGTGGCCAACATCACGGCCAGACAGCCTTGGGGGCAATTTTCGATCGGTTTTGGTTTCCTCAACCCCGACGTCCTTGAAGAAGTACCCGCCGACGCCCCGCCACCGGCGCCGGCACCGCCCAAGCCAACACGCAAGCGGCGCAAGAAGGCTGAATAACCCACTCAACCCGCCTCTCCGGCGGGTTTTTATTGTCTCAGCACGCACGCGCCCCGGCCGTGGCGACGCCACGGCCGTTCGCGAGTATCCTTACGGCATCCACCGCAAAGGCGGCGGCAACGGCGGGTGAGGTGGCGATGAACGAGCTGGCGCAGGCCGGGCGCCCGATCTTCGAGGCGCGGGGGCTGACCAAGGTTTACGAGATGGGCGAGGTGCGGGTCGAGGCGCTGCGGGGCGTCGACCTGGACATCCACGCGGGGGAGTTCCTGGTGCTGCTGGGGCCGTCGGGGAGCGGCAAGTCGACGCTGCTCAACATCCTCGGTGGGCTGGACGTGCCCACCAGCGGCACCGTGCGCTACGGCGACCACGACCTGACGGTGGACGACGACGCGGCGATGACCCGCTACCGCCGCGCCCACGTGGGCTTCGTGTTCCAGTTCTACAACCTGATCCCCAGCCTTACTGCCCGCGAGAACGTGGCCCTCGTCACCGAGATCGCCGATGACCCGATGCGCCCCGAGGACGCCCTGGCGCTGGTGGGCCTGGCCCACCGGCTCGACCACTTCCCGAGCCAGATGTCGGGGGGCGAGCAGCAGCGGGTGGCGATTGCCCGCGCCGTGGCCAAGCGCCCCCAGGTGCTGCTGTGCGACGAGCCCACCGGGGCGCTGGATGTGCACACCGGGGTGATGGTGCTGGAGGTGATCGCCCGCGTTAACCGCGAGCTCGGCACCACCACGGTGGTGATCACCCACAACGCGGTGATCGCCGGGATGGCCGACCGGGTGGTGCATTTCGGCGACGGGCAGGTGGCGCGCATCGAGCGCAACGCGGTGCGCCAGCCCGCCTCCGGGCTCAGCTGGTAGCCCGCCGCCATGCGTGCCCTCGACCGCAAGCTGTGGCGCGACCTGTGGCACATGCGCGGGCAGGCGGTGGCGATCGCGCTGGTGGTGATGTGCGGGGTGGCCACCCACGTGATGTTCCTGTCCACGCTGCACGCGCTGCGCGACACCCAGCAGGGCTACTACCGCGAGTACCGCTTCGCCGACGTCTTCGTGTCCCTCAAGCGGGCGCCGGAGGCCCTGCGCGAGCGCATCGCCGCGCTGCCCGGGGTGGCGCGGGCGGACACCCGGGTGGTGGCCCCGCTGCGGGTCGACATGCCGGATTTCGGCGAGCCGGTGAATGCGCTGATGGTCTCGCTGCCGGCGCCCGGCGGGCTCAACGCCCTGCATCTGCGCGAGGGGCGCCTGCCGGCCCCCGAGCGGGCCGATGAGGTGGTGGTCAGCACGCCCTTCGCCGAGGCCCACGGGCTGCACCCGGGCGGGCGCTTCCACGTCATCCTCAACGGCCGGCGCCAGGCCCTTACCGTGGCGGGCACGGCCCTGTCGCCCGAGTTCATCCAGCAGATGCGGCCGGGCTCGGCCTTTCCCGACAGCAAGCGCTACGGCGTGATGTGGATGGAGCGCCGGGCGCTGGGCCAGGCCTACGACCTGGAGGGCGCCTTCAACGACCTGGCCATCGGCCTCGCCCCCGGAGCCAGCGCCGCCGCGGTGATGGCCGCCGTGGACGGGCTGCTGGAGCGCTACGGCGGCCTCGGCGCCTACGCGCGCCACGACCAGCGCTCCCACCGTTTTTTAAGCGAGGAGCTGCAGCAGCTGGGCACCCTGGCGCGGCTGTTTCCGGCGATGTTCCTGGCGGTGGCGGCCTACCTGCTCAACGTGGTGATTGGCCGGCTGGTGACGATGCAGCGCGAGCAGGTGGCCACCCTCAAGGCCTTCGGCTACGGCAACGGGGCGATCCTGGCGCATTACCTCAAGCTGGTCGCGGCGATCGCCGCCGCAGGCATCGTGGCGGGCGTCGGGTTGGGCCACTGGCTGGGCGGGCTGCTGGCCGGGCTGTACATGGATTTCTACCATTTCCCGTGGTTGCGCTACACGCTGGAGCCGCTGGTGGTGGTGCAGGCGGCCGCGGTCAGCCTGCTGGCGGCGTGCGCCGGGGCCTGGGCCGCGGTGGCGCGAGTGGCGCGCCTGCAGCCGGCCCAGGCGATGCGCCCCGAGCCGCCGGCGCGCTACCGGGAGACGCTGCCCGAGCGGCTCGGCCTGAAGCGCTGGATGTCGCAGCCGACGCGCATGATCGCCCGCCACATCGGCCGCCGTCCGCTCAAGTCGGCGCTGGCGGTGGTGGGCATCGCGCTGGGCTGCGGGATCATCCTCACCGGGCTGTTCCAGCGCGACACGGTGGGCTACATGATCAACGTGCAGTTCGGCATGTCCCAGCGCGAGGATCTGTCGCTCAGCTTCACCGACCCCACCGCCTACCGGGCGCGCTTCGAGCTGGCCGCGCTGCCGGGCATCCAGCGGGTCGAGGTGTTCCGCGCGGTGCCGGTGCGCCTCAAAAGCGGGCACCTGGAATACCGCACCTCCATCCGCGGCCTCGAATCGGGGGGCGAGCTGCAGCGCCTGCTCGACGCCGACCTGCGCCCGGTGGCGCTGCCGGCCGAGGGCCTGCTGCTCACCGACCACCTGGGCAAGCGCCTCGGCGTGAAGGCGGGCGACCGTATCACCGTGGAGGTGCTGGAGGGCGCCCGCCCGCGGCGCGACGTGGTGGTGGCCGGGCTGGTGAAGGAATACCTGGGTGTCTCGGCTTACATGGACCTCGCCGCGCTCAACGCCTTCATGCGCGAGGGGCCGACCATCTCCGGTGCCTGGCTGGGCGTGGACAGGGCGCAGCTGGCCGGGCTGTTCGAGCGCTTCAAGGGCATCCCGCGGGTGGCCGGGGTGGCCGAGCGGGTGCAGGAGATCCGCGCCTTCAACCGGGTGATGGACGAGACCATGCTGTTCTTCACCTACGTGGCGACGGTGTTCGCGGTGGTGATCGCCTTCGGTGTGATCTACAACAGCGCCCGCATCGCCCTCACCGAGCGCGGCCGCGAGCTGGCCAGCCTGCGGGTGCTGGGCTTCACCCGCGGCGAGATCGCCTACATCCTGCTCGGCGAGCTGGCGGTGCTGACCCTTGCGGCGATCCCGCTGGGCCTCGTGGCCGGCCGATGGATGTGCCATTACATCGCGAGTACGATGCAGAACGACCTGTTTCGGGTGCCGGTGGTGCTGGCCCCGCAGACCTATGCCTTCGCCGTCACCGTGGTGCTGGTGTCGGCGCTGCTGTCGGGCCTGGCGGTGCGGAGCCGGCTCGACAAACTGGACCTGGTTGCCGTCTTGAAGACTCCGGAGTGAGCGTGTGAAAAACGTGGGCGAATGGCGCCGCCGCGGCCTGATCGGGCTGATCGTCGTGGCGATGGTGGTGGGCCTGTATTTCGGTTTCCGGCCGCGGCCGGTGCTGGTGGACATGGGCACGGTGAGCCGCGGCCCGATGCGGGTGAGTCTGGAGCAGGAAGGCCGCACCCGGGTGATCGACCGCTACGTGGTGAGCGCGCCGGTGGCCGGCTACGCGCGCCGCATCGGGCTCGACGTGGGCGCCGCGGTGCTGCCCGGGATGCCGCTGGTGGCCCTCGAGCCGGCCCGCGCCGAGGTGCTGGATGCCCGCAGCCGGGCCGCGGCCGAGGCGCGGGTGGCGGCGGCCACCTC
>NZ_BJNV01000115.1 GCF_006539865.1 Zoogloea ramigera
GCGGCTTCGGCGACCGCAGCCCGCGCCCCGAAGGTGACCGCCCGGCCCGCCCCTACGGTGACCGCCCCGAGCGCGGCGAGCGCGCACCCCGCCCGGAAGGCGACGCCCGCCCGCCGCGCCACGAGCGCAAGCAGTGGTCCGGCGAACCCCGCCCGGCCCCCGCCCCTGCCGAACCCCAGCGCGACGACGGCACCCTGCGCCTCTCCAAGCGCATGGCCGAGCTCGGCCTGTGCTCCCGCCGCGAGGCCGACGAATACATCGAGAAGGGCTGGGTCCGGGTGGACGGCCGCGTCATCAGCGAACTCGGCGCCCGCGTCAGGCCCGAGCAGGCCATCGAGCTCGACCGCCGCGGCCAGACCGTCCAGGACCGCCGCGTCACCATCCTCCTCAACAAGCCGGTCGGCTACGTCTCCGGCCAGGCCGAGGACGGCTACGAGCCGGCCAGCGTGCTCATCACCGCCGAGAACCGCTGGGCCGAAGACCCCTCCGAGACGCGCTTCCTCAACACCCACCACCGGGGCCTGGCGCCCGCCGGCCGGCTCGACATCGACTCCATCGGCCTGCTGGTGTTCACGCAAGACGGGCGGATCGCCCGGGCGCTGATCGGCGAAGACTCCGCCATCGAGAAGGAATACCACGTGCGCGTCGAAGGCACGCTCGACGCCGAGGGCCTCAGGCTGCTCAACCACGGCCTGTCCCTCGACGGCGAGGCGCTGCGCCCGGCCAAGGTCAGCTGGCTCAACGAAGACCAGCTCCGCTTCGTGCTGCGCGAAGGCAAGAAGCGCCAGATCCGCCGCATGTGCGAGCTCGTCGGCCTCAAGGTGGTCGGCCTCAAGCGGGTGCGCATCGGGCGTGTGATGCTGGGCAACCTGCCCCCCGGCCAGTGGCGCTACCTGGCCACCAACGAGCTATTCTGACGCATCGCCTCCGCCCGCCGCCGACCATGCCCGACATCCGCCATCTCGACTTTCGCCGTCTCGTCTCCACGCTGCTGCTCGTCGTCGGCCTCACCGCCGCCGGCAGCGGCTTCGCGGACGACGCGCGGCGCTACGAGGGCCTGCTGCTGCCCGACGACTTCGGCGGGCCCGTCTCGATGAGCATCGAGCTGCGCAAGCTGCAGGGCCTGCTGGTCGGCGAGTTCAAGGCCGAGTCGCCCTACGCGGGCAACGGCCGCGTCACCTCGGGCGACATGAACGGCAGCAAGTGCGACTTTCACGTGCAGACCGGCGCCGGCCCCGTTCTCCACCTTTCCGGCACCTGCACGGCGAACATCTTCGAAGGCAAGTACCGCCAGGCCGAACGCAGCGACGCGGGTTCACGGGGCAGCTTCCGGCTGATGAGCAAGCCGGCCGACGAGGCCGACGACACCCAGTCGGCCGCGGCCCGCAAGTCCGCCGCGCCGGCCTCGGTGACCCAGTGCATCGAAGCCAACACCCGCTGCCTGCTCAGCTGCCCGCAGGCCGACCCGGACGCGGCCTTCCTGTGCGCCAGCCAGTGCCGCAGCCGCTTCAAGAGCTGCAAGAGCCGCGCCGCGTTGCGCTGAGCCCGCCCGCGCGCAGCCGCGAATCAGGTTCGCGCGCGCGCCGGGTGCCGGTATAATCCGCCGTTTTTCCTTATTCCTCAGGGCTTTGACCATGGAAGCAGAACGCCTCAACGCCATCTCCAACAAGCTCGCCGACCTCAAGGCCCGAGAGCTCGAACTTCGGAGGTATCTTTGACTACGATTCCAAGGCTGAGAAGCTGATCGAAGTCAGCAAGCAACTCGAAGACCCCGACATCTGGAACGACGCCGCGCGCGCCCAGGAGCTCGGCAAGGAGAAGAAGACCCTCGAAGGCGTCGTCGTGACGCTCGCAGAGATAGACCAGGGCCTCGCCGACTGCCGAGACCTCTTCGAGCTCGCCTCCACCGAGGACGACGAAGACACCATGCAGGCCGTCGAAGCCGACACCGCCGCCCTCGAGGGCCGGGTGGACGAGCTCGAATTCCGCCGCATGTTCAACAACCCGATGGACGGCAACGCCTGCTTCATCGAGATCCAGTCCGGCGCCGGCGGCACCGAGGCCCAGGACTGGGCCGGCATGCTCGAGCGCATGTATCTGCGCTACGCCGAACGCAAGGGCTTCAACGTCGAGCTGCTCGAAGAGTCCGAAGGCGAAGTGGCCGGCATCAAGAGCGCCACCATCAAGGTCGGCGGCGAGTACGCCTACGGCTTCCTGCGCACCGAGACCGGCATCCACCGCCTCGTCCGCAAGAGCCCCTTCGACTCCAACGCCCGCCGCCACACCAGCTTCTGCTCGGTGTTCGTGTTCCCCGAAGTCGACGACTCGATCGAGATCGAGATCAACCCCGCCGACGTTCGCACCGACACCTACCGCGCCTCCGGCGCCGGCGGCCAGCACATCAACAAGACCGACTCCGCGGTGCGTCTCACCCACGTCCCGTCGGGCATCGTCGTGCAGTGCCAGAACGACCGTTCCCAGCACCGCAACAAGGACGAAGCCTGGTCGATGCTGCGCGCCCGCCTCTACGAGCTCGAGCTGCGCAAGCGCCAGAGCGAGCAGCAGAAGCTCGAAGACTCCAAGAGCGACATCGGCTGGGGCCACCAGATCCGCAGCTACGTGCTCGACCAGAGCCGCATCAAGGATCTGCGCACCAGCTACGAAGTCGGCAACACCCAGGCCGTGCTCGACGGCGACCTGGATGGCTTCATCCAGGCCAGCCTCAAGCAGGGCGTCTGAAGCATGTGATGGACGCGCGGCACAGGAGGCACCCCGGGTGCCTCCTGTGCCGTCCACGCCGGGCGGGTTCCGGCGCCACGCGCCAGCTCACCCGCTCAACCCCATCGTCCGCCCCCCTCGACACCTAGCCTGCCCATGCTCCGCCTATTCACCTGGCTCGTGGCCTGCGCCCTCGCGGCCGTCGTCGCCCTCGCAGCGCTGCTCTTCCAGGCCGTCGACGCCACGCCCCTGGTGCCGCCCCCCGCCGAGCTGTCGGCGGCGAGCTTCAAGCGGGTGAAGGGCATCCTGCGCGCCAACGACCCACGGTATCTGCCGCCCGGCGCGAGCCGCGAAGTCCGCATCGCCGGGCCCGAGCTGCAGGCCCTCCTCGACTTCGCCGCCCGCCACGGCCTGCCGGGCAGGGCCGCCATCCAGCTGCGCGAAGGTGGCGCCGAACTCCGCTACACCTGGCCGCTGCCGGCGGGCCTCGCCCCCGGGCAGCACCTCAACGCCAGCGCCGCGCTGGCGGCCGACGGGCGCATCGACGTGCTCCAGCTGGGCCGCGTCGCCCTGCCCGGCGCCCTCGTCACCTTCGCCCTCGACGCGGGCCTGCGCGTCAGCGCCTTCGCCCCCGAGTTCGCGCAGCTCAAGCGCAGCGTGTCGCGGGTCCGCCTGGCCCCGGACGCCCTGCGCCTCACCTACACCTGGCAGCCGGCGCTCCTCGCCTCGGCCCGCGCGCTGGCCCTCACCCCGGCCGAACAGCAAGGCCTCACCGCCGCCCACGAGCGCCTGGCGGACGTGATGAACCGGGTCGGCGAAGGCCGCCGCCAGGCCGAGCTCGCCGACGTCCTCGGCCCGATCCTCCTCGAGGCCGGCGAGGAGGCCGGCCCGGACGGGCGCACCGCCGCCTACCGGCACGCCCTCCTCGTCATCGCCGCCCAGCTCTCCGGCAAGAACATCGCGCTGCTGGTGCCGACGATCCAGCGACAACCCCGGCCGTTGATCCTCACCCTGCAGGGCCGCCACGATCTCGCCCAGCACTTCGCGATCTCCGCGGCGCTGGCCGCCTGGGCCGGCGAGCCGCTGGCCAACACCGTCGGCCTCGACAAGGAGGTCGACGACGCCCGCGGCGGCAGCGGCTTCTCGTTCGCCGACCTGGCCGCCGACCGCGCCGGCACCCGCTTCGGCGAGCTGGCCGTGCGCCAGCCCGCCCGCCTCGCCGCCGCCCTCGCCGGCGGGCTCGGCAGCGAGGCGATCATGCCCGCCACCGACGGCCTGCCCGAGCCCATGCAGACCGACGAATTCCGGCGCCGCTTCGGCCGCGTCGGCAGCGCCGCTTACCAGCAAGTCGCCGACGACATCGAGCAGCGCATCGCCGCCCTCGCCCTGTTCAGCCCCGCCCCATGACCGAAGCCCGCCTCGACGAGATCCTGGCCCCCGGCGTCGCCCCCGACGAGGTGCCCGAGCTCGCCCCGCTGCTCCAGGCCCGCCCGCTGCTGGCCGCCTTCAGCACCCTCTTCCACGGCAGCGAGGCCGAGGTGCTGATGCGCCTGCTGGTGCTGCGCGAGATCGGCCGCGAGACCGACGCCCCGCGCTGGGGCCCCGACCAGCTGCGCCAGCGCTTCGCCTTCCTCGACCCCGTGAAGCTCGAAACCGTGCTGCGCCGCCTGCGCGGCAACGGCCTCCTCGAGATCGGCGACGACAACCGCTACGCCCTCTCCGACCTCGGCCGCAACGCGGTGGCCGCCATCGGCATGCTGCTCGGCTTCGCCGCCGAGGACGACCTCGAGCTCGGCTTCCTCACCACCCAGCTGGCCGGCCAGACGGCGATGGGCAACGTGACGCCCGAGAGCCTCGGCCACCTGCTCGGCAAGCTCAACGACCTCGCCTGGCACTTCGAGGACGCCATCGCCTCGGGCTCCGAGTTCCGCATCTCCGACGCCCGCCGCCGCCTGTCCGCCAACACCCGCTGGATCGAGAAGGGCACCGAGGTGCTGCGCCAGCTCCTGGCCGACCCGGACGTCTCCTTCGAGCTCGCCCGGGTCGCCCAGCGCATCGGCCTCGCCCAGTCGCGCCTGGCGCGGGTCGACGCCGCCTTCCAGCGCGCCCTCAACAAGATCGAGGCCCAGCGGGTCACCCTGGGCGGCTCGGGCATCTCGTCCTCCGACGTGGCCGGCTGGCTGCGCCGCCAGGACGTCCGCCACCTCGCCGGGCTGGCCGCTGGCGTGCTCGCCCCTGCGCCCGAGCTCACACTGCTCGCCGGCGGCCACGAGCTCCTCGACCGGGCCGAGCTCACCCTCTCCGACGAAGCCCGCCAGATCGAGGCCGACACCGCCCTGCCGCCCTTTGAAGCCGCCCCCCGCCGCGCCGAGCCCGAGCCCGAAGACCTGCGCCTGCTGCAGCACTTCAGCCAGCGCCTGGCCCGCCTCGCCGAGCCTGGCCACGCCCCCGAGACCCTCGCCGCGCTGGTCTCCGGCGGCGGCTTCCCGGCCGCCAGCTACCGCCTGTCGCTGCTCGCCCTGCTCGCCGACGCCGGCGCCGAGGGCGAATCCAACGCGCCCGCCGACGGCCCGATCGGCGACTTCATGCGCCTGCCCCTCGACGTGCACTTCGACGCCGCCACCGTGGCCGTCGGCAGCGACGAGATCGCCACCATGTCGGCCGGCCTCGTCGGCGCCCACGGCAGCCTGCCCGCGCCCCAAGCCGTACCCGTCCTCGACGCCACCGCCCTTCCCCCGGACGAAGCCTGATGGAACACCCCGCCCGCACCCTCACCGCCCGCCTGCTGGCCAGCCGCAGCCTGCCGCGCACCGACCCGCAGGTGCGCCGCGCGCTGGTCGACGAAGCCTTCCGCGCCGAGCTCGAAGCCCGCCTCGCCGCCGTCGGCCTGCAGCTCATCGACAACCCCTACGCCGAGCACGTGGCGGTGGCCCTCGCCGACGATGTGCACGAACCCGTCTTCGGCGCCGGCCGCGAATACGCCGCCAGCAACATCGGTCTCACCCGCGACCAGATCGCCCTGCTGGTGATCATCTGGGCGCTCATCGTGCTGCCCAAGCGCGAACGCCAGGTCAACCGCCAGAAGCTCATCGACGACGGCCAGCACGACATGTTCGGCCAGGAAGCCCCACTGCCCCACGGCGAGGAGGTCGCCGGCAGCCTGTCGGAAGCCTCGCTGCTGGCCGACTTTGCGCCGGTGCTCGGCCACAAGACCTACGTGCAGGGCAAGCTGCTGTCGCGCCTCGCCCAGCTCGGCTTCATCGAGCGGCGCGGCGGGCTGATCTTCGAGGGCCCGCTCCTCGACGTGCTGCTCGACTACCGCCTGCTCGCCGACCGCATCATCCACGGCACCCTCGGCGAAGTGCTCGCCCAGGCCGGCCACCCGCTGCCCGACTCCGACGGCGCCGACGAAGGCCTCTGACATGTTCCACATCAAGCAGCTCGAACTCGTCCACTGGGACTACTGGCGCCGCTTCAGCCTGCCCCTCGACGCCCAGATCATCACCATCGTCGGCCCCAACGGCTCCGGCAAGACCACCCTGCTCGACGCCCTGCGCACCCTGTTCGGGTTACGCTGCTCGGGCAAGCGCGACTTCCGCCGCTACGTGCGCCGCGCCAACCGCAGCTTCGCGTGGATCCGCGCGGTGGTCGCCAACCGGCCGGGCAGCACCGGCAAGCGGCCGTTCTTTCCGTGCCTGAAGGACGAGGTCACGCTGGCCTGCCGCATCCGCCGCGCCGGCGGCGACTGGACCCGCGACTACGCCATCGCCGACGGCGACATCTCCATCGAGGCCCTCGAAGCCAACGCCGACAAGGCCGTCGAGTGGGTCGGCTACCGCGACTACCAATCCCGCCTCGCCTGGGGCGGCCTCACCCCGGCCATCGCCAAGGTGCTCGCGCTGGAGCAGGGCGACACCGACAAGCTCTGCGAATACTCGCCCAAGGCGCTCCTCGAGCTGGTCTTCGACGTCTTCGGTGACAAGGAGGTGCTCGACAACTACGCCGCCGCCCGCGAAGAACAGAACAACGCCGAGCGCGAGCTCTCCGCCCTCGGCCTCGACCTCGACCGCCTGCGCGCCCAGGCCGAAGCCAAGCGCCTCGAGGCCGACCGCTACCTCGAATGGAAGCAGCTCAACGACGAAGCCCTGGCCCTCGAAAGCGAGATCGTGCCCCGCCTCGAAGTGGCCGAACTCATCCGCGACATCGCGCTGGCCCGGGGCGAGATCGCCCGCAGCCGCGCCGACCGCGCGCAGAGCGAGGCCGAACTCGCCGCCCTCAGGCAGCGCAGCGCAGCCGTCGAAGCCGAAAAGGCCGCCGCCGAGTCCGCCCGCAACGCCGCCCGCCAGCGCGACCTCGACGCCGAAAAAGACCACCTCGCCGCCCACGACGACGTGCGCGACTTCGACAAGCTCCTCGCCGAGCGCAGCGCCCTGCGCGCCCGCCTGGCCCGCGAGGCCGGCGACGCCGCCGTCGATCTGCAGGCCGAATACGCCAAAGCCGACGTCCGCCTGCTGCACCTGCAGCGCCAGGAGCGCGAGGCCATCGCCGCCTTCGAAGAGAAAACCGCCCAGCTGCGCGCCACCCGCGACCACCGCGGCCCGCCCGGCGACCCCGAGGTCAGCCGCTTCCGCGCCCGCCTCAGCGAGGCCGGCATCGCCCACCGGGCGCTGGCCGAGATCGTCGAGGTCACCGACCCCGCCTGGCAAGGCGCCGTCGAGGCCGTGCTGCGCCCCTACCGCCACGTGCTGCTGCTCACCCGCGAACAGGATCGCCACGCCGCCTGGGCCCTGGGCGAAGCCGAACGCTTCCGCCACTTCATCGTTCCCGAGCTCGAGCCCGCGCCGCCGCCCGCCCGCGGCTCGCTGGCCGAGGTGATCCGCTTCGCCGACGCCGTGCCGCGCTGGCTGGCCGACCTGCTCGGCCGCATCCAGCGCGTCGACGACACCGACGCCGCCCGCCGCCCGCCCCGCGAGACCGAATGGATCACCCGCGACGGCTACCACCGCGAGCGCCGCGGCGCCCGCCACCTGGGCAAGCCCGCCGACTTCCACTTCGGTGAGCTGGCCCGCAGCGCCCGCCTCAAGCAACTCGATGCCGACATGCACAGCATCGACGCGCGGCTACAAAAGCTGCGCCCCGAGCTCGACGCCGCCAAGGAAGAAGCCGACGCCCTGCGCGCCCGCCTCCACGGCATCGAGGCCGCCCAGCTGCTGGCCGCCCGCGCCGAAGCCTTCGACGCCGCCGAGGCCGCGCTGCCCGCCGCCCGCGCGCGCCTCACCGCCGCCATCGCCGCCC
>NZ_BJNV01000116.1 GCF_006539865.1 Zoogloea ramigera
CCCCCTCGGGGGGCGGGCTGGGCGGAGCCCTGACCTGGGGGCGCTCTCAAGGAAACGCAGGGCCGCCCCCAGTTTCCTTGGCCCCCTCGCGGGGGGTGGGCTGGGCAAAGCCCGGCCCTGGGGGCGCTCATCAG
The DNA here is from genome assembly GCF_006539865.1 of Zoogloea ramigera. Taxonomy (GTDB): domain Bacteria; phylum Pseudomonadota; class Gammaproteobacteria; order Burkholderiales; family Rhodocyclaceae; genus Zoogloea; species Zoogloea ramigera. The sequence continues at coordinate 135 of NZ_BJNV01000116.1, forward strand.
TGCCCGCCCTCGGCCTCGTCCAGGTGCTTGCGCATGCGGCGGGTGCCCAGGGCGACGATGAGCGCGATGACCGGGATCGCGGCGGCGGTGATGCCCTCCGGCGTCAGCGGCTCGATGGCGTGCTTGACGCCCTTGGCCATGTACTGGACGAGCTGCGAGGCGTAGTAGGTGATCGCCACCACCGACAGGCCTTCAACGGTTGCCTGCAGGTGCAGCTGGAGTTTGGCCCGGCGGTTCATCTGGGCGAGGAGCTCCTGGTTCTGGCGTTCGAGCTCGACCTCGACCCGGGTGCGCAGCAGCTGGCTGTTGCGGGCGACGCGGCTGGAGAGGTCTTCCTGGCGGCGGGCCATGGTCTCGCAGGTGTGCATGGCGGGCAGCAGGCGCCGCTCCATGAACTCGTGGAAGGTGGGCAGGCCGGCGATGCGCCGCTCGCGGAGCTCTTCGATGCGCTGCATCACGAGGCTGTGATAGGCCTGGGCGGCGCCGAAGCGGAAGGTGGTGCGGGCCACCGAGTGTTCGACTTCGGCGGCGAGGGTGGTGAGCTCGGCCAGCACGCTGCGCTCGTCTTCGGGCACGCGGGCGGCGTTGGTGCGGTCCATCAGGGTGGCCAGGCGCTGCTCGGCGCCCCCCAGCAGGCGGCCGACTTCCTTGGCCACCGGGAAGGCCAGCAGCGACATCAGCCGGTAGGTCTCGATCTCGACGAGGCGCTGCACGGTGCGGCCGGCCTGGCGCTGGGTGAGGGAGACGTCGATGACCAGGAAGCGGGAGAAGCCGTCTTCGAAGTAGAAGTCGGTGAACACCCAGGCGGCGCCGTCGGCGACGGTGGCGCCAACCGTCTGGCCGGTGGGGGCGAGCCTGGCCATCACGCTCTCGGGGCTGATCTCGGCCACCTGGCGCAGCTCGACGTGGGTGGCCACCATGAGTTTGCCGGGCAGTCCGGCCAGCCAGTCGGCGGGGACCACGGCCAGCGCGGTGGTCGGCTCGGCGATGCCTTCGCCGGGGGCGACGGGGCGGAAGAAGGTGTAGCTGGAGAACTCGTTGTGCAGCTCCCACTTGAGCTTGAAGCTGCCGAAGTCGATGAGGCGGTGGCTGCCCTCGGCGTCGATCGGCTGGCCGAGCTGCCGGCCGAGCAGGATGAGGTGCTGCAGCGCGGCGCCGGGGGCTTCGCCCTCGTGGTGCATGGCGACGTAGCTGATGAGCTGGGGGCTTTGCAGCGGGACCGGCGGGCGGGCGTGGAACTCGTCGTTGAGCGCCTGGCGCAGCGCGTGTTCGGTGAAGTGCTTGGGCAGCGGCATCGGATGCGGGGCGGCACGGGCCGCCGGCGGGGTGGGGCGCACATCTTGCCGCCCGGGCGGCCCGGCTGGCAAGGCCGCCGGCGTTCAGCGCAGCAGGGTGGTGACGAGGGCGCCGCCGCCGATGAGCAGGGCGAGGCCGAGCAGCGCTCCGAGCAGGCGGGCGCGGCGCTGGAGTTCGTCCACGGCATGCACCAGGTCGGCGTTCTGGGCGGCCAGCGCGGCGAGGAGCTCGGCGCTTTCCTGCTGGCGCAGGTCGGATTCGGCGAGGCGGGCCTCCAGCGCGGCGAGGCGGGCTTCGGGGCTGGCGCCGGGGGCCTCCATGGGCACGTCGGCCGGGGCGTCGGCGGCCGGGCGCTTGCCGACCTTCTGCCACAGCTTCTTGGCGCCCTTGGCGACGGTGGGCGCGTGGGCGATGACGTCGGACCAGGGAATGGCGCTGAACAGCACGGACCAGGGGGCTGCCATCGGTGGGCCTTTCAGGTGAGCGGAGCCGTAAGTGAAAAGGGCCGGAAGACCCGGCCCTTGTTACGACTGCTTAGCGGACGATCTGGTTCAGGGCGCCGCTCTTGTAGGCTGCGGCGATCTTGTCGAGGTTGATCGGCTTGATCTTGCTGGCGTTGCCGGCGGTGCCGAAGGCTTCGAAGCGGGCCTTGCAGACCAGCTTGGCGGCCTCGCGGGCGGGCTTGAGGAACTCGCGCGGGTCGAACTTGGAGGGGTTCTCGACGAAGAACTTGCGGATCGCGCCAGTCATGGCGAGGCGGATGTCGGTGTCGATGTTGATCTTGCGCACGCCGTACTTGATGCCGCGGACGATCTCTTCGACGGGCACGCCGTAGGTTTCCTTCATGTCGCCGCCGTACTCGCGGATGATCTCGAGGAGCTCCTGCGGCACCGAGGATGAGCCGTGCATCACCAGGTGGGTGTTGGGGATGCGGGCGTTGATCTCCTTGATGCGCTCGATGGCCAGGATGTCGCCGGTGGGCTTGCGGGTGAACTTGTAGGCGCCGTGGCTGGTGCCAATGGCGATGGCGAGGGCGTCGACGTTGGTCTGCTTGACGAAGTCGGCGGCCTGGTCGGGGTCGGTGAGCATCTGGGCGTGGTCGAGGGTGCCTTCGGCGCCGACGCCGTCTTCTTCGCCGGCCTGGCCGGTTTCGAGGGAGCCCAGGCAGCCCAGTTCGCCTTCGACGCTGACGCCGATGGCGTGGGACATCTCGACGACGCGGCGGGTGACGTCGACGTTGTACTCGTACGAGGACGGGGTCTTGCCGTCTTCCATCAGGGAGCCGTCCATCATCACCGACGAGAAGCCGGAGCGGATGGCGCCCATGCAGATGGCGGGGGACTGGCCGTGGTCCTGGTGCATGACCACCGGGATGTGCGGGTAGGCTTCGACGGCGGCGTCGATGAGGTGGCGCAGGAAGGCCTCGCCGGCGTATTTGCGGGCGCCGGCGCTGGCCTGCATGATCACCGGGCTGTCGGTTTCCGCAGCGGCTTCCATGATGGCCTGGACCTGTTCGAGGTTGTTGACGTTGAACGCGGGCAGACCATAGCCGAACTCGGCGGCGTGATCGAGAAGCTGACGCATGGAAACGAGGGACATGACTTTTCTCTCCGAGGGCCGGGCAGCCGGCCGGGTAAGGACTTAAAACCGCGATTCTACCAAGCCGGCATGAGGCCTGCGCGCTTGACCGCAGCGAGCGTGCCCCAAATTGTGTTGCGGATCACACCGGCCCGGGCTTCGGGGTGTCGCCGACGCGCACGATCTTCATGGTGTTGGTGCCGCCGGCGGCGCCGATGGGCTCGCCGATGGTGAGCACGATGAGGTCGCCGTAGTCGACCACGCCCTGCTCGAGGAGGATCTGCTCGGCTTCCCACAGCAGCACGTCGCGGTCGGCGTGGACTTGGGACATCAGCAGCGGATACACCTCGCGGTAGAGGGTCATCTGGTTGCGGGCGCCGATCTCGGGGGTCAGGGCGTAGATCGGCACGCCGCTGTTGAGGCGGCTCATCCACAGCGCGGTGGAGCCGGTTTGCGTGAGGGAGGCGATGGCTTTGACCTTGAGGTGGTAGGCGGTCCACATGGCGGCCATCGCGATGGACTGGTCGATGCGGGTGAAGATGCGGTCGAGGAAGTCGCGGTCCATGGTGACCTCGGCGGATTTCTCGGCCTCGAGGCAGATGCGCGCCATCGACTCGACCACCTCGACCGGGAACTTGCCGGAGGCGGTTTCGGCCGACAGCATGACGGCGTCGGTGCCGTCGAGCACCGCGTTGGCCACGTCGGAGACTTCGGCGCGGGTCGGCACCGGGCTGTGGATCATCGACTCCATCATCTGGGTGGCGGTGATGGCGAGTTTGTTCTTCTCGCGGGCGAGGCGGATCATGCGCTTCTGCAGCGCCGGCACGGCGGCGTCGCCCACCTCGACGGCGAGGTCGCCGCGGGCCACCATGATGCCGTCGCAGGCATCCAGGATCTCCTCGAGGTTGGCGACGGCCTCGGTGCGCTCGATCTTGGCGATCAGCACCGCGCTGCTGCCGGCGGCGCGCAGCAGCTGGCGGGCCATGTACATGTCGGCGGCGCCCTTGGGAAACGAGATGGCGACGAAATCGACGCCGATCTGCGCGGCGGTCTTGATGTCGTCCATGTCTTTGGCGGTGAGTGCCGGCGCGGTGAGGCCGCCGCCCTGGCGGTTGATGCCCTTGTTGTTGGAGAGTTCGCCGCCCACCTTTACGCGGGTGTGGATCTCGTGGCCGAGGACGCGTTCGACGGCCAGCTTGAGCCGCCCGTCGTCGAGGAGCAGCACGTCGCCGGGCTTAACGTCGCGGGGCAGGTCCTTGTAGTCGAGGCCGACGCGCTGGGCGTTGCCGGGCTCGGCGAGCTTAGCGTCGAGGATGAACTCGGCGTCCCGCTGCAGCACGACCTTGTTGTCCACAAACTTGCCGACCCGGATCTTGGGGCCCTGCATGTCGGCCAGGATGCCCACAGGCCGGCCGGCCAGCTGGGCCGCATCGCGGATCTGGTTGGCCCGCTTGATGTGGTCTTCCGCCGTGCCGTGGGAAAAGTTGAGCCGCACCACGTCGACGCCCGACTGGACGAGGCGTTCGAGGGTGGCGAGGTCGGAGGAGGCAGGGCCGAGGGTGGCGACGATCTTGGTGTGGCGGGACATGAGGTCTCCTGGTTTTGGGCGCCGCTCGGATGGCGGCGTTGCGCATCCGGCATTTTAGCCGGCGGGGCGCCCGGTGTGCGGGCCGCGCGAAGGGCTCCGCCCGGCGGTCTTGGCCCGGTACATGGCCCCGTCGGCCTGGCGGGTGAGGGTCTCGGCGTCGCCGCCGTCGTCCGGGTAGAGGGCGATGCCGATGCTCACCGCCACGCGGCATTCGTGCCCCTCGACCGTAAAGGGCCGGTCGATGGCCTGGCTGATCTTGTCGGCCACGCCGAGGGCCTCGGCCTTCGTCTTGATGTCGTGCAGCAGCACCATGAACTCGTCGCCCCCCTGGCGGGCCGGCAGGTCGCTGGCGCGCAGGCTGCGGCGCAGGCGCTGGGCGGTCTCGACGAGCAGGGCGTCGCCGACGGCGTGGCCGAGGGTGTCGTTGACCTCCTTGAAGCGGTCGAGGTCGAGGAACAGCACGGCGAAGCGGGTCTTGTGGCGGCGGGCGATGAGCAGGCTGCTGTGGAGGTGCTCGAGGAACATCGGGCGGTTGGCGAGACCGGTGAGGGAGTCGTGGGTGGCCAGGTATTGCACGCGCTGCTCCGATTGCTTGCGCTCGGATATGTCGGTGAGGGTCACGATCACGCCCCGCAGGCGGCCCGCGGCGTCCAGGTCGGGGGTGTCGGCCACGATGGCGGTGAGGAGGCTGCCGTCGGCCTTGTGCAGTTGCTGCTCGAAGCTGGTGGGGTGGCCCCGGGTGAGACGCTCTGCGAGCGTCTGGCCGCTGCCGAGGTCGTGGCTCGGGTAGAGCGAATCGAAACGGCGCCCCAGCAGGTCTTTTTCGGTGCGCCCCAGCATCCGCGCCAGGCGGGGGTTGATGAAGGTGAAGCGCATCTCTCCGTCGAGGGCGGCGATGCCGTCATGGGACAGGTTGACCAGCGAGCTGTAGCGCGCCTCGCTGGCCCGCAAGGACGCGCTGGTGCGGGCCAGCTCGCGGGTGCGCTGGCGTGAGACGCAGAAGGCGGCCGTGAGCATCACGAAGAGGCTGCCGATCAGCACCACCGCCAGCTTCTCGAGCAGCGGGGCGTGATCGCTGGCGGTGGGGCCAGGGAAATGGTCGAAGACCAGCGTCCAGGTCCGGCTGTTCAGCTCGAGCAGGGTCTTGCGCTGGAGGGGGCTGTCGGCCGGGCTGGCTGTCGAACAGCAGCGTGTCGGCGCTCAGGTTGTGGCCGTCGAAGACGCGGATGCGCAGGTGCTGGCCCGCGTCGCCCAGGGTGCCGGTGATCAGGTCGCCGAGACGGAAGGGGCTGTACACCCAGCCGATGAAGGCGCGCTCGCGCTGGGCCGTGGTGTCGATGGGCAGGCCCTGGCGGAATACCGGCAGATAGAGCAGAACGCCGAACTGGACGTCGGTGCTGGTCTCCTGCACCAGGCGCACCTTGCCGGTGAGGGCCGGCACCCCGAGGCTGCGGGCCCGGGCCATGGCCTCGTGGCGCACCGGTTCCGAGAACATGTCGTAGCCGAAGGCCCGCTGGTTGCGCCAGTCGAAGGGTTCGAGAAAGACGATCGAGCTGTACTCGTCCCGCGCGCCACGCGGGCTCACCCGGTAGTCCGGAAAGCCCTCGGCCCGGACGCGCCGCTCGTGTTCGGCCAGCTCGGCGGCGGGGATGGACTGGGCGAAGCCGACGCCCTGGATGCCCGCGTAGTCCACGTGCAGCCGCAGGGTGGTCACGTAACGGCGCCATTCGTCGCGGGTCACCGTCTGGGACGCCGCAAACAGGGCCCGCGCCCCGCGCAGGACCTGGCGGTAAGCCTTGAAACGCTCCTCGATCTTGAGGGTGATCTCGCTGGTCTCGAGAACAAAGGAGGCGCCCCGGGCCTGGGTGTGGGCCGCGTCGATGCGCGAGATGCTGATCGCCCCCAGCAGCAGCGCGATGAGCAGGGCGACCAGGGTGGGGGCGATGATGCTCTGGAACATGCGCTCGGGTACGTCGTTGCGGAACGGCTTCATCTTGGCAGTCTTGTCTCCGCAGAAAAATCGGGGCCCGGTGTGCCGGAGGCCTGGTGGAAAATGCCTGTTAAGCCTTTACGGCAGGACCGCCGCCCAGATTGACCCCTGTTTCCTTGTGTTTCCCCCTGCCCGGTGTGCGGAATGCAGCGGATCGCTACCCGCGCGGGATGTCATAATGTGGTGCTATCAGTTGAACCGCTTTCCAATCAAGGATTCTCGATGATTCTCGTCACCGGCGGCGCCGGCTTCATTGGCGCAAACTTCGTTCTGGACTGGCTCCGCAGCTGCGACGAGCCGGTCGTCAACCTCGACGCGCTCACCTACGCGGGCAACCTCGAGAACCTCGCCTCGCTCCAGGGTGACGCCCGGCACATCTTTGTGCACGGCGACATCTGCGACCGCGAACTCATCGACCGCCTGCTCGCCGAGCACCAGCCCCGCGCCATCGTGCACTTCGCCGCCGAGAGCCACGTGGATCGCAGCATCCACGGCCCGGGCGACTTCATCCGCACCAATGTAAACGGCACCTTCACCCTCCTCGAAGCGGCCCGCGGCCACTGGATGGGCCTGGACGCCGCTGCCCGCGCCGCCTTCCGCTTCCACCATGTGAGCACCGACGAGGTGTACGGCTCGCTGGGCCCCAACGATCCGGCCTTTTCTGAAACCAAGACCTACGAGCCCAACAGCCCGTACTCCGCCAGCAAGGCCGCCTCCGACCACCTCGTGCGCGCCTGGCACCACACCTACGGCCTGCCGGTCACCACCAGCAACTGCTCCAACAACTACGGGCCGTATCACTTCCCCGAGAAGCTCATCCCGCTGATGATCGCCAACGCCCTCGCCGGCAAGCCGCTGCCCGTGTACGGCGACGGCCAGCAGATCCGCGACTGGCTCTACGTCACCGACCACTGCAGCGCCATCCGCGCCATCCTGCAAAAGGGCACCCCGGGCGAGGTCTACAACGTCGGTGGCTGGAACGAGAAGCCCAACATCGAGATCGTGCACACCCTCTGCGCGCTCCTCGACGAGCTCAAGCCCGACGCCGCCGGCAGCTACAGCCGCCTCATCACCTACGTCACCGACCGCCCCGGCCACGACCGCCGCTACGCCATCGACGCCCGCAAGATCGAGCGCGAACTCGGCTGGCGCCCCGCCGAGACGTTTGAAACCGGCATCCGCAAGACCGTCGAGTGGTACCTCGCCCATCAAGACTGGGTCGCCCACGTGCAAAGCGGCGCCTACCGCGAGTGGCTCGACAAGAACTACGCCGGCCGCAGCTGAACGCGATGGAGCCTGTAGGTGCGGCTTCAGCCGCACACCGCCGGTGAAACAGGGGGCAGATCCTCCATTTCACCCCCGC
>NZ_BJNV01000117.1 GCF_006539865.1 Zoogloea ramigera
GCCTGGCGGGCGGCCATGTCGGGGCGGCGGGCGGCCTGGGCCTCGCACCAGGCGCGCAGGGCCGGCAGCTCGGCGGCGGGGTCGATCTCGACGAGGGCCCAGCCGAAGGGCAGCGCGGCATGGGCCCGCTCGGCGTGGCCGGCGGCCACCCAGACGGTGCGGCTGCGGCTCTCGTACAAGGGCGGCATGCCCTTGGCCTGCATGATCTTGATCTGCGCGACGCCGTCGCCGGAGAGGGTCTTGGATTCGGCGCCGCCGTAGCGGCCGAGGCGCACAAGGAGCGCGCGGCCGTCGGCGAGAGGGGCCTTGAGCTCGCCGGCGAGCAGGCCTTCGATGGCGGCCTTCCAGGCGGGGTCGACGAGGTTGCGGCGGTCGAGGGTGGCGAGCTCGTCGTACAGGCGCGGCAGGTGGTAGCGGTTGCAGTCACGGGCGAGGCCATGCAGGTCGGCCGGGCGAAGGTGGCGGGCCGGGGTGCCGCCGGGGGTGTCGTGGCCGCCGAGGTGCTGGAGGACGAGGTCGCCCTGGAAGGCGCGGTACTGGCCGGGGGCGATGCATTCCTTGCGGGTGAGGAGGCCGCGGGGCTGGCGCTCGTTGCCGTGCTTGTCGCGCTTGAGGTCCTTGTAGCGGCTGAGGGCGTAGAGCACCTCGCGGGCGGGCTCGCCGACGGGCATGAGGTCGGCGGGTTTGAGGAGGCGCAGCGGGCTGGTGGCGTAGTCGCCTTCGAGGAGACGCTTTTCGAGCTTGGTGGAATCCCAGCTGTTGGGCCCACGGCCCTTTTCGGCGGACAGCGGGCGGCGGCCGGCGTTGAGGCCGTCGAGCAGGGCGGTGCGCAGGGCGCCCTTCAGGCTGCTGGCGGGGATGTAGGGGCGGTCGTGGCTGTGGGTGGCGCGCTCGACGGAGAGCTTGTCGATGACGTCACTGCCGGTGGCTTCGCGGTTGGCAACCCGACCGATCTTGGCTGCGTAGTCGGCGGCGAGACCGGGGGCCACCGGGACGAGCAGCCGGGCGTGGGGCATGAAGTGGGCCCGGTTTTCGTAAAAGAAGCGCTGGATGCCGAGGAGGTCGGCCTGCTCGCCGAGCTGGCCGAGGCGCCGGGCGAGGGGCTCGGGCAGCGCGGCGCAGCTGGGGTCGAAGGCGTGGAGCAGGCCGTCGTCGATGACGTAGTGGGTGGGCTCGAAGTCTTCACCGCTACCGATGTGGATGGGCGCGAGGGGGGTGAGGGCGAGCCGGGCGGTGGTGAGGAAGGGCATCAGCGGGTCTCCGGGAGGTGGAGGCCGAGCACCGGGGCGTAGCCCTGGTGGACGGTTTCGGGCATGGCCGGCGAGACGGGGGCGGCCGGGCCGCCGAGGCCCTGACCGATGAAGGGGGCGGCCCCGCCGGGCGCGAGGGGCACGAACACCCCGCCGGCCCGGGCCAGCAGCAGCGGGCGCTTGAAGGGGCTGGCGCCGTGCACGGCCATGTCACCGTGGCGGCCGAAGCGGGTGAGGGCCTGGTAGTAGCTGCGCCGGGGGCAGAAGCCCTGGCCCTGGGGGGCGCAGGGGCCGAGGCTGAGCCAGGCGTTGCCGGCGGGCCGCGCGCCGAAGGGGGCGGCGACGGGGCTGCCGACGAGGGCGAACTTGCCGAGGCCGATGCTGGCGTCGCGCCCGAAGCCGGTGTGGCCGATGTGGGTGAGCGCGGCGAGCAGGCCGGCGAGGGGCAGGCGCGCCTCGTCGAGGGTAAGGTACAGGTCGAACTGCATGCCGGGGGCGAACCACAGCTGGGCCTGGGTGTAGGGGGCAAAGGCGCCGGTGCCGGTGCTGCCGGTCTGGCGGTTGAGGGTGTTGTGGGGCTGGGCGCGCTCGGCCTGGAGCACGCCGGGCCGGCAGGTGATGGCGTGGGCGGCGGCGGCATCGTCGCGGGCCAGGGCCTGCCAGCCGGGCAGTGGCTCGGTGAGGGCCGCGGTGGGCAGCCAGCGCCGCCGCTTGAGGGCCTTGCGGTCGAGGTCGCTGGCAGCCCACCGCCGGGAGGGCAGCGTGGGCAGCGGCAGGTGGCCGGCGGGGAGGCCGTCGGAGATGACCGCGAAGGGCCGCCCGGCGGTGTAGCCGTCGAGGAGCTGGGTGAGGGCTGCGTTGCCGAGCTGGTGACGCAGGGCCCAGCACAGCTGGCCGAAGAGGGTGTCACCGGCCAACGGCGTGCCGAAGGCGGACAGGGGCTGCAGCGTGAGGCGGTAGGTGTTCATGGCGCGGGGGCCGGGGCGGGGAAGGCCTGGACGGCGTCGAAGTGGGCCTGCTGGTCCTGCCCGTCGATGCACAGGCCGGTGAAACGGATCTTGCCGTAGCCACGGGAGCCGGAGCCGCCGAGGCTGTCGAACTCGATGAGCTTGAGGCCCTGCAGCACGGTGTCGAGGAGGCGCTCGTCGTCGCCGGCGAGGCGGCGCAGGCTGAGGCGGAAGTCGAAGCAGGCGCCGGCGGGCACGCGCTCGGTGTTGCGGGGGTGCTCGGCGACGCCGGAGATGCGGTTGATGCGGTTCTCGCTCTTGACCTCGGTGAGCATCTGGTTGTTGTCGCGCACGGCCTGCTCCCACGCTGGGCTGAGGCTGCAGTCCCAGAAGGCGAGGCGGGTGGGGCCGAGCTCGGCGGCGAGGGCGGCGGCGTCCTTGAGCTCGCCGCCGCCGACGCCGAAGAGCTGCAGGATGCGCTTGACTTCGTCGCGGACGGGGCCGCGGGCGGCCTCGAGGGCGGCCTTGTCGAGGGGGGCCTCCTGGACGGCGCCGCTGCGCCATTCGAGCAGGCTGCGCATCTTGCCCTTGAGGCTGGAGCCGGGGATGTAGGGAGACTGGGTGAGGGGATGCTTGACGACGGTTTTGTCGACGCCGCCGATGTGCATCTCGGCGTCGCCGGCGCCGATGTGCAGGCCGGTGAGGAGCTCGAGGGTGGCGGTGAGGGTGGTGATGCCGGTGAGCTGGGGCATGGCTTATTTCTCCTCGGCCTTCAGGAAGCCGAGCACGGCCTCCATGAAGAGCTTGGCGTTCTTGAGGGTGGCGGGGCAGGCGATCTGGCGGATGAGATGGGAGAAGAGTTGCTCGAAGTTCTGGTCCACGTGGCCGCGCCCTTTGGCGTAGGCCGCCTTGGCGTTCATCATCTTGATGAAGGGGGCGAGTTCGCGGTATTTGGCGGCGCGGGCGTCGGCGGTTTTTTCAAAGGCGAGCTTGTCGTGCCACATCACGAGCTCGTCGTAGAACTTGCGGAGCTGGGAGGACTTGTTGGTTTTGCCGGCCCCGGCGGCGGCGATGGTGCGCGCGGCGTCCTGGGCGATGTCGGCGAAGAGCAGCTCGGGCATGTCGGCGCCGAGCTTGACCGGGGCGGTGTCGATGCTGACCGCGGGGGCCGGGGCGGGGCGGTCGGAGCCGCGCGGGCCGCCGGAGGGGGGGCGTCTGTCGTAGGTCATGGGGAATCCTCGCTTAGCGTTGGCGATAGAAGTAGTTGAAGAGGGGGATGCGGTAGGCGCCGCCGAGGCCGCCGATGCCCTGCTCGCCCAGCGCGGTGGCGAGCCGGACCTGGGCCGGGGCGCGGGCGTCGGGGGGGAGCTTGTCGACCACGTAGCGCCGGGTGCGGTAGGCGAAGCGGCTGCGCCACAGGGGGCTCTCAGGGTTATTGGGGGCGGTGGCCAGGTCGATGAGCTGGAGCAGGCCGTAAACGTAGCCGGTGCTGAGCCGGTAGTCGGCGCCGAGTTGGTCGAGCTCGGCCGCGGCGGCGGCGAGCCGGGGCCAGTCGGCCCAAGGGATGTATTGGCCGAACAGCACGACGGCGTCCTTGCCGCCGCCCTTGGCGGTGTCGAGGGCCTCTTCGGCCTGGGCCGCGAGGGTGGGTATGGGCAGCCCGGGCTTGGCCATGACGAGGCCGGCGGAGAAGTGGATGTCGGGGTTACCGGCGACGTAGCGCTGGAAGTGGTCGGCCATTTCGGCGGCGAGCCGCTGGGTGTCGAGCCAGGGGCCGATCAGGAAGAAGTCGTCGCCGCCGGCGAACACGGTGTAGGTGTCGGGGTGATGGACGGCGCAGTAGGCCGGCAGCCACACCGAGAAGAAGGCGTTGACCTGCCGCGACAGGGCCGCCATGCGGGCAAAGGTGGGTTGTTCGAGACCGCTCTGGAAAATGCGACCGAGGTTGTCCACGTCGCCCTTGAGGGTGACGAGGGCGACCTGGCCCTGCCAGCCGGCACCGTCGCCCGGCCGCGGGCGGCGGTCTTCGCAGGCGATGTGGTTGAGGGTCTTGCCCTGGCCGGGGGTGGGGGCGTCGTCTTCGTCGGCCGCGGTGCCGGCGTACTTGCTGGCGGTGACGATGTCGACGTCGCGGAACAGCGGAACGTAGGCGTTGATGTAGCGGCGGGCATAGCCATGCCAGAGGGGGGCGTCGAGGGTTTCGGGGAGGCTGAAATCCCAGCAGCGGACGAGCTGCCCCTGGCGCGCGAGCTCGCCGAAACGGCCGCTGAGGTCTTCGTCGCCGGTGAAGGCGACTCGATAGCCGAACACCGGCATTTCGAGCAGGCGGACCCCGCCGCTACGCAGGGCGGCAGCGTCACGCGCGATCAGCAGGCGGTCCTGGCGGGCGAGCTGGGTGCCGAGGGCGATCTGGTCCCGCGACAGGGGCGCGGCGCCCTGGCTGTCGGCGGGCAGGCGGCCGTTGAAGGGGCAGGTGCCGTGGGGGTAGTCGGCATCGAGGACGGCCGGGGCCGCGCCGGTGAGGTCGAAGCGTTGCAGCTTGGCTTCTTCGAGGTCGGCGAAGAGGGCCTCGATGAGGCTGCGGAAGCGGCCCTTGAGGAAGTCGTTGCAGCTGGCCGGCCGGGTGACGAGGCCGATGCCGGCCTGGCCGAAGCCGTGGGTGAGGAACCAGGCGTCGAGCTCGGCGCGCAGCGCGGCCAGCGCGGTGCGGACATCCTCGGTGTTGGGGGCGACGATCAGAAACTTGCCGGCAGCGTTGGTGATCTGGGAGGTGGGCGGCAGGCCGCAGGCTTCGAGCACCCGCAGGGCGGCGAGCTCGGTGAACAGCGAGACCTGGAAGGAGCGGCCACGCAGCAGGCGGGCGGCCGAACGGTTGGTCTCGGCGCCGTCGGCGAAGATGAAATCCTGGATGCCGAAGAAGTCGCCCTGGACGAGGAGGAACTTGGCCTCGTCCCAGTCGGAACGGGCCTGCAGGGCGCTGGCCGCAGCGGAATCGGCGGCCGAGACGGCGGCGTGCCAGCGCCACAGGGCAGTGGCGAGGGCGGCGGTGGTCTTGCTGTGGTCGTAGAGGGAGACGTCGGGCTTGACGCCGAAGGCGGTGGCGGACGGGATGGCGTGGGTGAAGCTGAGCCAGGCGGTGTCGAAGTGGTCGAGCCACAGGGGCCAGTTCTGGCGATGGGCGCGGGGAATGGCGTCGAGGCTGGCGAGGAAGTCGCTCCAGAGGGTGCGGTATTCGGCCTGGGCCGGCGCGTCGGCGGCGGGCTCGTAGCCGGCGGCGGGCACCGGGAAGATGCTCAGGGGGGTCAGTGCCTGGAGCGGGTAGCGCCATGCGGGCCGCGCCGGACGGGCCGCGGTGCCCAGGCGGATCTGCTCGAAGAGGGTGAGCTGGCGGGCCTGGTAGTGGTTGCGGCCGGTGTCGGTCTTGTCTTCGCCGGCGTTGTAGCGCTCGAACTCGTCGGGTTCGAAGCCGGAGGCCACCCGGTCGGCAGTGGCGATGACCCATTGCAGGAAGCTGGCCGGCTTGTGGTGCATGGCGGCCGCATTGACGAGGGAGTCGGTGATGTCGGCGCCCCCGCTCCGGCTGGCGAAGGGGGCCATGTCGCCGCGGACCAGGTCGGGGGCGTGGGCCTCGATGCGTTCGAACATGAGCGCGGTCCAGGCGGCGTGGCGGTGGCTATGGTAGCGCCCTTCGCGGAAAGGGCAGTATTGGGTGATGTGGGCGTCGAGCCGCTCGCGGTCAATGTCGGCCAGGGCGGCACGCTCGGCGAACTTGCCGAGATCATGGAGGAAGGCGGCAAAGGCGACCCGACTGGATGCGGCGAGCTGGGGGTGTTGGGCGTTCATGGTGGCGTCTCCGGAATGCGCAGAGGATAACCCGGGCGTGGGCGGACATTACGACACGGCAAGCTTGCCGATGCGCTATTCGATGAGAATTTTGTCGGGGGCGACGTCGAGCCCATGGCAGCTGTGCGAGCGCTGGCCGTGGCGGGCGATGAGGTAGGGTGGCGCGAGGAGACCCAGTTCGCGCCGCAGGATGCCGTTGATCTTGGCGCACTTCTGTTCGAAGAACTCTTTCGGAAAGCCCTCCTTGAGCTGGGCTGAGGTCTTTTCCCAGTCGACCGCGTCGCGACCGATCACCCGGCCATAGAGCTCGAGGAAGCCGGCCGGGTCGACGCGGGTGTAGCGGATAGGCGCCGCGCCATCCCGGGCCAGAATGGCGAACCAGGCATACAGGGCGAACAGCTGAGGCGGCAGGGGGACGCTCTTCCGCCCACACTGGAGGCTGCGGCCGGCAAAATGGACGGTCAGTTGCACGGCCTCGAGGTGCGCCTGGGTGGCTGCCACCGCCTCCCCGAAGCTGAGGTCGGGCGAGAGGGCTGCCGTGGGCAGCAGGGTGCGCAGGCGCACGAAGGGGATCTCGGCAAGCATGATGCGGGCGTCGGCCGTATGAACAGGCCGGCCATCACGGGTATGCAGCAGGCAAGGCGAGGCCGGCGGGTAGTAGAAGGTGGGGAGCGATTCGAAGGGCTCGGAGACGAGCACATGGGAAAGCCTGTCCTGGGGCCGTGCAACGAGGGACAGGCAGTAGCCGAGGTAGAAGCCCATGGTCTTGCGGCCGCCGGCGATCGAGACATGAAGCTCGGTGTCGGGGTCTGCCGTGAGGGCGCGCACGACGGCATGGATGGTGTCGGCTGCCAGAGCGTTGTCTTCGGGCGTACGGATGTCGCCGAGGGGCTGGCCGACCCTATCGCGGATCAGGTGGATGTTGTCTGGCGGGAAGCTCGCGGTGGCGAGCTGGGGGTAGTCGCGACACAGGGCATGGAACTGCCCGGCGGCGGGGTCGAGCAAGGACAGCCGCGCCCGCTCGGCCCCCTCACAGCTCGTGATGAGGTGGATCTCGTCGGGAATCCATGGCGTGTCCTGGCCGACGGCAAGGGCATAGAGGGTCTCGGTTACGATTTGCGGCGAGAGACCGGTGACCGCCAGGAGGATCTTGCGCTTGTCGTGGTTCGTCATGATGCAGGCTGAATGGGAGACAGGCAGCATCCTAATCCCAGACGAGCACGTCCATCGCTTCGACAAGCTTGCCGTAACGGATGCCGCGCGGGTGGAGCCCGCATGATCCAGCGCCACACGGTCGGGCGGAAGCCATTTTTCCTAAATGTTCTCCCCATCGTGTCCGTAAAAGCTGTGACCCTGCTGCCCAATGGGTTTCTCCGCAGCGAAAACCCCGCTGAATGCCTGGCCCCGATGCGCGGCGCGCAGCACACGTGAAAGAACAGAAATGAGGAATGCCAGGCCATGACCAGCCTTTCATGGCAATCGCTGAGAACACGGCTCGTCGCCGGGGCCCTGTGCGCCGCCGTCGCGTCGATCTGGATCGTCACACTGGTGATCGGCAAGTACCTGCGGGCCGACATGGAGGCTGCGATCTCGGCCCAGCAGTACTCCACGGTGTCCCTGATCGCCTCCGAGATCGACCGCTCGGTGAACGAGCGGAACGCCATTCTGGGCCAGCTGGCCCGGCGCCTGGGCGATGCCGGGGAGGTGGATGGCCAAGCCGCCA
>NZ_BJNV01000118.1 GCF_006539865.1 Zoogloea ramigera
ACACTTATTAACACCCCGCGGCCGGTGCGGCGGCTACAGTGAGGGCCGATCCTTCACCGCAGGAGCACACCATGGGCATCCTCTCGACCATCGTCATCGGCTTTCTCGTCGGCCTCGTCGCCCGTTTCGTCAAACCCGGCGACGACTCGATGGGCTGGATCAAGACCATCCTGTTCGGCATCGGCGGCTCGCTGGCGGCCACCTACGGCGGCCAGGCCCTGGGCCTCTACCAGGCCGGTCAGGGCGCAGGCTTCATCGGCTCGGTGGTGGGCGCGGTGATCCTGCTGGTGCTGGCGGGCAAGCTCGGCGGCAAGTAAGCCGGCGCCCGCCCAGCGGGCCCCTTCAAGCACCGGCTGCCGGGGGGTTGCTTGAGCCCCCAGGCCGGGCCACCCCCGGGCGGCGAAGATCTTTTGCGGTGCTATGCTGAATCGTCCCCACCGCAAGGGAGCGCGCCATGAGCAAGACCCTTGAGTTCTGGTTCGAATTCGCCAGCTCCTACTCCTATCTTTCGGTGATGCGCGTCGAGCCGCTGGCCCGCGAGGCCGGCGTCGAGGTGGCGTGGCGCCCTTTCCTGCTGGGCCCGGTGTTCCTGTCGCTCGGCTGGAACGACTCGCCCTTCAACATCTATCCGCCCAAGGGCCGCTACATGTGGCGCGACCTGGCGCGGCTGGCCGAGGGCTACGGCCTGCCCTTCCAGATGCCGTCGCGCTTTCCGCGCAGCGGCCTGCTCGCCGCGCGGGTGGCGCTGCTCGGCACCCACGAGGCGTGGATGGGCGACTTTGCCCGCGCCGTGATGCGCGCCAACTTTGCCGAAGACCTGGACATCGCCGAACCGAAGGTGATCCGGGCCATCCTCGACGGCCTCGGGCTGCCCGCCGACGTGCTCCTCGAGGCGGCCGGCAGCGAGGACAACAAGCGCGCCCTCAAGCGCCAGACCGCCAAGGCTGGCGAACTCGGCCTGTTTGGCGCGCCGAGCTTCATCACCGCCGACGGCGAGCTGTTCTGGGGCAACGACCGGCTCGAAGACGCGCTGGCCTGGACGGTGAAGCACGCCGAAAACTGAGCGCCGGCGGACTATGGGCTAGAATCCCGCCCCTTCCCCGGCCCACCCGAACCCCGCAATGCACCCCGACGAAACCGCCGACGACCTGCCCACCCGCATCACCGAAGACCGCCTGTGGCGCGACGACGGCTGGACGGCCCGCGTCATCAAGAACCCGGACGACGACGGCTGGGCCGTGGAGATGCTGAAGGACGGCGAATCGGAGCCCGCGCTGGTGGGCCCGTGGACAATGGGCCGCGACAAGAAGAACCCCAAGCCCCTCGACCCGTCGGCCTTCAACACCCTGGTCAAGACCGCCTCCGAGGTGCTGCGCCGCCACGAGCAGCAGCTGCACGCCACGCTGCACAAGCGCGTCACCGTGAGCACCGACGCCGGCCGCATCGAGGTGCGCCTCGACATCGTGCCCGACGAATACGAGCCCTACGCGCACCTCAGCGCCTTCGACGAGTTCGGCGACGAGATCGCCCGGGTGCGGGTGCGCCCCGACTTCAAGCTCAACGCCAAGAGCGCCGGCGCCTGGATCGCCGACGAGTACAGCCGGCCGGGGGGCTGAGCGGGCGCGAGACGCCTTGGATCGCTGCGCGGCCAGGCACAGCGAAAGCCGGCGGCACCGCGGCCTCTGGCATCACGCCGGGGCCGGGTGATGCCAGAGGCCGCGGCAAGGGGATCAGCGAGTCGGCAGCAGGGAGTCGGCGGCCGGCTTTGCGCCGGGGGCGGCGTTCTTCTTCTCCTGCTCAGCCTTTTTCTCGGCGGCCTTGCGGGCCCGCTCGTCGTAGTCCTCGCGGTCGCTGCGGGCCTGCTCGGCGCGCTGGGCGGCGGCGGTGGCCTCATCGGCGCGGCGGCGGGCCTGCTCGGCCTCGTGGCGGTGGCGGGCCTCGGCCTCGAGCATACCGCGGGTCTTGGCGTCCTGCTCGCGCTTCACGCGGTCGGCGTCTTTTTCGGACAGCTGGCGCAGGCGGGCCTCGCTGTCGGCCCGGTTCTTCGCCTCAAGCTCAGCGCGCTCGATGGCCTTTTGCGGCGCGTTGGCGGCCTGTTCATCCATGCGCTCGGTGAAGCGGCGGTTTTTTTCGGCCAGCTCGATCGCGTCGGCCTCGGTGTCGAGGGCCCGCGCCCGCCGGATCGCCTCGACCCGCCGCTCGCGGGCCTGGTCGATGCAGCGGTTGACCAGGAAGCGCGCATAGCAGGCGATCTCCTCGTCGGAGAAACGCAGCGTGGCCGCCTCGCGGATGGCGGAGGCGTCGGAATGCAGCGTCGCAGCGCGGGCCAGATCCGGCACCGGCGCCTCATCGGCCCGGGCGGGGCCGGCGGGCGACAGGGCAAACATCAGGGTGGCGAGGCAGGAGAGCGGAAAGAGGCGGCTTCGGCGCATGGCACGGCAGGGCTTACATAAAGGAACCGCTTACAATACCGGATTTCCTGCCCGCTTTCCTGCCGCCGTGATCCAGTTCCGCAACCTCCGCCTCGCCCGTGGCGTCAAGACCCTCATCGAAGGCGCCAGCCTGCAGATCCACCCCGGCTGGAAGGTCGGCCTCACCGGCGCCAACGGCTGTGGCAAGTCCAGCCTGTTCGGCCTCCTGCGCGGCGAGCTGCACCAGGACTCCGGCGACCTGGAGATGCCCGCCTCATGGGTGATTGCCCACGTGGCCCAGGAAACCCCGGCCCTGCCCCGCCCGGCCATCGAGTACGTGCTCGACGGCGACGCCGAGCTGCGCCGCGTCGAGGCCGGGCTCGAGAAAGCCGAGGCCGCCCACGACGGCGAGGAGATCGGCCACCTCCACGGCCGCCTGCAGGAGATCGGCGGCTACGCGGCCCGCGCCCGCGCCGCCGCGCTGATGGACGGCCTGGGCTTCAGCGCGGCGGATCTGGAGCGCCCGGTGGCGGATTTCTCGGGCGGCTGGCGGATGCGCCTCAACCTCGCCCAGGCGCTGATGTGCCGCTCCGACCTGCTGCTGCTCGACGAGCCCACCAACCACCTCGACCTCGACGCGGTGATCTGGCTGGAGCAATGGCTGGGCGACTACCGCGGCACCCTGGTGCTGATCTCCCACGACCGCGACTTTCTGGACGCGGTGGTCAACCAGATCGCCCACATCGAGAACCAGCAGCTCACCCTCTACACCGGCGGCTACTCCAACTTCGAGCGCCAGCGGGCCGAGCGCCTGTCCCAGCAGCAGGCGATGTTCGAGAAGCAACAGCGCGAGCGCGCCCACCTGCAAAAATACGTCGACCGCTTCCGCGCCCAGGCCACCAAGGCCCGTCAGGCCCAGAGCCGCATCAAGGCCCTGGAGCGCATGGAGACCATCGCCGCGGCCCACATTGACAACCCCTTCAGCTTCAGCTTCCGCGAATGCGGCGCCGCCCCCGACCCGCTGCTGCAGCTCGAAGACGCCGCCGCCGGCTACCCGGACAAGCCGATCCTGGCGGGCATGAAGCTCACCATCCGCCCCGGCGAGCGCATCGGCCTTCTCGGCCGCAACGGCGCCGGCAAATCCACGCTCATCAAGCTGCTCGCCGGCAGCCTCAAGCCCAGCGCCGGCCAGCGCCGCGAAGGCAAGGGCCTGGCGCTCGGCTACTTCGCCCAGCACGCCCTGGAGAGCCTGCGCCCCGACGAATCGGCGCTGCAGCACATGCTGCGCCTCGACCCGCAGACCCGCGAACAAGATCTGCGCAACTACCTCGGCGGCTTCGACTTCCACGGCGACATGGCCACCGCGCCGGTGGCGCCCTTTTCGGGGGGCGAGAAATCGCGCCTGGCGCTGGCGCTGCTGATCTGGGGCAAGCCCAACCTGCTGCTCCTCGACGAGCCCACCAACCACCTCGACCTCGAGATGCGCCACGCCCTCACGCTGGCGCTGCAGGACTACGAGGGCGGCATGGTGATCGTGTCCCACGACCGCGCCCTGCTGCGTGCCACCTGCGACCGCTTCCTGCTTGTTGACGACGGCCGCCTGCAGCCCTTCGACGGCGACCTGGACGACTACAAAACCTGGCTCGCCCAGCGCCGCGCCGCCGACGCCACCGCCGCCCAGTGCCCCGACCGCGCCGCCGACAAGGCCAGCCGCAAGGCCGACCGAGAAGCCGCCGCCGCCGACCGCCAGGCCCGCCTGGCCGCCCGCCGCCCGCTGCAAAAAGAGCTCGACCAGCTCGACAAGAAGCTCGGCCCCTGGAACGCCGAAAAGGCCCAGCTCGACGAACGCCTCGCCGACCCGGCCCTCTACACCGGCCCCGATGCCGGCGAGGTACCCAAGCTCCTCAAGCGCCAGGCCGAACTCACCGGCAAGATCGACGAAGCCGAGCTGCGCTGGCTGGAACTCCACGAAGCCCTGGACGCCATTCCAGCCGACTGAAGCCACGCCACCCGGCGCTCCCGATTCGGGTATCCTTACCGCATTCAAACCCATTTTGAGAATGCAAGGAGCCCTCCGATGCCCGAATCGATCAGCAAGACCCTGCGCCGGCTCGCCCTCGCTGCCGGCCTCGCCCTGCCGGCCGCCGCCTCGGCCGGCTATTCGCAAATCTACGTGCTCGGCGACAGCCTGTCGGACGTGGGCAACATCGAGGCCGCCTACGCCCCCATCGTGGCTGCCAACGGCGGCGTCCCGCTGCCGATCCTGGCGGCGCCGGGCACCCCGTCGGCCTACGCCCCGAACCGGGCCAGCAACGGCCCGATCTGGATCGACGCCTTCGCCGGTGCCTTCGGCTTCACCTCGGTCGCCTCGCTCAACGGCGGCACCAACTACGCCTTCGGTGGCGCGCGCACCGACAACCAGCTCTACAACCCGGTCATCCCCGACTTCCTGGGCCTGCTCCAGCAGCGCGACGCCCTGCTGGCCGCCCGCCCGGCCCTCGACCCCGACGCCCTCTACGTGGTGTGGGGCGGCGCCAACAACCTGCAGGACATCCTCACCGGCCGCCCCCGCGCCGACGGCACGCCGCAGAGCGTGGGCCAGACAGTTGCCGACCTGGGCCTCATCATCGACAGCCTGGCCGCCGCTGGCGCCAGCCACTTCCTGGTACCCAACGCCCCCAACATCGGCCTCGTGCCGCGCCTGCGCGAACGCGGGCAGGCGGCCGTGGCCTTTGGTACGCTGCTCACCGACGCCCTCAACGACGGGCTCGCCACCCTCATCGACAGCCGCCGCCAGGCCGGGCTCGACATCCTAGACTTCGACACCGCGGGCTTCCTCGCCGAGGTCGTCGCCAACCCGGCCAGTTACGGCCTCAGCAATGTCACCGAGCGCTGCTACACCGGCGACGACCTCAACTTCAACGGCTCCGGCAGCATCTGCGCCGACCCGGCCAGATACCTGTTCTGGGACGGCATCCACCCCACCGCCACCGGCCACGCCCTGCTCGCCCAGGCCATGCTGCAGCACATCCCCGAGCCGGCCGAAACGGGCCTGCTGCTCGCCGGCCTAGCCGCCGCGGCTTGCAATTCGCGACGCATTCGGCAGAAGCCGCGCCAGTCTCTTTGCTAGAATCGCAGACTCGCAAAATCAACCGCCGCAATCTGGAGCTTCCGCCGTGCAACTCGTCTGTCTCGACCTCGAAGGTGTCCTCGTCCCCGAAATCTGGATCGAATTCGCGGAGCGCACCGGCATCCCCGAACTCCGTCGCACCACCCGCGAGGAGCCCGATTACGACAAGCTGATGAAGTACCGCCTCGACCTGCTCAAACAGCACAAGCTGGGCCTGCCCGACATCCAGAAGGTGATCTCCGAGATGGGCCCCGAGCCCGGCGCCAAGGATTTCCTGGACGCCCTGCGCCAGGATTTCCAGGTCATCATCCTGTCCGACACCTTCTACGAGTTCGCGATGCCGCTGATGCAGCAACTCGGCATGCCCACCCTGTTCTGCCACAAGCTCGAGGCCAACGCCGAAGGCTTCCTGGTGAACTACCACCTGCGCATGGCCAACCAGAAGAAGGAAGCCGTCCAGCGCTTCAAGGAGATCAACTTCAAGGTCATCGCCGCCGGCGACTCCTACAACGACACCGCGATGCTCAAGGAAGCCCACGCCGGCATCCTGTTCCGCGCGCCGGACAACGTCATCGCCGAGTTTCCCCAGTTCCCGGTCGAACGCGAATACAGCGGCCTGATGGCCCAGATCCGCGCCGCCTCCGCCCGCATCTGACCCCTCCTTTTGCGCCGCCCGGCCCCGCGGCCGGCGGCCCCCGCCATGCACCGCGAACGCTTCTACACCCTCTCCGCCTCCTGCCCGGACCGCTCCGGGATCGTCGCCAAGGTTTCGGGCTTCATCGCCGAACACAAGGGCTGGATCCTCGAAACCGCGCTTCACTCCGAACGCACCGACGACGCCAGCCAGGCCGACCGCTACTTCATGCGCATCGAGATCCGCGCCGATTCGCTGCCCTTCATGCTCACCGAGTTCCGCGAGCGCTTCGCGCCGATCGCCGAAGAGCTGCAGATGGACTGGAAGATCACCGATTCGGCAGTCAAGAAGCGCGTCGTCGTGCTGGTGTCGAAGCAGGAGCACTGCCTCTACGATCTGCTCGCCCGCTGGCAGTCGAAGGAGCTCGACATCGAGATCCCGTGCATCATCTCCAACCACGACACCTTCCGGGGCTTCGTCGAGTGGCACGGCATCCCCTTCCACCATGTGCCGGTGACGCCCGACAACAAGGCCCGCGCCTACGCCGAAGTCCAGCGTATCTTCGACGAGGTGGGCGGTGACACGATGGTGCTGGCCCGCTACATGCAGATCCTGTCGCCCGAGCTGTGCGCGGCCAACCCGGGCAAGATCATCAACATCCACCACAGCTTCCTGCCCAGCTTCGTTGGCGCCCGGCCCTATCACCAGGCCTACCAGCGCGGCGTCAAGCTGATCGGTGCCACCTGCCATTACGTCACCAGCGAGCTCGACCAGGGCCCGATCATCGAGCAGGACGTGATCCGCATCGACCACTCGGATTCGGTGGAAGACATGGTCCGCTACGGCAAGGACATCGAAAAGGCCGTGCTCGCCCGCGGCCTGCGCTACCACCTCGAAGACCGGGTGCTGGTGCATGGCAACAAGACGGTGGTGTTCCGCTAAGCCGCAACCCGGCAGCCCAGCCCCACAGCCGGCCCCACGAGGCCGGCTTTTTTACGCCCGTCAGCGGCGCTGTAAAAATGCTCGACATGCCCGCGTATTGGCGCGAGGCGCCATGGCCACCACCAGCCGACGCTCGCGGCGCCCATGGCATGAGGCAAACGGAACACACCTGCCACCGCGAAACACTCCGCAACAATCCCGAACAAATGCTTGACCCTGCACTCGCCGATTAAGAGCAAAAGACAATCAGCACCCAAAAAACCTAAACACATAACCCGGCATTAAGCCGAACCGTTATGGAAATCACAAATTTCAATTCAGGTAGCTCAAATCGGGGGTTTTTACAAAATTATCAAAGCCCTCCGAACATATACGAACAATCAAACGCAAGCCATTGAATTAATTAACAAAAAACCAACAACAAAAACAAGGCACGGCAATTGCTATTTCGAATAAATAGAGGAAGTCTGCAATCCGATTTCTTCAGGAATTATTTTTCTTATTCGAGAAAGCGAAAAATGAACGCCAAAAAAATCACACTCTCTACCATCGCCGCAACCCTGCTCGGTCTCC
>NZ_BJNV01000119.1 GCF_006539865.1 Zoogloea ramigera
AGGCGTCTTGCATGTCCTGCGATAGGCTGCTGAGGTTCTCGAAGCTGCACACCTGGGCGTTGGCTGCTGCGATGTGGATATCCTCCACGCACTTCGGGGCACCTCGCAACGGCACGGCTACGGGGTCAATGAGGGCACGCAAGCGGCGTTGCGTCGTGCTTTTAGAACTACCCATTTCTCCACTGACCTCAAGCACAGGATAAGGCGTGTCCGGGCGCATTGCGTCGAGAAGCCACGTTAGCACTAGCGGGCGCGCGTCCCTCGGGATGTTCAGATGACGCCACAGGACATTCACGTTACCCCGTGCTCCGGGCTGGGGCAGTGGTCGCGCGCCTGCCGTGCGTACGAAATGCACAGGGGAGCGATCCTGCAAGCTCCATTCCCCGGCAGCAATGCGAACGGCCCTCCATCCGTCGTCGCACAGGTCAAGGTAATAGGCGTCGCCTTGCTTTGCACATCGTAGGTAGGTTTGCACCTCCGGCCCCTCGAAGGTGCCTACCGCGCCAAGCGTGGCAATCGTCGTCTTCATGGCTTGGTCTGGGATGCCGACCTTATGCGCTGCATACACCTGCCCGCGAAGCCAGCGGTCGAAGCCTGTCGAGTTGAGCATATGGACCTCTTGCCGCCCCTCGATCTCGATCAAGGCCACGCCTGCGCCCTCTGCCGTGTGGGCGTAGGTCGCGCGCTGTCACTGACCGCCACAATAGAGCCACCCCTGACCGGCATATAGGAGCCAGTTTGAATCGTCTCTGACGGACGTCTTCGGGGGTTCAAGAGTGGTGGTTTTTCGGGGTGCTGGCAAGCGTCGTTTTGGCCTTGTTCGGGCCCTGCCGCGGCGCACGGTAGGACGCCCCGTCGAGGGTCAGGCAATAGGCGTTGTGGCGCAGCCGATCGACGGTGGCGGAGGCCAGCAGGCGGTTGCCCGGGAAGGCCTGGTCCCACTCGGTGAAGTCGAGATTGCTGGTGACCACGGTGGCCGCCTGCTCATAGCGCTCGGCGATCAGGTCGTGCAGATCCTCGTCGGCCGGGGCGCGCAGCGGCTTCAGGCCAAAGTCGTCGATGATCAGCAGCGGCACGCGGGCCAACTGCTGGAGCTTTCGCTCGTAGTTGCCGATGGCCCGGGCCGCGTTGAGGCTCGCCAGCAGCTGGGCGCAGGAGGCAAAGACCACGTCCTGCCCCTGGCGCACCGCGCAGTGCCCGAGCGCCTGCGCCAGGTGGCTCTTGCCCGTGCCGCAGGGCCCGACGATGAGCACCGGGGCCTTCTCGTGGATGTAGCGGCCGGTGGCCAGGTCATGGACCAGCGCCCGGTTGGTCGAGGGCAGCCGGTCGAACTCGAAGCCCTCCAGCGTCTTGGTGGCGCGGAAGGCCGCGCGGCGCAGCCGGGTGGCGAACTTCTTCTGCTCGCGCCGGGCCACCTCGTCCTGGATCAGGAGGGCGAGGAACTCGGTGTAGGCGAGCTTGGCGTCGATCGCCTGGCGATTGCGCGCATCGAGCGAGTCGAGGATGCCCGAGAGGCGCAGCTGCTTGAGCTGCGGGGCCAGTTCGGTGGCGGGATTCATGGTGAAACTCCTTGGGGATGGAAAGACGCCGGGAGGGCGTCTTGGGGGTCAGTGAATCGAAGGGGGTTCGTCGGCAAAGAGATCGGCGGCGCCGCGGACGAAGCGGGCCCCGCCGGCGTAGGGCGCGCTGCTGACCGGCCCCGCGGCGGGCGCCAGATCGTGCCCCCCGGCGAGGATGGTCTTGACGGTGCGGTAGTGCGGGCTGTCGTGCGCCAGGGCCCGCTCGCAGGCCGCCTCGAGCCGCTCGGCGCCGTACTTGGCCTTCAGGTGCAGCACCCCCTGGGCCGCCCGCAGGCGCTCGGAGACACGGTCCGAGAGGAGTCGCGCGATCAGCCGGGCACAGGCCGGCCCGACCCCGGCGGCCTGCTGCACACACCAGGCGCGGTCATGGGCGAAGAAGGCCCGAGCCTCGGGCGGCAGATGATCGGTGACGGTGCGCCGCTCACCGGCCCGGCGGCTACGGGCGTGCAGCGCCACCGGCTGGAAGTCCTGATACACCGTCACCACGCTGTCGGTGGCGCGCAGCCACAGGCGCTTGCCCACCAGCGTGAAGGGCACCGAGTAGAGCCCGCGCTCGAAGCTCACGTGGCAGTCCCGATGCACCGTCACCTGCTGCCAGCTGCCCAGATCCGGCGGCACCGCCGGCAGCAGCAGGAGCAATGCGCGCTCCACCGCAAAGCTCTCCAGCGGCCTCACCCGGGTCGTGCCGTGCGTCCGCTGCCCGGCCACCTGCAAGACCCACTCGCGCACCTGGGCGTTGAGGTCCGCCATGTCGCGAAAGCGCCGGGTGGGCAGGAAGTTGCCCTTCACGTACTTCACCCCCGCCTCGACGATGCCTTTCTTCTGCGGGTCCCGCGGCGGGCAGGCATCGATCCGGAAGCCGTAGCCCTCCGCGCACTCGGCGTAGGCCCGCTGCACCTCGGGGTCGCGGGCGCAGGCGCGGGTGATGGCGCACTTGGCGTTGTCGATGATCAGCCGCGCCGGCACCGCACCGAACCACTCGAAAGCCCGCTGGTGGCAGCCGAGCCAGGTGCGCACGCTCTGGTCCCACACGAACTCCACGTACTGGTGGCGCGAGAAGGCGAGGGTCATCACGAAGGCCCAGGTGCGGCGAAGCTGGCCGGTGGCGGCATCGACCAGCTCGGGGCCGGCGCCGAAGTCCACCTGGGCCGCCTCGCCCGGCTCGAAGGAGAGGCGCACCGTGGTGTCGGGCGGCAGGTCGCGCCCGATGGCGCCGATCAGGCGGCGGACGCTGGAGTAGTGGCCGGTGAAGCCGTGCTCGCGCACCAGCGCGGCGTGGATCGCCACCCCCGAGACACCCTGGCCGAGCCAGCGCTCGACAAGGGGGCGGTAGGCGGCGAGGGCCGACTGGGCCGAGGCCGGCAGACGCGGGGGCGCCAGCGCGGCGGCGATCTCGGCGTCCGGCGGCAAGGGGTGGCTGGGCTCAAGCCAGCCCTGGGCCTGGGCCAGCGTTCGGAAGCGGGCCGCCTTGGCGCGGCCCATCAAACCGGAGCGGGCAATCTCGCGCTCCGAATCGCCCTGACGCAAACGCATCAGGGCCTGGCGGTACTCGTGCATCTCGATGCTCCTGCGGGCCACCGGCTTCCTCCTGCCAAACCCGGCAGGGTAGCGGTGGGCCGCGAAAGGTCGAGACGTCCGTCAGAGTGAGACTGGCTCCATTACGCCGATCCGGCGCTGGCGCCAATGTGCCGATCCGTGGGTGGCTCCATTACGCCGATCACGGGGTGGCTCCTATGTGCCGGTCACGCCCTGGCTCCATTGTGCCGATCATCAAGTGGCTC
Organism: Zoogloea ramigera; assembly: GCF_006539865.1. Taxonomy (GTDB): domain Bacteria; phylum Pseudomonadota; class Gammaproteobacteria; order Burkholderiales; family Rhodocyclaceae; genus Zoogloea; species Zoogloea ramigera. The sequence continues at coordinate 3,362 of NZ_BJNV01000119.1, forward strand.
CTATGTGCCGGTCGGTGACACGCGCTGGCGGGCCACGGCTAGAACCATGTCCTGCGGGCTGTCGTGCTGCTCACCCTCGCCCTTCGTCAGTTTGTCCAGTCGCGTGCGCTGGCCTTTCACGTTGGCGATGAGTCGAGCGTATTCGGCTTCGGACTTCCTACGGATGACGCGCAGTGCCTCGATTACGCTCTCTTCGTAGATGGCGCCCTTGTCACCGGGCAGGCGTGCCAGTGCATCGCGCACGATGGCGTGCGGGTCGGCTGCTTCCTCTGCGGCTTGCTTCACCTGGGCGGGCGTGAGCTTCAATGGCGCGTTCACGCTGCATCCCTCCCCGCCAGCAAGCGCACGATGAACCAATCAAGGTCGGCAATCGTGCGGTGGGTGCAGTGGCCGTGCTGGCACTTGAATCCACCCTTCATATCGTTCCGCTCGTCTGGCTCGAAATAGGCCGTGCCCGTCTGATCTTTGCCGGTGTGGCCGTCATGCCAAGGGCAGACGATCCGATGCCCGCCGTGAAAGCCGCGGATGGGCTCCAGATACAGCCCTGCAGCCTCGAGGATGGGGAGATAGCCCGGGCGCCCTGCGTTGCTGTCGCTGGGCTTCCTGCGCGGTGTGCGGGGCTGGCTGGCGGCGGCGGTGAGGTCGAAGCCGTGCGCCTGTGCAATCTGCTCGGGCGTGTAGCGGCGCGAGGGCTCCCACACATGCACCCGTTGCGTGAAGGGCTGGCCGTCCTTGGCATACTTGGCCTTGCCGTTGATGCCAGTCGGCAATCGGCCGTATCGGGTCAAGTTGCCCGCGCCTGGGTCGCTGGCGCCGGCCTTGATGAGGCCGTCGATTAGGGCCTGGGCCTTGGCCTGGTTGCGCTCGGGCTGGGCGAGGGCCAGCCATGCTTGGAAGTTGCCCGGGCTCGTTTCCACAAGGCAAGAGGGGGCGAGGCGTAGGGCTTCGGGCTGGATCTTGGTCCCGATGTCATCCAGGAGTACAAGCCACAAGCCGGCCCAGCAATCCTTGCGGCGCCGGTACTTTCCATCCTCGGCGCGCTTGAACGTGCTGACGCAAACATAGTTATTGTGGGTGTCGCGGATGAATCGGGGCATGGGCAGGGCCGAAGAGCCAAACCATACTTTGTGGTCTGCCGTGGCTACGTCACCGGCGAAGCCTGTGACCCACGGCACTTCGTCTGCGCCGATACCGGCGAAGGCATGGGCGATTAGGTCGGCGTTGAGTAGCTCAATGCCTTTGGTGTTACCCTTCAAGAGTTTGATTGCACTGGTAACGCCCGCCCCCTTCACCCCTGGCCGGGTGGTGGGGGCTTTCTTCCGACGGGGAAGGATCGCGGTGTAGTTCATCGCGCGCCCTCCCTATATGCCTTAACGATTGCGCGGACTTGCCGCAGGGTCGGCACAGGTACGGGCTGATTGCCGCGATAGATCACAAGCACGTCAGTCTTACGGGCTTGGCGCATCGCCTGGGCGTGCCACGTTTTGGCGCCGTTCGCCTTGGCGCGGGCCTCCTGGCGTTCTACGTGCTGTAGGAATGCGGCGTAATTGGGGAAGGCGCGGGCGGTGTGGGTGTCGCCTTCGATCTGGATAAGCAGGGGTGCTTTCATGGTCGGCACCTCCTCAAGCTGCGGCCTGGGCGTCGATCTTCTTTTGAATCCAGGCGTCAATCGCGGCGGCAGGCCATCGCGCCGTACGGGCGCCGAGTTTGATCGGGGCGGGGAAGTCGCCCTTGCGAATCAGATCGTAAATCTTGGTTCGCCCGAGATTGGTTTGAGCTTGAACGCTCCGAATGGGGAGTAGGCTTTGGGGTTGCGTGCGTTCCATATTGACCTCAATCTGTTTAGGAATACCGCGTTAGTGCGGCGGTCCTTACTGTGAGGTCGCACGGGCCATTTTCTGCAGCGGGATTCCTGGCGAGTTTTTCAGAAATCCCGCGCCCGCCGGCTATTGCTCGATCTTGTCTCTCCAATCCTCGCTCAGCGCCCACGCTCCTTCGGCGGGGACTAGCCGTGTGTTCGGTATGATCTCCCGTGCTGTACTGCCTGCCACCGGCTCGGCATCGTTCATCAAAGCGCGTGTAACCTCGGTCACGAGTTCCACCGCTCTATCCCGAAGATGATAGGCTGCAAGCGTTGCAATTTGACCCATCAGCCAGTTCCGCATTGCACTTTTGCCGGCCTTGCTTCCGGGCAAGCCCGGCGCGCCAGCGCGCCCTGCCGCTTTATCGAGCCTTCGATTTTCGACATGGTTTGCTGTGGCGGTTGCTGTAGCCTCGTAAAACGCATCGAGCAAGTCGATTAGCTGATAGGCGGCGCTGATTGAAAAGTGGGCTGAAACCGCTGTGGCTGTGCGCTCGACGATAGCTGTCAATTTAAGGGCATGCGCAGACGCTGCCGCCAAGTCGTTTTGAAGTTCGCCGGGCGTCGAAAACACAAGCGGCTCCGTGGTGTTGTACCGCAGATGTGATCCAGGCGGCTGTGCCTCGATAGTGCGCGCGGCTTCATCGATGAACGTGAAGAATGCGTCAAGGCGCGCTAACCTGTCTTCACCGCGCCAGTGCTCGCCCTCATCTAAAAGCCTTGCGATATACCCCCGCGCCGTCCGCATCACTTCATCGTCTTCAAAAATGGCAAGGGTGCGCCGGTCGCGGGGCGTGGCTTCGTCTCCGGCGAGCAATTCGATACGCTCGCGCAGTTCGGGCGGGTAGGTGTCGGCAAAACTCGGGCTGGGCGTGGTCATGCTGTAGGCTCCTCTTGGGTGTCGGGCGGTGGAAAATGGGCGAAAAGACATTCACGGCAGACGCGCACCTACACCCCGGAACGCCAGTGCTGGCGCGGGTTTTGACGGTGGTGTAGGTTGTGACGATCTTTTCCGGGGGTAGCCATGCCCCCCGGAAAAATAAAAATCAGAGCATCGCCACGCGGTCTAGCTTGGCCGTTACAACGTCGTGGCGCAGGTGCCCGTAATTGCTTTCGATCATGGCAACTGACGTGCCGGCGAGCTTCGCAACGATAAGGCTGTCCATCCCTGAGAGGATCATTTCGCTGATAGCTGTGTGGCGAAGGGAGTACATCACAACGGCGTCGGGGAGCTGTGCGGCCTCGACGGCAGCCTTGAAAATCTTCTTCCATGCGTCCTTGTCCCACCGCTGGCCGTAGGACGTGGCGAGCATGGGCGCGGCGGGTAGCTTGTCCTTGCCGGCCTCGATGAAGAACGCGACGGCTGCCGAAGAGATTGCAACGGTGCGCCGCCCGGTCTTGCCGGTCAGGGTCAGGGCGCCTAGCTGCTTGTCGAAGTCGCCAGCGTTGAGGGTTGCAAGCTCACCTGGGCGTGCGCCGGTCAAGAGCGCGGCCTTGACGAACAGGGCGAGGTCTTCGGGGCAGGCGGCAAGCAATGCCTTTCGCTGCTCCATGCTGAGGAAGGCATCCTTTCTGCGGGCGCCCACCTTGGGAAATTTCTGCACGGTCGCCCACCCTGCATTGGTGGTCACGACCCGATGCCGCAGCGCGCGATTCAATGCGGCCTTGAGGGTCGCAAGGTTGCGGTTGGCGCTGTCCTTCGAGCGGCGCACGTCCTCTTCGTCGGCCTCCTCGTCGTCCTCGATCTGCTCGTTAAGCCATTTGCTAACGGTTGTGGCGCGAAGCTTGTCGATCGGCAGCCGGGCGAGGGGTTCATCGTAGATTAGGCGGGTGAAGCGCCCCTCTGCATCCTTGGCGGTAGCGTGCCGCCCCTCGGCGCACAGGGCCTTGATGTAGTCCTCGCAGACCTCTTTGACGGTGGTCACTCCCGTCTTGGCGCCCTGCTCGCAGCTCTCCACCCATGCGCGGGCGGCCTTGGCGGCGTCGTCGAACTTGTCGAACTCGCCAAGGGCTCGATACTTCTGCTTGCCCTCGTCGTCCCTCCACCGGGCAATCCATGTGCCTGTGCCGTTCTCGAGCTTGCGAAAGCCTACGGCTGCGCCCTTTTGCAGGGGTGCCCAGTAGGGTTCGCGGCGGGGCGCGAGCTTGTCGCGCTTCGTCTTGCTGTCGATCTCATTTGACATGGCGCTT
>NZ_BJNV01000120.1 GCF_006539865.1 Zoogloea ramigera
ACGGGCATCTCCTTGCCGGCCTTGCGCAGGGCCTGCAGGACACGCCAACCATCGAGCCCCGGCAGCATCACGTCGAGCACGATGAGGTCGTAAGCTTCAGTCATCCCGAAGTGCAGTCCGTCCATGCCGTCCCGGACCAGATCCACATTGAAGCCGGCTTCAACCAGCCCTTGCTTGAGGTAGTCCCCTGTTTTGGGTTCATCCTCGACGATTAGTATTTTCATGGTCTTCCTCGCAGCATTCTCCATTTGGCAGCATTAGTTTGGCGCAAGCCACTTCCATTCTTCCCAAGATTACAAAGATGTAATTCCCGGGTCAGTCTCCTGTCGGTTTTTGCGCCGCACACTGCTCGCCATGGGAACACCAGATTCCCGAGGTATCCCTTTGACCCCATGGAGACGACCGATGCGATCAATCCTGCTCGGACTGCTGGCACTGGCCTTGACGAAAAGCGTCGTGGCTACTGAGCCGCCCACCCTGGAGCCTGCTTCCAGGACTTCCCCTTATGCGTCTTCCTTGTCCGATTATCGTGCCTGGTCGGACGCCCCCGTTGGCGGGTGGCGAGCGGCCAATGAAGGAGTCCTGCGTACAGGCGGCACGCATGCAGGCCATGCGGCACCTGCCAATACCGATGGGGCTTTGCAGAAGGAGAGCGGAGTGACGCCGCCGCCTTCAGCGCCAGCCCATACCGGCCATCACCATTAGGAATTCGTCATGCGCTCAACCCTATCCGCACGACACTTTGGCTCCACCAAGACGCTGAACGCCCTGGTGCTTGGAACGCTGGTTCTGAGCGGCTGTGCCAGCTTCTCCCCGGACGGAGGCTTCGACACCGTCCGGGAAACGACCCGCGCCCGTATTGGTGCCGATGCCCAATGGGTCAGGAGCGACGAGGCCCGCAAGGAGATCGATACACGTGTGATCGAGCTGCTGGCCAAGCCCCTGGCGGCTGAGGATGCTGTTCAGGTCGCCATTTACAACAACCGGGGACTCCGCGCCGCATTCTACGATCTTGGGATCAGCGAAGCCGAGATGGTCCAGGCCGGGCGCCTGCCGAACCCCCATTTTTCGATGCTTCGTACCAGCCGCGCCGAGAATGGGGTACGCGAATTCAAGATCGAACAGGTGCTGACCTTCAACCTGTTCGCGCTGATCACCATGCCGCTTGCCGTGGAGGTCGAGAAACGCAACTTCGCCCAGACCCAGCGCATGACGGCACTGGAGGTGGCGAGGCTGGCCTCCGAGACGCGCAAGGCCTACTTTGGTGCCATCGCGGCCGAAGAGTCGGTCCGTTACCTCCGAAAAGTAAAGCAGGCGGCGGAAGCCGGCGCTGGCCTGGCCCGCAAGATGGCGGAAGTCGGTAACTTCAACCGGCTGCAGCAGGCGCGCGAGCAAGGCTTTTATGCCTCCGCAGCCCTCGAACTGGCTCGGGCCGAGCAAGCCAGCATTGCGGCACGGGAGCGGCTGACCAAGCTGCTGGGCTTGCCATCACCCCAGGCGATTCGACTCCCCGAGCGCCTGCCAGATCTGCCCAAGTTGCCCGACGAGCTGCCGGCAGTCGAGCAAACGGCACTGGATCAGCGCCTTGATCTCCAGGCGGTCCGTCTCGAAACCGAGGCGCTGGCCAAGAACCTTGGCCTCACCCAGGCCACACGCTTCATCAACGTGCTGGAGTTCGGGCCGGCGCGTGTCCTGGAGGGAACACGAGATAGCGGCTACAAGCGCGGCTACGAAGTGAGTTTCGAACTCCCGATCTTCGACTTTGGCGGCAGCAAGGTTGCCAAGGCGGAAGCCATCTATGGCCAGGCCGTTGAACGTGCGGCGGAAGCTGCCATCAACGCCCGTTCGGAAGTCCGCGAAGCCTATTCGGCATATCGCAACAGCTTCGACATTGCAAAGCATTACCGGGACGAAATCGTGCCGCTCAACAAGCGGATCGCCGAAGAGAACCTACTGCGCTACAACGGCATGCTGATCGGGGTCTTCGATCTGCTTGCCGACGCCCGCTCCCAGATCAGCAGCGTGAACAGCTACATCGAGTCCCTGCGTGACTACTGGATTGCCCAGAGTGATCTACAAATGGCCCTGATCGGCAAGCCCTCCTTGGCCGCCGCCGCGCGCACTTCCCCGGCCAGCACCGGCCGTCCGGATCACTGAACCGAAAGGACACCCGATGACATCCCGTCGCGCATTCATCCAAAGCCTGGGCCTGACCGGTGGCGCCGTGGCCGCGGCCTCGGTCAGTTCCGTCGCCATGGCCGCACTTCCTGAACTCATCCTGAAGGAGGATCCGAACACGGCGCCTCCGCATTTCCCGCGAGGCGTCACCGGCGCCGGTCGGCCCTATAACCCGGTGGTCACCCTCAACGGCTGGACGTTGCCGTGGCGCATGAACAAGGGCGTCAAGGAGTTTCACCTTGTGGCCGAGCCGGTTGTGCGGGAGATCGCTCCTGGCATGAATGCCCACCTGTGGGGTTACAACGGACAAAGCCCCGGCCCAACGATCGAAGTGGTCGAAGGCGACCGGGTCCGCATCTTCGTCACCAACCGCCTGCCCGAGCACACGACCATTCATTGGCACGGGCAACGCCTGCCCAGCGGAATGGATGGTGTCGGCGGACTCAATCAACCTCAGATTCCCCCTGGCAAGACCTTCGTCTACGAGTTCGTGGCACGCCGGCCAGGCACCTTCATGTATCACCCCCACGCCGACGAGATGACCCAGATGGCGATGGGCATGATGGGCTTCTGGGTTACCCATCCGAAGGAGCGGCACCCCCTTATCGACGAGGTGGACCGGGATTTCTGCTTCCTCCTGAACGCCTACGACATCGATCCCGGCAGCTACACACCGAAGGTGAACACGATGCTCGACTTCAACTTGTGGACCTTCAACAGTCGGGCATTTCCGGGCATCGACTCCCTCAATGTGCGCCAGAACGACCGGGTACGTATCCGCGTCGGCAACCTGACGATGACGAATCATCCGATTCACTTGCATGGTCACGAATTCACGGTCACCGGCACCGACGGCGGCCCGACGCCCAAGGGGTCGCGCTGGCCGGAAGTGACGACCGACATCGCCGTCGGGCAGATGCGTCAAGTCGAGTTCATCGCCAACGAAGCCGGTGACTGGGCCTTCCATTGCCACAAGAGCCACCACACGATGAATGCGATGGGCCATGACGTGCCGACGATGATCGGGGTCGATCACCGGGAGGCCGCCAAGCAGATCACCGATCTCATTCCCGACTACATGGTGATGGGAGCGCGCGGCATGGCCGACATGGGTGAAATGGAGATGCCGCTGCCGGACAACACCCTTCCGATGATGACAGGCCAAGGCCCCTATGGTGCGGTGGAGATGGGCGGCATGTTCACTGTCCTGAAAGTCCGTGCCGAGCAGAAGGTCGGCGATTACTCCGACCCCGGCTGGTACAAGCAGCCTCCCGGCACCCGTGCCTATGAATGGACCGGGCCCGCCGCTGAGCCGCCGCGCGCAAAAACCCAGGGGGGGCAATCCATGCCGGCGACGGGCAAGCCCGCAGCAACCGAAGTGCAGGTCCGAAAGCCCGGCCCGCATTCCGGTCACTGAGTTCCACTCACGATAACAAGCACTGAGGAACCCCATCATGAACAAGACTCTGATCACCCTGGCGGTTCTGGCTGCCGTGGGTGCGGCTTCAGGGGCCGTCCTTCTTTACTCCGGCGCCATCAACGTTGCCGCCGACGAGCCCCATCACCCGCTGACCTATCGTTTGCTCGAATTCGCGCGTGAGCGCTCCATCGCAGTTCGGGCAAGTGAGATCAAGCCGCCTGTTGATCTGACGAATCCGGAACGGGTCCGCCGGGGCTCGGGTAACTACGACGCGATGTGTGTGGGATGTCACTTGTCTCCGGAAGCAGAGGACTCGGAGATCCGGAAAGGGCTCTATCCGACACCCCCAAAGCTGACCGTCAAGCCCGAAGCTGCGCTCGACCCCCAATTCGCCCAGGCCCGTCAGTTCTGGATCATCAAGCACGGAATCAAGGCTTCAGGCATGCCCGCCTGGTCGAAGGGCGGGATGGAGGATGAAGCGATCTGGGATCTGGTTGCCTTCCTCCAGAGGCTGCCCGGGCTGACTGCGGCGGACTACACGGCGCTTGTGGCATCCAGCGAGGGACACAGTCACGGTGGGCTTGATGCCCATGACGCTCATGAAGACCATAGCGACCATGCCAAGGATGAACCCGTCTCTCCCGTCGTCGTGGAGAAGAAGGGGCACACGCATCCGCCCGGCTTCAAGCACACACACTAGGGGCCCAAGGACCACAGAGCCTCTGCCTGAAGATTACAGAAATGTAATTTTCAGGACAGCTTCTCGTCGGTGTGGGCTTGCCAGAATGAGCCATCCCAACCACCAAAGGAATCGTCATGAAACTGCAGACGCTGATCTTGTCGTCCGTGCTGGGCCTGATGGCAGGCACCGCCCTGGCTGGGGCCTCGGTTGATGTGTACAAGAGCCCGTATTGCGGTTGCTGTGGGAAGTGGGTCGAACACATGCGTGCCCAGGGCTTCGACGTGAAGACGCATGACGTGGAAGACGTTCCGGGGCAGCGCAAGAAGCTCGGCATGCCCGACGCTTACGGGTCGTGCCACACGGCCAAGGTCGGCAACTACCTCATCGAGGGGCATGTCCCGGCGGCGGATGTCCAGCGCCTGCTGAAAGAGAAGCCCAAGGCCGTTGGCTTGGCGGTTCCCTCCATGCCGCCGGGCTCCCCTGGCATGGAAAGCGCCAAGCCGATGCCCTACGAAACGCTGCTCGTCAAAGCCGATGGTTCGACCAGCGTGTTTGCCCGTCACTGAATTCCGATATCTCTCTTGAAGGAAATTTCCATGAAAACTCCGTTGATTGTCCTGGCAACCGTCCTGGGTTCCGTGTTTTCCATTCCGGCCATCGCCGCCAATGAGCATGCCGATCACGCCGCCATGCACGGCGAAAAAAACGGTGTTTCCGCCCAGATGACGGATGGCCTCGTGAAGAAGGTGGACAAGTCGGCCGGCAAGCTCACCCTGTCCCATGGCCCGCTGCCCAACGGCATGCCGGCGATGACCATGGTGTTCCGCGTCAAGGATCCAGCCTGGCTGGATCAGCTGAAGGCCGGTGACAAAGTCCGCTTCATGGCAGATCAGATCAACGGTGCAATGACCGTGGTGCATCTGGAGCGCAACTGAGTTGTTCGTGTTGCCATGTATCGGGTCGACATATCGATTCTCAATCATGAGCAACTGACCGGGTTGCTCATGATTAGTGGCGGCGCCGGGCTTGTGCTGGGCGTGCTGTGGTTCTGGCTTCTCAGGAAGCGGCCCGATCCGGAGTCGAAGAGAATCGCCAAGGCGCCGTCGCGTGAGCGCAAGGGGCGACGTAAGACGTGACGGCTTTCTGGTGAAGTGGCTTCACTTGCCAGAGTCCGACAATATTCAGGGAGTCATCAATGAAGATGCGTACGAAACCGCGCGCAATTTGGTTGTACGCCGTGCTGCTGGGGGCATTCAGTCTGGTTGCGCATGCCCAGGACGTCCCGCTTGGTGCCAACGTCGAGTCGCTGCTGGACTTCGCCCGCAGCCGCAATCCTGAATACGCCTCGATGCGCTACGAGGCTGAAGCCGCCGCCGAGCGGGTCACGCCGGCCGGCGCCTTGCCGGACCCGAAGTTTCGTACCGAACTGCGTGACATCACCCGCATGGGCGAGCAGAACCCGACGCTGGCGCCGGCCCGCGTCGGCAGCACGCGCTACCTGCTGATGCAGGACGTGCCATGGCTCGGCAAGCGCGACCTGAAGCGGGAGATCGCCGAACTCGACGCGCGTGGCGCCGACGGCCGCGCCAGCGGCACTTGGGCGGAGCTCGCCGCCCGCATCAAGACCGCTTACTCGCAGCTTCAGTACGTGCATCGCAACGAGCAACTGACCCGCGAAATCCTCGACCTGATGACACGCCTGGAGAAAATCGCCCAGGTGCGCTACGCAGGTGGCTTGGCAGCTCAGCAGGACGTGATTCGGGCGCAGGTGGAGCAAACCGGCATGAAGAGTGAGTTGGTTGCCCTAGAGAATGAGCGCCGGCAATGGCAGGCGAGGCTGAATGCCCTCCTTGCAAGGCCCAGCGCGTCCCCACTTGCAGTGCCAGAGCGGCTGAGAACGCTGCCAGCCCCGGCCCAGCTCGACCCGCTGGCTCTTGAGGAGCGTGTGCGGACAAAGAACCCGCAGCTCTTTGCCGAAGAGGCCCGGATCCGCTCGGCCGAGAAGAGTCGCGAACTGACTTACAAGAACCGCTACCCGGACTTCACGCTGGGTGTCTCTCCGATCCAGTACCAGGGTTCCGTGAAGGAATGGGAGCTGATGGTCGAACTGAACCTGCCCCTGCAGCAGGGCTCCCGCCGTGCCCAGGAGCGCGAGTCGGAGGCCATGTTGTCGGCCGCCCAAGCCCGTCGCGACGCTACCGCCAACCAGGTTTTGGGGGAACTGGCCGAGAACCTGTCCGGCTTCGACGCCGCCCGGCGCACCGAAGCCCTTGCCGCAACCAGCTTGTTGCCGCAATCCGAACTGACTTTCAAGGCGGCATTGGCCGGCTACGAAACCGGCAAAGTGGATTTCGCCACCTTGCTCGACGCCCAGCGGCAGATCCGTCAGGCCCGTCAAAACCGTATCAAGGCCCAGGCCGACGCGCAGATGCGCCTTGCAGAAATCGAACGAA
>NZ_BJNV01000121.1 GCF_006539865.1 Zoogloea ramigera
AGGCGCTACAAGGCGGCGCAGCAGGCCGCAACCGAAGCTGGCCACGACGGCGCCGCAGCCCAGGCCGCCCGGGACGCGATGGAGGTGCTCGTGCTCTTCAAGGGCGACATGGGGGCCTTCTGCCGGCTGTACGCCTTTTTGTCGCAGATCTTCGACTACGGCAACACCGACATCGAGGAGCGCTTCATCTTCTACAAGCGGCTGATCCCGCTCCTCGACTTCGGCCGCGAGCGGGACGCGGTAGACCTCTCGAAGGTGGTGCTGACCCACCACCGGCTGAAGAACAAGGGCCGGCAGGCGCTTGACCTCCAGGCTGGCGAGGCGCCCAAACTCCCGCCGATGGCTGGCACCGGCAGCGGCGCCGTGCACGAGAAGGAAAAGGGCTACCTGGACGAGATCATCCGCAAGGTGAACGGGCTCTTCGAGGGCGAGCTGTCTGACAACGACCAGCTGGTTTACGTGAACGGCGTGCTGAAGGGCAAGCTGCTCGAAAACGCCACCCTCGTCCAGCAGGCCGCCACCAATAGCAAGGAGCAGTTTGCCAACTCGCCGGACCTGGCCGACGCGCTGATGAACGCCATCATGGATGCCTTCGAGGCCCACACCACGATGAGCAGCCAGGCGCTGGGCTCGGAGCGGGTGCGGGAGGGCTTGAAGGATACGCTGCTCGGGCCGGCGCAGCTGTATGAGGCGCTGCGGGCGCGGGCGCAGATGGCGCCATCGCGGCCGGTGGGGTAGCGGGAGCGCCTAAAGTAATTCGGGGAGGATGGAGACCAGATCTGCATGATCCTCAAGAGAGTTCAAGCATGGCAGGCTGGCTTGCGTCGGCACGCAGGACTATATGAAATATAGTTCACTCAGTTACACCGACCCCATGTTGACCTCACCCACTCCCGGGACACCGGATCTCACTGACGCCCGCGGCATCTTTGTTTGCTTGCCCAACCCGCCACGGCTGGCGCTCCCACTCGATAGCGTCAAGCGGGTCCTGCTAGCCCGTGACGCCTCAACAGTTCGAGTGCCACATACACCTCGTCTGTGATCCCCCTGCCCACAAATGGCCCAATCTTCTCAACTCGGTGTATCAACTTTCAATCGGCATCCCGTATCAACTTACATCCGGCAGTGACAGCGATGTGCGCGGCGGCGTCCACAGCAGAGGAAAGGCTGTTTCGACCGTGTAGCGGCGCCTGCTCACGTGGCCTCCCGTGCCTGACCGGCTGGCTGCTTCTCTGCTTGAATAAAGGCCGTTTGCATCCCTTGGCAGGCCGTGGGCGCTGCGCCAGTGCGATGGCGCAGGCTCTTCATCGGAACGTCCAAGACGGTATGAACCAGGCCGCCGTGCAGTGGGCGGATCACCTCGGACAGCGCCAGCACTGCCGCTAGTACCCCCACAAACGGGGTTGCCACGGAGCGAGAGGCTAGCAGTGTCATCCCGCAGAGATCGTGGCGCTCGTTGGCCAGTTTAATATAAGTGTCATTCAACCCGACGGCGGCCTGTGCGACGGAATCCGCCGTCCAGATGTCCGATGGTCGGCGCGGACCGGGGAGCGTGTGCAGCCGGATGTTACGGAAATCGCGATACCCGCTACCCAGCCCAGCCTCGACCATCATCGAGAACTCGGCCGTATCGAGGTCGCGACGTGCGGCTACGTTATCGACGCCGAAGAGCGCCGAAGTCGGCTCGTTGACCATAACGCGATGCCCAGGTCCAAAACGGCGCTCGACCAGCGCGGTGGTGAAGCCCGCAGCCTCGAGCCGACTCGCTACCGCCCTGACCTTGGGCTTGAGCAGGTCCGCTGACCACAGCAGCAAGCAGGTACTGAGATTGGACTCAGCTGCTCTGTCGAAGTCCTGGAGCACCAGGTGTGGGCGACCGTCGGCCGGATAGGGCAGCAACCCCAGCGTCCATGCGTAGGCTTGGCCCAGATGGCCCAGCCCGACTAACCACATGGACTTTGGCAGGTAAGTAAGTGCGGGGCCCTTGTACGCGTCTTCACGCCAGTCGGTGACCGCGAGCGGGCTCCAGAGCGACATTCCGACACTTCGGTGGCCGGCCTCGACCAAGTCGCCACGGACGTGCAAGAAGGCTTCATTCACCCCTAGCGCCGCGGCGCCGATGCCCGCGAGGGGATTGTCGTCCGTGCAGGCCAGCCCGCAGCCCTCACCAGCGGGCGCAATCTCGAAGCGCCAGTGGTCCCAGCTGAGTTGAATGCAGAACGCCGAGAGCTGGTCTTCAGGGGCGTTGCCAAGCACCAGGGTTGGCAGCTCCATGACGGCGTTTTCGGAGATCTCGGCACCGAGTTCTTTGGCGACGACCTGGGCATCGCGGCCTTCATACAGTGGGACGCTTAGCACATAGCTGAGGTCACCGCAGACCTCGACGCCGCCCAGGAAGGCGCGCACGGCTGTGTTCAGTGCGGTCAAGAAGCAGGCTTGACCAGCTAGCGTGCTGGCCCAGCCCTGGCCGAGGTAGATGCGCAGCCGATAGCGAGAAAACAGGGCCACGGCCTCCTCGGGAGAGGCGACTTCTCCTGTGTCCAAGGCCATCTTGGCCAGCCGGTGCATAGAATCGGCGTTAAGTTCGGTCATTGAACAACTCCTGCATTGCTAAGTATCAGTAGGCGGTCTACACCGGAACCCGAATACGATGCCCACTGATGGTTGCCCTCGTAGACGTACAGGCCGAGGTCCTGGGGGCGAGGACTCCCCTTAGCGAACCTCGGCACGATGAGGGCGATGTGTCCCTTCAGGGCGACCATAGGATTGGCGCGGTCTGACCGGCTCTGCCCAGGCCCGAAGGGGTGCGTGTGTACGTCGGCTACAACGGTCATACCCTCCGTTCTACAGACCTCCCACAGCTTCGCGAAACTCTCGGGATTCAGCGCTACGTAGTCGCCGCGGAGTGCATCGGATTGCAGCTGCTCGTAGGGCAGGAACCGCATCACCACGCGGCCGGCGTCAGTCTTGTGCCCGAGAAGGAAGGCGCCGCTCTCACGAACACCGCCGCCTTGCTCACGCAGGTGCGTCATCAGCGCCACCCAGAGCGCACCGGGCATCTCAAGCAGGGGGGCTGGCATAGTCGCGGCTTTGAAGAAGGTCATGAACCACCTCCAGGTAATGGCTGATGCCCTTGGCAGGCTTCCAGATTAGCTGTGGGTACTGGGAGAACCAGCAGTCGTGACCGACTACACTTTCGCGGTCGCAGGGGATATAGAGCGCATCACCGTTCTTCCAACTGGGCTTGAAAGCCAACTGAAGGCGCTCGCCGCCTTGGGGCCACTTGTCGAACGCCAGCTTGCTGTCTATTGACAGGTCCCAGAACGTGCCCGTGGGAGGCGTCGTCGGGAACCCGCTGCAGTCTAGGCGTAGCATGTACTCGTGCCGGTCGCGCGCGGTGACTTTGACGTAGAGGTAGGGCCACTCCAGCTTCATGTACTGCCAGCGGTTGCGGTCCTCGCCAGAGAGAAAACGCGCCGACGCGAGGTCGGCACGCAGAGATTGCTCATCCGGTGCCATTTTTTGCCCCTTAACCGTTTATACGATGCGCGGGCACCAGATCGAAGGTCACCTCGAACTGCGGGCACTTCGTCAGCGTGCCGATGTGGACATCGACGTCGGGCTGCTCGGTCGTGCCGGCAATCTGCAGCACATGCTCGGCAATGTCGCCGGGCGCCATGCCAAGCTTCTCGCCGGCCCAGAGGCGGACGCGGCCCACGGTGGTCGCCGGACGAAACTTGTGGTGCACGACGTCGGCACCGAAGCGCACCTGCACTTCCACATGCTTGGAACGGTGGAGATGAACCCGAACCCCGTGCTCCCTCTTGAGATGCTTGACGTGGGTGACATGGCCGTGGGCGTCGTCGTCGTCGTCCTCGACCGAGAGAATCAGGTCGGACGCATCGGTGCCGGCCGGCAGCAGCGCCAGGACGGCGTGCCTCAGCTCGGCGAGGGTGGCTTCGTCTTTGATTTCGACAAACTTGATGTCAGAGAAGAACTCCGACTGAATATAAACGCGAGTGGACATTTCTGCTTCTTTCTTCAGCTAAGTGAGCGGCACGGGATGCGCTGCTCATGCTTGGTAAGTCGCAGTTAGCCCTGAAAATCGGAAATGCGCGGCCTAGTTCCGCCTAGGATGTGAGGACATTTTACGCGGCCAAAATGACATCAGCACAAAGACAGATAAACGACGCAAAGCGGGATGCGAGCTTGTCGTAGCGGGTTGCGATGCGCGAAAACTGTTTGACGCGGCAAAACCAGCGTTCGACCAGATTGCGGCTGCGGTAAATGTGCGTGTCGAGGGGCCTCGGATGCTTGCGTGTAGGGTGAGAGGGAATGACGGTCGTCACGCCGCGTTCGCACAAGGGGTCAATCAGATGGGCGGCATCGTAAGCCGTGTCGGCCATGACGGTCTGCACCGGTAGTCCCTCGAGCAGCTCCGCGGCCCATTTGACATCGCCGGCTTGTCCCGGCGTCAGTTCAAAGCGGGCCAGATGGAGATTACCGATAAGTTGACCAGTCATTCTCAAAGAGCCTTACCAGCGAAACCCGTGCTATCCAGAGCAATCACTTTGATCACAGCTGTCAACGATTGAACGGCAACTTGAGTGTTGACCGACGATTTCATCGTAACCATATTGGGGCATGACCAAGATGTGTGTGTGATGGGGCCGCATCTCACCGAAGACCTGCATCACCTGAGCGCGGGTCGTGTCCATGCCAGCCCGCATGTAGAGCAGCGTCACCGAAGGCGGTAACGCTCCACCCTAGATGACCCGAGCCACTCGCACAGCCAGGCACTGCAGGCTATGGCCAGGGATGTGGACCAGATCACTATGACGGTCACGATTCCCTTGCTTAGTTCCAAGCGGATAGGTGAATCAACATCCCAAGGCCACTGAGTTGGGATAAACCCCACCGCCAGGTTAGGTGCGCAGGGGATCCGACAAGGTGATCATCCCTTGCAAAGCAGGCCTGCCGCCCACGGCCTATGAACGGAAAACCGCAGTACAGCACCCTATCGAGGTGTCCGGTATTACTTGACCACCACACTCTGTGTGGCCCAAGGGATGTGATCGTTGAGCTCAACACCACTCCACCCCTTGCCGAGCACGGGGAACCCACCCTATGGCAACAGCAAGACGTGGATATCTATCTGCAAAGCGTTTGCAAGACGTTCAATGTTGTCGATCGAGATATTTCGTACTTGGCGTTCAACGTGCGCCACGAAGGTGCGGTGCAAGCCAGATTCCAACGCGAGATCCTCCTGAGACCATCCCCGTTCCTTGCGGAGGCGAACTATGTTCATCGCAAGGAGCTCACGCGCCGTTGGCGCGCGTGAACTAGACGATGATTCGCTGACTGGCATTGAATCAGTGTCTCGGAATGATGCTTTTAAGTCAGCCGCGTTTACGTCACAATATTGCCCCTCCCAACATATTCAGTTCCTACTGAGTTCACGGAAAACGTCCTCACCCGGCCAACGCGATCATTCGATTAATTGGTCACGCGCCGCAACTGAAAGTCTCGAATCGCAATGTTTATTACTGACATATCAGCTCATCATCCTTTCGTGTCGGGTCTTCTTGGCACTGGAAAAGATGCTTGGCGGGCGGTGGGTATCACTACGCCCAATGAATGGTTTTACGTGAGTTATGCTGTTTCTACACAGGAAGGGCGTTTTTCCGAAACAGTGATGATTTCCAATCCTGCGAACGAGTTGGTAGCTTTTTTTGATCGGGAGAGCAAAGGTGTTTCAATCGTCGGCATCCAACTCGTTAGCCCACCGTTTTTGAACGGTTCGGCTCACTGGAAGATGGAGCCATTGATCCGAATCTGGAAAAAGCCGTCCGACCCGTTGGCGCACGTATATGAGGTCGCTGATGGTAAGCAGTACTGCAGCGCTTACGGCACATGGGACATCTCCGAGTATGAATTCTGGAAGGAGTTCACTTCACTCCAGTGATTGTCCAGAGCCTGGATCTGAGTGAGGTGCAGATCTGGATGGTCCGTTCAACACCAAAGATCTGGCGCAACCTGTTCTTGGCGGACGGAAGTCACTTTCTGAATCACCCTCCCTGCATATGATCAAGGCGATCGTGTTCGACGTGTTTGGTACGCTGGCTGAGATTGGAGATCGGCGCCGTCCATACGCACGGCTTTTGCGCCTCGCAGCGCAGGCCGGACGGACTCCACAGCCCGATGATGCCGCGCAGATCATGAGCATGAACGGTGATATCTGGGCCATCGAAAGGTGGCTTGGATTGGCTCTCTCGCCGGCCCTGCGCGATGAGCTTGCCGAAGAACTCGCGATTGAGATCAGCAGTATTCGACTTTATCCAGAGGTTGTTCCGGTCCTCCGTGCTTTGCAAAGACAAGGGTTGCAACTCGGATTGTGTAGCAATCTGGCCAAACCATACGCACTCCCTGTGTTGTCCCTTCTACCCTTTGAGTTCGATGCGTATGCATGGAGTTTCGAGGTGGGTGTTGTGAAGCCGGACCACCGGATCTACAACACAGTTTGGCAGTCACTGGCGCTCAGTCCGGGCGAGGTGCTGATGGTCGGGGATACCTACGAGGCAGACTGCCTGGGGCCAAGGCGGGT
>NZ_BJNV01000122.1 GCF_006539865.1 Zoogloea ramigera
GCGCGCCGCCGCCGAGTCGATTGGCGGGAAGGTGACGGTGGTGGACAGCTACATCCCGGAGGATTTCAAAGGGGCGTTTGTGAACCAGGCCGAGCGTGCCGGCAAGTAAGGCCAGAAAGGAGGCACCTCAAATGGACAAACGTGTCGTTGGAACACTGCTGGGTATCACCGGCGTGCTGTTGTGGTTCATGCCCTGGATGGCGTTCTCGATGGGGGACATGGAATTCCACCAAACCGGAAGTCACATTGGAGGGATCGCCTACGTCCTGCTGATGAGCTCGCTGGCCTCAGCGATCCTGTCCTGGGTCCCCCAGCCGGTGCCGCGCATCATCGTGGCGGCGCTGTCGACACTGCTCAGCGGGTTCTTCTGGCTGAACGCGGGGGAGGCGGCTGCATGGGGTCTGGTCTGGCTGTGTGCGGTGAGTGTTATCGGGCTGCTGCAGGCGATCGAGAGGAATAGCGCGGAGCGGAAGTCCGAGCCGCAGGCTGAGTAGTTCTTCATCGGGGCGGGACGAGGGAGCATGTAGCCCCTCGTCCCGCTGCCTGCATCTTCTTCCCGGTAAAGTGAGTTTGGGGGTCGCCATCGCGTGAGGCATGATGGCGGCCTCCAATTTTTTATATCTTTCGACATAGACCATGGATCTGACGAGCCTCTCCCTTGGCAAGCTGAACACGCTGAACCAGCGCATCGGCCGTGAAATTGAAGCACGCGAGCGGGTCGGCAAGGCCGATGTGATCAAGAAGCTTCGCAAACTGGCGGCGGCCGAAGGGTTTACCTTGGAGGAGCTGCTGAGCTTGCCGCCGCAAGCGCAAGCCACGGCCCCCGGAAAAGCGAAGCGGACCAGGAAGCTGGTTGCAAAGCAGAAAGCCCCGCTGCCGACCCGCTATGCGCACCCCGGCAATCCTGAGCTGAAATGGAGCGGACGTAGCCGCCGTCCCGCCTGGATAGAGCTGTGGACGCAGAATGGCGGCGCAATGACGGCGCTGGAGAACGCGGCGGAGCGGCTTAACAACATGTCGCAGCCTGCGCCGTCCTTGGTCGAGCTCGTAGCCGAGTCGTGAAGCGGTAGCCCAAGCTCGAAGGGGCGCGTTGACCACTGCAGCCCCGCTCGGCATGCGTGAACGCGGAACGCACTGGGACAACATTCGAGAGCCCCACGCGCGCAACGGCCGTCCTGCAAACAATTCATTAGCCGTAAAATCCCGGCGGCGCCGCGATCCTGCGCGCCCTTCCCTGCACGGCCCGCCCGAATCATGAACCACCAAGCCCTCTCGTCCTTCATCTGGTCCGTCGCCGACCTCCTCCGAGGCGACTACAAACAATCCGAGTACGGCAAGGTCGTCCTGCCCTTCACGGTGTTGCGCCGTCTCGACTGTGTGCTGGCCGGCACCAAGGCGGCGGTGCTCGCCGAGTTCGACGCCAAGACCAAGGCCGGCATCAGCCCCGACGCCTTCCTGCTGCGCAAGGCCGGGCAGAGCTTCTACAACACCTCGCCGCTCGACCTCGCCAAGCTGCTCGGCGACCAGGACCACCTGCGCGAGAACCTCTACGCCTACATCCAGGGCTTCTCGCCGGCCGCCCGCGACATCTTCGAGTGCTTCGACTTCTTCACCCAGCTCGAACGCCTCGCCAAGGCCGGCCTGCTCTACCTCGTCACCGAGAAGTTCGCCCACATCGACCTGCACCCCGACACCGTCGACAACGCCCAGATGGGCCTGGTGTTCGAGGAGCTGATCCGCAAGTTCGCCGAGATCTCCAACGAGACCGCCGGGGAGCACTTCACCCCCCGCGAGGTAATCCGGCTGATGGTGAACCTGCTCTTCATTGAGGACGACGACGTGCTGACCGCCGGCAACGCCGTGGTGCGCACCCTCTACGACCCCACCGCCGGCACCGGCGGCATGCTCTCGGTGGCCGGCGAATACCTGCTGGAACACAACCCCGCCGCCCGCCTGACGATGTTCGGCCAGGAGCTCAACGACGAGTCCTACGCGATCTGCAAGGCCGACATGCTCATCAAGGGGCAGGACGTGCGCAACATCGTGGTCGGCAACACGCTGTCCGACGATGGCCACGCCAACACCAAGTTCGACTACATGCTCTCCAACCCGCCCTTCGGCGTCGAGTGGAAGAAGGTCGAGAAGGACGTGCGCAAGGAGCACCTCGACAAGGGCTTCGACGGCCGCTTCGGCCCCGGCCTGCCGCGGGTATCGGACGGCTCGATGCTGTTCCTGCTCCACCTCATCAGCAAGATGCGCCCAGCCACCGATGGCGGCAGCCGCATCGGCATCGTGCTCAACGGCTCGCCCCTCTTCACCAGCGGCGCCGGCAGCGGCGAATCCGAGATCCGCCGTTACGTGCTCGAGAACGACCTGGTCGAGGCCATCATCGGCCTGCCCACCGACATGTTCTACAACACCGGGATCAGCACCTACATCTGGATTCTGTCCAACAAGAAGCCCGACGAGCGCAAGGGCTGGGTGCAGCTCATCGACGCCGGCAGCTTCTGGCAGAAGATGCGCAAGAGCCTCGGCAGCAAGCGCAAGGAGATGTCGGACGCGCACATCGCCGACATCACCCGCCTGTTCGGCGACTTCGTCGAAGCCGAGCAGGCCATCGTGCTGGATGCCGCGGGCAAGGAGCTCGCGCGGCAGATCCTGCTCTTCGGCGACACCCCGC
Organism: Zoogloea ramigera; assembly: GCF_006539865.1. Lineage (GTDB taxonomy): Bacteria > Pseudomonadota > Gammaproteobacteria > Burkholderiales > Rhodocyclaceae > Zoogloea > Zoogloea ramigera. The sequence goes on from NZ_BJNV01000122.1 coordinate 2,681, forward strand.
CCGTGGCGCCTGCGGGCGGCAAGGTGAAGACGGTACCGATCTCCCGCGTGTTTAAGAACGAGGAGTTCGGCTACACGACGATCACCGTCGAGCGCCCGCTGCGCGACGAAGCCGGCAATATCGTGCTCGGCGAGCGGGGCAAGCAGAAGGGCAAGCCCCAGCCCGACAGCAGCCTGCGCGACACCGAGAACGTGCCGCTGCTTGAGGATATCGATGCCTACTTCCAGCGCGAAGTCCTGCCCCACGCGCCGGACGCCTGGATCGACCGCGACAAATCCAAGGTCGGCTACGAGATCCCGTTCAATCGCCACTTTTACGTCTTCGAGCCGCCGCGCAGCCTGCACGAGATCGACGAGGAGCTGAAGGGCGTTACGGCCCGGATCATGGCGATGCTGGAGGGGCTGGCGGAATGAGCGCCGTGTCAAATTACGCTCAACGTACCCCTGCGGCGCTGGACATGCCGGGTGCGTTTGCGTACTATTTCATTCAACAACACCCGCCACGCCTCTCTACGATGCGCACCAGGCGGGTTTCTCGTTTACGGGGTCGGTAATGGCGTTCGACAAACCGCCCCTGAGCGTCGATGCGCAGATCGACCTGCTGGCCGCCCGAGGCATGCACATCCCGGATCGCGCCCGCGCCCGGCACTACCTCACCCACGTCAACTACTACCGGCTCCGAGCTTACTGGCTGCCCTTCGAGTGTCCCCCTTCGGACGGCGACGCACACGCCTTTGTGCCGGGGACGAACTTTGAGACGGTGCTCGCCACCTACGTCTTCGATCGCGAGCTGCGGCTCCTGCTGCTCGACGCCATCGAGCGCATCGAAATTTCCCTGCGCACCACCTTCGCCCAGCACCTGGCCAGCACCTACGGGCCGTTTGCCCACGATAACCTCGCCCTGTTCAGGGACAGCGCCGACTGGCACAAGAGCCAGGACGAACTCCGCAAGGAATACGGCCGCAGCCGCGAGACCTTCGCCAAACACTACCGGCAGCGCTACCCCGAGCTGGTCACGCCGCCCGTCTGGGTGGCCTGCGAGCTGATGACCCTGGGGCACCTCTCCCGCTGGCTCAAGAATCTGGCAAAGCCCGACGACCGCCAGCGCATCGCCGACCACTACGGTCTGGACGAGCGCGTGCTGCTCTCATTCGCCCACCACCTCACCGTGGTCCGCAACCACTGCGCCCACCACGGCCGGGTGTGGAACCGGCGCTTTGCCCTGCGTTTCACGCTACCCGCCAAGAAACCCAGACACATCGCCAGCGCCTTCAACCCCAGCGAACCGCAACTGATCTATAACACCCTCACCATGCTGGCCTACCTGCTCGATCTGCTCAGCCCGGCCCACACCTGGCGGCGCGAAATCCACGCCCTGCTGGCCGCCCACCCCGAAATCGACCCGGCGGCCATGGGCTTTCCGGCGCACTGGCGGGAGACGAATTTGTGGAGGGTGGTCGCATGAGCCTGCCGAGATATCCGGAGTACAAGGACAGTGGGGTCGAGTGGCTGGGGGAGGTGCCGGCGCATTGGGAGATTCGTCGGCTGAGTTCTCTCTTTGTTCAGGTTACGGAAGAGGGGGATACCGACTTACCCGTCCTGATGGTATCGATCCATTCTGGCGTGTCCGATGACGAAATCGACGAAGAGGAACGCAGCCGAAAAGTCACCCGTAGTGAAGATCGGTCGAAGTACAAACGTGTTGCACCCGGAGACCTCGTGTACAACATGATGAGGGCTTGGCAGGGCGGATTTGGCACGGCCACGGTCACCGGGCTCGTCAGCCCGGCTTATGTGGTTGCCAGACCCACGGAGACATTCCAGACCCACTTGGTTGAACAGCAACTTCGCTCACCGCAGGCCGTCGAGGAAATGCGGCGGCACTCCCGAGGCGTCACGGATTTTCGCTTGCGCCCGTACTGGGACGAATTCAAAACGCTGTCTATAACGCTACCGCCGGCAACAGAGCAGACCGCCATCGCCGCCTTCCTCGACCGCGAAACCGCCAAGATCGACGCGCTGATCGCGGAGCAGGACAAGCTACTGGCCCTGCTGACCGAGAAGCGCCAGGCCACGATCTCCCACGCGGTCACGAAGGGCCTGGACCCGAACGTGTCGATGAAGGATTCGGGGGTGAAGTGGCTGGGCGAGGTGCCAAGACACTGGAAGCTGATGCGTATCAGGCATCTCGTATCCACCATAGAGCAGGGGTGGAGCCCTCAATGTGAGAACTTTCCGGTTGAGGCGCCTGACGAGTGGGGAGTTCTGAAAGTCGGTTGCGTCAACGGAGGGTTTTTTCGCCCGTCCGAAAACAAGAAGCTGCCGCTGGAGTTGGCTCCGATGCCTGCATATGCGCTCAAGCGGGGTGATCTACTGATTTCCAGGGCAAATACTCGTGAGCTTGTCGGAAGTGCGGCAGTGGTGCAGAGGGATTTCAACAACCTGCTGCTGTGCGACAAGCTGTACCGTTTGAGGCTAGCCCCTGGCAAGTGTCTCGCTGCATTCGCCGCGGCTTATCTCAGTACCCGCGAAGCCCGCTCACAAATCGAGCTGGATGCGACTGGAGCCAGCAGTTCTATGCTCAACATTGGTCAATCTGCCGTTTTGGACTTACTAATGCCGCTTCCTGTCATGGATGAGCAAAAAGCCATTGCCGAGTTCATCAGCGCCGAAACCGCCCGCCTCGACGCCCTCGCCGCCGAAGCCACCCGCGCCATAGCCCTCCTCAAGGAACGCCGCAGCGCGCTGATCTCCGCCGCTGTCACCGGTAAGATCGACGTGAGAAATGCACTCCAAAAACAGGAAGCCTGCCATGCGTGAAGGTCTCAGCCACCGCATCGTCGCGTTCATCGCCAACCTGCTGCCCATCTACACCAACGACCGGATCGGCGATCGCCACTGCGCCAGATCGTTGATCGACGGCACCCTGATCCTGCCAGTCGAGGAGCCCAAAGAGGATGAGGAGGGCTGGGTTGAAGTTCATTGGCAGGGCGATCCGGCACGCAGCACCAAGGTGCAGGGGGAATTCATGGCAAGTATCGCCGTCGCCCGATACGTCGAAATCACCGCAGTTCCCGACTCGGCAACAACCAAAGCAGGCTACGCCCACCTGTTTCAGCACTTCGCCTTCAAGACCGGCGCCTCCCTGGTCCTTGAAGAACCGGATCCGGAGAGCGCCGTCGCCGAAATGCTGAAGGAAGCGATCAAGCTCCTTGGAAAGGAAGCAGTCAAGGAAATCGTCAAGAAAGTCATTAGCCTGTGATGTCCAGCCTGCACCAGGAACACCACTTCGAATCCGCGATCTGCGAGCACCTCGGCCGCCACGGCTGGCTGTATGCCGAGGGCGACGCCGCCCTTTACGATCGCCACAATGCGCTGTTCCTGCCCGACCTCCTGGCCTGGGTCGAGGCGACCCAGCCGGAGAGCTGGCAGGCACTCACCAAGACCCACGGCGCGTCGCTGCCCAAGGTGCTGGCCGAGCGGGTGCGCAAGTGCCTCAACGAGCACGGCACGCTGGAGGTGCTGCGCCGCGGGGTGGAGCTGGTGGGGCTGAAGAAGCCCCTGATGCTGGTGCAGTTCAAGCCGGCGCTGGGCCTCAACCGGGCGATCCAGCAGGCCTACGCGGCCAACCGGCTGCGGGTGGTGCGGCAGGTGCATCACTCGCTCAATAACGCACAGGACGCGGTGGATCTGGTGCTGTTCGTGAACGGCATCGCGGTGGCCACCGCCGAGCTCAAATCCGACTTCACCCAGAGCGTGGGCGACGCGGTGGACCAGTACCGCTTCGACCGCGACCCGGC
>NZ_BJNV01000123.1 GCF_006539865.1 Zoogloea ramigera
CGGATACGGCTGGCGAGCCCGAGGCGGGTGAGGCCGGCGGCGGCCAGGATGATCGCGTCGTACTGGCCTTCGTCGAGCTTGCGCAGGCGGGTGTCGAGGTTGCCGCGCAGGCTGGTTACGGCCAGCATCGGGTACTGGGCGTGGATCTGGGATTCGCGGCGCAGGCTGGAGGTGCCGACCACGGCACCCGGCGGCATGTCGTCGAGGCTCTCGTACTTGTTGGAGACGAAGGCGTCGAGGGGCACCTCACGCTCGGCGATGGCGACCAGCGCAAACTCGGGCGCGAGGGTCATCGGCACGTCCTTCATCGAATGCACGGCGATGTCGGCAGCGCGGTCGAGGAGCGCGGTTTCGAGCTCCTTGACGAACAGGCCCTTGCCGCCCACCTTGGCCAGCGGCCGGTCGAGGATCTGGTCGCCGCGGGTGGTCATGCCCAGCAGCTCGACGGTGCAGGACGGGTAAAGGGCTTCGAGGCGGGCCTTGACGTGCTCGGCCTGCCACAGGGCGAGGCGGCTTTCACGGGTGGCGATGACGATGCGGTCGGGCGTAGGGGCGCTCACGGTAGGGGCTCGGCTGGATTGAAGGAGATTTTGGGGATGGACAGGCACGGTGCATTCGCGGCACGCTGCGGCTTGCGCAGCGCAGCATCAGGGTAGGCACCAATGGCGGGCATCCGGGGCCGGATTCTAGCATGGGGCACCGCTGCGCCTTCCGCACCGACCGCAACCGACAGGATCAAGCCATGAGCGAACACCACCCCAGCGAAGACAAGGACCTGCCCCTCCGCGACGACATCCGCCTGCTTGGCCGGGTGCTCGGCGACACCGTGCGCGCCCAGGAGGGCGAGGCCGTGTTCGACCTGGTCGAGACGATCCGCCAGAGCTCGATCCGCTTCCGCCGCCACGAGGACCACGCCGCCCGCCGCGAGCTGGAGGCCACCCTCGATTCGCTGTCCCGCGACCAGACCATCGACGTGGTGCGCGCCTTCAGCTACTTCTCGCACCTGTCGAACATCGCCGAAGACCAGCACCACATCCGCCGCTCCCGCGCCCACCAGATCGCCGGCTCGGCGCCCAAGGAAGGCAGCCTTGCCCACGCTCTGGAGCGCGCCTTCGAGGCCGGCATGGGCAGTGGCGAGCTGGCCGCCTTCTTCGACACCGCCCAGGTGACGCCGGTGCTCACCGCCCACCCCACCGAGGTGCAGCGCAAGAGCATCCTCAACTGCCAGATGGCCATCGCCCGCCTGCTCGACGAGCGCGACCGCATGCAGCTCACCCCCGAAGAACGCCAGGCCAACGACGAGGCCCTGCGCCGCGCGGTGCTCACGCTGTGGCAGACCCGCATGCTGCGCACCGAAAAACTGTCGGTGATGGACGAGGTGAGCAATGGCCTGTCCTACTTCGACTACAGCTTCCTGCGCGAGCTGCCGCGCCTCTACGCCAACCTCGAAGACCGCCTCGCCAGCCGCGACCGCAGCTGGGGCGCGCTGGAGCTGCCGAGCTTCATGCAGGTGGGCAGCTGGATCGGCGGCGACCGCGACGGCAACCCCTTCGTCACCGCCGAGATCCTCGAAAAGGCCCTCGCCACCCAGGCCGAAAAGGCCCTCACCTTCTACATGGACGAGGTGCACACGCTGGGCTCCCAGCTCTCCGTGGCCCAGGGCCTGGTGAGCGCCTCCGACGCGCTGCTGCGCCTCGCCGCCGCCTCGCCCGACGGCTCGCCCCACCGCAGCGACGAGCCTTACCGCCGCGCCCTCACCGGCATCTACGCGCGCATCGCCGCCACCTACGTGCAGCTCCTCGGCCACCAGCCGCCACGCCACGCGGTGGCCCAGTCGGCGCCCTACGCCGGCCCCGAGGCCCTGGCTGAAGAGCTTGAAGTCATCCACCGCTCCCTCACCGCCAACGGGCTCAGCGCGCTGGCCCGCGGCCGCCTGCGCCACCTGCGCCGGGCGGTGGGCGTGTTCGGCTTCCACCTGGCACCGATCGACCTGCGCCAGAACTCCGACGTGCACGAGCGCGTGGTGGCCGAGCTCATCAAGGCCATCGACCCCGCCCGCGACTATCTGGCCCAGGACGAAGCCGGCCGCGTCGAGATGCTCCTCGACGAGCTCGCCAGCCCGCGCCTGCTGGCCTCGCCGTGGCTCGACTACTCCGAAGAGACCCGCGGCGAGCTGGCGATCTTCCGCGCCGCCCGCGCCGCCCACCTGCGCTACGGCAAGGCCGCTGTGCCCAACTGCATCATTTCCAAGACCGACGACGTCTCGGACATCCTCGAAGTGGCCGTCCTCGCCAAGGAAGCCGGCCTGCTGCGCCCGGCCGAGGGCGTGCTGGACGTGAACATCATCCCGCTGTTCGAGACCATCGGCGACCTGCAGAACGCCGCCGGCGTGATGGACCGCCTGTTCAGCCTGCCCGCCTACAAGGCGCTGCTCGAATCGCGCCGCATGGAGCAGGAGGTGATGCTGGGCTACTCCGACAGCAACAAGGACGGCGGCTTCCTCACCTCGGGCTGGGAGCTTTACAAAGCCGAGATCGGCCTGGTGGGTGCCTTCGCCCGCCACGGCGTGCGGCTGCGCCTGTTCCACGGCCGCGGCGGCTCGGTGGGCCGTGGCGGCGGCCCCAGCTACCAGGCCATCCTGGCCCAGCCGGGCGGCGCGGTGCAGGGGCAGATCCGCCTCACCGAACAGGGCGAGGTGATCGCCTCGAAGTACGCCAACCCCGAGGTCGCCCGGCGCAACCTCGAGGTGCTCGCCGCCGCGACCCTCGAGGCCACCCTCTTCGCCCCCCGCGAGCCGGCGCCGCGGCCCGAATACCTCGAAGCGATGGACGAGCTGTCGGCGGCCGCCTTCGCCGCCTACCGCAACCTGGTCTACGAGACCGACGGCTTCGAGCAGTATTTCTGGGAATCCACGGTGATCGCCGAGATCGCCGCGCTCAACATCGGCAGCCGCCCGGCCTCGCGCAAAAAGTCGACGGCCATCGAAGACCTGCGCGCCATCCCGTGGGTGTTCAGCTGGGCCCAGTGCCGCATCATGCTGCCGGGCTGGTACGGTTTCGGTTCGGCGGTCGAGGCCTACCGGGCGAAGCACGGCGAGGCCGGCATGGCGCGCCTGAAGGCGATGCACCACGAGTGGTCCTTCTTCGCCACCCTGCTCTCCAACATGGACATGGTGCTCGCCAAGAGCGACATCGCCATCGCCAGCCGCTATGCCGACCTGGTGAAGGACGCCGCGCTGCGCCAGGCGATCTTCCCGCGCATCGAGGCCGAGCACGCCCGCACCGTGGAGACGCTGCTGCAGATCAGCGGCCAGGCCGATCTCCTCGACGCCAACCCGCTGCTCAAGCGCTCGATCCGCAACCGCTTCCCCTACCTCGACCCGCTCAACCACGTGCAGGTCGAGCTGCTCCACCGCTACCGGGACGGCCACCAGGACGAGCGCGTGCGCCGCGGCATCCACCTGTCGATCAACGGCATCGCGGCGGGCCTGCGCAACAGCGGCTGAGGGCGCGCCGTAACGACAGCTTCAAGGCCGGCACCCAGCCGGCCTTTTTTACAGGCGCCGCCGCTCAGGGCTCGCCCACGCCCTCGAGAGCCCGCGTGGCCCAGTTGAGCACGCCGGTGCGCACCGTCATGCGCGGCGCCAGGTCGGGCAGCTCGCGGCGGATCACGTCGGCGGCAAAACGGGCCAGGAAGCGCGCCTTGAGCTCGGCCCGGGCCCGGTCGGCGCCGATCTCCTCGTAGGGCGACGAGGCCAGCAGCAGGAAGCCGTCGTCCGGGATGCGCCCGCTCGCCATGTTGGCGGCGATGATGCCGCCGGCCTTGCGGATGGGGTCGGCCAGGTCGGGGCTGTAGGGGCCGATGATCAGCGCCAGGTTGGGCGCGTGCAGGAAGTCGAAGCCACGGCCGACGCAGATCATCCATTCGCGGTGCTCGATGTCGAGCTGGCGGTCGGTGTGGCGCACCTCGGCCACGTGCTCCAGGTTGCCGGCGGCGAGCCGCGCCAGGTCGGCCAGCATCTGCTGCGGCATGTCGGGGAAGAGCGGCCGCAGGCGGGCCGAAAGCTCGCTGCGCCCGGTGTCGGCGGGGAGCGTGGACAGGTCGAGGGTCTCGCCGCCGGCGCCGTGCAGGATCAGCGCGTCCTCGTCGGTCTCGAAGCCGCACACCAGCGGATACACGCTGCCGTGGCGCCGCCCGAAGACATGCTCGAGCTGCGCCTTGACGCCCTGTACGTGGGCCACCGCGTCGGCGGTGCGGTAAGCAAAGCCGGCGCAACTGCGGTGGGCGTCGCCGCGGGAGAAGTGGTAGGTGATCAGCATCAGCACCCGCTGCCCGCCCTGCAGGCGGCCGCGCACGTAGTGCTCGAGCACCTCGCCCAGGTGCGGCCAGCCCAGGTCGAAGAAGCCGCCGAGGTTGCGGAAGGGCTGGATGATGCCCGGCGGGGTGTTGGTGGCGATGGGGATGTTGATCCGCCCGTCCATGCACTTGAGCACCGCGATGGCGGTGGGGTGGCGCGCCCGGTGCAGCTCCCGGGCCAGGCAGGCTTCCGGGTCGCAGTAGGCGGCCGAATAACGGCGCGCCACGTCGTGGAGCCAGTCGATGCGATCGAGGATGGGCTTGCCGTGCACGCTCATGGGGCCTCCGCCGGTGGGGAACCCTTGGACTATAGAAGCCCCGCGCCCGGACTGCACGGCCAGCTCGGCGGCCTCGCGGCGGAGTGCTCAAAAAAACAGGCCGGCCCGGGGTCGCCGGAACCAGCCTGCCTGGGGCTTGCGGGCGAGCGTTTTACGCCGCCGGAAGCGCATCCCTGCCGTCAGCGGCGGCGGCGACGCAGCGCGGCGATGCCGGCCAGGCCGAGGCTGGCCAGCGCCAGCGCGGCGGGCTCGGGCACCTTGAAGCTAACCTCGTAGTTGCCGGTGTAGGAGCCGTTGGGGTCACCCGCGGTGACACTGGAGGCCGTCGGCTGGGCGAAGGAATACAGGTAGCGGGACACGCCCGCGTACTCCACGCTCACCACTTCGCTCGCGTAGGCGTTGGCCGGCACCGCGATGCCGGGGCCGAGGATGGCCTGCAGCGCGGCCTGGGCGTTGAGGAAGCCGGCCAGGCCGATCTTGACCTCGTCACCGTCCTGCATCACGTAGGAGACGTTGGGGTCGCTGACGAACTTGTAGGGCGACTGGCCGCCGATGCCGAAGAAGCTCATCGTGGCGGCCTGCAGGTCGGGGGCCGAGATGGCGGCGCCGCCGTGGGTAGCGCTGTAGGCGGCGCTGATGTAGCTGGAGGTCAGCGCGGTGGGGGTCGCCACGTTGCCACCAACGAACCAGTCGTTCAGCGTCAGGCTGCGGAGGCTGATCGCGGTGCCGCCCAGGGTGCCGCTGAGGGTGGTCACCGGGCCGGCGAACTTGCTCAGCTCGACGTTGCCACCGGGGGCGGCGGCGCTGCCGGCCAGCACACCAGCCAGCGCCGCGGCGGGCGCCGGGGAGATGCTGGGCGTGGGGGCGAGAACGCCGCCGGCCTCGGACCACAGGATCACCGAGCCGCCGCTGGTCGTCGCACCGCTGAGGGACACCGCGGCACCGGCACCGCCGGCCGTCAGGGCCAGCGCCACGGCCAGCGCGGTGCCGGACTTGGAAAACTTCATCATGGGATTACTCCTGAACTTCATGTCAATGGGATCAGGGAAACCCCCTGACCGCCCGGAGACGCCCATCGGCGGGCGCTCCACAACTGCTCGCCCCGCAACCCGGATAAACACTGGGTTGAAGCGCGAAGTTGTTAATTAACATGACATTGCAGCCAAAAACATGCGGGCATTTCCATTTGTCACAAAGTCACAAACATGGCATTCCACCGTACAAGGGTGTCACCCCCCCGAAGGCCGTCGAAGCCGTCGGTGGGCGGGCGTAAAAAACCCACCGCGCGGGTGGGTCGTGGGTTTGGCGAGGGGGCTGGCCGGGAGCTGACCTAGCCGTCAGGAACGCCCCCGCGCCGGGCCGGCGCGCTTGGCTGGCG
>NZ_BJNV01000124.1 GCF_006539865.1 Zoogloea ramigera
CTAGGGCATCGAATCTCTCCTGCTCGATGCTGCGAAGCTTGTTGACGGCCTCCCGGATGGCTTGGCGGTGCCGCTCCACGTTGTCCGCCGTCATCTGCTTCTTGAAGTCCTTCTCGAAGCGGTCGAGGAACTCGACAAACTCGTCCCACGGGGTGCGGGAGGCCTCAGACATCAGCCTACGGACGAGTTCCTGAAAGTAGTCGACACCCTCCGAGAGGTCACTGATGACTTTCTCCGCGTAATCGTAGGCGTCGACCAAGTCATAGGCATCGACACATTGCGAATTACCTGTTGGTTTGAGAATTTCACAAAAAATTATACGGCATGAATTTTGGTTGCTTGATCGATGATTGCCTTCCGTCACATGGCTTGGAGCACGCAGATCCTGATCTTCCGCGGTAGCACCCAATTCTTGAGGTCGCCGCACGACCCCGAGCGCTATTCACCAAGGCCCTGGCCCTGATCGCCACCGAGAGCTCAAGCCACCGCCGAACTCCGCCCCACCCCCTCCTTCCAGCGGCATTCGGCGATCAGCCGGCGCAGGAAATCCTCCGGCGCCAGCGCCTCGCCGAGCAGCGTGCGCTGCCGCACCACGTTGGCAAAGTCGCCGGGCGTGAGCAGATCCAGGCTGTGCAGCTTGCGCACCAGCAGCGGCGGGATCGCGTCGACAGCCTCTGCGCTCCCCAGCGCCTCGCGGGCAAACAGCGCCAGCCGCTGGGCGGGCGCCAGGGGGCGGAAGTGCAGCTTGAAGTCGAAGCGGCGCAGCGCGGCGGCGTCGAGGCCATCCATCAGGTTGGTGGCGGCGATGAAGATCCCCGGGAAGCGCTCGATCTGCAGCAGCAGCTCGTTGACCTGGGTGGTCTCCCAGCTGTGGCGCGCCTCGCGGCGGTCCCGCAGCAGGCTGTCCACCTCGTCGAGGAAGAGCACCGAGCGCTCCGCGTCGAGGCCGGTGAATAGCGCGGCCAGGTTGCGCTCGGTCTCGCCGACGTATTTCGAGACCAGGTCGGAGGTGGTCTTGACCACCAGCTCCCGGCCCAGCGCGTCGGCCAGCACATGGGCGAACTCGGTCTTGCCGGTGCCCGGCGGGCCGTAGAAGCACAACCGGCCGTGGCCGTTGCGCTGGAGGGCCTCGGCCAGGCGCCCGGGGGCGATGCCGCCGGCGAGGTTGAGGAAGGCCGGGTCGAAGGGCGTGGCGGACTGGCGCCGCTGCGGGGCACCACTGCCGTGGAGCAGGCGCCGGGTGGCCGACAGGCCGCCGCGGACCGCCTCGACCGGGTCGCTCCCCGGCTGCAGGTCGAGCAGCCGACGGGCGGCGCCGAACTGGGCCGGTGCCAGCAGATCGTCGGCCGCCAGCTCGTCGAGAAACGCCTCCGGCAGCGCGGTGTCGCCCAGGTGGCGGCCGACCATCCGGCGGCGCACCGCCCGCGGCGGCGTCGTGAAGGCCACCGGCAGCAGGAAACGGCGCAGGAAGGCCGGGGCCATGCTGTCGGCGTCGTTGGTGATCCACACGGCGGGGACGGGGTTCTCCTCGAGCACCCGGTTCATCCAGCCCTTCTCGCCGTGGGACGACGCGGGGCGCCCGCCGAAGAGCGCGCGCAGCACGTCCTGGCCACCGTTGCCGAAGGCGTCCTCGACCTCGTCGAAGATCACCAGGCAGTCGCTGCGGCCGCGCAGCAGGCGCTGCAGCAGTTGATAGGCGCCCAGGCGCCCCTTGCGGGACAGGCCGTCACCGTCGTCGTCGGCGGTCTTGACCCGATAGGTGCCGAGGCCGGCGGCGTGGGCGACGGCCTGGGCGAACTCGGTCTTGCCGGTGCCCGGCGGGCCGTAGAGCAAGGCGTTGACGCCGGGGGCGCGCTGGCTGGCGGCCGTCGCCAGCACGCCCTGCAGGCGCTCGCCTTCACGCTGCAGGTGGGGGAAGTCCGGCAGGCTCCAGGCAGACGCGGGCGCGGGCTCGACGATCATCGCCAGCAGCGCCTCGGTGGATTCCGGCGCCAGGGTCAGGATCTCGGTGAGCAGGTCGTCGGGGGTGACGAAGTCTTCCAGGTCGTCACGGACGCCGGGGGCGCGCAGCAGGCCGAGGTTGCGCAGCGTGCCGCTGCGGCCGAAGGCGCGCTTCAAGGCCGCGGCCGGCAGGCCCAGCGCGCTGGCCAGGAAGGCGTAATTGTTGCGCATCCCGTTGCTGCTGGTCTCGCGCAGGAAGTCGCTGAACAGGGGCGTCAAGGCCCGCTTCTCGGCGAAATCCAGGATCATCGTCTCGATGCCATCGAGGCCGGCACAGTCGGCGATCAGCCGCACCGAGGGGTGGGTCGGCTGCGCGCCGTCCTGCACCGCGAGCCGCCGCAGCAGCGTGCGGGGGACTTTGGCGAGCAGGCCGCGCAGGTAGTTGCGAACGATGCGCCTCGGCAGGCCGTTGAGATTCTGGCGGCCCGGCGTGCGCAGAAACGACGGCAGCCCGCCCAGGTCGAGGCAATCCTCATCCTCGTCGTCGGTGGCGGCGGGCGTCCATTCGGCGTAGAGCTCGGCCAGCACCGCCGGGTCGAGCAGCGGCAGGCACTGGACCCACAGCGCGCCGAGGAAGTCCGAATCCTGCAGCCGGTGCAGCACTTCGGGCGAGCCGCTGACCATCTGCAGCACATAGCGCCCGACGCGGCGGGATTCGAGTGCGACGCTGGAGAAATCGCGACGCCAGGGGGAACGTTTGCTCGGTGCACGCATGATCACAGCTCCTCGGAAGTCCAGGTTTGCAGGCGGCGGCTGTCCACGTGCCACACCATGAAGTCGCCCCGGTGCGGGCCGTCCTCGATGAAGACGCCCAGCGCGATGTCGAGGGGCTCGCGGAAATACGGGTTGCCGGAATCCTTCTCCGCGTCGTACACCGGCGTGTCGAGCACCTCGACGACGATGGCCGGCTTGCCGTAGTTGGGCCAGCGGCGGTTGCGCAGGCCCGGCTTCCACGCCACCACGTCCCCGGCCTGGAGGCGCGTGGCCTGGGTGAGGCTGTGGAAGCGATCGCGCAGCGCGGCGGCCAGGTCGTCGAGCGGGGAGTCGAGGGGTTCGTCGTCGAACAGCAGGGTTTCGTGGGCGAGGTCGTCGAGGCCGATCTTGGCGAGCAGCTCCCGGGACGACAGGGGAGGCAATTTCTTGGCGGTCATGGCAGGCTCCTTGCGGTAGGTTTGAGCCGATTAGACGCCCGCGAAACGACAGAGCCTGTCGTATGATGGAGACGCCCCCCACCCGCCAGGAGCCCACCATGGCCGTCGCCCACAAGGACCGCATCGACCGTCTGAATCTGCTCAAGCAGCTGATCCCCAGGAATTGCTCGGACCAGGGCGGCCCGGACGCCCGCCAGCTGCTGGCGCGGCTGGCCGAGCACTACGAGGCCAGCAAATCCGACGCCGCCCGGATGCGGGCGATCCAGCGCGACCTGGACGCGCTGGTGAAGGAGGAGGAGATCGAGGCCATCAACCCGGGCGGCAAGCCCCAGCGCTACCGGCGCAAAGCCGACCTCGACAGCACCGACCCGCGCCTGTGGGCCTATGCCCAGAGCCTGATGCGCTCGCTGATCCGCGACGCGGTGCCCGAGAAGCGCCTGGAGCGGGTCCTGGCGAGCCTGCGCGAAGAGGGCGAGGATTTCGGCCTCGGGGAGGACAAGCTGTGCGTCCTCAGCGACACCCAGCGCCTGCTGCCGGCCGACTTCAAGGAGGAGGTCCTGCTCGCCGCCCTCGAAGCCCTCGCCCAGTCGCGCACGCTGCAGGCCAGCTACCGCGATGGCGCCGGCAAGCTGAGCCGGCCCGAGCTCCACCCCCAGGCTCTCCTCCAGCGCGGCCCGCGCCTCTACCTGTTCGCCCTCAAGAACGACGAGGCCACGCCGCTGCGCATGTACGCGCTGCATCGCTTCACCTCGGCCAAGGTCGGCGAGGGCCCGGGCCGGCGGGCCGAAGGCTTTCGCCTGCAGGACGCGGTCCGCAAGGGGCAGGCGGACTTCGCCGGCGACGGGGCCGTCCAGCTCGAGCTGCGGGTGCGCGGCTACGTGGCCGACCTGCTGCGGGACTGCCGCCTGTCGGCGGACCAGACCATCGAGGACGAGCCCGAAGGCAGCCCCTTCAGCGCCCGCGTCCGGGCCACCGTCCCGGAAACCGGCCAGCTGCTGCGCTGGCTGCTGGGCTGCGGCGCCAACGTGGAGGTGCTGGCGCCCGCCAAGTGGCGGGAGGTCGTGATCAGTCAGCTCGAAAAGATGGCCGCCATCTACGGGCCTTCAGAGGCAAGCTGAGCCCGGTGCGACAGACTGTGTCGCAGGGGCGTTCCATCATGGCTGGGTTGAATTTTTGAGGATAGACCGATGCCTGAACCCCGGACGCCCCGCACGAGTAAATCCCACCCCCTGCGTATCGACGTCGTTCAAGCCCACCCCGGCTGGGGGCTGATCGGCATGTCCCTGTGCCCCGGCAAGCAGCAGGTGGATGGCCTGAGCGGGCACTGGCAGCGGGATCTCGGCGTGGATCTCGAGCACATCCGGGCCTGGGGCGCGTCCATTGTCGTGTCCCTCGTCGAGCACCACGAGTTTGCAGAACTCGGCGTCGAAGCCCTGCCGGCCGAGGCCTTGCGCCTTGGCATGGCGTGGCGCCACCTGCCGATCCCCGACCGGCAGCCGCCGGGGCTGGATTTCGAGCGTCGGTGGGCGGAGGTGGGGGCAGAGCTCTTCGTCGCCCTGCGGGAGGGGCGACGGATCTTCCTGCACTGCAAGGGCGGCCTGGGCCGCACGGGCACCGTCGCCGCCTGCCTGCTGCGGGAGGCCGGTGTGGGGACGACGGAGGCGGTGGCGCAGGTGCGCCTGGCGCGCCAGAAAACCATCGAGACGATGGAGCAGGAGCGGTATGTACAGGCTTACACCCTGAAATTTGCCGAGAGGCTGTAAACCAAGGTACCGTGGAGGAGGCTTGATAAAGCCATTCGAAGGTTGGATGCCTTGCTTAAGGAGAACCACCATGCACTTGAGAACATTTCTGAGAAGCTGGACCGAGCCCTGCCCCGAATGGCTGGCGGCCTTTAACCAAGGCTCCCGGTTCGATGCCGAACAATTCTTTGCCTCCCGAGTCGTCTTTTATCCCGGCTCTGGACACGATGGGCACGCGGTGAAGGTGTTCGGCCGTGACCACGTCGCCCATTGTTTTGTCTACGCGGATTACCGGGCGCCGGAGGGTTCGATCCGGGAGTCACTGGATGATCCGACTCACCATTTCAAGGGTTACCACTCGATAGCCAGGATTTCATTGACGATCCAAGACTTGATCACCGGGCCCTGGCAGCCTCACGCCGCACCGGGTCATGAATGGGCCAAGCCGCAGATCAAGCCCTACGGCTTTCTGGAAGTTCTCGAAAGGGATGCCGAATTCGGGCCGGATCATGGCGCCGAGCGCCTCGCAATTATCTTTCTCGGTGCCGATGGACATGCCACCTATGACGCACTCTTCTGCCAGGGAAACTCGCCCAAGCCACCATTTGCGGTTTTGCTGCAGGACCACGGCTTCGGCGGAAACTACTCCAAGTTTGGCCGCGGCGGGGTTATGGAGAAAATCGCCAAAGCAACCCGGTCCAGGCCGGAATTCCTGTTGGTGGCAGAGAACACCAAGGCGTGGGAAGGGTATCGCAAGGAGCCTGAGGTAGAAGGTGACGCCGGCGGGATGCACGGCAACCTGCGCTTTCTGTTCCGACAGGCCGAGGTTGATCGCGCCGTGACATGAAAGCCGCCGGGAGCCCGCCCTGGCGCCTTCTTTCATCAGCGACATTCGCTCCTTCTGGCCAGGCACAGCCCGCATTCACTATCGCCCATGCGTCAAGCCATGTCGCACCCTGCCGCTAATATTGCCTCAGTCCCTGGGCGCCACAGCCCGCCGGGCCACCACTTGCGGAGGACAACACATCA
>NZ_BJNV01000125.1 GCF_006539865.1 Zoogloea ramigera
GATCGTAGCTACACGGGTTATAGGCGCTTGGGTGATACGTGGCGATGCTAATTGATACGCTAGATTGTTGATTTTCAGAGAAAATATAATCGGCGTGATACGGCGTGAAGCTACACGAAACGCGGAATTAACTTACAGGTGGCGATCTTCATGGGGGCTTGCAATCCGGTGTTGGCGCGGGTTCGGGTTTCTTGGTTTGTGCCGGGCCAGGCAGCCAGCGACACAAAACATCGGGGTCGGGTGCGATTGTGCCAGCCGCCGGGCGCGCGGTGTTCTCGTGCTGTGCGCGGAAGGCTTCGCGCCCGCCCGCATCGGGCTCGAGGCGTGGCTCGAGGGCGATGCGCCCCGGCTCGAGGGTCTTCGCAGGGTCCACGAGCTTCTCGGACAGCTTGCAAAGCTTCTCATCATAGTAAAAACCCTTAATCACACGCGTGCAATTAAGGGTTTTTACTATGATGAGAACGATTGCAGGCTTGCAACCTATCTCGTCAACGCTGCAACTCATCTCGACACGGCTGCAATCGATGTTTGCACCCGTGCAACCAACAATTGCAGCCTCCTTATCGATGGTTGCAGGCCTGACGAGAGGCGTTGCAGGGCTGCAATGAACCTCGTCACGCCGCGCGAGGCCTTCGACACGCCCTCCACCCATCCCGCCACCCCCTCCGGGATGGCCGCCGTGCGGGCTGGCTGCTTGGGGGCGGATGGTGGGCAGCCCCGGCCGGCCGCGGGGGTGTCGGCGCGCCGGGTCAGCGCTTGGCCGCCGGGTAGCCCGCGTCGTTGAGGAGGCGCTCCCACGCGGCGGAGGCGTAGCCGGTTTCCATCTCCTTGCCGACGGTGAGGGTGGGGGCGACCGGGTCTTTGTTGAAGCGGGCCTTGAAGGCGGCCACGTCGTCGGTGGTCTCGAGCTTGGTTTCGCTGAAGGGGATGCCGCGCCTGGTGAGCAGGGCGCGGCCTTCGTCGCAGGGCTTGCCGCACTCGCGGCCGGTGTAGAGGGTGACCGGGAAGTCGCTGGCGGCCTTGCGGGTGATGAAGGGCAGCTGGGCGTCGCCGCGGTTGGGCTGCAGCCGGCGCTCCTCGAACTTCTTGATGGACTGCGGGGGCGGCCGGTCGCTGTACTGGGTCTGGCCCTTTTCGTCGACCCAGCGGTAGGTGCTCTGGGTGGGGTCGGGGTCGGCGGCGAGGGCGGGCAGGGTGATGGCCAGCATCAGCAGGCTGGCGAGGCTGTGTTTCATGGGGTTTCTCCGGGCTGCTGGGCGCCGCCCCGGCGGGCGGGGCGGCGCCGGCGGGTTCAGGCGCCGACCATGCCGCTGTGGCGCAGGAGGGCATCCACCTGCGGTTCGCGGCCGCGGAAGGCCTTGAAGGATTCCAGCGCCGGGCGGCTGCCGCCGACGGCGAGGATCTCGTTCCAGAAGCGTTCGCCGGTCTCGGCGTCGAGCACGCTGCCCTTGGGCCGGCCGCTCTCCTCGAAGGCGGCGAAGGCGTCGGCGGACAGCACCTCGGCCCACTTGTAGCTGTAGTAGCCCGCCGCGTAGCCGCCGGCGAAGATGTGGCTGAAGCTGTTGGGGAAGCGGTGCCATTCGGGCGGGGTGAGCACGGCCACTTCGCGGCGGACTTCGGCGAGGAGGTCCATGACGTGCTGGTGGGCGGGGTCGAAGTCCATGTGCAGGAGCAGGTCGAACAGCGAGAACTCCAGCTGGCGCACCGTCTGCATGCCGCTCTGGAAGTTCTTGGCGGCCAGCATCTTGTCGAAGAGCTCGCGGGGCAGCGGGGCGCCGGTGTCCATGTGGGCGGTCATGTCGCGCACCACGTCCCACTCCCAGCAGAAGTTTTCCATGAACTGGCTGGGCAGCTCGACGGCGTCCCACTCGACGCCGTGGATGCCGGAGACGGCCAGGTCGTCCACCCGCGTGAGCAGGTGGTGCAGGCCGTGGCCGGCTTCGTGGAAGAGGGTGATCACGTCGTCGTGGCTGAAGGTGGCGGGCCGCTTTTTCGTGCCCTCACCGACCGGGCCGGGGAAGTTGCACACCAGGTAGGCGACCGGGGTCTCGATGCCGCCCGGGATGCGCCGGCGGGTGATCGCGGAGTCCATCCAGGCGCCGCCCTTCTTGGTGTCGCGGGCGTAGAGGTCGAGGTAGAACTGGCCGATGAGTTCGCCATCGCGCTCGATGCGGAAGAAGCGCACGTCGGGGTGCCACACGGGGCCGCTGTCGGCCTGGATGCGCACCTGGTAGAGGCGCTCCACCACCTTGAAGAGGCCGTCGAGCACCTTGGGCTCGGGGAAGTATTCCTTCACCTCCTGCTCGGAGAAGGCGTAGCGGGCGATCCGCAGCTTCTCGGAGACGTAGGCCACGTCCCAGGGCTCGAGGGGGGCGAGGCCGAGCTCGTCCTTGGCGAAGGCCTGGAGTTCGATCAGGTCGCGCTCGGCGAAGGGCTTGGCCTTGGCGGCCAGCTCGCGCAGGAAGCCGAGCACCTGCTCGGGGGTGTCGGCCATCTTGGGCACCAGGGAGACGTCGGCGAAGTGGCGGTAGCCGAGCATCCGGGCCTCTTCGGCGCGCAGCGCGAGGATCTGCTTGATCAGCGGGCCGTTGTCCCACTCGGGCTTGCTGTAGCCGTTGTCGACCTCGGCGGCGCGGGTGGCGTAGGCGCGGTAGAGGGTTTCGCGCAGCGCGCGGCTGTCGGCGTACTGCAGCACCGGCAGGTAGGAGGGCATCTTGAGGCCGAACTTCCAGCCCTCTACACCGGCCTTCTCGGCGGCTTCGCGGGCGGCGGTGATCACGTCGGCGGGCAGGCCGGCCAGCTCGGACTCGACGCTGACGATATGGGCGTAGGCGTTGGTGGCGTCGAGGATGTTCTCGGAGAACTTCGCGCCGAGGCCGGCCATTTCTTCCTGGATGGCCTGGAAGCGGGGTTTCTGATCGTCGGGCAGCTCGGCGCCCGAGAGGCGGAAGCCGCGCAGCTCGTTTTCGATGATCCGCTGGCGCGCCGGGCTGAGGCCGGCGAAGGCGGCGCTGTTGCGGATTGACTTATATTTTTCGAAAAGCTTAAGGTTCTGTCCTAATTCGGCGTAAAACCGTGTGACTTCCGGCAACATGGCGTTATAGGCTTCGCGCCATTCGGGCGTGTCCATCACGCTGTGCATGTGGGCGGCGACGCCCCAGGCGCGGCCGAGGCGCTCACCGTCGTCTTCGATGGGCTGCACGAAGTTGTCCCAGGTGGGGGCGGCGGGGTCGTCCTGAAGGCGCGCGACGGTGGCGCCCAGGGCCTCGAGGAGGCTGCGCACGGCGGGCTCGACGTGTTCGGGGCGAATGGCGTCGAAACGGGGCAGGCCGATGGATTCGAGCAGCGGCGAGGGGGCTTGGGTGGTGGTCATCTTGGTCGACGGTAAGTGGAGCGAGTGTTTTCATTTTGCCGAATTCCGCGGGGAGTGTCGCCTGTGGCGGCGCGCGGAGTGGGCATGGAAGGCTTGGAAGGAAGGGGGTCGGCGGTGAACGAGGGTGCGTTGAACATGACGGAGCAGGCTTTCCTGCACAAGCTCTCCCAGGAGCTCGAGCAGGGCGAGCTGCGTTTTCCGACCTCGATGGAGGTCACGATGCGGGTGCTGGAGGCGCTGGACGACCCCGACATGGACCTGGGGCGCATGTCGGCGATGGTGTCGGCTGAGCCGCTGCTGGCGGCGCGCACGGTGGCGCTGGCCAATTCGGCCTGGTACAACCCGGGCGGGCGCCTGGTGACCGACGTGCCGAAGGCGCTGGTGCGCATCGGTTTCGGCAAGCTGCGGGCGCTGGCGATGGCGGTGGCGGCCGAGCAACTGATCCACCGGGATGTGCTGAGCCCCTTCCAGCCGCTGATCCGCCGGCTGTGGGCCCACTGCGTGGATGTGGCGGCGACGGCCTTCGTGCTGGCGCGCCGCTGCACCAAGCTCGACCGGGACGCGGCCTTCTTTGCCGGCATGGTCCACGACATCGGGCAGTTCTTCCTGCTGGCCCGGGTGTGGGAATACCCCGAGATGCTGAGCGACGAGAGCCCGCTGTCGGATCTGGTGCGCGTCTGGCACGCCTCGATCGGGCGGGCGGTGCTGTCGGCAATGAGCATGCCCCAGGAGCTGGTGGATGCGGTGGACGACCCGGAGCTCTACGGTGGCGAGTGGCCACCCCAGTCGATCCCCGACCTGGTCTTCATCGCCAACCTGGTGGCCGAGACGCGCAACCCCTTCTCGCCGGAGGACGAAAACGTCCGCCAGGGCCTCGCCAGGGCGGCGACGCTGGGGCTGGACGAAGAGCGTCTGGCGGCGGTGCTGGTGGAGTCGGCGGAAGAGCGTCAGGCCCTGATCGATCTGTTCCGCATCGCCTGACGCCTGCGGGGCACGCCCCGCGCCGGTGCCACCCGCCGGTGCCACCCGCCGGTGCCACCGTAAACGACACAACCCGCCACGAGGCGGGTTGTTGCTTTGGTGGTAGCCCCGATTACAGGGTCTGGCCGGTGAGGCGCTCGTAGGCTTCCACGTACTTGGCGGCGGTGCGCTCGATGACGTCGGCCGGGAGCTTGGGGCCGGGGGCCTTCTTGCCCCAGTCGAGGGTCTCGAGGTAGTCGCGCACATACTGCTTGTCGTAGCTCGGGGGGCTGATGCCCACCGCGTAGCTGTCGGCGGGCCAGAAGCGGGACGAGTCGGGCGTCAGGGCTTCGTCGATGAGGTGCAGGGTGCCGGCGGCGTCGATGCCGAACTCGAACTTGGTGTCGGCGATGATGATGCCGCGGGTGGCGGCAAAGTCGGCGGCCTCGGTGTACAGCGCGATGGCGGCGTCACGGGCTTCGGCGACGAGCTGGGCGCCGGTCTTGCCGGTGCCCTTGAGGGCTTCGGCGAGGACGGCGTCGGTGCGGGCCTGGGCCTGCTCGAAGCTGATGTTCTCGTCGTGGTCGCCAACCTCGGCCTTGCTGGCCGGGGTGAAGATCGGGGCGGGCAGCTTCTGGGCCTGCTGGAGCCCTGCGGGGAGCTGGATGCCGCAGATGGCGCCGGTGTCCTGGTAGTCCTTCCAGCCGGAGCCGATCACGTAGCCGCGCACGACGGCCTCGATGGGCAGCGGGGTGAGGCGCTTGACGACCAGCGCGCGGCCGCGCACCTGATCCTGCTCGTCGGCGGCCACCACGCTCTCGGGGGCGATGCCGGTGAGCTGGTTGGGGACGATGTGGCCGAGCTTGGCGAACCAGAAGTTGGCCATCGCGGTGAGCACTTCGCCTTTGCGGGGAATCGGGTCCGGCAGGATCACGTCGAAGGCCGACAGGCGGTCGGAGGTGACGATGAGCAGCTTGTCGGCGTCGATGGCGTAGATGTCACGCACCTTTCCACGGCCGAGGAGGGTCAGGCTGCGGAGGGTGGATTCGAAGAGCGGAGTGGTCACGGTCTGGGTGTCCGACGGTCAAAACGCGATTATAGCCGGCCGGCGGGGCGAGGGGCAGCGCGGGTGCATTGGCGCGCGCCCTGGGCAGGGCGCGGGGCTCTCAAGGAAACGCAGGGCCGCCCCAAGTTTCCTTGAA
>NZ_BJNV01000126.1 GCF_006539865.1 Zoogloea ramigera
GCCGGGTCGCGGTCGAAGCGGTACTGGTCCACCGCGTCGCCCACGCGCTGGGTGAAGTCGGACTTCAGCTCCGCGGTCGCCACCGCAATGCCGTTCACGAACAGCACCAGATCCACCGCGTCCTGCGGATTGTTGAGGGAGTGACGCACCTGTCGCACCACCCGCAGCCGGTTGGCCGCGTAGGCCTGCTGGATCGCCGGGTTGAGGCCCAGCGCGGGCTTGAACTGCACCAGGGACAAGGGCTTCTTCAGCCCCACCAGCTCCACCCCACGCCGCAGCACCTCCAGCGTGCCCTGCTCGTCGAGGCAGCGCCGCACCCGCTCGGCCAGCACCCGCGGCAGCCCGGCCCCGTGGGCCTTCGCGAGCGCCTGCCAGCTCGCCGGCTGGGTCGCCTCCACCCAGGCTAGCAGGTCGGGCAGGAAGAGCGCGGTCTGGCGGTCGTAATGGGCGGCATCGCCCTCACTGTACAGCCAGCCGTGGCGGCCCAGGTGCTCGCAGATCGCGGATTCGAAGTGGTGTTCCTGGTGGAGCGTGCTCATCACAGGCCGATGGCTTTCTTGATGATCTCTATGACCGTTTCCTTGCCGAGACGCTTGGTCGCTGCTCTCAGCATTTCGGCGATGGCGCTCTCCTGGTCCGGCTCCTCAAGTGCCAGGAATCCGCCGGTCTTGTGTGTGAAGTGCTGAGCAAGATGGGCGTAGCTGGCTTTGGTTGTGGCCGAGTCGGGAACCGCGGTGATTTCGACGTAGCGGGCGACGGCGATACTTGCCATGAGTTCCCCCCGCACCTCGGTACGGCGTGCCGGGTCGCCCTGCCAATGGACTTCAACCCGGCCGTCCTCATCCTCCTCGGGCTCTTCCAGTGGCAGGATCAGGGTGCCGTCGATCAACGATCTTGCGCAGATGCGGTCATCAATCAGGGCGTGGGTGTAAATCGGCTGCAGATTGGCGATGAACGCGACGATGCGATGGCTGAGACCTTCACGCATGGCAGGCTTCCTGTAGAGGGAGGAGAGTATTCCTCACGTCGATCTTGCCGGTGACGGCGGCCGAGACCAGCGCGGTGCGGCGTTCCTTCAGGAGGGCGATGGCGCGGGTGGCTTCGGCGGTGAGGGCGTCGAGGCGGGCGGTTTCGGCGGTCAGGAAGTCGGCGATGGCCTCTTGTTCCAAAGTCGGGAGCCATGTCACCACAAGATTCCGGATTTCCTCGACGTTGGCTCGACGAATTGTGGCTCCGACCAGCAACGCTTCAATCTGATTGGTAACGGCGCGGCATGTGACTTGGAAATGCATGAAGCGGCTCTTTGTTTGTGGTCGAATCAAGCACACATCCTGCCCCATACAGAAAGGCAATTGCTCCTCATCTACGTAGCCGACGGCGCCAACGCTTGCGTTGCGACAGAAAATCAAGTCGCCCTGCTGAGGGATTCGACCCTCTCGCAGAAACTCCCACTCGATAGGCGACGTCAATTTCGCGTTCGACAAATCGATGCGGTTGTCACGCAGTTCGCGGATGCTGACGATGGGTAAGCCGTCGTCGAGGAATTCGACTGTGTGATGCTTGCAGTCGATAACCTCGGCAAACCGTTTGAGGTTACCGACCTCCCAATGCGCCGGCACCTCCCCGAGCCACTCCACCCCCGAATCCTTCATCGGCACGTCCGGGTCCAGGCCCTTCGTGACCGCGCGGGAGATCGTGGCCTGGCGCTTCTCGGCGAGCAGGGTCAACAGCTTCTCCTGCTCGGCAACCAGCGCGTCGATCTTGGCGGTTTCGCGGTCGAGGAAGGCGGCTATTTCTTTCTGTTCATCGACCGGGACGACAGGCAGGGGCACCTGGGCGAAGTTTGAAAAACGGAGTTCTTGCCCGTCCCGAATCAGGTCTGTAGTTCGACGTAGAGCTTGTATGTAAGGAGCCGATTTCAACAGATGAGCAAAAAAGGCAGGCCATACCCATTTCACCGGGGTGAGCATCACGTAGTGAAAGCTCGTCGAGCCTCGAAGGCGACACCATTCGATACCCCCCTGAAAACTGCGCATGCTGATAATGAAGTCATCGGGCTCAACGTGTTTCAAGCTCTCTATGCCTTGAATGACCTCGACGACTCGGCGCCCTTCCCTAAGCACGAATTCCGCTTGAGGTAGCACTCCATACTTTTGCGAGGCAGTAAGCATTTGGTCATCGGCATGCGCGGGTTCGCTCCTGACTTTAAACATCCGACGGCTTTGCGAAACCTCCCAATGCGCTGGCACTTCCCCCAGCCACTCGACCCCACTGTCCTTGTACTCCGGATACCTGGGCAAGCTCATTCCGCCAGCCCTTCCAGCATCCGCATGATGTTGGCGGTGACGCCCTTCAGCTCCTCGTCGATCTCGTGCAGGCTGCGCGGGGGCTCGAAGACGTAGAAGTGGCGGTTGAACGGGATCTCGTAGCCGACCTTCGATTTCTCCCGGTCGATCCAGGCGTCCGCCGCGTGGGGCAGGACTTCGCGCGCGACGTAGGCTTCGATGTCCTCGGTCAGCGGCACGTTCTCGGTGTCGCGCAGGCGGCTGTCGGGCTGGGGTTTGCCCTTCTGCTTGCCGCGCTCGCCGAGCACGATGTTGCCGGCTTCGTCGCGCAGCGGGCGCTCGACGGTGAGCGTGGTGTAGCCGAACTCCTCGTTCTTGAAGACGCGGGAGATCGGCACGCGCTTGACCTTGCCGCCTGCGGGGGCGGCGGGCTCGCGGTCGCCGAAGAGCAGGATCTGCCGGCCCAGCTCCTTGCCCGCCGCGTCGAGCACGATGGCCTGCTCGGCCTCGACGAAGTCGCCGAACAGCCGGGTGATGTCGGCGATGTGTGCCTCCGACAGCTCCTTGCGCTTGCTGCCAAGGCTCTTCTTCATCTTCTGCCAGAAGCCGCTGGCATCGATGAGCTGCACCCAGCCCTTGCGCTCGTCGGACTTCTTGTTGGACAGAATCCAGATGTAAGTGCTGATCCCCGTGTTGTAGAACATGTCGGTGGGCAGGCCGATGATGGCCTCCACCAGGTCGTTCTCCAGCACGTGGCGGCGGATCTCGGATTCGCCGCTGCCGGCGCCGCCGGTGAACAGCGGCGAGCCGTTGAGCACGATGCCAATCCGGCTGCCGCCCTCGGCGGCCGGGCGCATTTTGCTGATGAGGTGGAGCAGGAACAGCATCGAGCCGTCCGATACCCGCGGCAGGCCGGGGCCGAAGCGGCCGTCAAACCCTTTTTCGGTGTGCTCCCGGCGCACCTCTTTCTCGACCTTCTTCCACTCGACGCCGAAGGGCGGGTTGGAGAGCATGTAGTCGAACCGGGTGCCAGCGTGCCCGTCGTCGGAGAGGGTGTTGCCGACCACGATGTTGCGCACGTCCTGCCCCTTGATGAGCATGTCGGCCTTGCAGATGGCGTAGGACTCGTCGTTGAGCTCCTGGCCGAACATCGTGAGGCGGGCGGCGGGGTTGTGATCCAGCAGGTGCTCGCCGGCCACCGAGAGCATGCCGCCGGTGCCGGCGGTGGGATCGTACAGGGTGCGCACCACGGCGTTGCCGGCGGTGAGCACGTCATCGTCCTCGATGAAGAGCAGGTTCACCATCAGGCGGATCACCTCGCGCGGGGTGAAGTGCTCCCCAGCGGTCTCGTTGGAGATCTCGGCGAACTTGCGGATCAGCTCCTCAAACACCAGGCCCATCCGGGCGTTGTCGACGGCGGCGGGGTGGAGGTCGATGTGGGCGAACTTCTCGGTGACGAGGTAGAGCAGGCCGGCCTTGGCGAGGCGTTCGAGCTGGGTGAAGAAGTCGAAGCGCTCGAAGATGTCTCGTGCCGCTGCTGAGAAGCCTTGGATGTAAGCGTAGAGGTTCTCGCGCAGGTGGTCCTGGTCGCCGAGCAGGGTAGCGAGATCGAGGGGCGAGGTGTTGTAGAAGCTCTGACCGGCCTTGCGCAGCAGGAATGCGTCGGGGGTGATGCCGGCCTTGGTCTTGGCGTCGAACTCGGCGAGCACCGCCGCCTTGGTGGCGGCCAGCACGCAGTCGAGGCGGCGCAACACCGTGAAGGGCAGGATGACCTTGCCGTATTCGGATTGTTTGTAATCGCCTCGCAGGAGGTCGGCGACGGACCAGATGAAGGACGAGAGGGCTGGGTGGTTCATGGTTCGGGCATGCCGTGCAGGGGAAGGCGCGCAGGATCGCAGCACCGTCGTGATTTTACGGCGAATGAATTATTTCTAGGACGGCTGTTATGGGGAGTGCAGGGTGTCCCGGATGCTGTCCCTGCGTACCCCCGCGTTCCCGAGCACCGAGCGGGGTGTAGTGGTCACTGAGCCCCTTCGATCTTGGGCCTACCGCTTCACGACTCGGCCACCGGCTCGACCGAGGACTGTATAGGTTGCGACTGTGCGGGAAGCGACGAGCCGCTGAGGCGCTCAGCCGCGTTCTCCAGCGCCGACATCGCCCCACCATTCTGCGTCCACAGCTCCACCCAGCTCGGGCGACGGCCACGTCCGCTCCATTTCAGCTCAGGATTGCCGGGGTGCGCATAGCGGATCGGCAGCGGAGCTCTCTTCGGTGCAACCGCCTTCCTGCCCTGCTTCGCCTTGGCGGGGGCCGTAGCTTGCGGCTGCTGCGGCACGCTCAGCAACTCCTCCAAGGTGAACCCTTCGGCAGCCGCCAGCTTGCGGAGCTTCTTGATGACGTCGGCCTTGCCGGTTCGTTCGCGCACTTCGATTTCACGGGTGATGCGCTGGTTCAGCGTGTTCAGCTTGCCAAGAGAGAGGCTCTTCAGGTCCATGGTCTATGTCGAAAGATATAAAAAATTGGAGGCCGCCATCATGCCTCACGTGATGGTGGCCTCCAAACTCGCTTGACAGGGAACAGACTGCAGACATCGGGGCGAGGACTCCACGCGCCCTCGTCCCGATCCGATCAATAACTACTCGGCCTGCTGCTCGACCTTCCGTTCCGCGCTATTCCGCTCGATCGCCTGCAGCAGGCTGAAGACGCTCACTGCACACAGCCATGCCAGGCCCCACCCCGCAGCCTCACCCACGTTCAGCCAGAAGAATCCACTGAGCAGCGTCGACAGCGCCGCCACGATGACCCGTGGCATGGGCTGAGCGACCCAGGACAGGACCGCATAGGCCAGCGAGCTCAGCAGCAGAAGGTAAGCGATCCCGCCAATGTGGCTTCCGGTCCGGTAGAAGTCCATGTCCCCCATGGAGAACTCCGTCCAGGGCATGAACCACAACAGCATCCCGGCGATACCCAGCAGTGTTCCAACGACACGTTTGTCCATTTGAAGTGCCTCCTTTCTGGGCTTACTTGCCGGCACGCTCGGCCTGGTTCACAAACGCCCCTTTGAAATCCTCCGGGATGTAGCTGTCGACCACCGTCACCTTCCCCCCGACTGACTCGGCCGCGGCTCGCACGTTGTTCATCGTGCGCGGGATGAACTGGCTCGAGTCGCCGATCAGCGAGCGCCCGACCGCAGCGCTGATCCCCTGCGGAGTCAAGCCACTGTT
>NZ_BJNV01000127.1 GCF_006539865.1 Zoogloea ramigera
AGCCGCCAAGGCCTTGCTCGAATCCCAGTCGGGGCTGGAGCCGATGTTCAACTGGGGCGTGATCGTGCTGGATGCCGATGGCGTGGCCATCGCCAGCGTGCCGGGCAAGCACAACCGGGTGGGTGGGGACTACGGGGACCTGAGCTTCTTCGCCAAGCTCAAGGAGCGCAACGAGCCGCTGATCACCCCGCCGCTGCGGGGCCGGCGCACCGGTGCCCCGGTGCTCACCGTCGCCCAGGCGATCCGCGCGCCCGGAGGGCGTTTCATGGGCGCGGTGCTGGGCGTCACCAACCTGCACGAGCCGAATTTTCTGGATCAGGTGGGTAGCGCAAAGTATGGCCGGACGGGGATTTCATGGTCACCGATGCCGGGTCGCGCACCTATGTCGCCTCGTCCGACAAGCGCCGGGTGATGCAGACCGGGCCGGCGCCGGGGGTCAATGCGGTGTACGACCGCTACCTCGGCGGGCATGAGGGCTCGGGCGTGGCGGTCAGCTCGCGGGGGGTCGAGGAGCTGTCGTCGTCGGTGAAGATCGGCAAGACGGGCTGGCTGATGCAGTCGGTGCTGCCGACCGGCGAGGCCTTTCTGGTGGTCCGCCAGATGCAGCAGCGGCTGCTCGGCTGGGCGGCGGCGCTCACGCTGTTCGCGGGGCTCGTCGCGTGGTGGTGGGTGCGCCGGCAGCTGCAGCCCCTGGAGCGCTCGGCGGAGCGGCTGGACGAGATGCGCCAGGGCCTGCGCCCGCGGGAGCCGCTGCCCATCGAACGGGACGACGAGATCGGCAAGCTGGCCAACGCCTTCAACGGCCTGCTCCAGTCGATCGTCGACCAGGAGGCGCTGCTGGCCCAGGTGGCAGCCACCGAGCGAGTGCGCAAGATCCTGGCCCACGTGCCGGGCATGGTCTTCCAGTATTACCAGCGGCCGGACGGCTCGGGCGCCTTTCCCTTCGCCAGCGCGGCGGCGCAGACAATCTACGGGGTGAGCCCCACGGAGCTGGAATCGAGCACCGGCAGCATCCGCGAACGACAGCTGCCCGAGGACCACGACCCCCTCTTCTCCTCGCTGGCCCGCTCGGCCGAGACGATGGAGCGCTGGCAGGTGGACTACCGCATCCGCGGCACCGACGGCCTCATCAAGTGGCTGCACGTGGATGCCATGCCCGAGCCGGACGAGGCCCACGGCATCGTGTGGTACGGCTTCGTCACCGACGTGACGGCCACCAAGGCCCTGGAGCAGGAGCTCGAAACCCACCGCCTGCACCTCGAGGAGCTGGTGCAGGAGCGCACCGAACAGCTCGAGGACGCCCGCAACGCCGCCGAGTCGGCCAACCGGGCCAAGAGCACCTTCCTGGCCAACATGAGCCACGAGATCCGCACGCCGCTCAACGCCATCACCGGCATGGCCTACCTCATGCAACGCAGCGGGGCCACGCCCGAGCAGGCCAGCCGCCTGGACAAGATCGGGGCGGCCAGCAAGCACCTGCTGGAGATCATCGACTCGATCCTCGACCTTTCGAAGATCGAGGCCGGCAAGCTGAGCCTGAGCAACGAACCCATCCAGATCCCGCAGCTGCTGTCCAACGTGGTCGAGATCATGGCCGAGCGGGCGGCGAGCAAGGGCATCCGGCTGGAGGCGCAGCCCCCCGCCGGCCTGCCGGGCCTGCTCGGCGACGCGACGCGGCTGCAGCAGGCACTGATCAACTACGTGGGCAACGCGATCAAATTCACCGGGCAGGGCGGCGTCACCCTGGGCGCACGCATCGACAGCGACGAGGGCAGCCACCTGGTGCTGCGCTTCGAGGTGCGGGACAGCGGCATCGGAATCGCCCCCGAGGCCGTCGGCAAGATCTTCAAGGCCTTCGAGCAGGCCGACGGCTCGACCACCCGCGCCTACGGCGGCACCGGCCTGGGGCTGGCGATCACCCAGCGGCTGGCCGAGCTGATGGGCGGCACAGTGGGCGTGGACAGCACCCTTGGCGTCGGCAGCACGTTCTGGTTCACCGCAAGGCTCGAGAAATCCGCCGCACCGGGCACCGCGCCGGAGGCGGCCGCCGAACCCGACGCCGAGGCCCGGCTGACCCAGGTGGCCCGGGGCCGACGGGTGCTGCTGGTGGAAGACGAGCCGATCAGCCAGATCGTGGCCGAAGACCTGCTCGAGAGCGTCGGTCTGCAGGTCGACAAGGCCGACAACGGCCTCCAGGCCGTCGACCAGTCCCGCCAGCACAGCTACGACCTGATCCTGATGGACATGCAGATGCCGCAGATGGACGGCCTCACCGCCACCCGCCACATCCGCCAGCTGCCGGGGCGCCAGGCGGTGCCCATCATCGCGATGACCGCCAACGTGTTCAGCGAGGACCGCGACAACTGCCTCGCCGCGGGCATGAACGACTTCCTCACCAAACCGGTGGTGCCCGAGCTGCTCTACACGACCCTGCTGCGCTGGCTGGGCTGAGGCCGCGGCGCGGCCGGCTCAGCCGCGCTTCCCGAACAATCTCGACAACAGGGCCGCGATTCCCCGCGGCGACCTTGCGGCCGGCTCCGCCTGGGCCAGCCAGCGGGCGCTCTCGGCCGCATCCGCCGCGGCATCGAAGCCCTCGGGGGTTTCAAACAGGAAGTGGATCGCCCCCCGCCACGCCTCGCTGGCCCCCCATTGGCTGAGATAGGCGTCGCGCTCCGCCGCGCCAAGCGAGGCCCAGAACGGGCGCCACACCTGGTCGACCCAGGCCTCCTGCGCGCCCTGGTCGGCGGCGGCCTCGAGAGGCTCCATCCGGGGAAAGACAACCCACGGCGGCGGCTGCTCCAGCCATGCTCTGTCCGGCATCGATGCCTCCGATTCAGTTCGGGTCGATGTGGTCGGACACCCAGTCGGCCCCGAAGTATCCGGCGGTGCCCCCGATGATCGAACCCAGCCCCATCGTGACGACGGCCCCGGCGACGGATTGCCCGCCGGAGGCCACCATGCCGGAGAGCGCCCCTGCCGCTCGCCGGCTGCAGAGGGCATCACTGACGACGAGGCTTTGCCCCACCAGGATCGTGCTTCCGCGGATGTGGTTATCGTCCGCGATCTGACGCCACAGATAAGGATTGCGACAGAGCGTACTGGCGATCGACCACAGGGAATCACCCGGCCTCACGGTATAGATCATCGGCTCATTCTCCCGCCCCAAGCACGATTCGGCACCCGGTTTTCATGATGGTCCACCCGGCCTGAAAAACCAATCACAGCCGGGCCCCCGGCGCCCCTACTCCACCTCCACCCGGCTCACCCCGCCGCCGCTGCGCCGCACGGCGATGCGGGTGCCGATGCGTTCGGTCATCTCGTGCACGTGGGAGATCACGCCCACCTTGCGGCCCTGGGCCTGGAGCTTGTCGAGGGCGTCCATGGCGAGCAGCAGGGAGTCGGCGTCGAGGCTGCCGAAGCCTTCGTCGATGAACAGCGACTCCACCTGCACCCGGTGGGACGACAGCGAGGCCAGCGCCAGCGCGAGGGCCAGCGAGACGAGGAAGGATTCGCCCCCCGACAGCGAGTGCACCGAGCGCACCTCGCCGCCCATGTCCTGATCCACCACCAGCAGCCCGAGGCTGTCCTTGAGCCGCTCCAGCCGGTAGCGGCGGGAGAGGCTTTCGAGGTGGCGGTTGGCGTAGCCGAGGAGCACGTCGAGGGTGAGCTGCTGGGCGAAGTTGCGGAACTTCTTGCCGTCGGCCGAGCCGATGAGCTCGCCCAGCTGGGCCCACACGCGGGTCTTGCCGGCCTGGGCGTCGATGTCGGCGCGCAGGCTCGCCGAGCGGGCAAGCTTGTCGTTGTCCCGGGCCAGGGCGAGGCGCACAGCGGCGAGGGCTTCGGCGAGGCGGGCGGCTTCGGTGTCGAGCTCGGCGAGGGCGAGGCGGACGGCCTCTGCACTGTCGTCGGGCGGCGCTTCCGGGGGCCGGGCGGCGCAGTGGGCGTCAAGGGCACGGCCGGCCTCCTGGCGCACCGCGTCGGCGCGGGCGATGGCCTGGTCGAGGGCCTGCAGGGCCTCGGCTTCGGCCTTGATCCAGGCGGGGTCGAAGGCCAGCAGGGCCTCGAGGCCGGCGGGGTCGAGGGGCTCGCCGCCCTGCCCGCCGGCATTGAAGGCCACCAGCCAGGCGTCGAGCTGCTGCCCGGCCGCAACGTGGCCGGCCGCCAGGGCGTCCCGCTGCAGGCCGTGCTGGCGCAGGGCTTCGGTGAGGCGGGCGGCCTCGGCATCGGCCTGCTGGCTGGCCTGGCGGGCCTGGTCGAGCTGGCTGCGGGCGCTGACGATGGCCTGGTCGAGGGCGGTCTCTGTGGCGGCAGTGGGGGCGCCGTCGAACAGCTGGGCGCGGGCCTGGCGGTCGGCGTCGAGGCCGGCTGCAAGCTGGCGGGCCGCGTCGACGGCGGCGGCGCTGTGCTGGCGGGCCTGGCCGGCGGCGTCTTCGGCAGCGGCCAGGGCGACGGTGAGGTTGGCCGCGCGGGCTTCGCCGTCGCTGACACGCTGGCGGTGCGCCAGCCAGGCATTGGCGCGGGCCTCGCAGCGGGCACGGAAGGCGGCCGGGTCGGCCCGCCAGGCGTCGCGCCAGCCGGGCTCGGCGAGGGCCTCGTCGAGGGGCGCGAGCTGGTCGGCCAGGTGCTGCTCGAGCTCGGCGAGGCGCGCGCTGCAATCCTGCAGGGACTGGCGGGCGCTGTGGTGCTGCAGCTCGAGCCCGGCCAGCTGGCGGGCGGTGTCGGCGAGCTGGCGGGCCGCGGCATCGGCGGCCTGCTGGGCGGCGTCGCGCTGGCGCAGGCTGTCGCGCCAGCGGGCCTCGGTGTGCAGCAGGGCGTCGAGCTCGGTGGTGGTTTCGAGCTGCCTGGCGGCGAGCCAGGCGGGCAGTGCGGCTGCACTGGGCACCTCCAGCTCGGCCTGCAGCGGGTGAGCCTGCCAGTCGGCCTGGAGGCGGGCGGCGGTGTCGAGGTGGGCGGCGATTTCAAGATCGAGCGCGGCGAGCTGGGCCCCGGCGGCAGCCTGGGCGGCCTGGGCTTCGCCCTGCTCCCGGGCGAGCTGCTGGAGCGCGGCCTGGGCGCGGGTGACGCCCTGGGCCAGTCCGTCGAGCAGGGCATCGACCTGGGGCGAGTGGGCCACATAGGGGTGATCGACGGCGCCGCACACCGGGCACGGGGCGTCGGGCTGGAGCTGGGCGCGCAGGCGCTCGGCGGTGTCGCTGGCGACGAGGCGGGCCATCTCGAGGGCGCGGGTGGCGGCGGCAAACTCCTGCTCCAGGGCCGGGCGGGCGGCGGCGGCCTGGCCGAGGCGGGCCGTGCTGTCGGTGAGGCGGGCCTGCTGGACGCTGCGGTGGGTGTCGAGGCGCTGGCGGGCGCGCTCGAGCTCGCCCCGCTGGCCGGCCAGGCGGACTGCGCCGGCGAGGGCGTCGCGGCGGCCTTCGAGGGCGGCCTTGTGGCGGG
>NZ_BJNV01000128.1 GCF_006539865.1 Zoogloea ramigera
CAGAAACCCCCTGAAGCTTTGTGCTTCAGGGGGTTTGATGGGTGAGTCTGACGATGACCTACTTTCACGCACGGGTGTGCACTATCATTGGCGCGGTCTCGTTTCACGGTCCTGTTCGGGATGGGAAGGGGTGGTTCCAAGACGCTATGTTCGTCAGACTGTAACTTGTACCGCTCGTCGCGCGTTAGGCGGCGAACGTCAAATAGGAAGAAGTGTCTGTTGGTTCTGGTCGTGTGATCGCGTTTTACGCGAGTTGCCTTGTCTTGCAAGGTTATAGGATCAAGCCTCACGGGCAATTAGTATCGGTTAGCTTAACGCATTACTGCGCTTCCACACCCGACCTATCAACGTCGTGGTCTTCGACGACCCTTCAGGGGAATCAAGTTCCCAGGGATATCTCATCTCGAGGCGAGTTTCCCGCTTAGATGCTTTCAGCGGTTATCTCTTCCGGATTTAGCTACCCGGCGATGCGACTGGCGTCACAACCGGTACACCAGAGATCCGTCCACTCCGGTCCTCTCGTACTAGGAGCAGGCCCCCTCAAATATCCAGCGCCCACGGCAGATAGGGACCAAACTGTCTCACGACGTTTTAAACCCAGCTCACGTACCACTTTAAATGGCGAACAGCCATACCCTTGGGACCGGCTACAGCCCCAGGATGTGATGAGCCGACATCGAGGTGCCAAACTCCGCCGTCGATGTGAACTCTTGGGCGGAATCAGCCTGTTATCCCCAGAGTACCTTTTATCCGTTGAGCGATGGCCCTTCCATACAGAACCACCGGATCACTATGACCTGCTTTCGCACCTGCTCGACTTGTCGGTCTCGCAGTCAAGCCTTCTTTTGCCATTGCACTATCAGTACGATGTCCGACCGTACCTAGAAGACCTTCGTACTCCTCCGTTACCTTTTGGGAGGAGACCGCCCCAGTCAAACTGCCTACCATGCACGGTCCCCGATCCAGATGATGGACCTAGGTTAGAACCTCAACGACACCAGGGTGGTATTTCAAGGACGGCTCCACCAGAACTAGCGTCCTGGTCTCAGCGCCTCCCACCTATCCTACACAAGTCCCGTCAAAGTCCAATGCAAAGCTACAGTAAAGGTTCATGGGGTCTTTCCGTCTAGCCGCGGGGAGATTGCATCTTCACAAACACTTCAACTTCGCTGAGTCTCAGGAGGAGACAGTGTGGCCATCGTTACGCCATTCGTGCAGGTCGGAACTTACCCGACAAGGAATTTCGCTACCTTAGGACCGTTATAGTTACGGCCGCCGTTTACCGGGGCTTCGATCAAGAGCTTGCACCCCATCACTTAACCTTCCGGCACCGGGCAGGCGTCACACCCTATACGTCCACTTTCGTGTTTGCAGAGTGCTGTGTTTTTAATAAACAGTCGCAGCCACCGATTCTCTGCGGCCCCGTCGCCCTTCGGATGTTCTCCTACAAGCTACCAGGGCATACCTTCTCCCGAAGTTACGGTATCAATTTGCCGAGTTCCTTCTCCTGAGTTCTCTCAAGCGCCTTAGTATCTTCTACCTGCCCACCTGTGTCGGTTTGCGGTACGGTCAATTCTAGACTGAAGCTTAGTGGCTTTTCCTGGAAGCAGGGTATCAATCACTTCGGTCTCAAAGAGACCTCGTCGTCACGCCTCAGCTAAGCCCCCCGGATTTGCCTAAGGGGCACGCCTACACGCTTAAACCAACTATTCCAACAGTTGGCTGACCTAACCTTCTCCGTCCCCACATCGCATCTAGAATCGGTACAGGAATATTGACCTGTTTCCCATCGACTACGCATTTCTGCCTCGCCTTAGGGGCCGACTCACCCTGCGCCGATGAACGTTGCGCAGGAAACCTTGGGCTTTCGGCGAGGGTGCTTTTCACACCCTTTATCGCTACTCATGTCAGCATTCGCACTTCTGATATCTCCAGCATCCTTTACAAGACACCTTCACAGACTTACAGAACGCTCCCCTACCATGCATTAAAATGCATCCGCAGCTTCGGTTCATGGCTTGAGCCCCGTTACATCTTCCGCGCAGGACGACTCGACTAGTGAGCTATTACGCTTTCTTTAAAGGGTGGCTGCTTCTAAGCCAACCTCCTAGCTGTCTATGCCTTCCCACCTCGTTTTCCACTTAGCCATGGATTTGGGACCTTAGCTGGCGGTCTGGGTTGTTTCCCTCTTGACGATGGACGTTAGCACCCACCGTCTGTCTCCCGTGTATCACTTTCCGGTATTCGGAGTTTGCTATCGCGGGGTAGATCGCAATGACCCCCCCAACGATTACAGTGCTCTACCCCCGGAAGTGTCCGCACGAGGCACTACCTAAATAGTTTTCGGGGAGAACCAGCTATTTCCAAGTTTGTTTAGCCTTTCACCCCTATCCACAGCTCATCCCCTAATTTTTCAACATTAGTGGGTTCGGACCTCCAGTGCGTGTTACCGCACCTTCATCCTGGCCATGGATAGATCACTTGGTTTCGGGTCTACGCCCAGCAACTAAATCGCCCTTATCAGACTCGCTTTCGCTACGCCTCCCCTATCCGGTTAAGCTTGCTACTGAACGTAAGTCGCTGACCCATTATACAAAAGGTACGCAGTCACCCCACAAGGAGGCTCCCACTGTTTGTATGCATGCGGTTTCAGGATCTATTTCACTCCCCTCCCGGGGTTCTTTTCGCCTTTCCCTCACGGTACTGGTTCACTATCGGTCGATTACGAGTATTTAGCCTTGGAGGATGGTCCCCCCATCTTCAGACAGGATTTCTCGTGTCCCGCCCTACTTGTCGCACGCTCAGACCCGCCAACTACTTTTCGCATACGGGGCTATCACCCACTATCGCCAGCCTTTCCAGACTGTTCTGCTAAGTAATCGGTTTAGTCGTGCAGGCTCATCCCCGTTCGCTCGCCACTACTTGGGGAATCTCGGTTGATTTCTTTTCCTCGGGGTACTTAGATGTTTCAGTTCTCCCGGTTCGCCTCCACTGGCCTATGTATTCAGCCAGGGATACCCTTGCGGGTGGGTTTCCCCATTCGGACATCGGGGGATCAAAGCTCCATTGCCAGCTCCCCCCCGCTTTTCGCAGGCTTGCACGTCCTTCATCGCCTGTAATCGCCTAGGCATCCACCACATGCACTTTGTCGCTTGATCCTATAACCTTGCACTCTGTTGCCAGAGATACACGCCATAGACGAACTCGCGTTTGTGCGCATCACCACCGTGCTGGTTCAAAGCCGATGGTGACGCAAATGCAATCACACAACCCATGTCGCCCCTGTCTCATCAACAGAGACGACACACTTCTTCCAATTTGTTAAAGATCGAACAGTCTTACTGGTAAAAACCAGAACAAAGAAGACTCCGCACTTCCACCCTGCGAATCCGCTTGATTCTGATTTCTTGGTGGAGGCAGTCGGGATCGAACCGACGACCCCCGGCTTGCAAAGCCGGTGCTCTCCCAGCTGAGCTATGCCCCCCTTGATCGCTTGGTGGGTCAGGTAGGAATCGAACCTACGACCCCCGCCTTATCAAGACGGTGCTCTAACCGACTGAGCTACTGACCCCCTGGTACATCGAGGGTCAGCACACCGGGCGCAGCATCCATGACACTGCACCCGACGCCTTGCCTCTACTGTTCTTTAAAAACAACCGATAGGTTGTGGATACTCGATTCCAAGGTTTTTCTCTAGAAAGGAGGTGATCCAGCCGCACCTTCCGATACGGCTACCTTGTTACGACTTCACCCCAGTCATGAAGCTCACCGTGGTAAGCGCCCTCCCGAAGGTTAAGCTACCTACTTCTGGTAAACCCCACTCCCATGGTGTGACGGGCGGTGTGTACAAGACCCGGGAACGTATTCACCGCAGCATGCTGATCTGCGATTACTAGCGATTCCGACTTCATGGAGTCGAGTTGCAGACTCCAATCCGGACTACGATCGGCTTTCTGGGATTGGCTCCACCTCGCGGCTTGGCAACCCTCTGTACCGACCATTGTATGACGTGTGAAGCCCTACCCATAAGGGCCATGAGGACTTGACGTCATCCCCACCTTCCTCCGGTTTGTCACCGGCAGTCTCATTAGAGTGCCCAACTTAATGCTGGCAACTAATGACAAGGGTTGCGCTCGTTGCGGGACTTAACCCAACATCTCACGACACGAGCTGACGACAGCCATGCAGCACCTGTGTCCAGGTTCCCTTTCGGGCACCAAGCCATCTCTGGCAAGTTCCTGGCATGTCAAGGGTAGGTAAGGTTTTTCGCGTTGCATCGAATTAATCCACATCATCCACCGCTTGTGCGGGTCCCCGTCAATTCCTTTGAGTTTTAACCTTGCGGCCGTACTCCCCAGGCGGTCAACTTCACGCGTTAGCTGCGTTACTCAATGAGTCTCCTCACCGAACAACTAGTTGACATCGTTTAGGGCGTGGACTACCAGGGTATCTAATCCTGTTTGCTCCCCACGCTTTCGTGCATGAGCGTCAGTACTGGCCCAGGAGGCTGCCTTCGCCATCGGTGTTCCTCCGCATCTCTACGCATTTCACTGCTACACGCGGAATTCCACCTCCCTCTGCCGTACTCTAGTTATGCAGTCACAAACGCAGTTCCCAGGTTGAGCCCGGGGATTTCACATCTGTCTTACATAACCGCCTGCGCACGCTTTACGCCCAGTAATTCCGATTAACGCTCGCACCCTACGTATTACCGCGGCTGCTGGCACGTAGTTAGCCGGTGCTTCTTCTGATGGTACCGTCATCCACACCCTGTATTAAAAGATGCGATTTCTTTCCACCTGAAAGAGCTTTACAACCCGAAGGCCTTCTTCACTCACGCGGCATGGCTGGATCAGGGTTGCCCCCATTGTCCAAAATTCCCCACTGCTGCCTCCCGTAGGAGTCTGGGCCGTGTCTCAGTCCCAGTGTGGCGGATCATCCTCTCAGACCCGCTACGGATCGTCGCCTTGGTAGGCCTTTACCCCACCAACTAGCTAATCCGACATCGGCCGCTCGTATAACGTGAGGCCTTGCGGTCCCCCACTTTCCCCCTCAGGGCGTATGCGGTATTAGCGTAACTTTCGCTACGTTATCCCCCATTACACGGCACGTTCCGATGCATTACTCACCCGTTCGCCACTCGTCAGCGGAGCAAGCTCCCTGTTACCGTTCGACTTGCATGTGTAAAGCATGCCGCCAGCGTTCAATCTGAGCCAGGATCAAACTCTTAAGTTCAATCCAAAAACTCCAGAAACCTGACGATTTCTGCGAGATACTTCAATTTCTTCGTGACGCCCGACCGAAGCCGAACATCCCTTGAAACCGAGTACCCACACCTATCGGTTGTTCATCTTTTTAAAGAACCGCTGCATCAGCAGCGAAGAGGTGCGCATTATACAGAGCTTAAAAACCCTGTCAAGC
>NZ_BJNV01000129.1 GCF_006539865.1 Zoogloea ramigera
GGGGGGCGGGCTGGGTGGAGCCTGGCCCTGGGGGCGCTCTCAAGGAAACGCCGGGCCGTCCCAACTTTCCTTGAACCCCCTTGGGGGGTGGGCTGGGCGGAGCCCGGCCCTGGGGGCACTCAACTGCCGCTGCCCAGCCCGTATTTGCGGATCTTGTCGTGGAGGGTGGTCTTGGCGACGCGCAGGGCTTCGGCGCTGCGGGCCAGGCTGCCGCCCTGGCGGCGCAGCTCGGCGGCGATCAGGCTGCGCTCGAAGCTGTCCACCGATTCGGCCAGTGAGGCTGGCGGGGTGTCGGCCGGGTTGCCGCCGAGCACCTCGGTGCTTACCCCCAGCACGATGCAGTCGGCCACGTTGCGCAGCTCGCGCACGTTGCCGGGCCAGGTGTGGGCCATCAGGCGGCGCATCTGCTCGGGCGGCACGGCCGGTAGCGGGCGGTCGTGGCGGGCGGCGGCGAGGAGCAGGAAGTGCTCGAGCAGCAGCGGGATGTCCTCGCGGCGCTCGCGCAGCGGGGGCAGGTCGATGGTCACCACGTTGAGCCGGTAGTAAAGGTCGGCGCGGAAGGTCTGGCGTTCGGCGCGCTCCTTGAGGTCGTCCTTGGTGGCGGCCACCACCCGGCAATCCACGGGGAGCTGCTGGTTGGAGCCGAGGCGCTCCACCACCCGCTCCTGCAGCACCCGCAGCAGTTTGATCTGCACCCCCATCGGCATGCTCTCGAGCTCGTCCAGAAAGAGGGTGCCCTTGTTGGCGTATTCGATCTTGCCGATGCGGCGTTTCTGGGCGCCGGTGAAGGCGCCGGCCTCGTGGCCGAAGAGTTCGCTGTCGAGCAGGTTGTCGGGCAGGCCGCCGCAGTTGAGGGCCACAAGGGGCCCGTCCTTGCGGGGCGAGAGTTCGTGCAGGCATTGGGCGATGAGCTCCTTGCCGGTGCCGGTCTCGCCGCGCACCAGCACGTCCACCCGGGTGGCAGCCACGTCGCTGACTAGCTGGCGCACCCGCGCCATCTGCGGCGAGCGGCCGATGAGCTTGCTCTCGATGCCGTCGCGCTGGGCCAGGCGGCGGCGCAGGTCGAGCACCTCGAGGGTCAGGGCGCGCTTGTCGAGGGCGCGGCGCACCACGTCCACCAGCAGGTCGGGGGCGAAGGGTTTCTGGATGAAGTCGTAGGCGCCGCTGCGCATGGCCTCGACGGCCAGGGTCACGTCGCCGTGGCCGGTGATGATGATCACCGGCAAGTCGGCGTCCATCGCCTGGCAGCGGCGCAGCACCTCCATGCCGTCGGCCCTGGGCAGGCGCATGTCGGTGACGACGATGCCGGGGAAGCCGGGCTTCAGGCGGGCCAGGCCCTCTTCGGCCGAGCCGACGCCCTCGACCGGCAGGTCGGCCAGCATCATGGCCTGCTCGCAGCCGAGGCGCACGTCGGGGTCGTCTTCGATGATGAGTACGCGGAGTTCCTGGCTCATGGCTGTTCCTTGGGGGCGGCGGGCAGGTGCAGGCTGAAGCACGCACCGCCTTCCGGGCGCGAGTCGGCGCGCAGGTCGCCGCCGAACTCGCGCACGATGTCCCGGGAGATGGCGAGGCCGAGGCCCAGCCCCTCGCCGGGCGGCTTGGTGGTGAAGAAGGGTTCGAACAGGGCGCCGCCCTCGGGCAGGCCGCAGCCGGTGTCGGCGATGCTCAGCTCGACGCCGTCGGCGGTGGTGGCGGCGGCCAGGGTGAGCGTCTTGGTCGGGCTGTCGGCCATCGCGTCGCCGGCGTTGCGGATGAGGTTGATCAGCACCTGCTCGAGCCGGTTCTGGTCGCACCACGCCACGGCTTGGCCGGGCTCGCAGTGGTTGATCACGGTGATGCCGGCCTTGGCGAGGCGCTGGTCGAGCAGGAACAGCGCGGCGCCCACCGCGTGGGCCACGTCGGTGGCGGCAGGGATGGCCGGCGACTTGCGGGCGAAGGTCTTCAGCGGGGTGATGATGCGCCCCATCTGGTCGGCCAGCCGGGCGATGATGCCGAGGTTCTGCTCGACGGTGGCGAGGTTGCCGCGCTTCATGAACTCGATGGCGTTGCCCGACAGGGTGCGCATCGCCCCCAGCGGCTGGGCCAGTTCGTGGGTGATGCCCGCCGCCAGCTGGCCGAGCACCGCCAGCTTGGCGGCCTGCACCAGCTCGTCCTGGGCGGCGCGCAGGGTCTGCTCGGCCTGCTGGCGTTCGGCCACTTCTTTTTGCAGGCGGGCGTTGGTGTCGGTGAGGGCGCGGGTGCGCCGCGCGACCTTGCTCTCGAGCTGGGCGTTGGCCTGTTCCAGCAGCGCCTTGGCCTCGAGCTTCTGGCGCAGGATGCGCCGGCGCTGGGCCACCACCAGCAAAAGCAGCAGCACGCAGCCGGTGGCCACCGCGGCCAGGGCGCCGTGGCCGATGGCCTGGGCGCGCATCGGCTGCAGGTCGGAGAAGATCAAGAGGCGCCAGCCGGTGCTGCTGAGCTGGCGGCCATGGACGAGGTAGGTGCTGCCCAGCTGGGCCCGCCCCGGGGCGATGCCGAGCCGGGCGCCGCCGTGGATCTCCTGGCCCTCGGGGCCGAGCGAGGCGTCGATGGCGACCGGGAAGTTGCCGATCGGCCGGTTGTTGTAGAGCCGCGACACGGCGGCCTCGACCTTGCTGTCGAGGGAGAGCGGGCTGAGCGCGGTGTAGCGCCAGTCGGGCACCGAGGAGAGGATCACCACGCCGTTCTCGTCGGCGATCAGGGCCGGCACGCCGAGCAGCTCCCAGGCCTGGTCGATGCCGGCGAGGCCGATCTTGATGGCGGCCACGCCGACCACCCGCTCGCCGTCGCGGATCGGGTGGGACACGTAGTAGCCCGGCTCGCCCTGGGTGATGCCGATCGCGAAGTGGCGCCCCACCTGGCCCGACAGGCCGGTGAGGTAATAGCTGCGGAACGACAGGTCTTCGCCGACGAAGCTGTCTGGCTGCTTCCAGTTGCTGGAGGCCAGCACGGTGCCGCGCTCGTCCATCACGAAGATGGCGAGGCTGCCGATGTGGCCGTTGAGCCGCTCGAGAAAGCGGTTGGCCGACGCCACGCTGCCCGCCGGGCGGGGCTTGCGCAGCAGGGCCAGCACCTCTTCGCTCAGCTGGATGGTGGCGGGAATGTGGGCGTAGCGGTTGACGATGCCGTCCACCGCCGCGCCGAAGAGGTCGAGGCGGTGGCCGGCGTCGGTGCGCAGGGTCTGCATCCCCTGGTATTCGCTGGCCCGGTAGCCGCCGAAGCCGATCAGCCCGATCACCAGCAGCAGGGCCAGCACGATCAGCGGCCGCGTCGACAGCGCGCGGGAGGGGGGAACCAGCGATTCAGGGGGCTGCGCGCTCATGGGGCTCCGGGAGGGGTGAGGGCGATGCTCAAGGATACAGCCCGCGCAGGGCGCGCGCTTCCAGCACCCGCGAGCAGGCGGTGATGTAGGTGGCGGTGCGCAGGTTCACCCGGCGGCTGGCGGCCACCTGCCAGATGCCCTCGAAGGCTTCCGACAGCACGCGGTCGAGGCGGTCGTTGATGTCCTTCTCGGTCCAGAAGAAGCTCGACGCGTTCTGCACCCACTCGAAGTAGCTCACCGTCACGCCGCCGGCGTTGGCCAGCACGTCGGGCAGCACGGTGCAGCCCTTGCCGAGCAGGATGTCCTCGGCCAGCGGGGTGGTCGGGCCGTTGGCGCCTTCGACGATCAGGCGGGCCTTGATGCGGTCGGCGTTGGCTTCGGTGATCTGCTTTTCGAGCGCCGCGGGGAGCAGGATGTCGCAATCGACGCCCCAGAAGTCGGCGTTGGCGATGGCCTCGGCGGCCGGGTAGTCGAGCAGCGCGCGCGGGTTGCCGCCCAGGAAGCGGCCGAGGGCGTGGGGGTCGATGCCGCCCTTGTTGTAGATGGTGCCGGCCACGTCCTGGATCGCCACGATCGTCGCTCCGGCGTCGTGGAAGATCCGCGCCGCCGCGTTGCCCACGTTGCCGAAGCCCTGGATCGCCACCCGGGCGCCTTCCATGGCGATGCCCAGGCGCTTCATGGCCTCGCGGGCCACCACGTAGCAGCCGCGGCCGGTGGCGTCCTTGCGCCCCAGGCTACCGCCCATCGAGATCGGCTTGCCGGTGACCACGCCGGTCTGGGTGCTGCCCTGGTTGATGGAGTAGGTGTCCATCATCCAAGCCATGATCTGCTCGTTGGTGTTCACGTCCGGCGCCGGGATGTCGCGGTCGGGGCCGATGATGCTGCCGATCTCGCTGGTGTAGCGCCGGGTGAGGCGCTCGAGCTCGGGGCGGGACAGCTCGGCCGGGTTCACCTTGACCCCACCCTTGGCGCCGCCGTAGGGCAGGTTGACGGCGGCGTTCTTCACCGTCATCCAGGCCGACAGGGCCATCACCTCGGAGAGCGTCACGTCCGGGTGGAAGCGCACGCCGCCCTTGCCGGGCCCGCGGGACAGGTTGTGCTGCACGCGGAAGCCCTCGAAGTGGCGGATGCGCCCGTCGTCCATGCGCACCGGCACGTCGACGATCAGGCAGCGCTTGGGGTGGCGCAGGGTGTCCAGCCATTCGGCCAGCGGGCCCAGGTGGGGTTCGACCCGTTCGAGCTGTTCGAGGAACATGCCCCACGGGCCGACCCGCGCCGGGTCGATGTAGGAGGGTAGGGTCTGGGTGGTCATGGTGTGGTGTCTCCGTTGTGTTTTTTAATGGGTGCTGCGGTGCTTCAGTGCTGCAGGATCTTGG
>NZ_BJNV01000130.1 GCF_006539865.1 Zoogloea ramigera
AAGTGAGTGCCGCGGCTCCTGCCAACACATCTGACTGGAACAAGCCGTGGCGATGATCCTGGTCCGGATCGAACGAACGTTGCGGGAACACCCACGCTGGCAAAAGGCCCGGCATTAGCTGGAACCGCCCCCATCTTGCACGTCTGGTGGTTTCGTGCCTTGGGCCACGCGCCGATACATACCTATGTCACTGATCTCGCGAGCAGCGAATTCCGTGAGGTTGTTACGTGCCACGCTTCCAGGTCTGATATCCAGAGACTCCAGTAGATCCAGTATCTCTTTCTTGGAGGCTTTGATGGAATGGAAGTAGGCCTTGAGCGAATCAGCATCCATGGCCATTAGCTCTTCCGGTTTCTTCGTCAGATCCAAGCGCTTTTGTTCGACCATTGCCCTAATGAGATCGCGGCGTTTGAGCTTGCTATGGCCAGAGGGTTTGGACTCCGGCATCAGTTCGCCGAGTTCAGCAGCCGTTAGGTCGCTTCCATCAAGGCCTGCGATGGCGCCTTCCACACCCAACCATTCGATGAGTTTTTCGAGGTCGATCGTCATAGGCACACCCGCAAGAATTCTTTGGCCAATGCTCTGAACTGAGCTGCTTGCTTGGCCGCATTCGCTCCAGGAACGTCGAATACGGGCTGGCGATTCGCGGCGGCTACTCTCAGGCCATCCCCTTCGGTGACATAGTTGCTGAAGATCTCGCCAGAGCGACGAAGCCGGTTGTATTCGAGCTGCTCGCTCTGCTTCAACTCCTCACCATATTCCCTCGCCATCATGCCCATTGCGCCGGAGAAGCGGGTGTCGCGATAGCCGTCCTCGACACCAAGTGAACGCCTAATCATCGCGATGTCATTGTTTACGTTGGCTATCTCTCCGATCACGGTGGCGACGCCGATCGACGACTGCCTGTCCAGTTTGACTGGCGACACGCAATGATCTGCGACATAGATGATCGAGCGCATTACGTCCGACACCTCGGGATGCGAATCGATCAGTATGTAGTCGTAGTTCTGTCGCAGACCGCCCAACACAAATGCGATTGTTTTCATGTGCGAGAGAAGCAACATGTTGTTCTCGCGAATGTTGTTCGTGCTCGGCAATTTATCGACGGACACCGTGGACAGTCGCGGGTCTGCAGGAACTAGATCAATTCCGCCACCGCAGGGATGGATGTCGATGTCCGGAGTCTGGTGAGACGCGCTGTAAAGCTGCTGGAACTTGTTGAAAAGCGTTGTCCCGGCTGGCATGCCGATTCCAAAGGTCTCAATAAGCCTGGGGAAGAAACGACCAGAGATGCCGCCACGCTGATAGTCGGCGTCGATGACTAAGACCCGCTTGCCTTCGTAACGGCTAAGCGCAAC
Organism: Zoogloea ramigera; assembly: GCF_006539865.1. Taxonomy (GTDB): domain Bacteria; phylum Pseudomonadota; class Gammaproteobacteria; order Burkholderiales; family Rhodocyclaceae; genus Zoogloea; species Zoogloea ramigera. Next base: position 1,359 of record NZ_BJNV01000130.1, read on the forward strand.
GGCGATGTGATAACAAGCGGTCGTCTTGCCGACGCCGCCTTTTTCACTGATGAATCCCACGACAACAGCCATTGACTAGCTCCTCTATCAGTCTTCAAGTTAAATATCAGTTCGCGTACGCCTGAACGTGCTTGACCAACGACTCAGCGATCACTTCCCCCAGTCGCACCGGTACGGCGTTGCCGATCAGGCGCCCCATCCTGTTGAACTTGATGGGCGCGCCTGGTGGCGAGAACGCATACGTCTCGGGGAACGTCTGGAGCATGGCCGCCTCCCGTAGCGAAATAGCGCGATCCTGCTCCGGATGTCCGAAACGGCCGTTGCCGTACCCGAAACATTGAGTAGTGATCGTCGGGGCGGGGCGATCCCACTCCATGCGGCCATAGACACTCGGATAGGTTGCACCGGTGCTCTTCTGGTGGCAACTCGCCTGCAATTCCGCCGGCCAATCGCGCCAAGTTCCGCCAGGGCGAGAAGCCTTGATTCGGGACATGTTCAATGCACTCAAAGAAGGCGCCATGTGCAATGCATCGTCGGGATGACTCTCACCGGCTTGGATGGCAGGCAATGCACCGATCACCTGCCGAACGGTTGAATCCTGAGTCACATCTTTGGTCAGTGCCAAGCCCTTGCTGCCCAGCCGCGATGCAAGCAACACGAGTCTCTTGCGCGTCTGGGGTATGCCGATCGAAGTGCATTCGACAACCGACCACCACTTCTTGTATCCAGCAAGACTCTTAAGCAACTGTTCGAAGACCGGATGGTCAGCGAGTTGTGGCACGTTCTCCATGGTGACAAGGTCGGGCTTCAGCTTCTTCACCAGCCGCCCGAAGGCGGACACCAACGGCCATTGCGATTCGTACTCGCTATTGCGCCCACTCCGGCTGTAGGTGGAGAACGGTTGACAAGGCGCGCAGCCAGCCAGCAGAGTGATATCCGCACCAGCAAAATAAGGCGATATCTGCTCCGCCGTCAGATTCGCGACGTCGCATTCCACGAAAGTCGCCGCATTATTGGCCTCGAAGGGGTATTTGCAACCTGCGTCGATATCGAACCCTGCTGTGATGTCGATTCCCCCTCGCACCAAACCGTGGGTGAGCCCACCGACTCCGCAGAACAGATCCACACCCACGATCTTCGGGGTGGACTGGCGTGACGCGACCGATCTACTGGTCATGCTGGCCTCCGTTCCGGAAGCAAGTACTCGAAGCTGTCGAGGTACGTGTTGAAGCAACCAACGACTTCACGTAGGTAGTCAACGGTCATATCCTTCAGGTCGAGTAGCCGCCGAACGGTGACATTCTCGGCACACTCTGAGAAGGAAATAGAGCCGTGTGCAAGTCGATTCCGCAGTTGTTTCACGAGCGCCAGTGGCCCTAAATCATCCTGAAATCTACGCTTGACAGCGCTGTACACTGGTTCGCTCACAGTCAACTGAAAACCAAGACGCTTGCTGATCGCTTCAATGGCCTGATCATCCCAATTGCCACCGCCACCCTTGTCAAGGGCGAATTCGGCGACGGGCAGTGCCGCCACAAGGTGATCGCAAAGACGGAGTGCGCTCTCCAGTCGATGGTCCGGCGTGAGTTCCTCGTGCGTGCGCGCCATCACCCGAACCCATTCCCTTCGAAGCGATTGACTCAAATCGCTGGGCATCCAGCGATTGCCGTGCTTGGCGGCTTCTGTCACGGCCTCAATGCACCTGGACATAGTGGATTCGACGAGGTTGTACAGCTGCAGATAAACGCTCGAATAGAGGATTCGCTGCTGCTGCGCACTGATAGGGTGTTCTGCCCCTTCCAACTTTGGTGGACCATGCTGAGCGCGCAGTTCCATTGTCGAGAGGAACTCTAAGTAGGTTTCCACCTCAGCGAGTCGCTCTTGGAAACCATTGAGAAGCGCACTCATCTCACGCTCCCAGAAGCTTGTCGCGTACGAATCCAGTGCGCTCCCGGAGGCGCGCGATGGCGTTTGCGCCGTCCGAGCCAGTCACTTTGATGAAGTCCTCGGATGTCAGCCAGGGGAGAACGTCAGGGACGGCTTCCTGGGCCAGCGCCGGTCGCTCATTCAGCGCCAAGCGCGAACCGACCGCAATGGCCTCGAAACGTGCCCGAGGCGTCGCCTTGCCCTTGTCATTGCGCCTAAACCCATTTGGGAACACCCGTTCGATGAAATCCATTGTCTCGATGAACCGTCCGCGGTATTGGTCAAGCAGGGCGGGATCATCAACCACCCGAACATTGGCCTGCTTCACGTAGTTGAAGATGAACTCCGAGGGGCGATCTTTGTAGCCTGTCAAACCATCGCTGTACGCGAAGAACCGAGCAACGAGCTCTTCGCGCTCTCGCTCGTCCAGTTCCTTCTTCGAAACCGGCGCGAGCGCCTCAAACTTCGGCGCAGTAGCTAGTTCCACGATCAGGTCCATGAAGGCACCGGCAAGCGCGCCACGGCGCACCTCTGCCTTGTTCGCGATCTTGCTGCCCGTATTAATCCGCTCGAACATGTCGAAGCGGGCCTGCTCATCTGCGTGCTCGTTCAGCACGATGCCGCGGATAGATCGGTTGTTGATCTTTCGCTGCCTGGATTCCGGCAGGTCGGAGAACTTGAACCCCGACAGCGCCGTGAGGCTGTCCAGTTCACCGAGCCGAAGGTCACCGAGCACAAACTCCGCGATCGCGCGAAGACGCTGGGAGCCATCGACGATCTCCAGCTTCCCACTGGGCATTTCCCAGAAGAACAGGAAAGGGATCGGCAAACCCAGCAACAGCGACTCGATGAACCGCGACTTCCGATCCTCTTCCCACGTGTAGGCCCGCTGATAAGCGGGCACGACGAACTCGCCCTTGCTCATCTTTCCAGCAAGGAGCTCCACGGAATATTCGGTGAGATAGAACTCGATCCGCTTGGACAAATCAACGATCTGCTCTTCTGCCAAGGCGATTTCAGCCTCCGTCTTGGCCGGGATTTCTTTCAGTTTTTTCATATGTTTTTGTCCGACGGTTTCGCTTGGCGATGCAATTGCACGCCAGCACGCTTCAGCGTCATGCCAAGTTCAACCAAACGCCTCACGGCCTCCGGTCGCGTTGGAAGATCGTCCTGCTCCTTGCGCCACGAATCGATCGCATCAAGCAAAGGAGCCTGGAATCTGGTCCCAACGAGAGTGCCCGTTGTGGACGCGCGTCGCTTCGGCTGTTCGTCAATCATGATGTGGGCGCCATGTTTTCACGTTAACACGATACCACAACAAGGGTCGATGGTAGCCTTTCGGGGGGCGTCAGGATGCTGGCATCACAGTCCAGAGCATAGGTGGCCAGCGGCGCCTAAG
>NZ_BJNV01000131.1 GCF_006539865.1 Zoogloea ramigera
AGACGCCTTGTGTATCCTGAGCACCGGGGGCGGGTACGCCACGCGCCAGCTCTACACCAACGGTGATGAGCACGTCATTGCAAGCAAACGCCCCGTGATGCTGAACGGCATCAACGCCGTTGCGACGGCGCCCGACCTCATCGAGCGCGTTATCACTATCGAGTTGCCCACCATCGCAGCGGGCAAGCGCCAGGACGAACAGACGATGGAGGCCGCATGGCTGCGCGACTATCCCGCCATCTTTACCGGCCTGCTAACACTGTTCGCCGAAGCTCTCGAAATGCTGCCCAAGGTGGAGATACCGGAAGGTATGCAGAAACGTATGCTGGACTATCAACGACTCGGCGAAGCGGTGTGCATGGCCCTTGGCGGCAAGGCCGGGGAGTTCTCGCAACGACTCGACTGCATGCACGGCGACTCGCTCGCCCGAGGGCTGGAAAGCTACGGCGTAGCCGTTGGAATACAGATACTTGCGGCACGACCCGAGGGGCGGGAGTGGGAAGGGACATACCTGCAACTGCTAACCGAGTTAAACAGGATGCCCGAGATTGACCGCAGCAACTGGCCGCGCTCACCCCGGCACCTATCGGGGCAGGTCAAACGGATTGCCCCAGGGTTACGCCGGGCAGGCGTGAGGATCGAGAGCGCAGGGCGAGGGCGGACAGGCGCGAAGGTGCGTATCGTCAGGGAGTGAAACCGCACCCTTCAGGGACAGCGCGCGCGAGCAATAGTGAAGTTCTGGCCGGCGCGGGCTTTTTGAAGACGCGCCGGCCCCAAGGTCACCTGTAACGACCGTTATGCATCATAAAAGAATGAGATCCCCCGCTTTCTGATCGATAACCCCACAGCGCGGACGTCTTTCGACCGTCAGAGGATCGCACTTCAACGACGCTGCCAGGAGGGCCAATGATCGCAATGATTTCGGCCTCACTCATTCCGTACTTAATCTCGGAAAATTTCCAATCTGGCACCAGCCCCCCTTGCTGAACAGGCTGCCGTTGCGGTGTAGCGACCGGCTCAGGTGCTTCAATGATTGGCTCTTGCAGTTGGGCCGGGCGCGGCTTCAATTCAGCGACGGGGCGCGACAGAGAACGGGCGGTCTCGTCGCTCGCTGTGGTCTCGATCGCCGCGCCGTGGTTCGCGTAATACCACAACCCGGCGGCACCGCACGCTATAAGCAGCACAACAACCCCAGCAGCCTGACCGGCAAAGGCAAGCACCTCGCCCCGTGTCTCACCCTCTTCGTGCGGGGTGAGCTTCCAGATTGCCGCCGCGGTGGCTGCAATCACAAAGAGCACATCAAGCCAGCCGTATCGGCTGTCTCCCACCATCAACGCCACGACAACTCCGACGATGCCGATAAAGATCGACGCGAGCCGATTTTTTGATGCAAGGCAAAGGAAGAAAACAAGCGCGGCTTGAGCCATTGCGATCAAGACGAACGTCGGCTCATTCAACGCCAGCACGAGCGCCGGCAGGAAACTCAAAAGCGACATTGCACACTCCGGGGCATTGTGCCGTAAAACTCAATGGCATTACTGTATGCCATTTGAGCGGGTGTGTCAGCATCGTTGACGCCGTTGCCTCAGCCAAAGACCGTCACATCGTCACCGACCTACACCCCGAAACGCCAGTATTGGCGCGGGTCGGTGACGATGTGACGATGTGTAGGTATTTTCTATAGAAGAAAAAAAAAGATACCTACGCCCCGCGCGATGCCAGGGTGGCAAGGTCGGTGTCCGACATGGCCGCCAGCTTCGCCAGCATGGCCGATGCAGCCGCAGGCGTCACGACTTCCACCCGGTGGGCTTCCGGCGCATTGAACCCCATCATGCGGGCAAGCTCCCGATAGCCGGCAATCATCGCCATCGGTTCCCCCTGCACCCGCGCCATCGCGACAGCCTCAAGGACGCCCTCGATTACATCCTTGCGGGTGATGTCCCACTTGGCCGCGTTCTCGGCCTGCAGAGCCTGTATGGCCTCTTGCAAGTCAGGTTTCGTCAGGAGTTCGCAGGCGATGGCCTTCGCTGTCCGTTCGCTGTAACCAGCCCGCCGCGCGGCCTCTGCTGCGTTGCCGCCGGTCACGTACTCCCGGACAAACTGTGCTTGCCGGGGCGTGAGTCTTTCCAAAATTTCCATGTTTATTTGTTTTGCATAATAAGTACGTGAAAATTTTGCAGAAAAATTGGAGGGTTTACAAGGTCAATCACCCTCCCCCCACTTCGGAAAAGCCGCCACCTACTTCGGAATCGGTTTCTGATCTGACCGAAAATCGAGGGCGCTTTGCGCCGAGGAAACGAAAGAACCAATCGAGGCGCCTACGGCGCGAGGATGGAGGCCGCTACTCACCAGGGAAGCCACCAGGGGCGGCAGGAGCGCGGACAGCGCACGCGTATGCAGCCCGTAGGCCTGTCAGTGATCGACGAGCGCGGCGCGCTGCTGGCGTGACAGGACGGCGCGGGCTGAACCCCTGATGGTTTGGCAGCAAGGTAGGGGCGGAGCCGTCGCAGCCACGCCGCCCGTGCGGTGCAAGGTTTGGCCTGCGTGTGACCTTGCCCGGGGACGTGGTCGGCCAGGAGATCGGGGCGCCGCGCGGGCTTCTGACTGGTGTTGCACTCAGTCGGATTTCCGTATGGATTCCGTACGGCGCAAAAAAGGCCACTCGAAAGTGGCCTAAGTCCTTGATTTTATGGCGCGCCCGAGACGATTCGAACGTCCGACCCCTGCCTTCGGAGGGCTGGTTGGCTCTGTGCGTGTTTTAAGTACAGACATAACCACAAGTGTTTAAAAGCGGTGTCTGGCATGGTCTGTGTGCTACAGTCTCTGGCAACCTCCCGCCTACCGAGACACCGCCGTGCCCCCCTCAAGCCCTATCCAGAGCGCAACGGAATCGCTACAGCCTAACGACGAACCTGCGAGTAACCCGACCCTTGCTCTCCTGCCCAGAGCATGGGATGAACTTGCGACTTGGGCCGAAGCGAACCACATCCTCGGTAACCTAATACTCGTTGTCGATGCAACGATGGCTCTAGAGCGTCCGGGTGCGATTGGCACAGTGCTCCACTATCTGGTTCGGGCTGATGTGCTGGATATCTTGAGCCTATGGTCTGCAGAAAACAGTACCGCTATGCAACTCTATGAGCTCGCGGTATGCCTGTCGACGGCGGACACGATTTTGTCGAAGTATCAGCCCCTACCGGAAGCAAAGACAGCTCGGACTCGTTTTGCCGGTTTTTCGCTGGAGAGACTCTACATCTTCGCCTTGTTGGCCACGCGCAATCCATACGCTCGAACCAATCAACGTCTCTACCAATATTTTGAACGGTTTCGCCTCTGGGGGCTGATCCATGCCCTTGAGCGTGCCACACAAAATCTGCTGTACGACCGCTACCTTCGGTATGTAGCTGACAGGCTCCGCCTGGCGGGCGACGGAGGGAGCGAATGGTTGCACTTGGCGGAACAGCTGTTAAGTGGTGCTCAAGGTTACAGCGCGTTTGAACTTCATATTGATAACAAGGCGCAATATCATCTCAGTAATCCTGGGCTGGACAAGGGCGCTCGCCCGTTTCTGCAAAGCCTTTCTCACGTGGCGAGGCGGGAGTTTCCGCCGGATGCCGTGTCGGCTACAGGACTGTCGTCCCACCTACCCCCGGCCGAACGTCCGTGGAGCCGAAGCTCTACCCCCATTCTGCTTGAGGGCATGGATGACCTCGATGGCCACAGCCCGGCTGCAGTTGTAGGAGAGGGGGACGGAAACCCGATATTTTCTGCGGACGTTCCGCAGGACGCGACACTTGCGCAGCAGCGACGCCATGCTTCCTCGGTGATCCTGGCCAGCGTGGAGGACAACCACTTCCTCCCCTGGAGTCTGAATCGACCAAGGCCTAGTGAAGTGAGGGCACTGGAACTGTGGATCAGCGAGACCTTCCTTGGAAACGATGATGGTGCGCAGCGACTGGCAGCCACTGCCTGGATCGCTCTGCGTACAGGCCGGTCGCTTCGACGAACCCTCGATATGGTAGTGGGGCCGGATTGCGGTGAGGAGTGGTCGGTCTCGCCCACTGGGCTGACTCGACTGCCTGCTCGCCGCGATAGCGGGTGGAGGCCGGAGGCTTCTGCCACGCCTTGGATTCGCGCGCTGGCGCTTAAGCATGCGATCACTTTCCCCTCCTCGATTTCGACCGCACTGAACCGATGGCGGGCTGAAAGGCCAGGAGCAAGCACGCTCGGGGAGTTGCTGGATAGGGAGTCCGTCCTGAGCCGTTTCGGCCCCGCGATGAAGCCGATTGCGCGCCGGCTAACTGGGGGAATGCTTGCGCAAGCGCTCCCACAGGCGCTTTATGCGGTGTCCAATGATGCCATTTTTTCCAGACTGTTCTGCAGGCACCCTAATTCGGGTTTGCCTGGTGCTGCTGCTTACCCAAGCTGGAGCGGTGAGCTATTCAAGATCCTGAACTCCGTTGGTGTCCCTCTGGCGAGTATCGAGCCGTTGGACGGCAATGCTCTCGGAAGCAGGCTCGACCCCATTGAGTCCAAGCTTCGTCTTGAAGTCCGTGATGCTGGGCTGAGGCTTCAGGATGCTCGGAGAGGTGGAGTTATCGCATTTCATAATGCGTTGACTGCCTACATTGTGGTGGCATTGCACGCGGCTACAGGGGTTCGCCCCGTACGCGCTC
>NZ_BJNV01000132.1 GCF_006539865.1 Zoogloea ramigera
CACGCATCCTCTCGCATTGATCCGTGGGAAATGGGAAATGGGAAATGGGAAATGGGAAATGGGAAATGGGAAATGGGCAGTAGGGTAGCGCGCCTCACCTCACTCCTCTCCCCCCAAAAGCCATGATCCATCTCCTAGCCACGGGCGGAACGATTGCCGGCGAGGCTGACCCGGAAGCTGGCCATGGCCGCTACCGGGCCGGCGTGCGGCCGGTGGAGGCGCTCGTCGCGGCTGTGCCCGGGCTTGCCGATGCAGGCCCGCTGACGGCCCGGCAGATCCTCGCCCTCGACAGCAAGGACATGACGCCGGCCGACTGGCTGGCGATCCTCGCCGCCACCCGCACGGCCGTCGCCGATCCTTCCTGCGACGGCGTGGTGATCCTGCACGGCACCGACACCCTCGAAGAGACCGCCTGGTTCCTGCACCTGAGCCTGCCGGCCGGCAAGCCGGTGGTGCTCACCGGGGCGATGCGCCCGGCCGACCACCCGGCGGCCGACGGTCCCGCCAACCTGCTGGCCGCGGTGCGCCTCGCCGCCAGCCCCGAGGCCCGCGACAAGGGCGTGCTGGTGGTGATGAACGGCACGGCCTTCGGCGCCCGCCGGGTCGTCAAGGCTCGCTGCAGCGGGCTGGACGCCTTCGAATCCCCCGAGCCGTGGCAGGCCGCCCGGGCCGATGGCCGCTTTGCCGGGCTGGCGGTGGCGGAGCTCCCGCGGGTGGACATCCTGCCCGGCTATGCCGGCGCGCCGGCCGACCTGATCGACGCCAGCGTTGCCGCCGGCGCCCGCGGCCTGGTGCTGGCCCTGTGCGGCCACGGCAGCGTGCCGACGGTCTGGCTGCCGGCCCTGAGGGCGGCCCGCCAGCGCGGCGTGGCAATCGTGCGCGGCAGCCGCGCAGCAGGCTGCGTGGCGCCCGACGCCAACGCCGACGACAGCGGCGAAGGCTGGCTCACCGCTGGCGACCTGCCACCACCCAAAGCCCGCATCGCACTGATGCTGGGCCTGGCCACGGGGCTGTCCGGCGACAGCCTGCGCTCGGCCCTGCTGGCCTGCGGCAGCTGAGCGCCCCCCTCCCTTAAACCGCCCGCTGGGCGCCCCGCTCCTTGCGGGCAAAGGCCGCGCGGGCTTCCTCGAGGATCTGCGCCAGTTCGTCCCGTGACTCCCGGGACGACTGGATGAGCTGGCTCTCGTCGTGGGCGATGGCCTGCTGGCGGGCCAGCAGCTCGGCGTCATGGCGGGCGAAGCGGCTCACCAGCTGCTCGGCCAGGGCCGGCGGCTCGTGGAGGAGCTCCAGGGTCCAGCGGGCCATCTCGAAGCTCGCCGGCAGGGTTTCGCGGATCTGCCGCTGGATGCCCAGGTCCATCAGGCGGCTGGCGTGGAAGCGGTTGCGGGCCCGGGCGACGATCTGCACATGGGGGAAGTGCCGGCGCACCAGCTCGGCGGTGCGCAGCGAGGCCTCCACGTCGTCGATGGCCAGCACGAAGACCCGGGCCTCGCGCAGCTGGGCCGCGTGAAGCAGGTCGAGGTTGGCCGCATCGCCATAGAACACCTTGAGGCCGAACTTGCGCACCGCGTCGACCTGCTCGGGGTCGGCGTCGAGCGCGGTGAAGGGCACGCCGCGGGCCAGCAGCAGGCGCCCGACGATCTGACCGACCCGCCCGAAGCCGGCAATCACCACCTCGCCAGCCTCGGCCGGCATCGTGTCGAAGGCGCGGGGCGGCTGGGCCTCCGCCTCGGCCCGGGCCAGGCGGTCGCCGAGCATCAGCAGGAGCGGCGACAGCGCCATCGACAGCGCCACCACCAGGGTCAGCTTGTCGGCCTGCACCTCGCCGAGCACCCGGAACGACTGGGCCGCGTCGAACAGCACAAAAGCAAACTCGCCGCCCTGGGCCAGCGCCAGCGCGAGCAGCCGCGCGTCGGCCTTCTGCCCGCCGATCAGGCGGCGCAGCCCATACAGCATCACGAACTTGACGACGATCAGCCCCACGGTGAGCCCGAGGATCTGCCACGGAAACTTCACCAGCAGGCTCAGGTTGGTGGACATCCCCACCGCCATGAAGAAGAGGCCCAGCAGCAGGCCCTGGAAGGGCGCGATGGAGGCCTCCAGCTCGTGGCGGAACTCCGAATCGGCGAGCAGCACCCCGGCCACGAAGGCCCCCAGCGACATCGACAGCCCGCCGGCCTGCATCATCAACGCCAGGCCGAGCACGGTGACGAGCGCCGCGGCGGTGAACATCTCGCGGCTATTCACCCGGGCAACGTGACGGAACAGCGCATCGAGCAGCGGCCGGCCGATCAGCGCCACCACCACCAGCAGGCCGAGGCCCACCGCCGGGTGGGTGAGCGCGGTGGGCTTGCCGGTGCCGAACAGGGGGATCAGCGCCAGCAGCGGGATCACCGACAGATCCTGGAACAGCAGGATCGCGAAGGCCTCACGCCCGTGGCGGGTCGACAGCTCCCGCCGCTCGGCGAGCGTGGGCAGCACGAAGGCCGTGGACGACAGGGCCAGGATGATCCCCACCAGCGCCGCCGCCGACATCGAAAGCCCAAGGTAGCGCCCGGCCGCCGCCAGCGCGACAGCAGCCCCGGCCAGCTGCAGCACCCCCAGCCCGAACACCGAGCGGCGCAGGGCCCACAGGCGCGAGGGCTTCAGCTCCAGCCCGATCACGAAGAGCAGCAGGATCACCCCGAGCTCGGCGGTGTGCATCAGGTTGTCGGGGTCGCGCACCAGCTTGATCCCGAAGGGGCCGATCAGCATGCCCACGGCCAGGTAACCCAGCACCGTCCCCAGGCCAGCCCGCTTGAACAGCGGCACGAAAAGAACGGACGCCAGCAGCAGGGCGGCAAAGGTGGTGAGGGATTGCATGGGACGAGGAGGACGAAGGCCTGCGGAGCAGCGACCCGGCGAGTTTCTCACAAAGCACCCGGCAGATCCGCCCACCGAAGGATCTCGAAACAATCGGCGGAGCCTGCCCGAGCCATGTCGGCGTTTCTTACAACGCCGGCACCGCACACATTCCGCTCGTCATGCCATCAGCCCCAAGATGACCGCCAGACACCATATTCAACAATTTCGCAAACAAATGGCACATTTGATGCTGAACATCAAGCGCAGACACGGTTTGCGACAAATAAATTGTTTACGCATTGGAGGAAACATCATGAGGTCGGAAAAGAACAAGATCCTGAGCGCCATAGCCGCCGCTGCAACCTGCACGCTGGCCGCATCGCCTGCCGCAGCCTTTGATCTTACGAGCGGCTACTACATGACCTATGGCGACGCGAACTCCTACTCGCTGCCGATCAACGGCCTCGAAGTGATGTCCGGCCCGGGGCAGATCGACCTCTACACCAAGCTCGGGCTGCAGAGCCAGCTCGACAACCCCATCGCCGGCATGGACAACGCCTACGACACCCCCAGCGCCAACAACGTCGAGGGCTTCCGGATGGGCAGCGGCAACGAGCCCGGTGGCGCCAACCCCGAGGGCAGCTGGGACCGCATCGGCTGGTGGGACAGCTCCCTCGAGGCCCTCAACACCGCCCTCGACCTGACCAAAAATTCGCCGATCTTCTACTTCGCCAACAACGAGACCGGCAACGGCGACAACCTCGCCGGCTGGGGCCGGGTCGAGCTGACCCACAACGGCGTGGTGATCGGCCGCTACGACCTCACCAATGACGACCACGACCCCAGCAACGGCAGCCCCGGCTACGGCGCGCCCCCTGTTGGCGGCGGCGTGGGCGGTACGGGCGATCCGTTGGCAGACGCCGGCCGCTACACTTCAGATGGCGCCGCCCCGCTGGTGCCGGACTTCCTGATGTCGGGTGGCCTGGTGTGTGCCGATGCCGCGGGGCTGGTGGATTGCAGCCAGCCTCACCTCTTCGAGTTCCAACATAACCTGGGGGGTGACCGGGCGGCCTACGCGGTGGTGTTCCCGGAATTGAACAAGCAGCTCGCCGAGGTGATCGACATCGTCGCCTCCAACCTCAACCCCGGTGAAACCCTGGCGAACTATGCCCTGCACGTGGACTATCGCCTGGGCTGCGGCCCCGAGGGCGCCTTCCCGCAGGTTCCTGCCGGTGGCAACAAGACCGAATGCGACCCCAATTACGCAACCAACGGCGGCAGCGAGAAGGTGTTCATCGGCACGCTGGAAAACATCCAGGCCGTGCCCGAACCGACCTCGAGCGCCCTGGCCGCGCTGGGCCTGCTGGGTGCCCTTGGTGCGCTGCGGCGCCGTTACAAAGCCTGAATGCGAAGCTTGCAGGCAGGAAGGGCCGGGGCAATCCCGGCCTTTTTCGTTTATGCGCCCAAAACAGACAAGGCCTGCCCCTCAGGCACGGCGCGACCACTCAAAACCCCGGGGAACAGGGCTACTGGCGGCGCCTTTCCACTGCCTTCGGGTCGCTTTGTCGACCTTTCTTACACCCCCAGGCCCTTCATGGCGCGGCACGCTCGATGCCATTCAAATCCCGGGCGCCCCGCCTTTGATGTATTAAAAACGTCAAAAACATCTCAATCTCATGAATTTTAACAATTTTTCAACAACGCAAAATACCCGAAGGGCTGACCGGTCTCAAAGTCGGCCGCGAAGCCGGCTCCCCTAG
>NZ_BJNV01000133.1 GCF_006539865.1 Zoogloea ramigera
TTGGTATCCCGATAGCAGCCGGCGCCCTCTATCCGGCGTATGGGCTGGTTCTCTCGCCGATGATCGCCGCCCTAGCGATGAGTTTTTCATCGGCCAGTGTGGTCGGAAATGCACTGCGCCTCAGGAAGGCAGAAACGGACACACAGACTTCCTGAGTTTTCAAGCTGAGCATGACCTTGCAGCCATTCGTGTGGTGAAGGACTACACACCACTCACTTGGTCGCGAATGTACCCGGTGCACCCTGCCATCCATCGTATCAAGGCGCTTTCGTCGGCAATGGGCGTGGAATGATGCGGGGCTTCACGCTCCCAGCCTGCGGCCATCGCAAAGTGAAATTTCTTGAGATCCAGACTGGGTTCTGAATTGGTCGGTTCCGGAGCCAACCAGGGGGCCAGCTTGGCTGCTGGTATCCAGGGGGCCTGATCACCGGGCTGATTCAGTGGAGCGGTATCGTCATCACCTTTGTCAATGTTCCAGTGGGGTTGAGCATGCAGACGTGCCGCCTCCCTTGGGTCCCACTCGGCTCTGAAACGTAACGCAGAAGCGTTCGGTGCTGGTCCGGTATAGAGCTTGAGACTGACATGGGTCAGGTAATGCATTCCTGCATCCCAACTGTAGTCAACTGCAACTTCCAGGAAGACGCCATCCTGTCCCTTGGGCTCTCTGATGACCAGCAATGGCATTCGGCCATCGTCATCACGGGTGATCAATGGCTTGCATGCAATCCGCAGGCTCGGTCCCCGTGGGGTTGAGACTGGATGCGCATAGGGGGTCTGGACCCCCAACTGATTGCCGACTGCAATGGCCATCTGGCGCCCAAGGGCTTCTATCTTTGCGACAGGAAAACCCGGCAACGCGTTTGCTGATGCAAGCTTTTGTCTGTCACGGCGTCGGCTCATTTTGTTGTCGTAGCGGAGATGGAAAACAAATCCTCGGTCAGTCGATCTCGAAGCTCTTTGCTGTAGGACTCCCCGCGACTGATGGCCACCCCGATCAGCGCGAGTGCATCGATTTGCTCACTTAGGGCTTCATTTTTGAGGTCGACGAATGGCATTTTGCTCATATAGCGCGCAGAGAGATTGAACTGACCGCCTGCCAGATTGTTCGATATCGCGGCGATCAGTCGCGACACCGTTGCGGAACTGAGTACCGCAACAGCCGCCAACCCCGTTTTTTCGTTGATAACGGTGCTACCGCTGGGAGTCCAGGCATAGCCTTGGACAACCACATATTCACCCGTGGCATCCCAGGCGAACGATCCCGCATTTCCGAAGTAGGTCGACACGATCTTGGGCGTGAATCGCTCATGCACGGCTCGCTTACGCGTCAAGTGCCACCAGGAGGCCTCATCGATACCGGTACGGCGTCGGAGTGCCGACTTGTTGGGCTCCAGATACTCACGCACATAATGGGGAAGCAGCTCGAACAGTTTCTCTTCCGAATCCAGTACGGGGATGGACGCTCCGTAAGGATAGAAAACCCAGTGCCCATCATGAATACGACCATCGCGAATGGACGCGTTAATGATGGCTTTTCGGAAGAATTTACGCTCTGTGCGTGGAAGCCGCTTGAACTCGTCATCGTCCAGCACAAAGGCTTCGTTCAGGCCGGTGATCGTCCCTTGGTTGATCGAATACTGAGAAGACAGCCGGGGTAAAGGCTTGTACTGACGAAGTAGTTTCGTAGACGCAAGCGGACGTGGAGCCCAGCCCGACGTCCCTTCGCAGACTTCGGAGTAAATGCTGTAATCCCCATGATCAATCTCGATCAGGCCATCACTGGGCGTCCAGTCCAGACTGCGCAAGGTCCGTAGGGCGCGATCCGATGCGCCGCTGGTGTGGTCTGCCCAAACCATCAAGGTTGGACAGGGAGACTCACTGACTTCGGCCTGCCGACGCCCTACATAGAGGGAGGCATCAACGGTTGCCTGATCGAAAATCGATTGATTTCCCAGACGCACGACCACTTGCTTGAACGCCAGGGCGTCAAGGCGTTCTCGCAAAGGTTCGGCTGACTTTCCATCAAGCAGGGAGGCAGGCAAGACGGCTCCCATCATGCCCTGCGGGGCAAGACTCTCGACACCTTTGGTCAAGAAGGCAAACGCGAGATCCGGCCGAGACTGGGCAAGTGTTCCCAAGGACTCGGTGAGCAACGCTCTGGCCGACACCGAAAGCGAACGCCATGATGCGTAAGGTGGGTTCATCAAGCGTAACCGCTCACTGAGCGGCGCTCTTCCCCCGCCCGGCCTCACGCGGAAGAATCCTCCTCCTATTCAATCAGGAGGAACGCGAAGTGACCAGCGCGACGACAAGCAACAACAAGCGGCAGCGGCGTAGCCGCGAGGCGTGGGGCGAGGTGCTGACGCGCTTCGCCGCCAGTGGCCTGGAGATCGAGGCGTTTTGCGCCCACGAAGGCCTCAGCGTATCGAGCTTCAGGCGGTGGCGGAGCCTGCTGGCGGATGACGTCTCCCGCGGCGTAGAGCTGCCCCCGCCGGGCGCGCCGCAAACCGGCTTTGTCGACGCGGGCCTGCTCGGCGCTGGAGGTCGCCTCGAACTGCGGCTCGATCTGGGCGCAGGGGTGATCCTCCACCTGTCGCGCGGCTGATGTTCTTCCCCGAAGGCGCCGTCCGGGTCCATGTGTATGGCCAGCCGGTCGACATGCGCAAATCCTTCGATGGCCTCTACGCGCTCACCCGCCACGCGCTCGGGTGCGATCCGCTCTCGGGCGAGCTGTTCGTGTTCATCAACCGGCGCGGCACGCAGATGAAGGTGCTGTACTGGGACCGCACCGGATTCTGTGTGTGGGCCAAGCGCCTCGAAGAGGGGCGCTTCGTGTCCAACTGGGCGCACATCGCCACGCGCCAGATGGACTGGACCGGGCTCAAGCTGCTCCTCGAAGGCATCGAGCCCGCCCGCTACAAACGCCGCTACAAACGGCCCGAGACTGCCTTGAAACCCGCATGAATGCTGGGGCTTACGGTAAAATACGGGCCATGCCGCGCCCGCATCCCACCCCCGTTCCGACCCCCGCCGAAGCCGCCCAGTGGGCGCCCGAGCGCGTCGTCGAACTGGCCCAGGCGCATGCGGCGCTGCAACGCGAAGTGCAGACCATCCAACACCAGCTCGAGTGGTTCCGGCGCCAGCTCTTCGGCCAGAAGAGCGAGAAGCGCCCGCTGGCCCCGCACCCGGCGCAGATGCACCTGGGCGAACTCCCCATCCCCGATGCACCGCCCGAGCCCCCCGGCAAGCCGGTGGCCGGCCACACGCGGCGTACGCCACGCACCGATTTCGCCCAGGACAAGAACGACGCCACGCTGTTCTTCGACGAAGCCCGCGTGCCCGTCGAGACCATCACCCTGGCCAACCCGGAGCTCGAGGGCCTCTCGCCTGACCAGTACGAGGTGATCGGCGAGAAGGTCAGCCATCGCCTCGCGCAGCGCCCGGGCAGCTACGTGATCCTCAAGTACGTGCGCCCGCTCATCAAGCGCGGCGACACGCAGACGCTCCACTGCCCGGCGGCCCCGGCGGGGGTGATCGACGGGTGCCGCGCCGACGTGAGCTTCCTCGTCGGCCTGCTGCTCGACAAGTTCGCCTGGCACCTGCCGCTGTACCGCCAGCACCAGCGCCTCCTTGATGCCGGCATCACGGTCAGCCGCGCCTGGCTCACCCAACTGGCCGCGCAGGCCGCCGCGCTGCTCGAGCCGATCTACGCGGCCCAGCTGGCCTCGATCCGCACAAGCCGCGTCAAGGCCATGGACGAGACCCCGATCAAGGCCGGCCGCGCCGGCCCGGGCAAGATGAAGGGCTGCTACTTCTGGCCGGTCTATGGCGAGCTCGACGAGATCTGCTTCCCCTTCTTCGAGAGCCGTGCGCACAGCAACGTCGAGAAGGTGCTCGGGCTCACCCCGGTCGAGGGCGGCGTGCTGCTCTCCGATGGCTATGGCGCCTACGAGGCCTATGCCGGCAAGACCGGGCTCACCCACGCGCAGTGCTGGACGCACTGCCGACGGGAGTTCATCAACGCCGAAGCGGCCGAGCCCGACCTGGCGTCCAAGGCGCTCGACTATATCGGCGCGCTCTACGCGGTCGAGGCGAAGCTCCGCGAGGCCAGGCTCAAGGGGGACGCGAGGCGCGAGTACCGGCTCGATCACGCGCGGCCGATCGTCGAGGCGTTCTTCGGCTGGGTGAAGGAGCATCTGGCGGCCCAGGGGCTCCTGCCCAGCAGCCCGCTGACCAAGGCGCTCGCCTACGCCCACAAGCGACGTGCAGCGCTGGAAGTGTTTCTGGCCGACCCGGATGTGCCGATCGACACCAATCACCTCGAACGGGCGCTACGGCCGATTCCGATGGGTCGGAATTATGTTCAGTCCGCGATTATGCTGAGTCGCCGGCAGAGCGGCCTGAAACGCGAGTGGCCAGCACATCCGCAGGCTCCGGTGGCGGA
>NZ_BJNV01000134.1 GCF_006539865.1 Zoogloea ramigera
CTTAGGCCCGTTACCGGCAACAAAACCGCCGATCGCCAGGCCGACGATCGCAATGTACTCGGTCGGCACCCACAGGGCCGCAAGGCTGCCGTGCACCGCATAGGTACCGAGAGCTGCCGCAAGGATGATGACGTAGCCGATGATCAGAAACATCGCCGAAACCTCAGTCTGTGGGCAGCCCGAAACAACCGCCCCGAGTGCGTTAATCTTCAGCGGTCATATCGGCCCTGCCTGGAGAAACTTGAGCACCCGAAGCAAGACTATCGTCACCCGAAAATTCAAAAAAAACCGCCCGTTCGTGGGCGGCATCAACTCTTCAAACCGAAGAGGGAGGTCAGGGAAGCAGATCAGTGGCAGCCACAGCCGTCTTCTTGGTCTTGCCGGCACGGGAAGGCACATGGCACAAGCCGCAGACGTAATCACTCGTCGGGTCAAAGGCGTGCACAACAAACTCCCCGCCACAGCACGTACATCTGGCTGACTGCAGTAACTTGGCGTCGAAGAACCGGATCAGGGTCCAGGCGCGCGTCAGAGATAGCACCTGCTCCATCTCGAAAGACTCGATGTGATCGTTGTAGAGGCGATAGGCCTGCACGATCGCATCAAGCCCCTGCTGCCCCGCATGGGCTTGCACAAAACGATACAGCGCCATGAACAGCGAGGAATGTATGTTTGGCTGCCACGACATGAACCAGTCGGTCGAAAAGGGCAACATTCCCTTCGGAGGCGAAACCCCCTTGACCTCCTTGTACAGCTTGAGGAGCCGTTCCCGGCTGAGGGCAGTTTCGGCCTCGAGCATCTGCATGCGGGCACCAAGACGAATCAACTCGACCGCCTTCTGGATGTCCTGAGCTTCCTGCAGCACGCTCTTGTTGCGCATCTTGATGCCTTCCTTTCGATCACCCCCGAGTCAGGCAAGGCTCTCCACAGGACGACCTGCCGCAAGGATTGCCGCATGGAGATGTGCAGCACCACGCTCGCGGCCATGAGAAGACAAAAGATCCACCAGCATGGTGTCGTTGAAGCGGAACTGACACAGGAGCATGTTGGAACTCGCCATCCGGAGTACTTGCGCAGAGCTGAGCCCTTCCAGCATGTCGGCGACTTCCTCGCCGATGCCAAGCCGATAGATCGCGGCAGCGCGGTCGTCGCGAAGCATGTGCTGGGTCAGCATCAGGTAGGCAAGATTCAGTTCCCTGATCTCGTCGTGCAGACCGTTTGCGCTCATGATCATCTCCTCGGCAAAGCTTTGTTTGTATGCGGCAAATTCTGCCGTTAACCGGCAAAAGCCACCATTCGAGGGCTTCGGATAATTCCGTAGGATCTTTCGCGTAAACCAATGTAGGAATTCCGCCTACACGAAACCCGATTACAAGCTCTCAAAGCACACCACTCAGCACAGTCACGACGTACCCGCAGCGCGTGAAGCACACGCCCCGCACTCCTCTCAGCGGGGTGGCAGAACAGGCCCTGGGCGCAGCGACTGAGCCGTCATGATGCGGTTCCGGCCTTTGTTTTTGGCAAGATACAAAGCTTGGTCGGCACGCTTGATGAGGGCATCCGGATCCCCCATTACGGTATCGCGGGTGGCAACGCCGATGCTTACCGACATGTTCAACGACTCGCCAGACAGGGGCAGCGGCGCGCTTTCGACGGCAAACCGGACGCGTTCCGCGCAGGCCAGCGCAGCGTCGAGGCCAGTATCGGGACAGATCACGAGGAATTCATCGCCACCGGTTCGCGCCACGATGTCCTGGGCTCGCAGCGCACCCTTGATCGCGCCGGCGACCTGCTTGAGTACCGCATCGCCCACATCATGGCCATGAGCGTCGTTGTAGCTCTTGAACTGATCGACGTCGATCACCATGCACGACAGGGGCCGCCTGGTGCGGGACGAAACCGACCACTCCTGCTGAACCCGCTCGATCGCGTAACGCCGATTGGGAAAGCCGGTGAGGGAATCCGTCAGCGCGACCTCCTGGAGGCGCCGGTTCGACACCGCGAGCTCGGCAGCAAAACGCCGTATCTCCTCCCGATCCCGATCCAGCTCCTGCTGCAGGCGGATCACCCGCTGCCCAGCGCGCAAGCGGGCAGCCAGTACGCGTGGATTGATCGGCTTGCTCATGAAGTCGTCCACGCCGTTCTCGAAGGCCTCGATGAGACGATCGTCATCCTCGAGACCAGTCATCACCAGAATATAGATACCCCGCCCGATCTTCGTCTGGCGTAGCGCCCTGGTCAGCTCCAGACCGCTGATCTCGGGCATCACCCAGTCGACAATCATCAACTGCGGCTGAAACTCCAGTGCCATTTCCATCCCGACACGACCATCCCCAGCCTCAAGCACCTGATGCCCTACCGTCTCCAGCACCTTGCGCACCAGCGCGCGCATGGACGCATCGTCATCGACGATCAACACCCTCATCGGCTGCACCCCCACCGGCAAACCCAGTGCGGCCGATCCGCCCAGGCCCGGCTGCGGTGACTCAGCGGCCTTGGCGGGTCGCAGATCATCCACCGACTGAACTCCGCCCGTCCTCTCCCTGGCCTCAGCGGCCAGACTCGCAGCAATCGCCTCTCCCCGGCTCGCAAGCTCCGCAAACGGCGGGATCTCCGCCGTCTCGAGCTCAAGCAGGCTGCCCCATCCCTGCCACTCCCTCACAATCCCGTCACACATCTCGGTCACGGCAATGGGGTCGAGCGACAGGCGGGAGGCAATCTCGAACAACCGACTCACCAAAATCGGCCGCTCAGCCTCTTCGGCCACAAAGATCTCTGCAATGAAGGAAGACAAATGCAGGGAATGGGCAATCACAAACTCCCGTGAGCCCTCGGCATAGCCCGACTCATCTGGCTGCTCGGCAAAAAATGCAGGCTGATGGAAGACTCGCGGCAAGCCCCAATCGGCCAGCATCGCCGAGCAGAGCTCCCGATGGTCCATCGCAAAGGCACGCTGCTCGAGCACTGAGAGGGGGATATCGCGATATTCCAGAGTCTGCTGCAACACCTTCGCATACTCGAGCGGGTACAAGGTGGCCAGCGCCAACTCACCGATCCGGGCAAGCAGACCGAGACAGAAAGTCTCCTCGGCAGCTGCTGCACGCGTGCGCTGAGTGATGGCCTGCATTGCAAGCGCATAGACCAGGCAGCCCGTCCAGTAGCGACCGTAGTCGAAATTCCTGCAGCGCCCGTCCCGGTAGCTGGACAGCAAGGAAAAACCAAGCGCAAGGGTTCGTACGGTCGGCACCCCAAGCACCATCAATGCCTCCTGCACGGAAGCAACCGCGCGACGGTTATAGCCCGTCAGCCCGTTGGCGGCCTTGATCAGACGACCAACAAACGCAGGATCCGTCTTGATCACCCGCGCCAGCTCGCCGATTGAACTATCCTCCTGCTGGACCAATCGGATGATGGCTAGCGCAACCCCTTTCGGGGACGGCAAGTCACCTGCGGCCTTCAGTTGTTCGAATTTCGTGACATCTATTGGCTGCGCCATAAAATTTCCAGTGAGAGTTGGCAGTCTTGGGCCTGCGCTCTCGAAGCTTATCGGAAAAACCCGCAGCTCCTGCCCTTTTGCCCTTCAGGAGCCTCACGAGGACACCGAAGGCTAGCTTCCATTAGAATCGAGTCACCATTACTGCGCATCCTTCATCCATGAATTATTGTTCCCATTGTGGTGCCCCGGTAAGCCTTAAGACCCCCCCGGGCGACAACTTTCCCCGGCATGTCTGCGATCGTTGCGGCACGATTCACTATCAGAATCCCAAGGTCGTCGTGGGTGCTCTTGCCACCTGGGGCGACAAGATCCTCATGTGCAAACGCGCGATCGAGCCCCGATATGGGTGCTGGACACTGCCTGCCGGCTTCATGGAAAACAACGAAACCTGCGGCGAGGCAGCCGTACGCGAAACCCTCGAAGAAGCAGGTGCTCGCATCGCACTCGAACCAATGTTCACCTTTGTGGATCTGCCCCATATCAGCCAGATTCACATCATCTATCGCGCCCGCCTGCTCGATCTGGACTTCCAACCCGGTGAAGAATCTTTGGAAGCGATCTTGATGAGCGAGGAAGAAATCCCTTGGAGTGAGATAGCTTTTCGATCAGTGTCATACACCCTCAAAGCGTTCTTCGAGGATCGACGGCGTGGGCTATTCGATCTCCACACCACGAGCCTCAGCATTCCAGTGCCCGAAAACTATCGGTGAACACGACTGCGCAAAGTCCGCAAGCAAGTCTCGCAAGAGAGCTCACGGAGATATCCCTGCTCCCC
>NZ_BJNV01000135.1 GCF_006539865.1 Zoogloea ramigera
CCGGCGGCACGGTGGCGCCGGTGCAGCTCGGCCGGCTGGCGACGGGCCGCCCGGGCCCGGTGGCGGTGGCCGGCGGCCGCTTCCTCGGCCCGCTGATCCGCGAAGTGCTGGCCGCCTGGCAGCTGGACGGGGCGCAGCTCACCGCCCTGGTGAGCGATGGCGACCGTCGCGCCAGCCAGGCGGTCGAGGCGCTCGAGGCCCTCGCGGCTGTCGGCGCCCACCTCGACCCGCTGGCCGACTGCCTGGCCATCGGCACCGTCGTCGGCAGCGCATCGCCGGCCGGCGGACTGGTGGCGCTGGCCTGCGCCGCCAGCCGGGCTTTGGCCAACCAGGGCCCGGTGCTGTGCCTCGGCAATCAAGACGACTCCCCGCGGGCGGCCCTGCTCGTCCGCCCCCTGGCCGTGCCGCCGCCCGGCCAGCCCCCACGCACCTGACCGCGAGACCTGCCACGATGTCCCGACTCCACAGTTTCCTGACCGACTCCCGGGTGCTCTCCGCCATCGGCGTCGCTTCCCTGAGTGCCATCGTGCTGCTTGGCGCGCGGGCGCTGCAGCTGGCGATGGTCTGGGCCTTCGCCGCCTGCGGGCTGATCGCCCTCGCCTGGGGAGCCGTCTGGCTGCTGCGCCGGCGCCGGGCGCGGCAGGCCGGCGAGGCGATCGGCACCCTGCTCGAACGCCAGGGCGAGGCCGGACCCGCCCCGGGCGCCGCCGCCGCGGCCGAAGTCCAGGCCCTGCGGCAGCGCATGCAGGAGGCGGTCAAGACCATAAAAACGTCCCGCCTCGGCCAGCACTCGGGGGTCGAGGCGCTCTACGAGCTGCCCTGGTACATCACCATCGGCAACCCCGCCGCCGGCAAGAGCAGCGCCATCGTCAACAGCGGCCTGACCTTTCCCTTCGAGGACGGCGGCAACGCGGTGATCAAGGGCATCGGCGGCACCCGCAACTGCGACTGGTTCTTCACCACCGAGGGCATCCTGCTCGATACCGCCGGCCGCTACGCCGTCCACGAAGAAGACCGCGCCGAGTGGCTGGGCTTCCTCGATCTGCTCAAGAAGCACCGCCCGCGGGCGCCGATCAACGGCGTCATCGTCACCGTCAGCATCGGCGAGCTGGTGGGCGGCGACCCGGGCTCCGCCATCCAGCTCGCCAAGAGCCTGCGCCAGCGGGTGCAGGAGCTCACCGAGCGGCTGGAGGTCTTTGCGCCGGTGTATGTGCTGTTCACCAAGGCCGACCTGATCCCCGGCTTCCACGCCTTCTTCCAGGATCTCGACGCCGCCGAGCGGGACCGGGTGTGGGGCGCCACGCTGCCCGGCGGCCCGGCGCCGGGAGAAGACCTGCTGGCCGTCTTCGACCGCCATTTCGACGAACTCCACGAGGGCCTGCGGGCGATCAGCGTGGCCCAGCTGTCGCGCCTCCAGGGCGAGGGCGCCGAGCCCGGGCTGCTCACCTTCCCGGCCGAGTTCGCGGCGATCCGGCCGGCGCTGAGGGCCTTCGTCGCGACCCTCTTCGAGGACAACCCCTTCCAGTTCAAGCCGGTGTTCCGCGGTTTCTACCTCAGCTCGGCGCTCCAGGGGGCTGATTTCGAGCCGGTCTCCAACCAGCACATCGTGCGCCGCTTCGGGCTCGTCGATGCGCCCGTGCCGCCGCCTCCGGCGGGCAACCACGGCTACTTCCTGCGCCAGCTGTTCTCGAAGGTCGTCTTCCCCGACCGCAACCTGGTGCGCCAGCACAGCACCCGCCACAAGACCCTGCTGCGCCAGGGCGCCGTGCTGGCCTCGCTGGCCGTGCTCGGGCTGGCGCTGGCCGGCTGGAGCTGGTCTTACCTCAACAACCGCAGCCTGCTCGACAACGTGGCGCAAGATCTGGCCAAGGCCGCCAAGGTGCAGGAAGGGCGCATCGATCTGCAGTCGCGCCTGCAGGCCCTCGAGATCCTGCAGGACCGCCTCGCCCAGCTCGAGCGCTTCAACGACGACCACCCGCTGTCGCTGGGGCTCGGCCTCTACCAGGGCCGCGAGATGGCCGACGCCCTGCGCCGCGAATACTTCGCCGGCGTTTCCAGCGTGATGCTCACCCCGGTCAAGGAATCCCTCGAAGCCTTTTTGGCCGAGGTACATGCCCAGGGTGACAAGCTGCAGGCCCGGGCCGACGACAGATCCGCCCCGCGGCCGGCCGCCGGCCAGCCCTACCGCGCGGCGCGGCCCGGCGACGTGGATGACGGCTACAACGCCCTCAAGACCTACCTCATGCTGGCGAGCCACGAGCACCTCGACGCGGGCCACCTGTCCGACCAGATCACCCGCTTCTGGCGCGCCTGGCTGGAGGCCAACCGCGGCACCATGAGCCGCGAGGAGATGATCCGCTCGGCCGGGCGCATCCTGTCCTTCCACCTCGCCCACGCGGGCGCCGCCGACTGGCCGACGATCCAGACCAACCTGTCGCTCGTCGACGACACCCGCGACACCCTGCGCCGGGTGGTGCGCGGCATGCCGGCCGCCGAGCGGGTGTATGCCGAGATCCGCGCGCGGGCGTCCACCCGCTTTGCGCCGGTCAGCGTGGCCGGCATCGTCGGGCCCGACAACGCCGGGCTGGTCAGCGGCAGCCACGTGGTGTCCGGCGCCCTCACCGTCGAGGCCTGGCGCGACTACGTGCAGCCGGCCATCAAGGACGCCGCCACCAGCGCCCAGAAGAGCGTCGACTGGGTGCTCGAAACCACCGCCAAGGACGACCTGACCCTCGAGGGCAGCCCCGAGCAGATCCAGAAGACCCTCGTCGAGATGTACAAGCGCGACTACGCCGAGGCCTGGCGCCAGTTCGTCCAGGGCATCAGCGTGGCGTCCTTCGAGAGCTTCCCCGAGGCCGTTTCCGCCATGAACCGCCTCGGCGACGCCCAGGTCTCGCCGGTGGGCAAGCTGATCAAGGCCATCGTCGACCAGA
Source organism: Zoogloea ramigera (assembly GCF_006539865.1). Taxonomy (GTDB): domain Bacteria; phylum Pseudomonadota; class Gammaproteobacteria; order Burkholderiales; family Rhodocyclaceae; genus Zoogloea; species Zoogloea ramigera. Next base: position 2,934 of record NZ_BJNV01000135.1, read on the forward strand.
CGGCCTGGGACAACCCGGGCTTCGCCAACGTCGGCCTCGAGCGGGCCCAGCGGGGCTTCTTCGAGTGGGTCAAGCAGTCGGTGCTGCAGATGGCGCCGAGCCCGGTGAAGGTGGACGTCAACGTCACCGCGAAGCCCGTCGAGATCCCGCTCGGGCCGATCGGCCGCGAGTTCGCCGGCTTCGGCCGCCTGGCCCTGCCGCGCGATGGCGGTGAGCCGCTGCTCGACACCTACCTCAAGCAGCTCTCCAAGATCCGCACCCGCCTCAACGGGCTGCAGAACCAGGGCGACCCCGGCCCCGGCGCCGTCAAGCTGATGCGCGAAACCCTCGACGGTGGCGCCTCCGAGCTGGCCGAGGGCCTGCGCTTCGTGGACGAGCAGATGCTCACCGGCATGCCCGACGCCCAGCGCGCAGTGCTGCGCCCGCTGCTGTTGCGGCCCCTGCTGCAGAGCTACGCGGCAGTCATCAAGCCGGCCTCCGAGGAGCTCAACAAGACCTGGGAGGCCCAGGTTTACGAGCCCTTCAACCGCAAGCTCGCCATCAAGTACCCCTTCGCCCCCAAGTCCGGCATCGAGGCCTCGCCGGCCGAGATCGCCCAGATGTTCGGCCCCGAGGGCGCCATCGCCAAATACGTGGACGGGGCGATGGGCCCGCTGGTGGTGCGCCGCGGCAACACCGTCACCCCGCGCACCTGGGGCGAGCTGGGCCTGGTGCTGCAGCCGGAGTTTGGCAACGGCTTTGCCCGCTGGGTGTCGCCCCTAGAAGGCGGCGCCGCGGCCGACGCCGGCGGTGGCAGCGCCGGCCAGGCCCAGACGGTGTTCATGCTGCGGCCCCAGCCCGCCGAGGGCACCACCGGCTTCGTCGTCGAGATCGACGGGCAGAAGCTGGCTTACCGCAACGGCCCCACCCAGTGGAACAACTTCGTGTGGCCGAATGCCGCCGGTGCGCCGGGCGCCCGCATCGTCGCCACCACCTTCGACGGCCGCACGGTAGAGGTCATCAACGTGCCCGGCCGCTTCGGCCTCGAGAAGATGATCAATGCGGCCAGGCGTACCCGCCAGCCCGACGGCAGCTTCCGGCTGGTGTGGGCCAGCGAGGGTGTCGAGGTGGGGGTCGATCTGCGCATCGTCAGCAGCACCCAGGTACAGGCGGCCGCACCGGCGGGCCAGGGTGGCGGTGCGGCCCGCGGCCTGGGTGGCCTGGTGCTGCCGGCCCGGGCCGTCGCGGTGGGCGCTGGGGCCACCGCGGCACCTGCCGGGGCC
>NZ_BJNV01000136.1 GCF_006539865.1 Zoogloea ramigera
CAGGTCGATAGTGTACAGGGTGAGAGCTGTGTGTAATGGGATGCCTTAAAAGGAGTCGCCATCTTAATTGGATGATAGCCAGCCACGAAGGGGTTTCAGCAAAAGGGAAGGACTGTTTGATGGAGTGTGGCGATAATTTTTTAAACCAATCTGTAAGATTTAAAATCTCTTTTAATTGGCGGGTATTATTAAAAACTGCCCATTTCCAACTATTCCTGCTCCACACTTTTTTCGTTCAGAGCTAAGCATGTCACTAATTTCTTTGAATTTTCTGGCAAAAGCATCTACGACTCGTTGAATCTCAATTTTTTCGGGATTGTTTCTTTTTGGGGATTGAATCAGCTTAAAGATCCATTTTTCACTATTGTCTTTTTCGAGAACTAAAACTCCAAGCCCCAGCTGGACAGCCATTTCAAATATTCGTTCATTTTGACCATTGCTTCCCCCATATCTCACTTCGTTTTCAGGAAGGGCATAAACAATAAAAGTATATGTTGAGAATTTCATGTAATTGGCGGCCTGCCAAACAGCTGCTGGTTCTACACGCGTTTTTACCTCAAAACTTGTGATTTCAAAGTGCAAATCCATTGTGTAGTTAAAATATTCGCAATATATGTCAATAAGGTCTGGGTTTTCCCATCGAGGGAGGGGGATCATTCCTCCAGTGATTTCACATCCTGAAAAACCGTTGCTTCTTCCCCACTCTCTAACTAATGGATAGAAGGTTTTTTCAAGTGTCGCCCCTTCATCTTCGCTTTGTTTTATTTTTACATTTAGATCATCTATTTTTTCTATGCTTTCTTCTATTTGTTTTGCATCCTCCGTGGGCTGCCCTTGATCGATGGTGGAGATTAAAGTGAATCCACCAGCAGGCCCTCTGCGCCGTCCTATGATGTACTGACATCCGTTGATTTCGATATTTTGCCCCGACAGTAGTTGAATGCCTTGACTGTATATCCACTCGGCATCAACTTCTTTTTTGGTGGATTCTTCCAGTTCTTTTATTAGTTTTTCTACTGGATTTTGTATTGATCCAATTATGTCTTGCCGGCTTTTTTCTTCTTTTGCTGAAGAGGAGAGTCCGTTGTCTATTTCGTTTTTTATTTGCGGATTTCTGTCAAGAGTTTCGACGATGTTTCTGTATATACCGGCCCATTTTGTCCTGAAGTTATTTTTTTCTTTGAATTCTTTGAGTAGTTCACTAAAGGTTTTCATTTTATACACCCTTTAAATGTCAAGTAAATTTTTTGATCTGATGTTTTTTAAAAATCTTCTCAGCGCTTTTTTGTGGAATTGGTCGTTAACTCCAACACTATCTTCCTCATCTCCTCCGCTAACCCCTTTTCTCCCCACAGCGCCCCCAGCAATCCGCCGACGATGCAGGCATTGGTATCCGTATCCCCTCCGCCGCTCAGCGTTTCCCGCAGCGCCTGCACGTGCGGCGTGCACCGCAGCAGGTGATGAAATGCGTGGGTGAAGGCGATCTTCACGAAGCCGGCCTGGGGATGAAACGGCGGCAGCTGGCCCGCTTCGGCGTCTTCCAGCCAGCCGCGCACTTCGTCGCCTTCGCCGGTGGGAAGAATGGAGCGGGCTGCTTCGAAGGCGCCACGGTGGTCATCCACGTTGAGCATCAGGTGGCGGATGGCGACCACGTAGGCGGTGGTGGACCATTGGCAGCTGGGGTTCGGATGGGTCAGCCGGGCATCGGCGCGGGCGGCGTCTACGGCTTCCTCGAGGGTGACGCGGGCCGACCAGACGCCGAGCGGGGTGGCGCGCATGAGGCTGCCGTTGGCCTTGGATTCCGAGTTGAACATCGAGGCCCGGCGGGCGATGAGTTCTGCCAGATCGGGGCTGTCCGGGTCGCCTTCTTCGAGGGCGTTGGTGGTGGCGTTGCCGATGTCGAAGGGGTCGCTGAGGTACCACAGGCGGTAGGCCCGGGCGGCGCGGTTAACGTCGTAGCGGGGCTGCCCGGCCAGGGCCTGTAGCAGCGCGAGGGTCAGCTCGCCATCGTCGGTGACCTGGCCGGGGGCGGTGTTCCAGATGCCGCCGCCGCACATGCCGAGCGCCTGCTCGACTTCCACCGCCGTCGGTTGACGACCCAGGAACTCCAGCGTGGCCCCCGCCGCGTCGCCGATCAGGGCACCCAGCACGGCGCCCATGTCGAGGTCGTGGCGACAATCGTCGATGATGCGTCCCTGCGGGAGGGGTCTTACGGTGTGGGCTGTGTTGTCAGTCTTCAAATCTGTTCCTCCTTGTCGGATAAGGGATCCTCTTGCGGAATTTCAACCGTGGCGAGAATGTCCTGGGTGGTGAAACGCCCCTTCGCGACGGCGACGTCATCGGGATTCATGTCGGCTTCCGTAACGGAGCGATAAACAGGCTGATCCCCGTTCAAAGGCGCCCAAGGAACTCCTCCAACAGTGGGGATCACCAATTGCAGAGCCCGATCAATGGCAAGGCGAAGCTCCTGAGGCATGGAATAGGCTCGGACGTGGGATTTCCGACCGGACTTGAAGTGGAGCCACGGGACAGAGCTTCGGGGAATGCCATACGGGCTCAAGGAAAATCTGAACGCTCTTGCCAGCTCAAGCTCGTCAAGCGTCACCACGAACGTCCCCTCAAGCTGCGTCCAGTCCATGACCACCTTGGACACACTTACACGCTTGGACGTGGGGCAGTAGATGGGGCGCGCCTCCAGGACATCGGCGCGCTCTCCGCGGCCGTCGAGACCCGGCATATCCCTGAAGTGAACCATCGCCGACTGGAACCTTTCCGCGGCCGGCCTTGCCCCGTCATCTGCAGGCTGCGTTTCAGAATCCATTGCTCTTTCTGCCATTGCCCCTCCCAATCGTCGAACCACCCCTATTCATCACTCCATGAGTCATTGACGGCATCGCTCCGCGCTACTGAAGTAAAGGGTGCGGCGTTTCGCTGGCGGCCGGCTCGCTGTTGCCGAAGGCGAACACCTCGTCGTTCTTGTCGTAGGTGCTCACGACGTGATCCAGCATGCCGGCGAAGCGGCGGAGGATCCGGCTGAGCTGGGCCAGGATCAGGCCCCGCGCGTAGCTCATGCTGTAAGTGACCGACAGGTCCTTGTCCTCGTCGATCGAGAAGCAGCCCAGGAAGACATCGTTGTTGAGGGTATTCACCAGATCCAGGTGATCCTCGAAATCCTTGCGGATCGGCAGATGCGTGCCGAAATGGACGAAATGCCGGTCGGGTTCGACGCGGATTGAGAAGCCGACGCCTGCTTTCGTGTGGAACACCAGCCGTTGGGATGCCGGGGTCACATCCCAGCCCGCGTCATCCAGAAACTCGGCCAGCGTGTCGAGGGTCACCTCGATCTCCTTGAGTACTTTTCCCATGATTTCTCCTTTCAGTTCAACAGAGTGCAGTGCTTCGATGAACTGAATTTTAGAGCCGAGGTGCGTCACACCTTGTCGTACCGGATGCGTAACCTGTTTCCTGCCATGGGAGGGGTGGGCCTCGATGGCGAGGGCCACGCCGGCCGCAGGCAACTGACTCGGGAGACGATGATGAGACACCAGGGATATGCGATGTACAACGCCACGAACAACACGCTGGAGGTGATCCGGCCAGGAGAAAACGCCACGCGGGTCATCCGCTGCGCGCAGATCCATCCGGAGCACGAACAGGTGCACGGGGTGACGATCGACGGTGACGCGATCCGCGTTTACGTCGGGCCCTACAACAACCCGCGGCCGACGCACACCCGCATCTACAGCTTCATGAGCTTGAGCGGGGGGCGGCGCGGTTCGCTGTGAGCGCTATCTGCATGTGGGCTGCCCTCCGCGGGCGCCCACGCGGTAGTGGGCTGCCTGGCGCGCCGCAGCGCTGGCCGCTTCATCCCTTAG
>NZ_BJNV01000137.1 GCF_006539865.1 Zoogloea ramigera
TGGCGAAGGTGCGCATCAATGCCTACCCGGACAAGGTCTTCGAGGGCCGCGTGACCTATGTTTACCCGACCCTCAATCCCGAAACGCGGACGGTGCCGGTTCGGGTTGAACTGGCCAATCCCGGCCAGCTCCTGAAGCCCGCGATGTTTGCGCAGGTAGAGGTGCCGGTAGGAGGCAAGGGACAGGTCGTGACCGTGCCGAATTCGGCTGTCATCGACAGCGGCACCCGCCAGATCGTCCTCATCGCGCACGGCGAAGGGCGCTTCGAGCCGCGGGACGTGAAGCTGGGTGGGCGTAGCGAGAACCATATCGAAGTGATGGATGGCGTTAAGGCCGGCGAAAAGGTCGTCGTTGCCGCCAACTTCCTGATCGATGCGGAAAGCAACCTGAAAGCAGCGGTCGGCGGCTTTGGGCATTCGGGCCATGGCGGCGCACCGAAGCCCGGCAAGGACAGCGAGAAGCCTGCGCCGGCGCCCCAGGCGGCTGGACACCGGGCCGAAGGGACGGTGGACAGTGTCGATGCCAAGGACGGGACGGTCAGCCTGAATCACGGCCCTGTCGCCAGCCTCAAGTGGCCGGCGATGACCATGGAGTTCAAGGTGACCAATCCGTCACTGCTGCAGGCCTTGAAGCCGGGCCTCAAGGTGGAGGTCGAGTTCGTCGAGCGCCAGCCCGGCGAATGGGTGATCACCTCGGCGGCCCCCGCCGGCAAAGCAGCCACGTCGGCGCCGGCTGCCAATCCTCACGCAGGCCACTGACACAGGATCCATCATGCTGGCCAAAATCATCGACTGGTCGGGCCGGAACCGCTTCCTGGTTCTGCTCGCCACGCTTTTCATTCTCGCCGCCGGCGTCTTTGCGGTGCTGCGCACCCCCATCGACGCGCTGCCCGATCTGTCCGACGTGCAGGTCATCGTCTACACCGAATACCCCGGCCAGGCGCCGCAGGTGGTCGAGGACCAGGTCACCTATCCGCTCACCACGGCCATGCTGTCGGTGCCCAAGTCGAAGGTGGTGCGCGGCTTTTCGTTCTTCGGCGCTTCCTTTGTTTACATCATTTTCGAGGATGGCACCGACATCTACTGGGCCCGCTCGCGGGTGCTGGAATACCTCAACTTTGCCTCAGGGCGCATGCCCAAGGGCATCACGCCGCAGATCGGGCCGGATGCGACCGGTGTCGGCTGGGTGTACCAGTACGCGCTGTTGGCCAAGGACAAGACCCTCGCCGAACTGCGCACGATCCAGGATTGGTATGTGCGCTACCAGCTTGCCAAGGCCCACGGCGTCGCCGAAGTCGCTTCGATAGGCGGCTTTGTGCAGACCTACCAGGTCACTGTCGATCCGGTGAAGCTGCGCGCCTATGGCATTCCGCTGATGAAGATCGCCCAGGTGATCCGCGACTCCAATCGGGATGTAGGTGGCCGCGTGGTGGAAATGGCCGAGACCGAGTACATGGTGCGCGGCAAGGGCTACCTGCGCGGCAAGGACGATATTGAACGCTTGGTGGTCAAGGCCGACAAGGGCACGCCGGTGCTGATCCGCGACATCGCACGGGTCGAGCTGGCACCCGACGAGCGTCGGGGGCTCACCGAACTCAACGGCGAAGGCGAAGTGGTGGCCGGCATCGCGATGGCCCGCTATGGTCAGAATGCGCTGGAAGTCATCCATAACCTGAAGGGCAAGATTGCCGAGATCGGCCCCGGCCTGCCGGAGGGCGTTATGGTGCAGACGGTGTACGACCGCTCGGAACTGATCCATCGGGCCATCGAAACCCTAAAGCGCACGCTGATCGAAGAATCGATCATTGTGGCGCTGGTCTGCGTGGTCTTCCTCCTCCATGTACGCAGCGCCCTGGTGGCGATCCTGATGCTGCCGGTGGGCGTGCTGATGGCCTTCATCGCGATGCGCCTCTTGGGCATGAACTCCAACCTGATGAGTCTGGGGGGCGTCGCCATCGCGATCGGGGCGATGATCGATGCGGCCATCGTGATGATCGAGAACGCCCACAAGCACCTGGAGAGATTGCCGGAGGGCCACTCCACGGCTGAACGCTTCGAGGCCATGCTGACCGCCTGCAAGGAAGTGGGTCCGGCGCTGTTCTTCTCGCTCTTGATCATCACCGTCTCCTTCCTGCCAGTATTCACGCTGGAAGGCCAGGAAGGCCGGCTGTTCTCCCCGCTGGCCTACACCAAGACCTTCTCGATGGCCGGCGCAGCGATTCTGTCGGTGACGCTGGTGCCGGTGCTGATGCTGCTGTTCATCCGCGGCAGGATCATGCCGGAGGCGAAGAACCCGGTGAACCGGGTGCTGATCTGGTTGTACCGGCCGATCATCGCCGCGGTGATGCGCTGGAAGAAGCTGACCATCGCCCTCGCGGTGATCGTCCTGGCCGTATCGGTTTATCCGGCGTCCCGCCTGGGCTCCGAGTTCATGCCGACCCTCAACGAAGGCACTTTGCTCTACATGCCGGCCTCCCTGCCGGGTATGTCGATCACCAAGGCCGCCGAGCTGATGCAGACCCAGGACAAGATCATCAAGAGCTTCCCGGAGGTCGAATCGGTTTTCGGTAAGGCCGGCCGTGCCAATACGGCCACCGACCCGGCACCGACCGAGATGTTCGAGACCGTCATCAACCTCAAGCCGCAAGCCGAATGGCGGCCGGGCATGACGACCGACACGCTGATCGCAGAGCTCGACAAGGCGCTGCAGTTTCCCGGCGTGGCCAACGCCTGGACGATGCCCATCAAGGCGCGCACCGACATGCTGTCCACCGGCATCCGCACGCCGATCGGCATCAAGGTCTTCGGCAAGGATCTGGACGAGATGGAGAAGCTGGCCAAGGAAATCGAGACCGTGGTGAAGGCAGTGCCGGGCACCACCAGTGCCTTTGCCGAGCGCATCACTGGCGGCTTCTACCTCAATATCGAACCGGACCGGGAGCAACTGGCCCGCTACGGTCTTTCCGTTGGCGAGTTGCAGGATGTGATCGGCAGCGCGCTGGGTGGTGAGATGGTGACCACCACCGTTGAGGGGCGTGAGCGCTTTGGCGTGACGGTGCGCTACCCGCGCGAGCTGCGCTCCGACCCGCAGCAGATTGCCCGTGAAGTGCTGGTGCCGACCATGGGGGGGACGATGGTGCCGCTGGGGCAGTTGGCGAAGGTCAAGGTGGAGAAAGGTACCCCGGGCATCCGCACGGAGAACGCCTTGTTGTCGGCCTATATTTTCGTGGACATCCGCGATCGGGACATCGGTGGTTACGTGGCCGATGCGAAGAAGGCGGTCGCCGAGCAGATCAAGTTCCCGCCGGGTTACTACGTCACTTGGAGCGGTCAGTTCGAGTTCATGGAGCGCGCCATCGAGAAGATGAAGGTTGTCATCCCGATCACGTTGCTGACCATCTTCCTGCTGCTCTATCTGAACTTCCGGCGCATCACCGAAACGCTGATCGTCATGTTGTCCGTGCCTTTCGCGCTGGTCGGCGGGGTGTGGCTGATGTGGCTGCTCGGCTACAACCTGTCGGTGGCTGTGGCGGTGGGCTTCATCGCACTGGCCGGCGTGGCGGCGGAAACCGGCGTGGTGATGCTGATCTATCTCGACCATGCCTGGGAAGCCGTGAAGGCGACGTGCCGCGAGAGTGGCCGCAGTCCGAACGTCAGTGATCTCTACGCAGCCGTGATGGAGGGCGCTGTCGAGCGCGTGCGGCCGAAGATGATGACCGTCGTCGCCATCATGGCCGGCCTCTTGCCGATCATGTGGGGGACGGGCACCGGCTCCGAGGTGATGAGCCGCATCGCCGCGCCGATGGTCGGCGGAATGATCTCCTCGACGGTGCTGACC
>NZ_BJNV01000138.1 GCF_006539865.1 Zoogloea ramigera
TGGCGAAGGTGCGCATCAATGCCTACCCGGACAAGGTCTTCGAGGGCCGCGTGACCTATGTCTATCCGACCCTCAATGCGGAAACGCGAACGGTGCCGGTGCGGGTCGAACTGGCCAATCCGGGCCAGCTCCTGAAGCCCGCGATGTTCGCCCAGGTGGAGGTGCCTGTGGGTGGCAAGGGACAAGTGGTCACGGTGCCGGCCTCGGCAGTGATCGACAGTGGAACACGTCAGATCGTCCTCATTGCCCGAGGCGAAGGACGTTTCGAGCCCCGTGAGGTCAAGCTGGGTGCCCGAAGCGATACCCATCTGGAAGTGCTCAGTGGCGTGAAGGCTGGCGAAGAGGTGGTGGTCGCGGCGAACTTCCTCATCGATGCGGAAAGCAACCTGAAGGCAGCGGTCGGAGGCTTTGGACATTCCGGCCATGGCGCTGCACCGAAATCCGAAAAGGACGGCGACAAGGCCGCACTTGCGCCCAAGACAGCGGGTCATCGTGCAGAAGGATCGGTCGATGAGGTGGACGCCAAAGCCGGTACGGTCAGCCTGAGTCACGGCCCGGTCGCCAGCCTGAAGTGGCCGGCGATGACCATGGAGTTCAAGGTGGCCAATCCATCGCTGCTGCAGATCTTGAAGCCGGGTGCCAAGGTCGATGTCGAGTTCGTCGAGCGTCAGCCCGGGGAATGGGTCATCACCTCGGCTGTGCCTGCCAGCAAGGCGGCAACGCCGGTGCCTGCAGCCAACCCTCACGCAGGCCACTGACAGGACACATCATGCTTGCCAGGATCATCGACTGGTCGGGCCGGAACCGCTTCCTGGTTCTGCTCGCCACGCTTTTCATTCTCGCCGCCGGGGTGTTTGCGGTGCTGCGCACGCCCATCGACGCGCTGCCCGACCTGTCCGACGTGCAGGTCATCGTCTACACCGAATACCCCGGTCAGGCACCGCAAGTGGTCGAGGATCAGGTCACCTATCCGCTTACCACGGCGATGCTGTCGGTGCCCAAGTCCAAGGTGGTGCGCGGCTTCTCGTTCTTCGGGGCGTCCTTCGTCTATATCATCTTCGAGGACGGCACCGACATCTACTGGGCGCGCTCGCGGGTGCTGGAATACCTCAACTTCGCCTCCGGCCGCATGCCCAAAGGCATCACGCCGCAGATCGGGCCGGATGCCACCGGTGTCGGCTGGGTGTATCAGTACGCGCTGTTGGCCAAGGACAAGACCCTCGCCGAACTGCGCACCATCCAGGACTGGTACGTGCGCTACCAGCTCGCCAAGGCCCACGGGGTGGCGGAAGTCGCTTCAATAGGCGGCTTCGTGCAGACCTATCAGGTCACTGTCGATCCGGTGAAGCTGCGCGCCTACAGCATTCCGCTGATGAAGGTCGCCCAGGTGATCCGGGACTCCAACCGGGATGTGGGTGGCCGCGTGGTGGAAATGGCCGAGACCGAGTACATGGTGCGCGGTAAGGGCTACCTGCGCGGCAAGGACGATATCGAACTCTTGGTGGTGAAGGCCGACAAGGGCACGCCGGTGCTGATCCGCGACATCGCCCGGGTGGAGCTGGCCCCGGACGAACGGCGCGGCCTGACCGAACTGAATGGTGAAGGAGAAGTTGTCGCGGGAATTGCCATGGCCCGCTATGGCCAGAATGCGCTGGAGGTCATCCACAACCTGAAGGACAAGATCGCCGAAATCGGCCCTGGCCTGCCCCAAGGCGTGACGGTACAGACCGTGTATGACCGCTCGGAGCTGATCCACCGGGCCATCGAAACCCTCAAGGGCACGTTGATCGAGGAGTCCATCATCGTCGCGCTGGTCTGCATCGTCTTCCTGATGCATGTGAGGAGCGCCTTGGTGGCGATCCTGATGCTGCCGGTGGGGGTGCTGATGGCCTTCATCGCCATGCGTCTGCTCGGCATGAACTCCAACCTGATGAGTCTGGGGGGCATCGCCATTGCCATCGGCGCGATGATCGATGCGGCCATCGTGATGATCGAGAATGCCCACAAGCACCTGGAGCGCCTGCCGGAAGGGCATTCGGCGGCGGAGCGCTTTGAGGCGATGCTGGCCGCCTGCAAGGAAGTGGGGCCGGCGCTGTTCTTCTCACTCCTGATCATCACTGTTTCCTTCCTGCCAGTCTTCAGCCTGGAAGGACAGGAAGGGCGGATGTTCTCGCCGCTGGCCTACACCAAGACCTTTTCGATGGCCGGCGCGGCGATTCTGTCGGTGACACTGGTGCCGGTACTGATGCTGCTGTTCATCCGCGGCAAGATCATGCCGGAGGCAAAGAACCCGGTGAACCGGGTTCTGATCTGGGTGTACCGGCCGATCATCGCCGCCGTGATGCGCTGGAAGAAGCTGACCATCGTCCTCGCGGTGATCGTCCTGGCTATATCGGTCTATCCCGCGTCCCGCCTTGGCTCCGAGTTTATGCCGACCCTCAACGAAGGTACTTTGCTCTATATGCCGGCGTCCCTGCCGGGCATGTCGATCACCAAGGCTGCCGAGCTGATGCAGACCCAGGACAAGATCATCAAGAGCTTTCCGGAAGTCGAATCAGTCTTTGGCAAGGCCGGCCGTGCCAATACCGCCACCGACCCGGCGCCGACCGAGATGTTCGAGACGGTCATCAACCTCAAGCCGCAAACCGAATGGCGTCCCGGCATGACGACCGACAAGTTGATCTCTGAAATGGATAAGGCGCTGCAGTTCCCGGGTGTGGCCAATGCCTGGACGATGCCGATCAAGGCCCGCACCGACATGCTGTCCACCGGCATCCGTACGCCGATCGGCATCAAGGTCTTCGGCAAGGATCTCGGTGAAATGGAGAAACTGGCTAAGGAGATCGAGGCGGTCGTCAAAACGGTGCCCGGCACCACCAGTGCCTTTGCCGAGCGCATCACCGGTGGCTTCTACCTCAACATCGAGCCCGACCGGGAACAGCTGGCCCGCTACGGTCTTTCCGTTGGCGAGTTGCAGGATGTGATCGGCAGCGCGTTGGGCGGTGAGATGGTGACCACCACTGTTGAGGGCCGTGAGCGCTTCGGGGTAACGGTACGCTATCCGCGTGAGCTGCGCTCCGACCCGCAGCAGATTGCCCGCGAGGTGTTGGTGCCGACCATGGGCGGAGCGATGGTGCCGCTCGGCCAGTTGGCGAAGGTCGTCGTCGCCAAGGGCACACCGGGCATCCGCACCGAAAATGCGCTGCTGTCGGCCTACATCTTCGTGGACATCCGCGACCGGGACATCGGTGGCTACGTGGCCGACGCGAAGAAGGCGGTGGCAGAGCAGATCAAGTTCCCGGCGGGCTACTACGTAACGTGGAGCGGCCAGTTCGAGTTCATGGAGCGGGCCATCGAGAAAATGAAGGTCGTCATCCCGATCACCCTTCTGACGATCTTCTTGCTCCTTTACCTGAACTTCCGGCGCCTCACCGAAACGCTGATCGTGATGCTGTCGGTGCCTTTCGCGCTGGTTGGTGGCGTGTGGCTGATGTGGCTGCTGGACTACAACCTGTCGGTGGCGGTGGCGGTGGGCTTCATCGCGCTGGCTGGCGTGGCGGCGGAAACCGGCGTGGTGATGCTGATCTACCTCGATCACGCCTGGGAAGCCGTGAAGGCGACGTGCCGCGAGAGTGGCCGCAGTCCGAACGTCAGTGACCTCTACGCAGCGGTGATGGAGGGCGCTGTCGAGCGCGTGCGCCCGAAGATGATGACCGTCGTCGCGATCATGGCCGGCCTTTTACCGATCATGTGGGGGACGGGCACCGGCTCCGAGGTGATGAGCCGCATTGCTGCGCCGATGGTTGGCGGGATGATTTCCTCGACGGTGCTGACT
>NZ_BJNV01000139.1 GCF_006539865.1 Zoogloea ramigera
GCCACCACGCCCCCGTCGAAGCCTCCGCAGCAGCGCCCGCGCCTGACGACGCTGCGACCGAGCCGCCCGGCGACGACCCAACGCCGCCCGGCGGCAGCCCGCAGACCGGCCTGGTCGACTGGGCCGCGCTGGAGGCCCAGTTCAAGGGCAAGGCCAGCTTCGTCACCGGTCTCGCCAGCAAGGCCCTGGCCGGCTATGTCGTCCAGACGGCCCGCCTGCGCGCCATCGCCGACGGCAACGGCGAGCTGGCGGAGCTCGCCTTCATCGCCCACAGCGTCAAGGGCAGCGCCGGCGCGCTCAAGCTCACGGCGATCCACGAACTCGCCGCCGCCACCGATCAGGCCGCCCACGCAAGCCACGAAACCGCCCGCCAGCTGGCCACCGAACTGGCCGCTCAACTGGACCTGCTGATCCCCGAACTGGAAGCCCGCACGGCCACCGCCAGCCCCTCCGGGGCGCTGCGGGAGCCGCCAAAGCCCTTACAATAACGCCCCATGAAAACACTAAAAGACATCTCCCTTTCGATGCTCGACCTCGTGGCCGTCCGCGAAGGCCGCAGCGTCGCCGACTCCCTCTCCGTTGCCCTCTCCACCGCCCAGCGCGCCGAGGCGCTCGGCTTCACCCGCTACTGGGTGGCCGAACACCACAACATGCCCGGCATCGCCAGCTCCGCCACCGCGGTGCTGGTCGGCCATCTGGCCGGCGGCACCCGCAAGATCCGCGTCGGCTCCGGCGGCATCATGCTGCCCAACCACGCGCCGCTGGTGGTCGCCGAGGCCTTCGGCACCCTCGCCGAGCTCTACCCTGGCCGCATCGACCTCGGCCTCGGCCGCGCCCCCGGCACCGACGGCATCACGATGCGCGCGCTGCGCCGTGACCGCGTCGAGACCGAGGACGACTTCCCCCGCGAAGTCGCCGAGGTGCAGAAGCTCCTCGGCCCGGTGCAGCCCGGCCAGCGCGTGGTGGCGATGCCCGGCGCCGACACCAAGGTGCCAATCTGGATCCTCGGCTCCAGCCTGTTCTCGGCCCGCCTGGCCGCCGAGCGGGGCCTCCCCTACGCCTTCGCCTCGCACTTCGCGCCGCGCCAGGTGCTGCAGGCCATCGAGCTCTACCGCAGCCAGTTCAAGCCCTCCGCCCAGCTCGCCGAACCCTACGTGGTCATCGGCATCCCGCTCATCGCGGCCCCTACCGACGACGAAGCCGAATACCTCGCCAGCAGCAACTACCAGCGGGTGCTCGGCATCCTCACCGGCAACCGGCGCCGGCTGCAGCCGCCGATCGAAAACTTCATGGCCGGCCTGCGCCCCGAAGAGCGCGCCGCCATCGGCGACTTCCTGGCGGCGGCGGTCATCGGCGGGCCCGAGCGGGTGCACGACGGCCTGTCCCGCCTCGCCGAGATCACGGGCGCCGACGAGTTCATGCTCGTCTGCGACATCTTCGACCCGGAGCTGCGCCTGCGTTCGCTCGACATCGCGGCCGCCGCGATGAAGGCCTGACCCACCCGCTCCACGCCCCGGGCGCGGCCCCGTCCCCGGCGGGGGCCGCGCCCAGCCAAGCACCACGCCGGCCCGTTTTCGAGGCTCCACCATGGCTTTCAACACGTTTTGCCGCCTGCTCGGCCGCTCGGCGCTTCTGGTCGCCGGCCTCCTGCTGTGCCTCCAGACGGCCTTCGCCCAGGACCTCGACGAGGTCCGCAAGCGCGGTGTGCTGCGCCACCTGGGGGTGCCCTACGCCAACTTCATCACCGGCAGCGGCGACGGCTTCGACGTGGAGCTGATGCAGCTCTTCGCCAAGGAGCTCGGCGTGCGCTACGAGTACGTGCAGACCAACTGGAACGACGTCATCGGCGACCTCATCGGCAAGGAGATCCGCTACAAGCCCAGTGTGCAGGAGGTCGGCCCGCGGCCGATCCGCGGCGACGTGATCGCCAACGGCATGACCATCCTTCCCCCGCGGGTGAAGCTGCTCGACTTCTCCGAGCCCACCTTCCCCTCGGCCGTGTGGCTGCTGGCCCGGCCCGACGTCCCGGTCGCGCCGATCAAGCCCAGCGGCAACCGCGACCAGGACATCAAGGCCACCAAGGCCCGGATGGCGCTCGGCACCACCTTCGTGATGGACAACTCCTGCCTCGACCCGACCCTCTACGATCTGGAAGGCAAGGGCCTCAAGCTCAAGCGCTTCAACGGCAGCACCAACATCAACGACGTGGTGCCCGCGATGCTCAAGCGCGAGAGCGACATGACGCTCCTCGACGTGCCCGACGTGCTGGTGGCGCTCGAGCTGTGGCCGGGCCAGATCAAGGTGATCGGCCCCATCTCCGAAGAACAGCGCATGGCCGCCGGCTTCCGCAAGGATTCCCCCGAGCTGCGCAAGGCCTTCAACGCCTTCCTCGCCCGCACCAAGGCCGACGGCACCTACATGCGGCTGGTGAAGAAATACTTCCGCGTGGCCCCGCGTTATCTGCCGGATTTCTTCCGCGACCTGCCACCGACCCGGTAAGACCGCACCGTTGACTCCCTCCGAGCTGTCGCAGCCGAAATCATCGCGCAAGTACCTCGTTGCGCTGCTGCTCTTCATCGTCTACGCCGTCGCGCTGTTCGTCCACAACCTGAGCGTACAGCAGCGCCTCGAGCAGAGCCTGCTCGACGGCGCCAGCCTCGAGCTCGCCAAGCAGGCCGACAGCGTGTCGGCCTATTTGTCCGAGCGCCACAACTCCCTCGCCAACCTGGCCGCCTCCGACGCCGTCGCCAACTACTTCGCCGGCCGCGACCTCGGCATGAGCATCGAGTACGGCCTGGGCCTGCACCTGCAGAACATCGAAGACCGCTTCGCGCAGCTCATCGAGCAGGAACGACTCGGCGAGCGGCGCATCCACGACCAGCTCGTCCTCATCGACACGCACGGCGACCTCATCGCCCAGGCAGGCGACACGTCCGCCCCCCCGACCGAAGACTACCCCGCCCTGGCCCCCCGGCTGCCGCGCACCCGCGGCCTGGCCCTGCAGGGCGGGCAGCAGCTGCGCTTCAGCCAGCCGGTGTTCATCAAGAACACCCTGCGCGGCCACGTGCTCGCCTACAGCCCGCCCGGCGTCATCGAAAGCCTGCTGCGCAGCACCAACACCCAGCGCCCCGAGACCATCGTTCTCGCGGGGTCTGGCTGGCCCATCTCGCCTCTCGCAGCACCGGCCTTCCACCAGGCGGAGCTCGCGGGCCTGCTCGCCCGCATGGGTGACAGCCCGAGCCTGCACACCGACGGTCTGCCACAGCTTGCCGGCGACCCGGTGATCGCAGTGCTCAAGCGAAGCATCGAAGCCTCGCCCTTCGCGCTGGCGGCCCTGGTCACCCAGCGCGAACTCGACGCCCACGCCATCCCGACCCTGTTTTTCGCCGCCGCCGGCGCGGTGCCCTTCCTGCTGCTCTACATCGTGATGCTCGCCGTCCGCGAACGGCAGCGCATCGAGCAGGCCCGGGAGATCGCCTACGCTGCCGCCCGCGCCGCAGCCCGCGCCGAAGCCGACAAGCTGTCCCGGGCCCGCAGCGAGTTCGTTGCCAACATGAGCCACGAGATCCGCACACCCCTCAACGCCATCCTCGGGCTGGCCCAGATCGGGCAACGGGACTGTGTCGGGCTGCAGACCCGCCAT
>NZ_BJNV01000140.1 GCF_006539865.1 Zoogloea ramigera
GGCCCCCGCCGCCGGCACGCCCGCGGTCCCCGGCGCACCCGCCGACCCCAACGCGCCGCCGCCCGCGCCGCCTCCGCCGCCGCTGTCCGACATCATCTTCACCAACGGTGACGTGATCACCCTTGACGACAAGCGCCCGGCGGCCCAGGCGGTGGCGGTCAAGGGCACCAGGATCATCGCGGTGGGCAAGGCCAAGGAGATCCTCGCCCGCTGGAAGAGCGAGGGCACCGAGGTGGTGGACCTGGCCGGCAAGACGCTGGTGCCGGGCTTCGTCGATGCCTGGGGGCAGATGTCGCGGCTGGGGCTGTATTCGGTGGCGGCGCCGCTACAACCGCCCCCCGCCGGCAGCGTGAGCGACGTGAACGGCCTGGTGCGCAGCCTGCGCGACTGGAGCAAGGGCGACCTGGCCCAGCGCTTCGGCTGGGTCATCGGCTACGGCTACGACGACAGCCGCCTGCGCGAGCAGCGCCCGCTCACGCGGCAGGATCTCGACGGGGTGTCGGCCGACAAGCCGGTGCTGGTGATCCACCACTCCGGGCGCCAGGTGGTGGCGAACAGCCGCGCGCTGGAGCTGGCCGGCATCACCCGCGACAGCGTGAGCCCGCCCGCCGGCAGCATCGGCCGCTGGCCCGGCTCCAAAGAGCCCGACGGCGTGCTCGACGGCGCCGCCGCCGCGGCCCTGCTGGGCGCCCTGCCCAAGCTGTCCGCCGACGACCGCCAGGCATTGATCCAGCAAGGCCAGACGCTTTACCTGCAGAACGGCTACACCACCGCCGTCGAGGGCCGCGCCACCCCCGAAGACCTGGCCCTGTACACCCAGGCCGCCGACACCGGCGCCCTCAAGCTCGACGTGATGATCTACGCCGACCTGGCCTCGGCCGGCGGCGCACTGAAGGGCCACAAGAGCGTCGGGCCCAAGTATTACAAGAACCGCCTGCGCCTCGCCGGGGTGTCGTTTGCCCTCGACGGCGTGGCCGAAGACCGCAGCGCCTGGCTCACCCAGCCCTACCAGCTGCCGCCGCCGGGCAAGCGCAGCGCCTACTCGGGCTACCCGTGGGCCACCGATGAGGCCGCCGCCGACCTCTTCACCCGCGCCTACGCCGGCGGCTGGCCGGTGGCCGTGCAGGCCAACGGCGACGCGGCCATCGCCCAGGCCATCGCAGGCCTGCGCGCCGCCGCCGTGCAGCCTGCCAGCCCGCCGGCTGACCCGCCAAGCAAGCTGTCAGCCAAGCAGCGGGCCAGACAAGCACTCAACGACGCGGCCCGGCAGCCCGCCCCGCCCCGCCCGCCGCTGCTGGTGGGTGCCCAGGCGGTGGGCGACGCCCAGCTCGACGCCCTCAAGGAGGCCGGCGCGGCAGTCAGCTTCGCGCCCCAGCGCCTGGCCCTGTCGCTGGCCGCCCTCAAGGACTACACCCTCGGCCCCGAGCGTGCCGCCCGCTTCGCCCCCGCCGCCGCCGCCCAGGCCCGCGGCCTGCCGGTGCTACTGCACGCCGACCCGGCGCGGCTCGACCCGTCGCCCTTCGCGGTGATGGCCGCCGCCATCAAGCGCCCGCTGGGCGAAGACCAGCAGCTCGCCCCCCTCGACGCCCTCAAGGCCGTCACCCTGCTGCCAGCCCGCCAGCTGGGCGAAGAGAAGGTGAAGGGCAGCATCGCCGCCGGCAAGCTGGCCGACTTCGCGGTGCTGTCGGCCAACCCTCTCAAGACCCCCGCCGACAAGCTCGGCGAGATCCGCGTGGTGGGCACCGTGAAGGAAGGCGTGACGGTGTTCAGCAGCAACGAAGGCGGCGTGCCGATCACGCGCTGAGGGGCGGGGGCGGGCTGGGTGAAGCCCGGCCCTGGGGGCGCAGAACACAGATCGCGCACCCACAAAGCATCATCGACTCAAGTCTGCGGTCAGTGGGCTCAAGTCGCGGCAACTCGAACTCAAGTAAAACTTGAGCGGGCTGAAGTCCGGACAACGATCACTCAAGTAAAACTTGGGATCACTCAAGTCCCGGCAACTCGCGCTCAAATAAAACTTGGGTGCGCTGAAGTCCGATTTGAGCCACCGCAAGTAAAACTTGGGCCCGCTCAAGTCTGGCTTGAGCGAACTCAAGTGCGGGCATCAAACACTCAAGTAAATCTGGAAACGGCAGCCGCGTAGGTCGGGTTAGCCCGCCAGGGCGTAACCCGACACCCGCCCCAGCCGGACTCCCCACCCCACTCTGTCGGGTTACGCTGCGCTAACCCGTACGGTGTTCGATGGCCCCCATCCTGCGGCGAGGCCCTACAATCGCGCCTGCCCTCAACCCGCCCCGCTCCGCCATGCCCTCCACCCCCCGCCCCGCCTCCTCCTTCCACGTCGCCATCGTCGGCGGCGGCCCCGCCGGCCTGATGGCGGCCGAGACCCTGGCCGCGGGGGGCGTGCAGGTGGATGTCTTCGACGCCATGCCCTCGGTGGGCCGCAAGTTCCTGCTGGCCGGCAAGGGCGGGCTCAACATCACCCATTCGGAAGCCTTCGAGGCCTTCGCCGGGCGCTACGGCAGCCGCCGGGCCCAGATTGAGCCGATGCTTCAAGCCTTCGGGCCGGACGCGCTGCGGGCCTGGGTCGAGGGGCTGGGGGTGAGCACCTTTGTCGGCAGCTCGGGGCGGGTCTTTCCGGCCGAGATGAAGGCCGCGCCGCTGCTGCGCGCCTGGCTGGCTCGCCTGCGCGGCGCCGGCGTGCGCTTCCACCCCCGCCACCGGTGGACCGGCTGGGGCGCCGACGGCAGCCTGCTTTTCACCACCCCGAGCGGCCCGATCACCCACAGCGCCGATGCCACCCTGCTGGCCCTGGGCGGCGGCAGCTGGGCCCGGCTCGGCTCCGACGGCGCCTGGGTGCCGCTGCTCGCCGCCGCCGGCCTCGCCGTGGCGCCCCTGCAGCCCGCCAACTGCGGCTTCGTGGTGGCCTCGCCGCGGGGTGGCCCGGACGGCGGCTGGAGCGAGCACCTGGCCAGCCGCTTCGCCGGCCAGCCCCTCAAGTCGATCACCCTGCAGTTGGCCGGCGACCCGGCCCCGCCGCGCCCCGGCGAGGCCATGCTGAGCGCCGACGGCATCGAGGGCAGCCTGGTGTACGCGCTGTCGGCCGCCATCCGCGAGGGTATCGCCCGCGACGGCCGCGCCACGGTGCTCATCGACCTCGCCCCCGGGCGCAGCCTGGAACGCGTTGAGGCCGAAGTCGCCCACCCCCGAGGCGCCCGCTCGCTGGCCAGCCACCTGCAGAGTCGGGTCGGCATCGCCGGCCTCAAGATGGCGCTGCTGCGGGAATGCCTGGATGCCGCCACACTGGCCGACCCCGCCCGCCTAGCCGCGGCGATCAAGGCCCTGCCCGTGGCGCTTATCGCCCCACGGCCCATCGACGAAGCCATCAGCACCGCCGGCGGCCTGCGCTTCGAGGCGCTCGACGCGAAGCTCATGGTGCCAAGCCGCCCCGGCCTCTTCTGCGCAGGCGAGATGCTCGACTGGGAAGCCCCCACCGGCGGCTACCTGCTCACCGCCTGCTTCGCCAGCGGCCGCCGGGCGGCCGAAGGGGTGCTGGCGTGGCTGGCGGGAGCTCAAGGCCAGGGCAACACTTAT
>NZ_BJNV01000141.1 GCF_006539865.1 Zoogloea ramigera
GGCTGGACACGGCGAGCGCCATCGGCGCTGCAGCGGGCAGCACCCTGACCTTGAACAATCCGCTGACCGGCCCGGGCGGCCTCGCCAAGGTGGACAGCGGCAGGCTCGACCTGACGGCCGGCAGCAGCTATGCGGGCGGCACGACGATTGAGGCCGGCACGCTGGTCGCGCAGCACGCCAGTGCCCTCGGCGGCGGCGGGGTGCTGGTCAACGACGGGGCGTCGCTGCTGATCGACAGCGTGACGCTGACCACCGGCGGGCTGACCCTCAACGGCCGCGGCGTGGGCGGCGCCGGTGCGCTGCAGGGCACCGGCACGGCGGGCCATTCGGGTCCGGTCACGATTGCCACGGCAAGCGCCATCGGTGCCCCCACGCTGGCAGACATGCTGACCTTCGACAGCCCGGTGACGGGCCCGGGCAGCCTGAGCAAGGTGGGGCTCGGCGTCGTCGAGCTGTGGGGCAACAACAGCTACGCCGGCGGCACCACGATTGAGTCGGGCACGCTGCGCCTGCTGAGCGGGGCCAGCCTGTCAGGCGGGGGCGCGGTGAGCCTGACGGGCACCGGCATTTTCGACCTCAACGACACCCGCCAGTCCATCGGCAACCTGGCGGGCGCGATCGGTACGCAGATTGCGCTGGGCAGCGGCGGGGCCGGTGGGCTAACCGTCAACCAGACGAGTGATGGCAGCTTCGCCGGGGTGATCAGCGGCAGCGGCTCCGGCACGGGGGCGCTGAACAAGCTCGGTTCGGGGACGCTGACGCTCTCTGGCGCCAACACCTTCACCGGCCTAACCCGGGTTTCGGAGGGGGTGCTGAGGGTGTCGAACCCCAACGCGCTGGCGGCCGCATCGAGCCTGCTCGTCACCAATACAGGCACCTTCGAGATCGACGGGGTGGCGTTCAATTCGCTCGCCTCGCTTACCCTCACCGGCGACCAGGCGGGGCTGGAGACCCTGGCTGGCCGGGGCGCGGCGTCTTACGCCGGTACGGTCACGCTGCTTGGCCTCGGCAGGGTGGCGGCGGCCGGTGCGTCGGACGCGCTGACCCTGAGCGGGCATATCGATGGCCATAGCGACGCCGGTGCCAACCCGGCGCTCACCAAGGCCGGTGCGGGCACGGTGACGCTGTCCGGTATCAACAACGGCTACGCCGGCGGCACCACGATCGCGGCCGGAACGCTGGTCGTACAGCAGGCCGACGCCCTCGGGAGCGGCACGGTGACGGTCAATGACGGGGCGACCCTCGAGATCGACAACGTGATGCTGGCCACCGCTGGGCTGACCCTCAACGGCAGCGGCGTGGGCGGCGCTGGCGCGCTGCAGGGCGTCGGTGCGGCGGGCCATGCGGGCCCGATCACGCTGGCCACGACGAGCGCCGTCGCGGCGCCCACGCTGGCAGACACGCTGACGTTCGACAGCCCTGTGACGGGCCCGGGCAGCCTGAACAAGCTGGGGCTCGGCGTCGTCAATCTGTGGGGCAGCAACCGCTACGCCGGCGGCACCACCATCGCGGCGGGCACGCTGCGCCTGCTGAGCGGGGCCAGCCTGCCGGGCGGCGGCGCGGTGAGCCTGATGGGCACCGGCATCCTCGACCTGAACGACACCAGCCAGACCATCGGCAATCTCTCCGGCGAAGCAGGCACGCGCATTGCCCTCGGCAGCGGCAACCTGACGGTGAGCCAGGGCAGCGCCGGCAGCTTCGCCGGGCGCGTGGACGGCAGCGGCAATCTCACCAAGCAGGGCACGGCGAGGCTGAGCCTGTCGGGCGCCAACACCACCTACAGCGGCACCACCCGGGTGCTGGCGGGCACGCTGACGGCAACCGGCAGCGGGAGCGCGCTGGGGAGCGGGGCGGTGCAGGTGTCCGGCGGCGCAACCCTGGAGATCGACAATGTGGCGCTCAGCACCGGCGGGCTGACCCTCAACGGGCGCGGCGTCAGCGGGGCCGGCGCGCTGCGGGGCAGCGGCACTGCGAGCCACACCGGCACGGTCACGCTGGCCACGGCGAGCGCCATCGGCGCGGCGACCTTGACGGACACGCTGAGCTTGAACAATCCGGTCACGGGGCTGGGCCTGACCAAGGTCGGCAGCGGCACCGTCAACCTCTCGGGCAGCAACCGCTACGTCGGCGGCACGACGATCGAGGCGGGTACGCTGCGCCTCCTCGGCGGCGCGACGCTGCCGAGCCTGGGTGCGGTAAACCTCACCGGCTCGGGCATCCTAGACCTGAACAACACCAACCAGAGCATCGGCGATCTCGCTGGCACGGTCGGCACGCGCATTGATCTGGGCAGCGGTGACCTGACGGTGACGCAGGCTGCCGCCGGCAGCTTCGCCGGGCGTGTGGCGGGCAGCGGCGACCTCACCAAGCAAGGCACGGCGCAGCTCAGCCTGTCGGGCGCCAGCTCCGGCTACAGCGGCACGACCCGGGTGGAGGCCGGCACGCTGGTGGCAACGGGCAGCGGCAGCGCGCTGGGCACGGGGGCGGTGCAGGTGTCCGACGGGGCGACGCTCGCGCTCGACGACATCACGCTGGGTGTCTCGTCCATTAGTCTGCAAGGGCATGGTGTGGGTGGGCTGGGTGTGCTCACCGGGACGGGGGCTGCGGCGTATGCCGGCTCGCTGGCCCTGGACGGGCCGGCCAGCATCGGCGTCGCCGCGGCGGGCGACACCCTGAGCCTGGGCGGTGCCGTGTCGGGCGGCGCGCTGGCCCGCCTGACCAAGCTCGGTGCCGGAACGCTGAGCCTCTCCGCCGCCAGCCCTTACGCCGGTGGCACGACGATCAGCGCCGGCCATCTGGTGGCGGCGGGCAGCGGCGCCCTGGGTTCGGGGGCCGTGCGGGTCGCGGGCGGCGCCCTTGACGTCGGCGCTGCGACGCTCGGCAATTCGATCGTGCTTGCCGGGGGCGCGCTGAATGCCGTCGGGTCGGCACTCTTGACGGGCGCGGTATCCCAGCTGGCGGACAGCCGGATCTCCGCTGCGCAGGCGCCCGCCTCGCTGACCCTGCAGCAGGCTTTCGCGGGGGGCGGGCACACGCTGAGTGTCGCCGGTCCGGGGCGCGTCAGCCTTGCCGGCGGTGCTGCCGGGCTGGCCAGCATCGTTCAGGACATGGGCAGCGAGCTCCGGCTCGGGGATGGCAAGAGCATCATTTCCAGCGGCGCGCAAATCTACAGCGGCGTCGTCAAAGGGCTCAACGCCACCCTTGCCAGCACCGCCCTGAACGCGATCGCGGCGACTGGTAGCGGGAACGATTTCACCGGTACGCTGCACGTCACGGCCGGCGACACGACGCTCTCGGACAGCAATGCGCTGTCCGTGGTCCTCGACACAGGTGCCACGAAGCTGACCGCCGGCCAGGCGCTTGCGGTGAGCGGCACCGCGGCCAGCCTCGTCACCGACTCGGAGGCGCTGGTGTTTGGCGACACCTTGGTGACGGGCAATGGCAGTTTCACGGTGCGCGGTGCGGTGTCCCAGCTGGCGGGCCAGGCGCTGCAGGTCGACGGCGCGACCACCGTCGACGCCACCGGGCAGACGGTGAGTCTGACGGAGGCGGCC
>NZ_BJNV01000142.1 GCF_006539865.1 Zoogloea ramigera
GTGGTGTGCGTCGGCGAAGGCACTATCGCAAGTGTTCATGCGGTTCTTGAGATTGCGGAAGCGGTCAACTGCCGTTTCTAGGTTCAAGTAGCACGGCGTCGGTGGATTGGATTGTGCGTCCCTGCCCCTGCCTGCAGCGCCAAAACAAGCTTGCCGTGGTCACCCCGGCTCGCCTCCGCAAACCCGCCGCACCACAAACTCCTCCAGCCGCGCGCCATAGGCATCCAGCTCGGCCGCCGACAGCTCGCGACCGCGGGCGCCGGCCGGCAGGTCCACCACCAGGCACAGGCAGCGCGCGCCCCGGGCGCAGGCCGCGGCGGCCAGGTGCAGCGGCAGCGTGCCGATCACCAGGTCGCCCGGGGCCAGCAGCGCCGGGTCGAGGTGGGCCACCCGACGCAGCCCGACCAGGCCCTGCTGCTGCGCCCACTCCAGCGCGCCCGGGTGGCGACTGACGAACCAGCGGGTCACGGCAGCGGCCCGCCCAGGGGCGCCGGCAGGCCGGTCCACTGGATGCCCGCCGGCAGCGTGGCGCAGCCGATGCGCGCCTGCAGGCCACGGGCGGGCAAGGCGTAGCAGCGCATGTCATCGTCCCGCGGGTCGATCAGCCGGCCAAGCTCGGCCAGGCAGGCCTCCAGCTGCTTCGCGGTGCCGACGAACAGGAACACGCTGTACTCGATCGGGCTCGCCTGCCCCACCATGAAGCGATGGATGCGTTGTAGCCGGCGCGGCGAGCTGACGTCGTAGGCCACGATCCAGTTCATGCCGCCTCCGCCCGCCCCTGCAGCACCTGCACCACGTCGTCGATGCCCTCGGCAAGCTGCCGGCGGAACAACTCGGCGCGGGTCTCGAAGGCCGCGTAGAAGCGCCCGCGGCCGGCCTTGCCGAGCAGGCAGGCGTCGGCCGTCTTCGAAAAATCCTCGGCGCGCAGCGTCTCGTCGCGGAACAGCCCCAGCACGAAGCGGTCGGCGTGGGGGCGCAGCGCCTCGATCAGGTCGCAGGCCAGGGACTCGCGGCCGAAATCGAGGGCGTGGTAGAAGCCCACGTAGGGGTCGAGCCCGGCGCCGTACAGCGCCAGCACCGCCTCGGCGTGCAGCAGGGTGTAGGTGAGGGACAGCAGGGCATTGACCGGGTCGCGCGGGGGTTGGCGGTTGCGCCCCGAAAAATGCAGGCGCTCGGGCAGGATCTCGCTCAGCGCCTCGAAGTAGCTCGCCGCCGCCGCCCCCTCCAGCCCGCGCAGGGAGGCAATGCTGGCCTGCGCGTCGATCTGCCCGATCATCCCCTCCAGGCGCCGCTCGCAGGTGACCAAGGGGTAGCGGTGCAGCGCCCGCGCCTCGCGCCGTTCGCGGATCAGCTCGAGCTGGCCGAGCAGCTTGGCATGTACCACGGCCCGGGCAAAACGCAGGCAGAAGCCCTCGTCCAGGGACAGGCGGTACTGGGCGATGCGCCGCGCCGCGTCGTTGTGGGGGCAGCCGAGCAACAGGCTGGGGCGTCCCAGCCGCCCCGACAGCACCACCACCCCGATCCCGTGCTCGCCCAGCTTGCCCAGCAGGCTGGCGCTCAGCTTCACGTCGCCGCGCAGGAACACCCGCGACAGGGGCATCAGCGGCACCGTGCCCACCCGCTCGCCGTTCTCGGCAAACACCAGCGCCTCGCCGTCGAGCTTGAGCTCCACCCCGCGGCGGTCCACGAACAGACTGGTCATCCCGGCACTCCTCAAAGAATCATGAAAGTCTGGCAGGCGGGGCGGGCCCGCCCGAGGTACACCACCGCCTGGCGCGGATCGAGCTGGAACAGGTGGGCCCGGTCGGTGACCGCGTCCAGCAGCCGCGTCAGCTCATCCTGCACATGGCGCAGCTCGGCCGGCGTCAGCCAGCACTCGAAGAAGGATTTTTGCCCGCCGGCCTTGTAACCGAGCAGAAAGCGATGGACCCGCCGCAGGCGCCGCGGGTCGGCCACGTCGTAGCACACCAGGTAGAGGCAGCGTTTGGCATCGGTCATGGAGCCAGCTTAGGCCGCCCCGCCCCGGGCGGGCGCTGCGGCAAGCTTGCCGGGCAGCGGGAGGCCCAGCCGCGGGGCCCGCTGACCGGAATTTGCCCGACAGACCCCCGCGGAACGAGCCCGGCGCCCCAATTTGGGGCACACAACCCCTGGCGCGCGATCCGCGCGCCTCATTTTTAGGCGTCAGCTTCACTCAAAGTGAAGCGGCGATCCCGCAGCGCTATCCGAATGCCTCATTTTGAGGCGTCAGCTTCGCCAAAAGTGAAGCGCGGCTCGCGCCGCGCGCCATCGGAGGGGGAATCTGCCCCACGAATGCCGCCATCCCCCCGGGTGGGGGCTCTCTCAAGGAAACGCAGGGCCGCCACCAAAGTTTCCTTGACCCCCACGGGGGGCGGGCTGGGCGGAGCCCGGCCCTGGGGGCGCTCAGACGGAAGCGGGCAGGCACAAAAAGACAGCGGCCCGAAGGCCGCGAGGGAGAAAGGGTCAGGCCGCCGGGTCGGGCTTGTCGAGCCGCAGGCGCGGGCTGCGATCGGGCAGCGACGCCCGCAGCAGATCGAGGCCGTCGCTCTCACCGTGGGCCTTCATGAGGGTGTAGCCGTCGCGGGCCCCGGCATACACATCGCTGCCCAGGGCCGTCAGGGTGTCCTGGCTCTTCTCGAGGGCCTTGGCGAGGCGGTGCACCCGCGGCCGCAGCGCATCGAAGGCCGCCAGGTCACGCTGCAACTCGGCAACGCTGAACGACGGCGGCAGCGCCTGGGGGTACTGGGGCAACACCGCCGCCGCCAGCCGGCAGAAGGGCTCCAGCCGGTCGCCCATCTTGGCGAGGGCGCGCATCTGCTCCTCGCTGATGGGCTCGAAGATGTCGGTGACCGCCTCGATGGCGTCGAGCGCGGCGTCCAGCTTGGCGAGCAGTTCGGCCGGGATGTCGATGGAAATCACGTTTTGGGTCATGGGCAGGCTCTCGAGGATGCGTGGATGGAATGCGCACAGCGAGCCGGCCCCCGATCCGGAGCCCTGCCGGCGCCATGGCATGGTACCCACGGCCGCTTCATACGAAAAGCATTATTTTTTGCCTACGGCATGAACCCGGGGCATCCCACGCAGGCCGACCGGCCCCACGGGCAAGCGCGGCCGGTCGGCAATCCCTTTGGGGTCAGGGCTGGGGGTTCTCAGAACATCGACGCCTTGCACGCACTCCGTTTTAGGTCTTGATCCCTTTTTTCAGGGCTTGGGTTTCTCCCTGGCCGATGAACGGGACGCCCTGGCGGCGCAGGTCTTAATCCCTTTGATTTCAGGGCTTGGGTTTCTCCTACTACTATTTCTACTAGATCTTGCCCTGAGCGTCTTAATCCCTTTGATTTCAGGGCTTGGGTTTCTCGGCGATATGGAACTTGCAAGCTGGTGCGGAAACGGGTCTTAATCCCTTTGATTTCAGGGCTTGGGTTTCTCCCC
>NZ_BJNV01000143.1 GCF_006539865.1 Zoogloea ramigera
GGAAAGGTAGGGGCTACCTCGACATTATCTTGAATGTCCGCCCACGTTACCCGCCGGACGAGCAGAAAAACGCCTAAACCCCATGCTATTCATAGGGTTTCAGAGGTTCAGGCACGGACTCAGGTCTCTTTTACACGTGGCTTGATGCTGTTGTAGATTGCGTGTCGAGTGAATAGATCGACATGAACATGCAAGAACAAGAATCCTGTTCAACGCCAGGCGCTTACTGGGGTAAGGCTGGCAAGTCTGGTGGCCATCATCTGCTGTGTTACCACTCCCTGGATGTTGCTGCCGTCGGTGTGGCGTTGCTGCGTCAGAGTCCTTCACTGCAGCAATTACTCCGGAAGGCCTTGCCCGACTGCACGTCTGAAGCCCTTGAAGGTTGGTTGATCTTTTTCCTGGCTCTGCATGATCTCGGTAAATTCTCCGAAGCTTTTCAAAGTCAGCGTGCTGATCTGATGCAGCTGCTCCGCGGCCGTACGCCAGACCCCGGCAAGCCGTACACGCTGCGTCACGATACGCTCGGCTGGCTGCTCTGGAAGCAGCGGCTGGAAAAGCAGGCGATTGACGAGGAGTGGTTCGGGCTGGATAGCTGTGATCTGGTGGAGGCTGGTGGGCTGGACTGGTGGATGAAGGCTTGCACAGGCCACCATGGCACGCCGCCGGCATTGGGCCGAGGGGATTGGAAGCAGCACTGCAATGCCCGCGAAGATGGATCCGCCGTTGACCAGTTTATCGGCAGCCTCTTCATCCTTGTTCCACGCAAGTTACTCGCTGAAATAGCGAGCCAACTGGAGGCGGAGACCTTTGCGCAGGCTAGCCAGACCCTCTCCTGGTGGCTGGCTGGTGTCGTGGTGTTGGCTGACTGGCTCGGTTCCAACCAGAGCTACTTTCCCTACTGTGCGACTCCGATGCCCATTGGTGAGTACTGGGGGCATGCACAGACCCGGGCGTCCTTGGCGCTGGCGGCCTCGGGTTTGACGTCGCGGCCATCGGCGGTGCGTGAATTCTCGGATTTCTTCCCGGGCATTACCCAGCCTTCGCCGCTGCAGGCTTGGGCGATCAATGTTCCAGTGTCGTCAGAACCCCAAGTCCATCTGCTGGAGGATGTGACCGGCGCCGGCAAGACCGAAGCGGCCATGATGCTGGCTCACCGCCTGATGGCGGCTGGTTTGGCCGATGGCTTCTTCATTGCGCTGCCCACCATGGCGACCGCTAATGCTATGTACGGCCGGATCTCCGAGGTCTACCAGCAGCTTTTTGCCGGTGATGCCAGTTTGGTGCTCTCCCATGGCCAAAGCCGGTTGGTCGAGGAGTTTGCGACATCAATCCTGCCTGCCATCGACCCGGAAGCGGATGGTCGCCAGCTGGACGAAACGGCGGGCGCTCGTTGCGCCGTCTGGTTGGCGGAGCACGGCAAGCGTTCGCTGCTTTCTCCGGCCGGTGTGGGCACCATCGACCAGACATTGCTGGCGGTACTCACCAGCAAGCACCAGTGCCTGCGCCTTCTTGGCCTGTTCCGTAAAGTGCTGGTTGTGGATGAGGTGCACGCTTGCGATGCCTACATGCAGCGGGTACTGGAAACGGTGCTCACCTTCCATGCATGTGCGGGTGGTAGCGCTATTCTGCTTTCGGCAACGCTGCCCGAACGCATGAAGCAGTCCCTGCTGAATGCCTTTGCCCGCGGACGTGGATGCTCGTCTGCGCCGCAACTCTCTCTCGATGCATTTCCACTCGCCACCTCTTGGCGGGATTGTGCTGCGAGGTTGGATGAAACTCCTATTGCCACCCGGGATGCAGTAAAGCGCCGGTTGGCGGTGCGCTATGTGTCCGATGAGTCACAGGTGTTGTCGGTCATCCGCGACGCGCTTACGGCCGGGCGCTGCGTCTGCTGGATGCGCAATACCGTAGCGGATGCGCTGGCAGCTCACGCCCACTTCCGTGATGAGTTGCCCCCTGAAAAGCTGATTCTCTTCCATGCCCGCTTCACCCTGGGTGATCGCCTGGCCACGGAAGAGCAGGTGCTATCCCGTTTCGGCAAAGGCAGCGATGCTCAGAGGCGGGCTGGAAAGTTGGTGATCGCGACCCAGGTGGCCGAGCAATCGCTGGATGCCGATTGGGATTTGGTTGTTTCAGATCTTGCGCCCATCGATCGCCTGATCCAGCGTGCGGGTCGTCTGCAGCGCCACCCTCGGGATGTCGATGGCAATCGGCTTTTGGATCCTGCCACCGGGGATCAACGTGGTGTGCCCTGTCTTTGGGTGTTTGGCCCGGAATGGGTCGAAAACCCTGCAGAGGACTGGTACAAGCGGACACTGCCTCGTGCCGCGCGGGTTTATCCTCACCACGGGCAGTTGTGGCTGACAGCCCAGGCGCTGCAGAAGGGGGAGATCGCCTTGCCCGATGATGCGCGTTTTCTGGTCGAAAGCGTATTTGGCGACTTGGGGGAAGTCCCGGAAGCCTTGCTGGCCAGCAGCGGGGAGGCGGAGGGTCAAGCCCTGGCGGACCGCAGCGAAGGCCAGCAGAACACCATCAAGCTGTCCAGTGGTTACACCGCCGACGGCACTGAATGGTGGAGCGACGCCCGTACCCCGTCGCGTTTGGGAGAGGCCACTGTCAATGTCATTCTTGCCCGCTGGGTGGATGACACCCTGGAGCCGTGGAATCACCATGACGAACGCCGTCATGCCTGGGCTTACAGCAGTCTGCGCATGGCAGAACGGCAGATCTGCGCTCGTTGGGTGGAAACCGATCCGGAGCGGGAGTCTGTCGTGTTGGCAGCCCTGGAAACCCTGCCGGACAAGGGAAAGTGGTCGGTGCTGCTGGCGCTCGAAGAGCAGGCGGGGCGTTGGGTTGGCCGAGCGCTCGCCCCTGGCAAGGATGATGAAGCGTCGCGGTCTGTGCTCTGGCGCTATGACGTCGAGGCCGGACTGATCCGGGAGAAAACGCCAGCGGGCTCGGGCTGACGCCCGCCCGGCAAAAACCCCGCGGAGGCGGGGAACGTCAAGTCACCGAATTATCGCTTGAGCAGACACACGGGTCATCTCTGCGGGTGCAGAGAACTCATGCATTCTAGCAGTCGCTTTGGTGGATCTGGAGGAAGAGGATCGCAGTTTAAATTTGAATTTTCGTTTGAACAAACACACTTAAAATAATTTGCTAGC
>NZ_BJNV01000144.1 GCF_006539865.1 Zoogloea ramigera
GATCAGCGAACGAGACATACGGGGCTCCACGGGCAGAATGACAGGCGCGCATTATCGCGCGCGCCGGATGGCAGGCAGGAAGAAATAATTGTCAGAAACGCCCCATCGGAGGCGATTTGCGGCGGTCTCAGGCGAAGGTTTCACACTCCGCCAGCGCCTTCCCCGCCACATCCTTGGCCGACAGCAGCGGCTCACCCGCCAGCAGGTGCAGCGGCCACGCGACGCCCACCGTGGGGTCGTTCCACAGCAGACTGCGCTCGAACTGCGGCGCGTAGTAGTCGGTGGTCTTGTAGAGGAAGTCGGCCGAGTCGCTGGTGACCAGGAAGCCGTGGGCGAAGCCGGGCGGGATCCACAACTGGCGGTTGTTCTCTTCCGAGAGCTCGACGCCGGCCCACTGGCCGAAGGTGGGCGAGGCCTTGCGCAGGTCGACGGCCACGTCGAAGACGCTGCCGCGGGTGACCCGCACGAGCTTGCCCTGGGCTTGCTCGATCTGGTAGTGCAGGCCACGCAGCACGCCCTTGCCGGAGCGGGAGTGGTTGTCCTGCACGAAGTTCGGCGCGAGGCCGGTGGCGTCGTGGAAGGCCTTGGCGTTGTAGCTTTCCATGAAGAAGCCGCGGGCGTCGCCGAAGACCTTGGGTTCGAGGATCAGCAGGCCGGGGATGGCGGTTTGGATGACGTTCATCGGAACACCCTCAGTTAAAAGACCTTTTCGTCGAGGATGCGCAGCAGGTACTGGCCGTAGCCGTTCTTGGCGAGCGGCGCGGCGAGGGTCTTGAGCTGCGCGGCGTCGATCCAGCCGGCGCGCCAGGCGATCTCTTCGGGGCAGGCGATCTTGAGGCCCTGGCGCTTCTCGATGGTCTGGATGAAGAGGCTGGCTTCGAGCAGGCTTTCGTGGGTGCCGGTGTCGAGCCAGGCGTGGCCGCGGCCCATGACCTGCACGTCGAGGGCGCCCCATTCGAGGTACTGGCGGTTGACGTCGGTGATCTCGAGCTCGCCGCGCGGGCCGGGCTTGAGGTGCTTGGCGATGTCGACGACGCGGTTGTCGTAGAAGTAGAGGCCGGTGACGGCGTAGCGGCTCTTGGGCTGGACGGGCTTCTCTTCGAGGCTGATGGCGCGGCCGTCCTGGTCGAATTCGACGACGCCGTAGCGCTCGGGATCGTGCACCGGGTAGGCGAAGACGGTGGCGCCGTCGCTGCGGGCGCTGGCGGCGCGCAGGCCGCTGGCGAAGTCGTGGCCGTAGAAGAGGTTGTCGCCGAGCACGAGGGCACTGGGGCCGTCGCCGACGAAGTCTTCGCCGATGATGAAGGCCTGGGCGAGGCCGTCGGGGCTGGGCTGGACGGCGTATTGCAGCTTGAGCCCCCACTGGCTGCCGTCGCCCAGGAGCTGCTGGAAGCGCGGCGTATCTTGCGGGGTGGAGATGATGAGGATGTCGCGGATACCCGCCAGCATGAGGGTGCTGAGGGGGTAGTAGATCATCGGCTTGTCGTACACCGGGATGAGCTGCTTGGAGACGGCCAGGGTGGCCGGGTGCAGCCGGGTGCCGGAGCCGCCGGCGAGGATGATGCCTTTCCGGGTGAGTGGGGAATGGGAGG
Organism: Zoogloea ramigera; assembly: GCF_006539865.1. GTDB lineage: Bacteria > Pseudomonadota > Gammaproteobacteria > Burkholderiales > Rhodocyclaceae > Zoogloea > Zoogloea ramigera. The sequence continues at coordinate 1,593 of NZ_BJNV01000144.1, forward strand.
TGGGAAGTGGGGTGTTCACTGAGCGCTCCATTTTCGGTGAAGACCCGTCAGCAGGCGGCCGACGTGGTCGGTAAGGGTCAGGATTTCGGTGGTGTCGTCGAGATGGCCGAGCATCCGGGCGATCTGGATCTGGGTGGTGAGTTCGGCGAGGGAGCCGCGGGCGACGGAGATGAAGTGGGCGTATTCCCTGGCACCGTTACGCGCGCTCCCTTCAGCCAGGTTGCTGGGGATGGAGACGGCGGCACGACGCATCTGCTGGGTGAGCCCGAAACGCTCTTCAGCGGGGAAGCCCGCCGAAAGCCCATAGATGGCCTTGACGAGCAGCGTGCCCTGCTGCCAGGCATCCAGCCGCTCGTGCGGCCTATCCCCACCCACTGCCCACTCCCCATTACCCATTTCCCGCCCTTTAAAGGATTTCGTCGAGCATCCGGTCCACCCCGAGTTGCCAGGCGGGCAGCGTGAGGCCGAAGGCGTGCTGCAGCTTTTGCGTGTCGAGCCGGGAGTTGGCGGGCCGCTTGGCCGGGGTCGGGAAGGCGCTGGTGGGCACGGGCAGGATGGCGTCGGGGGCGACCCGGATGGCGCGGCCGCGGCCGCGGGCGTGTTCGATGACGTGGCGGGCGTACTGGTGCCAGGTGGTGGTGCCGCCGGCGACGAGGTGGTAGGTGCCGGCGAGCTCGGGCTGGGCGAGGGTCATCCGCGCGGCGTGGGCGGTGACGTCGGCGAGGAGCTCGGCGCCGGTGGGGGCGCCGTGCTGGTCGTCGATGATGGTGAGCTTGTCGCGTTCGGCGGCGAGCTTGAGCATGGTCTTGGCGAAGTTGCCGCCGCGGGCGGCGTACACCCAGCTGGTGCGGAAGATGAGGTGGCGGCAGCCGCTCTGGCGGATGAGGTCTTCGCCTTCCAGCTTGGTGGCGCCGTACACCGACAGCGGGCCGGTGGGGGCGTCTTCGGCGCGCGGGGCGTCGCCGCTGCCGTCGAAGACGTAGTCGGTGGAGTAATGCACGAGGAGCGCACCGAGCGTGGCGGCTTCACGGGCGAGCACGCCGGGGGCCAGCGCGTTGAGGGCGCGGGCGAAGTCGGGTTCGCTCTCGGCCTTGTCGACGGCGGTGTGGGCGGCGGCGTTGACGATGAGGTCAGGGGCGATGGCGCGCACGGTGGCGGCGAGGCTCTCGGGGTCGGCGAAGTTGCCGGAGAGGCCGGGGGCGCCGTCGTGGTCGAGGGCGACGATGTCACCGAGGGGGGCGAGGCTGCGCTGGAGCTCCCAGCCGACCTGGCCGTTCTTGCCGAAGAGGAGGATCTTCATGGGGTGGGTGGGGAATGGGTATTCGGAAATGGGTATTCGGAAATGGGTATTCGGAAATGGGTAATGGGGAGTGGGGAGTGGGGGCCGGGCTGGGGCTTGGGTGCGCTGGCGGGCTGCGTGCAGGTGCCGTGTAGGTGCCGTGTAGGTGCGGCTTCAGCCGCACGCGGGGGTGAAATGGAGGATCTGCCCCCTGTTTCACCGGCGGTG
>NZ_BJNV01000145.1 GCF_006539865.1 Zoogloea ramigera
TGATGCACCGTTTCATGCATGGCCATCACGGTGCTCACAAGTCGCATGGTCGCGATACCGGTGAAGGAGGAGACGGCCATGGACGCCAGTAACGGTGATTACGGGTTGTGGACGCTCGTCGCCATCAACTCGATCTTCTTCATCCTGTTTGCCGCCAGTTACTTCAAGCCGCAGAGCAAGCAGGACTGGCGAACGCTGGGCATGTTCTCGGCCTTTGTCGTCGCCCTGTTCACGGAGATGTACGGCTTTCCGCTGACCATCTACCTGCTCTCGGGCTGGCTGTCGGAGCACTTTCCGGGCATCAACTGGCTTTCTCACGATGCGGGACATCTGCCCGAAATGATTTTCGGCTGGAAGGCCAACCCCCATTTCGGCCCTTTCCACCTCCTGTCCAGTCTCTTCATCCTCGGCGGTTTCTGGCTCCTCGCCGATGCCTGGCCAGTGCTCTATGCCGCGCAGAAAACGCAGACGCTGGCGTCGACGGGCCCCTACGCCCGAATCCGCCACCCCCAGTACGCCGCCTTCATTCTCATCATGATCGGCTTCCTGCTGCAGTGGCCGACCCTGGTCACGCTCACCCTGTTTCCGATCTTGCTTGCGACTTACGTCCGCCTGGCGAAACGGGAAGAAAGGCAGGCACTGGAAGCCTTCGGCGAGGAGTACCGCGCCTACCTGCTCAGAACGCCCGGCTGGTGGCCAAAGTGGAGTAAGCACCCGACGAAACCTTGAAGGCCGGGTAGCGATCAAGGTCGAGACAAGAAGGAGTTGCCATGACATCCCCAGCGTCCGGACACATGCACGACCCTGCCCACCATCACGTTCCGTCTTCTTCTGGGCAAGCCGCTCCAGGGAGCGCGACAGACCCGGTCTGCGGAATGACGGTGAAGCCGGAATCGACTTTCCAAAGTGAGTGGGAAGGCGCGACTTACCGCTTCTGCAGCAGCAAATGCAAGATCAAATTTGATGCAGGCCCGCGTGCCTACTTGCAGCCTGAAAAGCCCGCTGTCACCGATCCCGGCACCGAATACACCTGCCCGATGCATCCGGAGATCCGGCAGATCGGTCCGGGAAACTGTCCGAAATGCGGAATGGCCCTCGAGCCGGTCCTGCCTGATCTGGCGAGCGAAGACGACAACAGCGAGTATCGAGATTTCCGTCGGCGTTTCTGGTTCAGTTTGCCGCTTACCCTTGTGGTGGTGTTCCTGGCCATGGCAGGCCATCTGCTCGGCGGCCTGCCGCCGGCCCTTCGCAGTGGCGTGGAGCTGGTCCTGAGCGTGCCCGTCGTTCTGTGGGCCGGTTGGCCCTTCTTTGTTCGGGGCGCGCAGTCGGTGGTCCATCGCAGTCCCAACATGTGGACGCTGATCAGCCTCGGTACGGGCGCGGCTTTTCTGTACAGCATCGTCGCGACGCTGGCGCCCGGCGTGTTTCCACCATCGTTCATGGCTCATGGCCGGATCGGCGTTTATTTTGAAGCGGCGGCCGTCATCATTTCGCTGACGCTGCTCGGCCAGATGCTGGAGTTGCGTGCCCGTTCGCAGACTTCAGCGGCCATCAAGTCGCTACTGGGTCTGGCGCCGAAGACCGCACGGCGAATCCTGGCCGATGGCCGTGAAGAGGATGTTCCGCTCAATCATGTCCATGTCGGCGACTTCCTGAGGGTCCGGCCCGGCGAGAAAGTGCCGGTGGACGGTGTGGTAGTCGAAGGAAGCAGTTCGGTCGATGAGTCGATGCTGACCGGTGAGCCGCTGCCGGTCAGCAAGCGAGCGCCAGACAAGGTGATCGGCGCAACGATGAACACCTCGGGCAGCCTCGTCATCCGCTCCGAGAAAGTGGGCGCGCAAACCATGCTTGCGCAGATCGTGCAGATGGTCGCCCAGGCCCAGCGCTCCAGGGCACCGATGCAGCGTCTGGCCGATGTGGTGGCCGGGTATTTTGTCGCCGCGGTGGTCACCGTTGCCCTTGCCAGCTTCTTTGCCTGGGGGCTGTTTGGAGGAGATCAGGGCTGGGTCTTCGGACTCATCAGCGCAGTCTCGGTGTTGATCATTGCCTGCCCCTGCGCCCTCGGGCTGGCAACACCGATGTCGATCATGGTGGCGACCGGTAAGGCCGCCACGCAGGGCATCCTTTTTCGGGATGCGGCTGCAATTGAGGATCTGCGCCGGATCGACACGCTGATCGTGGACAAGACCGGCACCCTGACCGAAGGGCGTCCCGCATTTGAGCGCGCCGTCGCCTTGCAAGGCAACAGTGAGAACGAGATCCTGCAGCTCGCGGCCAGTCTCGACCAGGGCAGTGAACATCCTCTGGCCGATGCCATTGTGCGTGCCGCGCGTGAGCGGGGGATGAGCCTCGACAAGGTCGAGCAGTTCGAGTCGGCGAGCGGTATTGGCGTACACGGCATCGTTGGAGGGCGACGCCTGGCACTCGGTAACGTGACGCTGATGGCGCAGGAGGGTATCGAGCTTGGATCCTCCACCGAACTTGCCGAACGCGCCGAGGAACTTCGCAAGAGTGGGGCCAGCGTGATCCATCTTGCCTGTGATGGGCAACTTCTCGGCCTGCTGGCTGTTTCCGATCCGATCAAGGCGAGTACGCCGGAAGCCTTGGCGAGCCTGCGGGCGGCCGGGCTGCGCGTAGTGATGGCGACCGGCGATGGTTTGACCACCGCACGCGCGGTGGGGCAGCGGCTTGGTATCGATGAGGTCTACGGAGAGGTCAAGCCGGCCGACAAACTTGCTCTCGTGGAAAAATTTCAGCGCGAAGGACACGTCGTGGCGATGGCCGGCGACGGCATCAACGACGCACCGGCCCTCGCCAGGGCGGATGTCGGCATCGCCATGGGAACCGGGACCGATGTGGCCATGAACAGTGCGCAACTGACCCTCGTCAAAGGCGACCTGAGAGGTATTGCCCGTGCCCGTGCGCTATCAGTCGCCACGGTCCGCAACATGCGGCAGAACCTGGCTTTCGCGTTTCTCTACAACGCCC
>NZ_BJNV01000146.1 GCF_006539865.1 Zoogloea ramigera
GCCTTGGCAGGGGGGAACCTTGCTGGACGGGTCATGCCTCTGCGTTGGCGGCAGCGCGCGCTATCTCCCTCCCCTGCCTTGGCAGGGGAGAACCTTGCTGGTCGGGTCATGCGTTGGCGGCAGCGCGCGCTGCCTCCCTCCCCTGACAAGGGGAGGGCCGGGGAGGGGTTTGCCAAGCGATGAGCGGCGAATCGCGCAATAACACCTACCCCACCCGTATCCTGTCCCCGTAACCCGTCATCTCCAGATACCCGCGCCCTCGCTCGCGGCCGGCTTCGACGAGGCGCACGGCACCTTCCCAATACACCGCTCCGGTCGAGCCGCGGCTGTCGAGCTCCTGATCGTCGATGAGCGGCGCCAGCTCGAAGGCCCGCGTGCCCACCCGCAGCCGCCACGCCACCGGGTACACGATGCCCGTCCGCGGTGAGCGCCATGTGCGGCCCGCTTCGAAAGCCACCGCCTCCGGCGCAAACACCTGCACCGCCCCGCCGGCTGCCTGCAGCGTCGCCGCGGCCCACAGCGCCCGGCCGTCCTTGCCGCGCATCCGGAAAGCCATCAGCGCCCCGCCGTCGTCCAGGTTGATGCCGATCCAGTCCCAGCCCTGGGCGTCCTCGGGCAGCAGCTCGCTCGACCACTCGTGGTCCAGCCAGGCCTGGCCGCTCACCGGCTGCGCGCGGCCGTCCAGGCTCAGGGTGCCGCTCACCGCCAGCCGGGGGCGGCTGTAGTAATAGCTGGCCTGGCGCGGGTCCGGCCCCTTGCGGCTGAAACCGGCGGCGCCATTGAGCAGCGGTGGCCCGTCAGGGCGCAGCGACAGCCGGTAGGCAAAATCGTCGGCCTTCACCTCGGCCTGATAAACCCCGCCCTCCAGCGCAAAACGCCAGTCGCCCACCCACACGGCCGTATTACCCTCCTCGGCCCCCGCGTGGCCGAAGCCCACCCGCGCCGACCGCTCGGCATGGCGCAGCCGACCGCGCCGCGGGTCTGCCACCGCCGCGTGGGCCAGCACCAGCTGGCGCGGCGCAAAGGCGCTGGCGCTGCCCTCGCCCACCCCTGTGCGAACCCGGAAGAAGGTCGTCTGGAAACCCAGCGGGCTGCCGTCCGGCAAGCTCAGCCAGCCAGTGGCATACCACCACTCGGTGCGGAAATCCGGATGCGCGCCGTGGTCCGCCGGAAACCGCAGCGGCCGCCCGGCCAGCACCGGCGCAAAATCCGCCCCGGCCGCCAGCCGCCAGGCGGGGGAAGTCATCAAGGCAAAAAGGAAGTGTCTGCGGTTCATGGAAAAAACCTTCAAAAAATGGCGCGAGTCGCCGCTCATCGCGCGTCCAACCCCTCCCC
>NZ_BJNV01000147.1 GCF_006539865.1 Zoogloea ramigera
TGCCAAGGGGGGACAGGGGGGTCTGGCAAGACCTCACCAATCCTCCCGCACCGCCAGCACCGCGTCCTGGCGCATGGCCTGGCGGCCGGCGAGGACGGCGGAGAGCGCGCCCAGCGCCACCAGCGCCAGGCCGAACAGCGCCAGCGACGCCCACGGCACATGCACATCCATGCTCCAGTGGAAGCTCTGCCGGTTCACCACCCGGATCAGTACCAGCCCGATCGCCCCACCCGCCGCCAGCCCCGCCACCACGCCGACGCCGGCCGCCAGCGCGCCTTCGCGGGCCAGCATCGCGCCCACCTGGCGGCGGGTCAGGCCGAGGTGGCGGAGCATCCCGAACTCCCGCCGCCGCGCCGCCGCCAGCGCCGCAAAACTCGCCGCCACGCCGGCCAGGCCGATCGCCACCGCCACCGCCTCGAGCAGATAGGTGACCGCAAACGTGCGGTCGAAGATGCGCAGGCTGATCGCCCGGATCTCGCCCGGGTAGGCCACCTCCAGCACGCCCGGCCCCGCCGCGGCGGCGAGCGCCTCGGCCACCTGGCGGGCCGCGGCGCCCGGCGCCAGGTGGATCGCCGCGTCGTTGGCGAGCCGGTCGCCGCCGAGGCGCCGGTAGGTTTCCAGGTCGATCATCACCGCGCCGGTCTGGCGCGCGTAGTCCCGCCACACCCCGGCCACATGGGCCCGCAGCGGCTGGCCGGCGATCGGCAGCGTCACCGCGTCGCCGGGCTGCCAGCCGTAGAGGTCCACCATCGCCTCGGAGATCCACACCGCCGGCCCCTCGCCCGCCACCGGCACGCCGCCCACCCGGGGCAGCTCGCGCCCGTCGGGCGACAGGGGCCGGGCGATCAGCGCCACCGGCGCCTGCCCGGCCGCGAGGCGCAGGCTGTCGTGGCGGGTGAAGCTCACCGTGCCCACCCCCGCCGTCGCGGCAATGCGCGCCTGCAAGGCTTCATCTAGATGGCCGCTGCCGCTCGCCTTGTCGGCACGCAGGTAAAGGTCGGCCGGCAGCAGCTGGGCCAGCCAGTCATCCACCGAATCGCGGAACGACGCCACCATGATCGCCATCGCCGCCGCCAGCGCCACGCTCACCAGCACGCCGGCCGCCGCCACCACCGCGTGGCCGGGCGCCGCCGCCAGCCGGGCCGCGGCCAGCCGC
>NZ_BJNV01000148.1 GCF_006539865.1 Zoogloea ramigera
CGGGCTGGGCGGAGCCCGGCCCTGGGGGCGCTCAGGCTCGAGCAGACCCGGCCAGGCATCCTCAGGGTGGGTTTCACGCTGATGGTCGATCCGGCCGAGCGGGCGCGCCACGAGGCGCAGGTCCGGGCCGAGGGCTTTCCCGATTACTCGATTCATCCCCCCGGCAATCGCCCGGTTTTCAGCGCCATCATTTACCTCGAGCCCTTCTCGGCCGCCAACCGGCGCGCTTTTGGTTACGACATGTTCTCCGAGCCGGTCAGGCGGGCGGCGATGGAACGCGCCCGCGATACGGGCGAGCCGGCGATGTCCGGCAAGGTGATCCTCGTGCAGGAGGGCAAGGGCGCCGATCAGCCCGGCTTCCTCATCTATCAGCCGATCTACCGCAACGGTGCGCCGGTCGATTCCATCGAGGCACGGCGCGCGGCCTTGCTCGGTTTTGTTTATAGCCCCTTCCGGGCGCAGGATGTCATCGGGCATATCTTCAAATCCTCCGTTGCCGACCTGGAGCTGGAGGTCTTCGATGGCCCGGGCCGGCCGGAGAGTCTCCTCTACACATCGGAGCCCGCTCCGCGCGAGGCACGCCACGTGCAGGAGATGGGGACCGTCATCGCCGGCCATTCCTGGCTCCTGCGCATCCGCAGCAGCGCCGAATTCGAGGAGCTGTCCCACGATGCGCCGCCGCCGTTGATGCTGCTGGGCGGCATGACCTTCTCGCTGATGCTGTTCGCCCTCATCCACATGCAGGGGCTGCACGCTCGCCGGATGGAGGAAACCGCGCGCGCCCTGGAGCGCGGCCATGACGAGCTGCGTGCCGCATCGAAATACGCGCGCAGCCTCCTCGAGGCCAGCCTCGACCCGCTGGTGACGATAGACGCCGCCGGCAGGATCAGCGATGCGAACATCGCGGCCGAGGAGGTGACCGGCGTCCCCCGCCAGATGCTCGTCGGTACCGACTTCTCCCGCTACTTCACCGACCCGGCGCGCGCGGAGGCAGGCTACGCGCAGGTCTTCCAGGCCGGCACGGTGCGGGACTACCCGCTCACCATCCGCCACGTCTCCGGGCGGCTCACCGAGGTGCTCTACAACGCGGCGGTGTACCGCAACGAAAGCGGTGAAGTGGCCGGCGTGTTCGCGGCGGCCCGCGACGTCACCGAGGCCAATGCGGTGGCCGCCGAGCTCGAACGGCATCGTCACCACCTCGAACAGCTCGTCGCCGAGCGCACCTTCGCGCTGGCCCAGGCCAAGGAGGCCGCCGAAGCCGCTGCCGACGCCAAGAGCGCGTTTCTGGCCAAGATGAGCCATGAGCTGCGGACCCCGATGAACGGCGTCATCGGCATGGCCAACCTCCTCAAAAGAGGTGACCTCAGCCCGCGCCAGGCCGACCAGCTGCAGAAGCTCCTGGGGGCCAGCCATCAGCTCCTGGCGCTGATCAACGACATCCTCGACTACGCGCACCTCGACACGGCCCAGCTCAAGCTGCACGAGCAGGCCTTCCGGCCGGGCGAAATGGTGCATGAGGTCGTCGAAGTCCTGCGGCACGGCGCCGAGTCCAAGGGCCTGAAGCTGGATGCCCAGGTCGATGATGCGGTGCCGCTGGAACTCTTCGGCGACGCCCTGCGGATCCGCCAGGTGTTGTTGAAGCTCGCGGAGAACGCCGTCAAATTCACCGAACAGGGCAGCGTGGAGCTGAGCGTGCAGGTCTGCCAGGTGCAGGGCAGGAGCGTCGTGCAGTTCGAGGTGAGCGACACCGGCATCGGCATCAGCCGCGACGATCAGCAGCGGCTGTTCCAGTATTTCGAGCAGTCGGACAATGGGCTCGCGCGCCGCTATGGCGGCAGCGGCCTGGGGCTGGCGATCGCCCGGCGGCTGGTCGAGTTGATGGGGGGACGTATCTTTTACGAGAGCGAGGAGGGGAAGGGCAGCCGCTTCGGGTTCTACGTTCCGCTCCATCCCGGGCCCGACCTGCCGGCACTTCCCGGCGCAGCCCCACAAGACCCGCCCGCGATGGCCTGAAACCGGGCTGCTGCACCGTTTTACCCCGTTTTGAAGCCGCAAACGCCGATTTTGGCCCGGACAATTCGATTGTTCGGGCGTGCAACATCATCGACAGCCCAAACAATTGAATTGTTAGGGCGAGCAACGTCATCGACAGCCCAAACAATTGAATTGTTAGGGCGAGCAACGTCATCGTCGGCGCAAACAATTGAATTGTTCGAGCGAACAACGTCATCGTCGGCACAAACAATTTAATTGTTCGGGCGAACAACTTTATCGACAGCACAAACAATCGAGTTGTCGGGCCTTGCAACTCGATCTACAGGCCGGACAAGTCAGTTTCCCGGCGGCACAACCCGGTC
>NZ_BJNV01000149.1 GCF_006539865.1 Zoogloea ramigera
ACTGCGGGCCACGCCTTCCATCAGGCGGTTCATGCCCCTCGCCATGTCGAGGAAGAACCCACTCCGGCCCTCGGTCGTCGCGCGGGTAGAGAAATCGCCGTCCGCAGCGGCGGACACCATGGCGTTGATCTCCCGTTCGGCGGCCAGCTCGTCGGTACGGTCACGCCATTCGCCCACCGAGCCAAGACGCTCGCCGGAGGCGCCGATGATCGGGCTGGTGACCACATCGAAAGTCCGCCCACCGATCTCCATCTGGGTGCGCGAAACAGCGCTCAGGCTGGCCAGGCGCGTCAGGGCAGCATCGGGATCAGGGTAGAGCCGGCCGATGCTGCTCCCAACGAAGTTGTCGGCGCTGAAGCCCGGCGCATGCAGGCGAATCTGATCTTCGATGCCACGGATCGTCTTCAGCAGCGCCGGGTTGGCGTAAATAACCCGGCCAGTGGTGTCAGCGATACGCACGTTGGTCTCGACGGTATCCAGGCCAACCTTGATCTGGGCCATCTCGTCGGCCACCAGGCGCGCCTCGGCGACGTCGAAGCCCAGGCGGGTCTGCATGGACTCGAGCCCGTCGAGCACCTGGCCGAGCTCGTCACGCCGGCCGATGTCCACGTGCGCCTTGAAGTTGCCCTGGGCAATCTGCTGGAACGCGGCGATCGCGCTCTTCAGCGGGCCGCCGATGCGGCGCACCAGCAGCCAGGTCAGCACAAGGGCAAAGGCCGCGGCGATGAGCACCCCGATGATGGTCATCGTCACCGTCTCGCGGAAGGTCACCCCCTCTTGCTGACTCTGAGCATCCGCCTGCTGGAGCTGATGCTCCTGCAGCTTGCGGACGCCCTCGGCCGCCGCCTTGAAGCGCGGATTGATCTCGGCCAGCACAAGACGGTTGGCCTCCTCGAAACGCCCGCCCAGCAGGGCCTCACGGACAGGCTTCAAGCCGCTGCCGATCAAGGCCGCTTCCGCTTCGGAGAAGCGGGCGAAGAGCGCCTGGTGGTCGGGGCTGGCCTTTGCCACATGCTCGGCGTAGGCCTGGCGCAGCCGCTCGGCCTCGAGCACGGATTTGTCGAGCGCATCGAGGTGGGCGCTCAGCGGATGGTCATGAAGCTTGCTGGCTGGATTCTCCGGTGCGTGCAACAGCGCCAGCAACGCCTGGGAACGCGCCTCACTCTGGGCGACGGCCAGGTCGGCCAGCGCAACCGCGGGCTTGAGGCGCTGTTGATACAGGCTTTCCGATGCGTCGTGGGCCTCGCCGACCTTCGAGACGCCGATGTAACCCTGGACCACGACGACCGCGGTCAGCGTCATCATGGCGAGCAAAAGCGAGGTGCGAACGGTGAGACCGGCCAACCCTCCCCGAAGGGCGCCAATCAGCCCACCCTTGACGACCTTGCCTTCGCGGATCGCCAGGCCACCGGCCTTGCCCTCGCGGAACAGCGCATAGGCCGCCTCCGCCGCCTGGATGTCGGCCTTTCTCGCCTTGCGACGCACCGACATATAGCCGGTGACCTGCCCGTTCTCGACGATGGGCGAGGCGTGCGCCTCGACCCAGTAGTAATCGCCGTTCTTGCAGCGGTTCTTGACCAGGCCGACCCACGGCCGCTGCGCCTTGAGGGAACGCCAGAAGTCCTCGAAGGCCTCCACGGGCATGTCGGGATGGCGCACGATGTTGTGCGCCTCGCCGATCAGCTCATCCTCGGTAAAGCCGCTGATCTGCAGGAAGTCTCGGTTGATGTAAGTGATTCGCCCCTTCAGATCGGTCTTCGAGACGATCAGGGTGTGCTCCTGCAGCTCGACTTCGTGCTGGGTTACAGGCAAATTGATTTTCATGTGATCTTCCTTCCAGGCCAGGCTTTCACGCTTGGGTCGCCGCCGCAGCCCTCCAGGCTCGCAATCGGCATGCTTCAGATTGATTATCCAGGGCGATACGCGCTCTCAATGAAACGCCGGGCCGCCCCAAGTTTCGTTGCCCCCACAGGGGGCGGGCGGGGCCAAGCCTGGCCTCGGGAGCCCTCAGAACTCTTCCCACTCCTCTTCGGCCAGGTTAGACGCCCGTTGCTGCTTGATCTTCGGCAATGGCGAGCCGATCTTTACGGCCTTGGTCTGACGTGTGGGGAGGGGCGTGACGCGCACGGCCGTCGGCTTCGGTGCAAGCTCACTGACAAACGGGCGGCCACCCTCTTTCGGCGCGGCCGCGCTGCCGTCGAGACGGAACAGCGATACGGACCGGACGAGCGACTGGGATTGCTCCTGC
>NZ_BJNV01000150.1 GCF_006539865.1 Zoogloea ramigera
CCAGGAACTGGCGGGCGCGCTCCGAGCGCGGGGCGCCGAAGAAGGCGTCCTTGCTGTCGTCCTCGACGATGCGGCCCTGGTCCATGAAGATCACCCGGCTGGCCACCTTCTTGGCGAAGCCCATCTCGTGGGTGACGCACATCATCGTCATGCCCTCCTGGGCCAGCTCGACCATCACGTCGAGCACCTCGTTGATCATCTCGGGGTCGAGGGCCGAGGTGGGCTCGTCGAAGAGCATGCAGATCGGGTCCATCGCCAGCGCCCGGGCGATCGCCACGCGCTGCTGCTGGCCGCCCGAGAGCTGGCCCGGAAACTTGTGGGCGTGGGCCTTGAGGCCGACCCGCTCGAGCAGCTTGAGGCCCTTGTCGGTGGCTTCCTCCTTGCCGCGGCCGAGCACCTTCTGCTGGGCGATGGTCAGGTTGTCGGTGATGCTCATGTGGGGGAACAGCTCGAAGTGCTGAAACACCATGCCCACATGGCTGCGCAGCTTGGACAGGTTGGTCTTCGGGTCGCCCACCGACACGCCATTGACGGTGATGGTGCCGGCCTGGAAGGGCTCCAGCCCGTTCACACATTTGATGAGGGTGGACTTGCCGCTGCCCGACGGGCCGCAGACGACGATCACTTCGCCCTTCTTGACCTGCGTGGTGCACTCGGTGAGCACCTGGAAGCTGCCGTAATGCTTGGATACGTTGTCGATGGAAATCATGTCTCGCTCCTGGGGATCAAGGGATCAAGGGATCAAGGGATCAATGGGCCACGTGGGCATTGAGTTTCTGTTGGTAGCGCCGCACCAGCAGCGACGCCGCAAAGCACACCGCGAAATACACCGCGCCGGCAAACAGCAGCAGCTCGACCAGCCGCCCGTCGCGGTCGCCCACCTTGTAGGCCGCGCCGAAGAAATCGGCCAGCGCCGACACATAAACCAGCGACGTATCCTGGAACAGCACGATCGCCTGGGTCAGCAGCAAGGGCACCATGTTGCGGAACGCCTGCGGCAGCACCACCAGACGCATCGCCTGGGCATAGCTCATGCCCAGCGCCGAAGCCGCCGCCACCTGGCCCTTGGGCACGCTCTGGATGCCCGCGCGGATGATCTCCGAGTAATACGCCGACTCGAACAGCGCAAAACCGATCATCGCCGACGTCAGGCGCACATCCGTGTTCGGGTCCAGGCTGAAAAAGCTCTTCAACAACTGCGGAACGATCAGGAAGAACCACAGCAGCACCATCACCAGCGGAATCGCCCGGAACAGGTTCACATAGCTCGCCGCAAAGAACGCCAGCGGCTTCACCGACGACAGCCGCATCATCGCCAGCGCCGTCCCCCACACCACCCCGAAGACCACCGCCGTCAGCGTGATCTCCAGCGACACCTTCATCCCCTCCCACAAAAAGGGCAGCGCACCGGGGATCGACGACCAATCGAATTCATACATCTCACTTCCCCCCCAGATAACCCGGCACGCGGGTCTTGTTCTCGACGACACGCATCAGCGTCATCACCACCACATTGATCAGCAGATACAGCACGGTGACCGCAATGAACGACTCATACGGCTGCGCCGTGTAATCCACCAACTGGCGCCCCTGGGCCGCCAGCTCCAGCAGCCCGATCGTCGAGCACACCGCCGAATTCTTGAAGATGTTCAGAAACTCGGACGTGAGCGGCGGCACCACCAGGCGGAAAGCCATCGGCAACAGCACATGGCGATAGGTCTGCGGGAGCGTGAAACCCAGCGCCAGGCCCGCGTTCTTCTGGCCGCGGGGCAGCGCGTTGATGCCGGATCGCACCTGCTCGCAGACCCGCGCGCTGGTGAAGAACGCCAGGCACAACATCGCCGACACGAACTGCTGGGTGAGCGGATCGAGCTGCTGCTTGAAGGCATCGCCCAGGCCGAAGGGCAACACCTCGGGCAGCACGAAGTACCAGATGAAGAGCTGCACCAGCAGCGGGATGTTTCGGAAGACCTCGACGTAGGTGGCGGCGATGCCCGACAACCACTTGCCCGGCACGGTGCGCAGCACGCCCATCAGGCTGCCCAGGGCCAGCGCGATGACCCAGGCCGACAGGGACAAGGCGATCGTCACCTGCAGGCCGTCGAGCATCCAGCCTAGATAAGTGC
>NZ_BJNV01000151.1 GCF_006539865.1 Zoogloea ramigera
TTTTTTAGAAAGGTAATGCTTTCATTTCTTGCTGCTCTTGGTTTTAATTTGCTTAGGGCATTGGTGTGTTAAAGATGATGAAAAGTGTTTCATCATCTTGTGCCTGATTCTTTTGGGTCTTTGTGCGAGAGTCCTGGCTTGGATCTCTGCGTCAGGAGTGTATTTTGATTACGATTGACTATCAGAGTTTTACGCCGCTTATGTCTCTGGTTGGCGGCTGCATGATTGGCATGGCAGCAGTTATGCTTTTTCTGGGAAGTCGTCGGATCGCGGGCATTAGTGGAATCTTTGGCGAGGTGTTGACGGGGCTTGCGACTGAAGGTCGAAGCTGGCGCCTCTTCTTCATCGTTGGAATGCTGCTAGCACCCTGGCTCGTAGCTGGCTTCGATGTGGAGCGTCCTCGCTTCGAACTACCTTGGGGAGGGCTCTTGCTTGCGGGTTTCGTGACAGGTTACGGGACTCGTATTGCTCGTGGCTGTACGAGCGGACATGGCGTTTGTGGTTTGTCGAGGCTTTCTCTCAGGTCATTTGTGGCTGTATTGAGCTTCATGATGTCCGGAATGGTAACTGTCGCCATCATTCGGATTGTCGGGGGGGAGTGATGAAGCAGTTGTTACAGCCTTTGCTACCTTTCTTTTCGGGCCTTTTGTTCGGTCTGGGGCTTGTTGTTTCGGGGATGACGAACCCTTCCAAAGTGCAGGGATTTCTGGATGTCGGTGGTCTCTGGGATCCGTCCTTGGCGATGGTGATGGGAGGCGCTGTTTGTGTGGCTTTGCCGATCTTTCAGTGGATACTCCGGCGTGATTCCAACCGTCGACAACATGGCCCGGTCGAGGTAAGGCTGGTTGTTGGAAGCATCCTGTTTGGAATTGGCTGGGGGTTGTCCGGGTATTGCCCTGGACCGGCCCTCGTTGTCGCCAGCAGCGGTAGTGTGGCAGCCATTGCCTATGTGCTGGCCATGGGGGTGGGGATGCTTGTAGCCAGCCGCTTCGGTGCTCTCGAGGTCGCCCGCTCCAGAGGGGAGGGCAAGTGACGTCGGGGCGGCCGCTGCGGATTGCGATCAACGGTTATGGCCGGATAGGGCGTTGTTTCCTGCGTGCGCTGATGGAGTCTCCACTGCGCGAGCGCTTCACTGTGGTCGCCATCAACGATCCGGCGGATCTGGCGAGCATTGCATATCTGACGCGTTTCGATTCAACCCATGGCCGCTTCCCGGGGAACGTCGAGCTTGGCGATGGTTGCCTGCTGATAGAGAGCTTGCCTATCCCGGTTTTTCACGCGTCAAGGCCCGACGGTGTGCCCTGGAAAGATCTGGGTGTCGATATCCTGGTGGAGGCGTCCGGGCAGTATGGTCATCGAGATGAGCTGAATGCATTTCTTGTCGCAGGGTGTGCGCGTGTGTTGCTGTCTCATCCTGGCCATGGCGCGGCGGACGTGGATCAAACGGTTGTCTACGGTTTCAACGAGACTGCCCTGAGTGGGAGTGAGAGGATCGTTTCTGCCGCGTCGTGCACGACCAATGCAGTTGTTCCGATATTGGCCTTGCTCGACGAGACGTACGGGCTCGAGCACGTTCTGCTGACAACGTTCCACTCTGTCATGAACGACCAGCCGCTCATTGATGGATATCACCATTCGGATCTCAACCGCACGCGGTCGGCGATGCAGTCGATGATTCCGGTAGCCACTGGCCTGGCTCGAGGTGTGGTGCGTCTGCTGCCCGCGCTGGAGGGGCGGGTAGAGGCGAAGGCGATTCGGGTTCCCGTCGTGAATGTCTCGGCGATCGACCTTGTGGTGAGCCTGAATCGGACGGTGAAGGTTGAGGATGTGACGACCCTTCTGCGGAGCGCGGCAGATGGCTGCGGTTCGGGCAGGATGGCTTATACGGCGGAGCCCCACGCATCGATCGATTTCAATCACAGTCTTCACTCTGCGATCATCGATGGACAACAGATTCGCTTGAGCGGCGACAGGCTGCTCAATCTTCTGGTGTGGTTCGACAACGAATGGGGTTTTGCGAACCGAATGCTCGATGTGGCCGCTTGCTGGAGCGATCGCCTCTCGAGCTAG
>NZ_BJNV01000152.1 GCF_006539865.1 Zoogloea ramigera
GCCTCCGTCGCCCAGACCATCGAGCGCAAGATTCAGGTTTCAATCCACGCCCGTCATTGCTGACGGGCGAATCCTACTGGTTCAAGCTGGATCTGGGCAAGTTCAATGAGTTTCAATCCACGCCCGTCATTGCTGACGGGCGAATCCGCTGATCTGAAAGAGCAGATCGTTTGGTGGATTGTTTCAATCCACGCCCGTCATTGCTGACGGGCGAATCCAACTACTCGGTCGAATCCAAGGTGGCCATGGTGATGTTTCAATCCACGCCCGTCATTGCTGACGGGCGAATCCCGAGGCAAACAAAATGGCTAAAAGACCAAAGTATGTTTCAATCCACGCCCGTCATTGCTGACGGGCGAATCCTAGATGCCGTAGGGCAGCGGCTGCTCGGGCATCTGTTTCAATCCACGCCCGTCATTGCTGACGGGCGAATCCAGAACAACGGGCAGACGCCGGACAAGGAAACGCTGTTTCAATCCACGCCCGTCATTGCTGACGGGCGAATCCGCGCCGATACGGACAGCCATCGCAGCTTTCGGAGGTTTCAATCCACGCCCGTCATTGCTGACGGGCGAATCGAGCAATTCAAGGAAGGGCTTTCGACGATTCTGAGGTTTCAATCCACGCCCGTCATTGCTGACGGGCGAATCAGAGCTGGACACGTTGTTGCCGCGTCGATGGATTGTTTCAATCCACGCCCGTCATTGCTGACGGGCGAATCGGGTGATCCCTATGGGGCTTTGTTTTGGGGAAAACGGGTTTCAATCCACGCCCGTCATTGCTGACGGGCGAATCCAGAAGGCCGGCGAAGCGGTTGCAGAAAAGGCGGTTGTTTCAATCCACGCCCGTCATTGCTGACGGGCGAATCCGTAACCCAGCGTTTGCCAGTGAAAACCCATTATCTGTTTCAATCCACGCCCGTCATTGCTGACGGGCGAATCTTCTGGCATGGTTTAAACCTCGATGATGTCGATTGGTTTCAATCCACGCCCGTCATTGCTGACGGGCGAATCGAATTGATCGCCAATCTTTTTTTCAGTGACAGGCGTTTCAATCCACGCCCGTCATTGCTGACGGGCGAATCTCCAGAAGCAGCAGCAAATGCAACAAATGCAGATGCAGTTTCAATCCACGCCCGTCATTGCTGACGGGCGAATCTTTTGGTATTGGCAGAATCAAGAAGATCGGCCAAATGTTTCAATCCACGCCCGTCATTGCTGACGGGCGAATCTCTTTGACCTTGATTTGATCCATGTTCGCTACTCCCGTTTCAATCCACGCCCGTCATTGCTGACGGGCGAATCGGCCCGTGGAATTGGCTTCCGGTGACTTCGGGATGTTTCAATCCACGCCCGTCATTGCTGACGGGCGAATCCGGCACCGAGTATGAGCTGATCTTCAACGGGATCAATGTTTCAATCCACGCCCGTCATTGCTGACGGGCGAATCCTCTTGGCGTCAGAGGCTTTCTTCAGGTCTCTGTGGTTTCAATCCACGCCCGTCATTGCTGACGGGCGAATCGCATTGCTTGGCAGATGCGGCAGGCAAGGCGCGTGTTTCAATCCACGCCCGTCATTGCTGACGGGCGAATCATCGTTGATCCTCAGCAAATCCACCACCTTTACCATGTTTCAATCCACGCCCGTCATTGCTGACGGGCGAATCCCGTTCGTTACAGCATACCCAATCGATTTCGGATGGCTGTTTCAATCCACGCCCGTCATTGCTGACGGGCGAATCTACTATTCCAGTGGTCAATCAAAAAAGCCTTGATGTTTCAATCCACGCCCGTCATTGCTGACGGGCGAATCGGGAACCTTTACCGTTGAGCCGATAGGTGTGTTACGTTTCAATCCACGCCCGTCATTGCTGACGGGCGAATCGGCGCCTTTTGATGCCCCGAGTTGGTATGCGTAGGTTTCAATCCACGCCCGTCATTGCTGACGGGCGAATCAGTTTCAGCGGTGCGCAAAAACCGGAGACTGGCCGTTTCAATCCACGCCCGTCATTGCTGC
>NZ_BJNV01000153.1 GCF_006539865.1 Zoogloea ramigera
CGCCCGCCAACACCCCAACCCATCTCAACGCCATAATTTTTCATGGCCTTGACAACACCCCACCAAGCGCGGACATGTATAATTAGACAGTACCCACTCCGACACCTTCGGCCCCCGCGCGCAGCCCCATGAAGGACTACCCCAAGCCGCCACAAATCATCGCCCAGGGCAGCGCCGTGCTCAGCACCTGTTCGCTGCCCAGGCTCGTCGACGTCCCCTGCGAACACGTGGGGGCCTGCATCGTCGTGCATGGGGTCAACGACGTCGGGGTGGGCTTCCAGGCCGTCGAGGAAGGCCTCTGCGAGGGCATCGCCCAGCGCATGGCGTGGTGCCCGGGCCGGCCCAACCATACCGCCCCCTACACGTCCGCCGGCTACCGCATGCCGACCGACGACGACCGCAGCCGCCTCGAGGACGACCCGGACGCGGTGTTCTTCAGGCGCCACGTCGGCACCACCACCCACAGCCCGGTGATCCCCTTCTACTGGGGCTACCGCGCCCCCGCCCGCGGGCAAAACCGCCGCCGCAACGGCCAGTGGCTGGACGAGGCCGACAACCGCCTCGACAAGGATCTCAGCAAGGGCGGCGGCCCCTTCGCCAACGCCACCACCAACCTGGCCGACATGTGGAAGTCGGGCGCGCCCGCCTTCGGCGGCTTCATCGACTGGCTCAGCGGCGACCCGCTCCGCCCCGTTCTCCAGGGCCCCGGGCGCATGTACTTCGTGCTGGCCGCCCAGCGCCTGGCAGCCCTGGTGCGCATGATCCGCCACTACGACCCGCAGGATACGGTCAACATCGTCGCCCACAGCCAGGGCTGCCTCATCGCGCTGCTGGCCCAGGCCTTCCTGATGGAAGACGGCCACCGCACCGCCGACACCCTGGTGCTCACCCACCCGCCCTACGGCCTCGAGCCCACCTTCCTCGGCACCCTCAGCAGCGGCGGCGGCAAGGACCCGGCCATGGAGCAGCTCTACGCGAGCCTCCGCGGCCTGCAGACCGTCCGGGCCCGGCTGGACACCCTCATCAACATCGTCCGGGGCGTGGCCGCCCAGCGGCGCGACGGCTGGAGCGCCGACGAGCTCGCCCACATGCGGCGCGGCGGCCTCCACAGCCTCGCCTGGGAGCCGGGCAACGACCGGGACAACCGGGGCAAGGTCTATCTGTATTTTTGCCCCGAGGACATGACCGTCGCGCTGGGCAACGTCCAGGGCATCGGCTGGCAGGGCGTGCCCGACCAGCTCGATGGCCGCCACCCCGCCTACACCCGCCCTGGCGCGCCTCAGCCCGCCAGCCCTGCCGCCCCCCGGGTCAAGCGCAAGCCGCTGCAGGAACTCGGGCCCCGCTTCCTACAGCGGGTGTTCACCCAAAAGCCGCGCGACGTGGGGGGCGAGACCGCCGCCTTCCCGGTCGGCCTCGACCCCTGCCATTTCACCCTGCGCCTCGTGGGCGAGCCCGACCAAAACCACGTGCGCCGCGACATCACCGCCCTGCGCGCCCACCTCCCCGAAGCCGACCCCAGCCGCTCCACCGCCCCGGCGGGCCGGCGCTTCATCAACGGCGAGCCCCTGCCCAAGCCCTACCCCGCCGACCTCTACGCCGGCGCCCTGTCGTCGAACCCCGAGGCCCCGGGCAGCCAGCTGGAGAGCATCGACCCCATCGACGCCGCCGTCGCCGTCAGCCGCGACCAGGGGCTCGGCACCCTTGAGCAGCGCATCCCCGACCCCCGCCCTGCCAAGCCCCCGCAGCCCCTCTACCCCGACGACCGGCAGCCCCTCGGGGCGCTGGAGCGGGCCGAAGTCCAG
This sequence comes from Zoogloea ramigera, assembly GCF_006539865.1. Lineage (GTDB taxonomy): Bacteria > Pseudomonadota > Gammaproteobacteria > Burkholderiales > Rhodocyclaceae > Zoogloea > Zoogloea ramigera. The sequence continues at coordinate 1,803 of NZ_BJNV01000153.1, forward strand.
GCCCTGCTCAACGCGGGCAAGGCCGAGGGCGACCAGATCAAGCTGGAGTCCGCCACCCCGCGGCCCGACGGGCAGCTCGACATCGAACGCCGGGAGAGCCCCAACGAAGCCCGCCTGCGCTACCAGAACGACACCAGCCCCCGCTCCTTCCACAGCGCCATCTGGGCCAGC
>NZ_BJNV01000154.1 GCF_006539865.1 Zoogloea ramigera
AGTCGCCGGCGGCGGGCGGCCCGATCAGCGGCACTCCGCCCATGCCGGCTGCGCATAATCAAAGGGCCTGCAGGAACTTCAACAGCGCATCGGCCGGCCGATAGCGCACGCCGTGGGTTTCGGGAGGCGCGATCGCGGCCAAGGCGCGCTCCTTCATGGCCAGATCCGCTTCGACGTAGCCATGCGTCGTTACCGGACTCTCGTGCCCGAGCCACAGAGCAATGACCGTCAGGTCAACGCCGGCCTGCAGCAGATGCATCGCGGTCGTATGACGCAGCGTATGCGGGGAGATCACCCGCCCTTGAAGCGACGGGCACCGCGGCGTTGCCGCGCTCACTGCCCGGGCGAGTCGCTCGGCGACATTCGAACGGGTCATCGGCTTTCCCCATCGATTGGGCAGCAGCGCCTGGTCCTTCTGCAGGCCCGCGGACTGGAGCCAGCGTCGGATCTCCACGACGGTTTCCTTCCAGAGTGGCACGGTGCGCTGCTTGCGCCCCTTGCCGTGCAAGCGTACCGATGGTGTGACGTCGAGCTCCAGATCATGGACGCGGATGCCGATGAGCTCGGAGACCCGGGCGCCGGTGTTGTAGAGCAGCTGTAGCAGCACGCGGTCCCGGCGACCGTACCAGGTTGCAGGGTCAGGGGCCGTCAGGAGCGCCTGCACTTCATCGCGAGAGAGAAACCCGAGCAGCGGCTTGTCGAAGCGTTTCATCGGGATGGCCAGGATGCGCTGGGCGATCAGCAGGGCCGGCGGGCATTGCAGCGCGACGTAGCGGGCAAAGGCCCGGACCGCAGCGAGCCGCGCATTGCGGCTACGCACCGTGTTGTGGCGCTCGGCTTCGAGGTGAGCCAGGAAGCCAAGAATCAACTCCGCATCGACATCCCCCAAGGCCAGCCTGGCGGGCGGCTTGCCAAGCTGGCGCTCAGCATAGCCCAGCAGGAGCCGGAAGGTGTCCCGGTACGCGGCCACGGTCCTGGGGCTCACGGCCTGCTGCTGAAGGAGGCGCTCGGCAAAGAAACGCTGGACCAAGGCGGCGAACTCGGCGGGATCGGCAAGGAGCGGGATCATGTCGGCTCTCCCTGAGCATAGCGGTGGAAACGTTCGGCAGCGATGGCCATCAACTCAGGGATTCCGGTGAGGTACCAGTAGGTATCGATCACCTTGGCGTGCCCGACGTAGATCGAGAGGGCAGACAAGCCCCGCTCGACGTCGTCACCCTGTTCGTAGAGGCGCAATACGCTGCGCACGATGAAGGTATGGCGCAGATCGTGGAGCCGGTGATGGGCATGGTCCCCGCGTACTTGCCAGCCCAGCTGGCGACACACCTGGTGCAGCGCGTACAGCATGCTCGGCTGATTGATGGCTCGGCCGTCGTCACGCAGGAAGAAGCGATCGCAGCAGGGGCCGGGGACGAGTCGGTCCCGCTGCCGGGCATATGCTTGCAGGTGTGGCGTGACGCTCGAGTGCAGCGGAACGAAGCGGCGCTGGTGACACTTGGTGTCCCGGATATCGAGCACGCCTGCCTCGAGATCCACATCGGTCCGGGTCAGCTTGAGCGCTTCGGAGATACGCAGCCCCGTTGCTGCCAGCAGCCCGAAGAGGGTTCGGCAGGTGGCCGGGCGCAGCCTGCCGGGCGGGCCCAGACGATCGGTTGCATCCAGGAGGCTTTGCAGCTCCTCGGCGGTATAGATATGCGGCACCAGGCGTCGGTGGGCCGGGCCGAAGAGCTTGGGCGGCGGCACGACCGTATCCGGGTCGGTGCGCAGGCAGAAAGCGGCAAAGCCGCGCAGCACCTCGATACGCCGCGCCCAACTGATCGGACGGGGATAGCGTGAGGCGCGTGCCCAGTCGG
>NZ_BJNV01000155.1 GCF_006539865.1 Zoogloea ramigera
GCCCTTGTCAGGGGAGGGAGACGCGCCCCATGCCCGACTTTCAAATCGAGCGCATGTCCTACAAGCTGGCAGTACAGACCGGCTTGTCAGGACATCACCTCGCCCCGCAGAAAGCCAACGCCGTCGAATGCCCCTCCTCGTTCGTCACGCCTCTCTCGCGGCGGTCTCTCCACCCGCGTGATCGGGTGGCCTGCGGTCTGGCCGGGGTGTGGCGCGGTTGAAAAGCGGGCTGCCGGGGGCCGTTGTGTGCACGGCTGTTTTCACAAGCATCTGTTTTATAGAGTTTTATTTTTTACGCCGATTTCCTCGACGATTACGCCAACTCGCGCGATTTTCCCGCCAACCCGCGCAACTCTTGATCCACCTGGCGCAGACCCAGAGAGATGCTCCGCAAAGTTCGGGCGACACGCCTTGAAGTTCGAGCGATTTCGTCGGAGCCCTGCGCCAGGTCTTCCAAGCCCTGCGACGCGCCCCCTGATGATTGCGCCACGCTCCTTGGCGTTTGCGCGGGTTGGCTGGAAAACTGCTCGGGTTGGCGGGAAAGTCGCGCGGGTCTCCTCAGTGATTTCGCCACACTCCGCGACGTTTGCGCGGCACGCCTCGGCGACTGCGCCGCCCTCCGCAATACTCGCGCGGCCCGAAAAACGGTTGTTGTGACATGGCTGCCGGTTTTTTACCTGTCGCCAGCAATTTTTTCCCCGTGACAAAAAGATCGCCTCGCGGGGCTGTCGGAGTTTCTGCCCTGGCCGGCCGGGGCATGGGCGCGCCCCCGGGCAGCCGGGCCGTATCCACCACCGCCGACGTAACACCTAAGAGGTATGATCTGGGCTGCATCAGTTCAACGGCGCCACGATCATGTCCGACTCTTCCAGCAGTTCTGCGCATCGGCTTCCCGATTACCTCCGCAACACCTACAGCTGGGCTTATCTCGACCATCGCACCATGCCGTGGCTGGACCGCCCGGTGGTGGTGTCGGCGATCCTGTGGGGCAACGCGAGCCGGCTGATGGATGCCGCGGTGGGCGAGTTTGCGCCCGGCCAGCGGGTGCTGCAGGCGGCGGCGGTGTATGGGGATTTCTCGCCCCGGCTGGCGCGGCGGCTGGGCGACGGCGGGCAGCTCACGGTGGTGGATGTGGCGCCGATCCAGATCGCCAACACGCGCCGCAAGCTGGCGCCGTGGCCGGAGGCCCAGGCCCGGGTGGCCGACCTCACCGAGCCGGTGGGGGCGAGCTTCGATGCGGTGTGCTGCTTCTTTTTGCTCCACGAGGTGCCCACCTACGCGCGCCATCGCATCGTCACCAACCTGCTCGAGGCGGTCGAGCCGGGCGGCAAGATCGTGTTCGTGGACTACCACAAGCCGCGCTGGTGGCACCCGATGCGGCCGGCGATGGCGCTGGTGTTCCGCTATCTCGAGCCCTTCGCCAACGCGCTGCTGGCCGAAGAGATCGCCACGATGGTGCCGCAGACGGCCGAGTTCGAGTGGACCAAGGAAACCTTCTTCGGCGGGCTGTACCAGAAGGTGGTGGGCGTGCGGCGCAGCTGATTGCTGCCGCCGGGCTTGAAGCCCGTCCCCACCTCCCAGCCCGGCAGCCGACGCCCGGGCGGGTCACCCCTTTCTCCGCCGCACACCGCGCCCTTCGCGGGCCACGGCATTCCTGTCGCCCGCCGCCTTCGACACGCCCAGCCCCCCGCCGCCTGGCCGCCAGCCCACCCCCGGATCTCGACGACACCAAGCCATCGGGCCGGGCTGGAGCCGG
>NZ_BJNV01000156.1 GCF_006539865.1 Zoogloea ramigera
GCTAGAGCAGCAACTACGGGAAATTGCTTCGTGGGCGAACCCTGATGGCCGAGCTGAAAGTGCGTTCGATTGGATGCTCGACTGCTTAGAAGAAATGGTCGAGGCAGCCTGCACGACCAAACACCCTGAGCTACTCAAGGCCATGAACATCTATGTGCGACGCGCCACGAGCATCGTCCAGCAAGCCATGCTTCTCCATGGGGGGCAGTCTCGGCACAGCTACAGCAAAGCCATTGCCTTGGTCGCGGACCAAGTAGGTGAGGCCCAGACGGCTCTGCTGGAAAGGTTGGGTGAAGCCATTGCATCAGCAGAAGTTCGTGTCCTGGACCCAGCGTCCTTCAAGCTCCGGTCGGCATCTCAACGACGAAAGGCGCTCGCTGTGACTGTTCAGCCCCGTATTTCTCGAGAGTCACGCTTGGCTGCGGCGATGCATCGTGCAGAAGCAGGGGCGTTCGCGTTATCAAACGATGATGTTATGGAAGGTATCCGAAGGGAGCTTCGACTCCGAAGTAGGGCAGTCCGGCTGTCCAACTTGCCCATCGAAACAGCCACCGACGTGCTCCATGCGATGCAGGCGGTTGAAGCTATACGAAGCTCACGTTCGGAAGACATCAATGCGACTAAGTTGCCATCCCGCCTCCAAAACGCCTTTTACACCGCAAACGACTACCTGATTGAGTTCGACAATGAGCCTGACAACCGCCGCCCTTGAGCAACTGAACTTGACTGGTCTAAAGCTCGAACGATTCCAGGATGTCGTAACACGGCTGTTCGCTCACGGCATCGTTGTCCGTGACGAGGGGGGCGTCGAGGCCCTCTACTATGACGACGCGCGTCGGATGGAGGCGTTGCTCGGTGAGTACTTCAGCCTGGCCGGGTTCTTCCTGTACCACGACACCAAGGCGGAGTTCTTCCGGCTCTATGCTCCGGGGGCTCAAGCACCGGGTATCACTCCGGAAGGGGTGGAACCGGTTCCTTCCTTACGCGCCAAGCTGTCCCCCGACTTTGTCGCAGCCGCACTTGCACTGCGGTTCCTATACCAGAAAGGACTTATGGATGGGGGGATGCATCTCACAGATGAAGGCGAGGTTCTCATCCGGTTTGAGGAGCTTGCTGCAACGTTGCAAGCCCAACTCAAGCGCCCATTGCCTGAGTTGGCGGGGGATAAGGACCGGCTCCTGCGCGAATTGCGTCGCCATCGGTTGATACGGATGAGTCCCACGTTCTCGATGTTGGATGAGGACGCCCTCATTGCCATCCGTCAGACCATTCTTGGAATCATCAGCGAAGATGCGCTCGCGGCGGCCCTCGAAGGAGGCGCAGGTGAGCCCGTCACCGCACCTGACGAGGAAGCCGCTCGATGAAGCTTGAATCCCTCATTCTCGTGAACTGGGGCTCTTTGCGGCCGGGTGAATACCCGATGGGCAACATGACCTTGCTGACGGGGCCGACGGGTTCCGGCAAGTCCACGATGCTTGATGCCCTACAGACCGGCATGACGGCGGTGTACCAGCACATCTTCAGCTACAACCCGGGGCAGGATGAAACTAACCAGAACGCGCGTAATGGGAAGACAAAGCGCACCCTCTGGTCGTACATCGTGGGTGCAGAGGACAACCTCTTTGCCCGGCCGGATGGCGCGCATGGCTACGTGGGCTTGGTATTCCGGCCAAGCGAGGGCGAAGGTGGCAAGAGTTTCACCGCCTTGGTTGGGGCTGCAGCTAG
>NZ_BJNV01000157.1 GCF_006539865.1 Zoogloea ramigera
CCCGCGCCGTGGCCCTCGCCCAGCAGGCCGCCCGCCAGGCCGAGCGCGAAGCCGCCGCCGCCGCCGAGCAGCAGCGCCTCGCCGACGAGGCCGAGCGCGCCCGCCGCCTCGCCAGCCTCAGCGAAGCCCTGCAGGAGGTCGAAAGCTTCGCCGACGCCTGCCGCCAGCGCGAGGCCCAGCTGCGCGGCAAGAAGGACAAGCCCAACACCGCCCACCACACCCGCGCCTCCCAGCTCGCCACCCGCGCCCAGGCCTGGGCCGCCGACGAAAAGGCCGCTGCCGCTGCCGCCATCCAGCACTGGATACCCCTCATCGTCGACATCGAGCCCAAGGACCTGCGCAAGAAGCTCAAGCTCGCCGCGCTGGAGCCCGGCGCATGAGCCCGCAAGCCGCCGGCGGCCCCCTCCCGCTGCCGGCCCTCTCCAGCACCTGTCGGCCTCGCGTGGCCGACACATCCCCGCCGGTGCTCCGCAATCCTGCGGACACCTCCGCCAACACCTTGAAAAATAGAAGTAAAATCGCCCACACAGAGAAACCCAAGCCCTGAAATCAAAGGGATTAAGACTTATCCCGCGTGGAGAGATTGGTGATGAGTTGGTGAGAAACCCAAGCCCTGAAATCAAAGGGATTAAGACCTTGCAGCTGACGGTTGGCTTCAGAATTGGCAGAGAAACCCAAGCCCTGAAATCAAAGGGATTAAGACGGCGGCGGCAGGGCGATCTGCTCCATGTAAGTGCGCGAGAAACCCAAGCCCTGAAATCAAAGGGATTAAGACGTCACCGCCGTTGCGGTAGCCGACCGTATCTGCGAGAAACCCAAGCCCTGAAATCAAAGGGATTAAGACAAGGCTACTGGAGCGTAGTTGTTACAATCCACAGAGAAACCCAAGCCCTGAAATCAAAGGGATTAAGACTGCAGTGTCCTAGAACCTTTGCAAAATCAATCGGAGAAACCCAAGCCCTGAAATCAAAGGGATTAAGACTAATCGTCGGGCGACAGGTGCGCGAGCGCCTCTTGAGAAACCCAAGCCCTGAAATCAAAGGGATTAAGACATTCGGAGAGTCCGGGTCTTCCTGAAAGTTAGAGAGAAACCCAAGCCCTGAAATCAAAGGGATTAAGACATCAACTCGGAGCACCACCATGCTTCGTCGTCTTGGAGAAACCCAAGCCCTGAAATCAAAGGGATTAAGACAGGTTGTCCCAGACGTCTTCCATAGTGGAGAGAAGAGAAACCCAAGCCCTGAAATCAAAGGGATTAAGACGGATCAACCCGGAGCGCCTGCTTCTGCGCGTCGGAGAAACCCAAGCCCTGAAATCAAAGGGATTAAGACACCGCCCGCAGCTGCGCCTTCGTCATCCCCGCCGAGAAACCCAAGCCCTGAAATCAAAGGGATTAAGACCGAGTGCGGATAGCTCTTTGCGTTGACAACGTAGAGAAACCCAAGCCCTGAAATCAAAGGGATTAAGACAGCTCTGCTGCTTGCATGTCTGCGAAATTCTTGGAGAGACCCAAGCCCTGAAATCAAAGGGATTAAGACAACACTGATTGCTGTATGGCTCATATGTTAGAGAAACCCAAGCCCTGAAATCAAAGGGATTAAGACCATGTCACAGAGGTAAGGGTGCTTGTGTAGATGTGGAGAAACCCAAGCCCTGAAATCAAAGGGATTAAGACGTGAAGAGGGCGGCGCGGGCGAGCATCAGAAGGGGGAGAAACCC
>NZ_BJNV01000158.1 GCF_006539865.1 Zoogloea ramigera
AGGGTGTCGCGAAACCCCTGCCCGAGTGCCTGAGCTACGATTACGCATATAGAGACAAAGTTGGGACAGTCATGGGTCAGGACAGGATCAAACGCCGCGTCACACGGATCAAGGTGGGAACCCAGTTGGGTTTGGACGGGTTCGATGCTGAGCCGGGGCTTGAGGCGCGACAGGTGGCGCAGGGCCGGATGGCGATTCGATTCGAAGACCCTGACCCTCGAGACATCCGTTTTGGCACGCAGCGGCTGGACGCTCACCTTCGTGAGATGGGGCTCGGTGATGCGCTGGCGCTGCGGCAGATCTTGAGCGAACAGGACTGGAGCGGGTTCGAGGCACAGTACAGCCCGGCGGGCCGGCCAGGCTATGCCCCCTGGCTGATGGCAGGGGTCGTGCTATTCGGGCTGATGCGGGGCGTCAGTTCGCTGCGGGCGCTCGAGCGCTTTACCCGCAGCGATCTGGAATGCATGTGGGTGAGCGGCGGGATCACCCCGGATCACTCGATCCTGGGGCGTTTCATCGCGCGTCACGAAGCACAGCTGAGCGGGCCCCTATTCGAGTCGATCACCGAGGCGGTGCTCAAGCGTACGGCGTCCGGGCGCGGGCGCCTGGCAGGAGATGGAACGGTGCTGGAGGCGATGAGTTCGCGCTTTGCGCTGATCAAGCGCGAAGCGCTCGAGGCGCAGCGCGAACAGGCCCAGGCACCCGCCGTACAGGCCCGGATCGAGCACGCCCAGGCGGTACTGGCCAAGCGCCCCGAGGCCAAGGCCATCGTGGTGAGCGAACCCGAGGCGGGGCTGCTCAAGCTCAAGAACGGCCGGGGCGCCCGCCCAGCCTACCAGGCGGCGGTGCTGGCCAACGAGGCGCGCGTGGTGGTCGATGCGCAGGTCCACTCGACGAGCGAGCAAGCCGCGCTCTGCGAGCCGCTGGATCGGCTGGACGGCGCCCAGACCCAGGAAGTGCTGCTCGATGCGGGATTCAACACCTACGAGACACTGGAGTGCGCCCTGAACAAAGACATCAGCGTGCTGTGCCCGGAGCGCGCCGAGGATGCGCAAGGCGATGAGCCGGGCGCCGGACGATTCGCCCTGCGCCACTTCCGCTACGTCGAGGACGGGGACTACTACGTGTGCCCGACCGGAGAACGACTGCATCCGTGTCGCCGCTCTCAGGGCAACCCGGAGGCGGGACGTCGTGCGTACGTGCAGTACACCACGACCGCCTGCGCTCAGTGCGCGCGCCGTGCGCAGTGCACGGGTGCCACGCAACGCACGATCCAGCGCACCGCTGGCCAGGCGCTCAAGGAAGCGCTACGCCAGGTCATGGCCCAGCCGGGGGCCCGACGCGCGTTTGCCCAGCGCAAGGCGATGGTCGAACCCGTGTTCTCGGCGCTGCGCGAACGTCAGGGCCTGAACCGATTCCGCCGCCGCGGCTTGCGGGGGGTACGGCTGGAGTTTCGTCTGCACCTGATGGCCTACAACCTTGGGCGGGCGCTGGTGTATGCCCGGCGGGGGCGTTTGGGCCGTCTATTGCGCTTTGCCTGCTTCATTCAACCGCGGCGCCGGCATGTGAGCGGCGCGTGTGGCAAAAACCGCCACCGCCACCGCCATCCAATCCGTTACCCGATCGATTGCATGGCAGCGCCGACATCTAGGCTTCGTGCATCGCAGTTTT
>NZ_BJNV01000159.1 GCF_006539865.1 Zoogloea ramigera
CCCCGGGCTTCTGGCCCAGCCGCTCGGCCAGCAGCACCGCGCGCTGATTCAGCCGCGCATCGCCCAACTCGATCGTCTCAAACTCCTGCTTCGCCCAACTCATCTGCACGCTCCGTGTGATCGCCATTCAGGACGATAGGGTACAGGGCGGGGAGATGTGTGTAATGGGATGCATATAAGCGCCGTTTACAAGCCGACGGCGCAAGCCGTTGAACGTCAACGGCTTGGCGGGAGAGGTGAGGCGGAGGAAATGTCATTCGAGTGCGACGGCCCTGCGCAGCTGACGTACTCAGAGGCCTTTGAAGACGTCCCGATGCATCTTGATCGTCTGGGGCTTAGCACGCTTCTTGGTGTGATTCCTGGCCATCTCTTCCGCCCACAGGCTTGTCTCGAAGCCGAGCTTTTCGTAGAAGCGGAGGACCGCGTCGTCGTTGTCCGCATCGACAACGATCAGTCGCGCAGCGGACAAGCCCGCCGTGTTGAGAATGTCGCCGAGAAGAAGCGTCATCAAGACGACGCCCACACCCTTACGGTGCAGGTCCTGGTGAACGGCAAGTCGCCCGATCTTGACGGCGGGAAAGGCTGCGAGTTCGACCTGCTCACCGAACCCCAACTCGAACTTCTCAGAGTCGTTGAGCTTGATCGCGTCGTTGGCGAGGGTGAAGTAGCCGACCGGACCTTCGAACTGCTGATGAAAGACCACGTTGGTGAAGCCCAGTCTGGCTTTGTGCAAGGCCAGTGCCTGTGCGCTCAGAAAATCGTCTAGGCGCGGCTTTCCGCACGAGAATGTACCGAGAGTCGCCGGATCAACCTCCGTGATGGGGAGGTAACCATATCCCTCGTCAGTCAGCATCAGCCAGGCAAAGTGACCCGATACTTGTCCAGAAAATGGGCTTCCTTGGCACGGCGAGCGGCAGCGGCCAGCTGCTCCGCGCGCTCCTGAACTGCCGGTGTCGACCGGACAGACTCAATGGACACGACGAGCCGCTTCTTCGCCTTGAGGGACGAAGCGTGTTTCTTCAAGAGAAGGCTGCGAGCGGGTTGCTTCATGGCATCGGGTCTGAACATGGGAACACCTTCCGTGCGAAGGGAAGGCTTTGAGATACTAGAACAAAAAAGAGGACGTACGCAATCCATACATTCTGGCAGTCATGGTGCGACTGTGTGGTGGTGCTGTAAGAGCGCACGGTCCCTAGTGACGATGTGCGGCAAGATAGCTCCCTCAAGTGCGCGACGTATGGAGGCGCAGGTGAGCCGGTCATCCGTCATGACGCTCATGTAGTGCTCGACTGTCAGTTCGATCAGATGCGTATGTTCCCGGACATGAGCATCCCGATCGGGAGAGAACCAGGTGTTGAGCCAGCGCTCTTCTAACGCAAAGCTGCGGTACATACAGTCGGTGAACTGGGCAAATAGGGTGATAGCCGCCTCAGCGTCCCCAGTGGATGTCGCCCGGAGTGTCTGAAGGCCGAGATCCTCCAAGCGACGGATCGTTGCTTGAAGCAACAAGCCGTTCGGGGAAGAGAGCGCATTTGAGCAGATCATGGCTGTGAGCATCCAAACAGGTCAGTCCGCGCTGCGGGGCGTGACGATCGATGTC
>NZ_BJNV01000160.1 GCF_006539865.1 Zoogloea ramigera
GCCGTCGCCAGCGTCGCCCTCAGCGTGCTCCCGGCCGGCGGTGGCAACACCGCCCCGGTCGCCGACGACGACACCTACACCCTGCGCCCCGGCCAGACCCTCGAACTCCCCGCCCCGGGCGTGCTCGACGGCGACACCGACGCCGATGGTGACGCACTCACCGTCCTCAGCGTCGACACCACCGGCCTCATCGGCAGCCTCACCCAGCGCCTCGACGGCAGCCTGCGCTTCACCGCCGAGGCCGGCTTCACCGGCACCATGGCCTACACCTACACCGTCAGCGACGGCATGGGCGGGCGTGACACCGCCACCGTCACCTTCAACGTGGAGAACACCGCCCCGGTCGCCCAGGACGACCGCTACAGCACCCACGCCGGGCGGCCCCTCATCGTCATTCCGGGCGTACTCGGCAACGACGCCGACGCCGATCTGGATTCGCTCTTCATCTCCAGCTTCGACGCCTCCGGGCTCGACGGCAGCCTGGATCTCCAGGCCGACGGCAGCTTCAGCTACACGCCCACCGCCGGCTTCACCGGCAGCACCGCCTTCACCTACACCGTCGCCGACAGCTTTGGCGGCAGCGACACCGCGCAGGTCGTCATCGACGTCACCAACACCGCCCCGGTGGCCGACGACGAAGTGCTCCACGTGTGGCGCAACGGCAGCCTCAGCCTGCCCGCCCCGGGCCTCCTGACCGGCGACACCGATGCCGACGGTGACAACCTGCTGGTCAGCGGCGTCGACACCACCGGCCTCGCCGGCAGCCTCAGCTGGAACCCCGACGGCAGCCTGCTGTTCACCCCCACCGCCGGCTTTGCCGGCAGCACCGGCTTCAGCTACCAGGTCGCCGACGGCAACGGCGGCGTCGACACCGGCCACGTGCGCATCGAAGTCCTTCCCGAAACCACCGCCACCCCCATCGGCAACGCCCCCGTGCGCGAAAGCGGCCTCGGTGGCCAATGGGCTGCCGCCTGGACCCACACCGGCATCACCACGCTCCACCAGCACGACGCCACCAACGCCGCCGAAGCCTGGACGCCGGTCGCCTACCACGCCATCAGCACCTCGCAGCTCGCGGGCGGCGACATGTATGGGGGCGACCTTGGCGTCAGCGGCCAGTCGGTGGCCACCAGCAGCGTGCGCCAGGAGATCGACGGCAGCGAGGCGCTGCGCTTCGAACTCGCCACCGAAGCCACCGGCGTCACCGTCAACCTGTCGCGCTTCTTCATCAACGACGACGGCAGCCTGTTTGCCGAGAGCGGCCGGCTGCGCCTGCTCGACGACAGCGGCGCGGTGGTGGCCGAGACCACTTTCCAGGCCAGCAATGCCGCCGGCACCCAGGCGGTCAGCCTTGCCTGGCAGGACGGCTTCAGCGCGGTCGAGCTGTCGGCCGGCGCCTGGGACGGCACCGACTTCGTCTTCGGGGCCTACGACGGCGGCGCCCCCATCGCCACCGACGCCGCCGGCAAGCCCCACGGCAGCGACTTCCTGGTCGACTGGGTCGAGTTCGACTTCCCGATCGTCGGCGTCCCGCTGCCGCCGAACGAGGTGTAAA
>NZ_BJNV01000161.1 GCF_006539865.1 Zoogloea ramigera
CGTTCCAGGCTCAGCCCGCTGCGGGCGAAGATGGTGCTTTGCCGATAGAGCGGCAGGTGATCACAGAACTTGCCCACCAGCACGTGGGCCAGGAGCGCTGGCCCGGCAAAGCCCCGCGCGATGGGCCGGCTGGGCGCTTCGGCCTGGGCGATGTGATCGCAGCGGGCGCAGGCAAGTTTGGGGCGCACATGGCGGATCACCTTGAAGCTGGCCGGGATGTACTCGAGCATCTCCGAGACCTCCTCACCCAGGGGCTTGAAGGCGCCGCCGCAGCAGGGGCAACGGGTGTCGGTCGGTAGATGCTCAATCGTCTCCCGAGGCAGATCGTCGGGAAAGGGTTTGCGTTGGCGCCGCGGCGAGCGACCCGCGGCCGGTGGGGCGTCGGCCGTCTTGGCGGGCGCCGGCAAGGGCTGCGGCGTCAGAAGCAAGGGCAGGTCGAGCTGCCCTTCGGCCCGCCAGGGTTCGGCGCGCCGCCCGAAATGCATCTGACGGTACTTGGCCACCAGCAGCTTGAGACGCACCACCTCGGCCTCGAGCTCACCCACCTGATGGCGCAGGGCGGCCACCTCGTCAGAAGGGTCGATGGGGGGAGGCGTGACAGGCTGGGGCATGACGCGAGTCTACGCGAGACACCCGTCGGTGAACAGCCCCCGGAATCCTATCCTGCCGCCTCCGGCTGCCAGGTGCGCACAGGGCGCCGCCAGTCGATGCCTTCGAGCAGCATCGCGAGCTGGGCCGCGGTAAGGACCACCGACCCCTCGCTGGCCTGGGGCCAGATGAAGCGGCCGTTCTCCAGCCGCTTCGCAAGCAGGCACAGCCCATCGCCGTCCCACCACAGCAGCTTGAGCCGATCCCCCTTGCGTCCGCGAAAGACGAACAGTTGGCCCGAGAAGGGATCCTGCTCGAGTTGGCTTTGCACCAGCGCTGCCAGGCCATCGAAGCCGCGGCGCATGTCGGTGAAGCCACAGGCCAGCCAGATGCGGGTGCCCGGGCCAGGGCGGATCATCGGGACAGACTCGTCAGCACCCGCTCGAGCACCGCCAGATCCACCGGGCCGCGCACCAGGAGACGGGCGCGGGGGAGCTCGATCTCGATCTCGCCACGGGGCGTGGAGGCCCGCGTTGCGGGCGGGGGCGTGTCGGGCACCACCGCGAGCCAGCTCACGTCCGCCTCCGCCTGGGTCGATGGGCGCGACTTCTCGATCCATTTGCGGACCAGATTGGCATTGACGCCGTGGGCCAGGGCCACCGCGGCAACCGATGCGCCCGGCACCAGGCACTCCGCTACGATCGCCGCCTTCAGCTCGGGGCTGCGCCGCACATAGGCCCCACGCCGAGCCACTCCTGCTGCCTTCTCAATTTCCATGGTGTCCACCCTCAAAAATGGTGGACACCTTCGCTGCTCAAAGAAATGGGATCAAGACGGGACAGGGACGACGCTTA
>NZ_BJNV01000162.1 GCF_006539865.1 Zoogloea ramigera
CTAACCCGTATATGGACTCCTCCCGTTTTGCCAGCGCGAATGTTGGATGACAAGGGGGTCGATTGCTCACGTATATCCGGCCTCCTGGTTGGGCGTAGTGGCCCGGGCCATGATGAGTTATCCGCGCGTCTGCTCCTGATCGACCTAGCGTGCTCGAGGCACATCGGGTTTGGAAGGGTTTTCAGACGCCGATTCGATCGGTTTGTCATCGGCGATTCTTGCTGGGCAATCGTGAGGAAGGTGCTCCTTCTTAAACTTTCATCATAAAAATGTCGTGGGCGCCTGCCCGCTTCAGGCCGGCTGTGCCGGCCTCGCGTGGCCGTGCAACGGGTCGTAGTCTTCCTCCCGCCTCAGCAGCACCCAGGCCAGGCGCATTGTCTTGTTGGCCAGCGCCACCGCCGCCACGTTCGGGTTGCGCCGGGCACACAGGCCCTGAAGCCACAGGCTCAACGGGTCCGTCTTGCTACGGGCGGCCCGCAGCGCTGCGCGGGCGCCGTGGATCAGCAGCGTGCGCAGGTAGGTGTCGCCCCGTTTGCTGATGCCAAGCAAGGTCTGCTTGCCGCCGCTGCTGTGCTGGCCGGGAACCAGTCCGACCCAGGCAGAGGCCTGGCGCCCGTTCCTGAATTGCCGGCCATCCCCCAGCGCCGCGATCAGCGCCGTGGCCACCAGCGGGCCGACTCCGCGCAGTTGCTGCAGACGCCGGGCGCTGGCGTGGGTGTTGGCCAGCGTCCCGATGGCTTTGTCCTCGGTTTTGATCCGCTCGTCCAGATACACCAGGTCGTCGCGCAGCCCCGTGAGCAGTAGCCGGAAGTCCTCCTGCAGACGGTTTTCGGCTTCTTCGAGGATTTCCGGCAGGTGGTGGCGCAAGCAGCGCACGCCCAACCCGATCACGATGCCGTATTCAGCGAGCAGGCCGCGGATCTGATTGGCCTTGGCGGTGCGCTGCTTGATCAGTTCCGAGCGCACCCGGTGGCGGGCCTGGATGTGCAGTTGTTCGATCGTCTTGACCGGGACGAAGCGCATTCCAGGCCGGCTCACGGCCTCGCAGATGGCTTCGGCATCGTTGGCGTCGTTCTTGTTGCCCTTGACGTAGGGTTTCACGAACTGCGGGGCAATCAGCTTGACGGTGTGGCCCATCTCGGTGAGTACCCACGCCCAGTAGTGGGCGCTGGCGCAGGCTTCCATGCCGATCAGGCACGCGGGCAAGGCTTGGAAGAAGGCTTGCATGTCCTTGCGCTTGAGCTGACGCGATAGCACCCGCTTGTCCTGGGCATCCACACCGAACACCTGAAAGACATTTTTGGCCAGATCCAGGCCGATACGCGTAATCTTCACGACGGACTCCTTCTTTCTGATTGACCGGAGGTGACACTTCCCAGTCTGGCTCATCGAAGCCGTTTTAGGAGGGAGGAGTCCATCTC
>NZ_BJNV01000163.1 GCF_006539865.1 Zoogloea ramigera
AAACTCTACAAGGCACCCAACGACAAGGCCTTCGAGTGATGGGTAGTGGGTAATGGGAAGTAGGGAGTGGGTAAACCCACTCCTCCGATCTCCCCAATCCCCCAATCCCCCACTCCCCACTCCCCACTCCCCACTCCCCACTTCCCCCAGGACTGCTGCCATGAAAAACGTCGTCTTTCTCGCCTCCCTGCTCCTGTCCACCGCCGCGCTGGCGGACGGAAAACCGAACGTGGTGATCCTGGCCACCGGCGGCACCATCGCCGGCGCCGGTGCCGGGGTGGCCAACAGCGCCACCTACCAGGCGGCCAAGGTGCCGGTGGACAAGCTCATCGCCGGCGTGCCGGAGCTGGCCAGCCTGGCCCAGGTGCGCGGCGAGCAGGTCTTCCAGATCGCCTCGGAGAGCTTCACCGACGCCCACCTCGTCACCCTCGGCAAGCGCGTCGCCGCCCTCGCCCGCCAGCCGGACGTGGACGGCATCGTGATCACCCACGGCACCGACACCCTGGAAGAGAGCGCCTTCTTCCTCAACCTGGTGCTCAAGACCGACAAGCCGGTTGTGCTGGTCGGCTCGATGCGGCCGGGCACCGCGATGTCGGCCGACGGCATGCTCAACCTCTACAACGCGGTGGCGGTGGCCGCGGCGAAGGACGCCCGCGCCAAGGGCGTGCTCGTCACGCTGAACGACGAGATCCACACCGGCCGCGACGTGAGCAAGGCCGCCAACCTCCGCACCGACGCCTTCAAGAGCCCGTGGGGGCCGCTGGGGATGATCGTCGAGGGCAAGACCTACTGGTTCCGCAGCCCGGCCAAGCGCCACACCACGGCCAGCGAGTTCGACATCGACCAGCTCGACCGGCTGGCCCCGGTGGAGATCGCCTACGGCGCCGGCAACGCCAGCCCGACGGCCTACAAGGCCTTCGCCGAGGGCGGCGCCCGGGCCGTGATCCACGCCGGCACCGGCAACGGCTCGGTGAGCAGCGCGGTGGTGCCGACCCTGCAGGCGCTGCGTGGCCAAGGCGTGCAGATCATCCGCTCGTCGCGGGTGGTAGGCGGCGGCTTCGTGCTGCGCAACGCCGAACAGCCCGACGACAAGTACGACTGGGTCGTCGCCCACGACCTCAACCCCCAGAAGGCCCGCATCCTGGCCGCGGTGGCGCTCACCCGGACCGGGGATACCAAAGCGCTGCAGCGGATGTTCATGGAGTACTGAGGCGGAAGCCCGACACGACACACCAAAGCGGAGCCATCGGGCACCTGCCCGGCCGCTCTTAGAGAGGAACAACAATGAGTTATCAATGGAACTGGGGCATCTTCAGCGCCCCCGCCGCCTCCGGCGACA
>NZ_BJNV01000164.1 GCF_006539865.1 Zoogloea ramigera
CAGTTCATCCGCATCGTCGAATCGGGCCAGCACCTGCTGGGCATCGTCAACGACGTGCTCGACTCGGCCAAGATCGAGGCCGGCAAGCTCAGCGTCGAGCAGATCGCCATCGCCCCGGGCCAGGTCATCGACAGCGCCATCACCCTCTCGGCCGAGCGCGCCTTCGCCCGCGGCCTCGACTTCCGCGTCCGCGAGCGCGGCCTGCCCGCCCGCTGCCAGGGCGACCCCCTGCGCCTCTCCCAGGTGATCGTCAATCTGCTGGGCAACGCGATCAAGTTCACCGAGCGCGGCAGCGTCACCCTTGAGGCCTGCGCCGACCACGCCACCCTTTACCTGAGCGTCAGCGACACCGGCATCGGCATGAGCCCCGAGCAGATCGAGCGCCTCTTCAAGCCCTTCGAGCAGGCCGATAGCTCCACCACCCGGCGCTTCGGCGGCACCGGCCTGGGGCTCTCGATCAGCGCCCATCTGGTGCACGCGATGGGCGGCCGCATCGAGGTCTCGAGCCATCCCGGGGCCGGCACCACTTTTTGCGTGAGCCTGCCGCTGGTCGAGCCGGTCTATGAGCTCTCCCCCGCCAGCGGCAGCCTGGTGCTGGCTGGTTTTCCGCCCGACGAGTGCGCGGCGCTGCGGGCCGATCTCGTCGAGCGCGGCATCGCGGTGGCCACCCTCGAGACGCCCTTCGGCCCGGTGCCGGCGGCCGATCTCGTCGTCGTCGATGCCCGCTTCGCGGCAGACGCCCAGGCCTGGCGCAGCTGGCTGGCCCGCCTCCACGCCGAGCGACGCAGCCTCGCCATCGCCGGCCGGCTCGACGAGATCGAGCGCGCCGAGTTGCCCGAGCTGCACCTGCCGATCATCGAGCGCCCCTTGCGCAGCCGGCATTTCGGCGAGGCCCTGGCCCGGCGCACCCGGCCCCGGCCGCCGCCGGCGCCCCTCGAGAGGCGCCTGGCCGGCCTCTGCGTGCTGGCCGTCGACGACAACGAGATCAACCGCCTCGTGCTGGCCGACATGCTGGCCCAGGAGGGCGCCCGCGTGACCTGCCTGGCCGGTGGCCACGAGGCCATCGCCCACCTCACCGAGGTCGGGCCGGACAGCTATCACATCGTCCTCACCGACATCCAGATGCCCGACATGGACGGCTACGCCCTCACGCTGCAGCTGCGGGCCGATTACCCCCGCCTGCCCGTCCTCGGCCTCACCGCCCACGCCGGGCCCGAGGCACGCGACGCCTGCCTCGCCGCCGGCATGCGCGCCCATCTGCCAAAACCCCTCGAGCTCGACGACCTGGTCCGCGAGATTCTC
>NZ_BJNV01000165.1 GCF_006539865.1 Zoogloea ramigera
AGCCACAAAGTCGCGGCAGTATGGCGGGTCTGATATGGCCGTCGCTGCTTGAGCCCGAGGTGCCGCAGCAAGGGGTACCAGATGCGCTTGGTGATGTTGTTGTGGTCCAGCGCGTGACCCGTGCTGTTGCAGAAGACGAAACCCTTCAAGCGCCCGGAGCGAGCCAGTTGGCGCTTGAGCGCGTCGTACACCACCTGGGACATCTGGATGTCGCGCACGGACTCGATGGTCTTGGCGTCTTCCTCCACCACGCCGAGGACAATCGTTTCCCGCACGAGGATCAGCTGGCGTTCGAAATCCACGTACTTCCACTTGAGCCCATCCACCTCGCCGGTTCGCATCCCGGTGAAGAAGCGCACCGTGTAGTAATCGCGGAAGTCCTCCCTTACGGTGTCGAGAATGCGTTGCACCTCGGCGAGCGCGAAGGGTTCGACATCGCTCTTGGGGATACGCAGCGGTTTGATGTTGTAGTAAGGACTGGTAAATTTGTACCGGTCGGAGGCTTCTGCAAGGATCAGGCTCATCACATTCATGATGGCGTTGATCCGGCGGGGCGACAGCGTTTCCTTCTTCCGGCCTTTGACTTTGGCGAGTTCGGACCGGAATTGGAGGAGTTCTTCCCGCAGGAGGCTTCCGACATCCCGCGCCCCAAAACGGGGCAGCAGATGCTTGGTGACGATGTCGCTGACGGTGCGCTGGTAGGAGCGCCGCCAGGTCACTTGGTTTTCCAGCTGCCAGGTCTCAGCGAAAGCGCCGATGGTCGGGCGAGCGGTGGAAGCCGCAAGAGAAGGGGGCGGTGGAGGAGCAGAGATCACCGCAGGGCTGTCCACCTGAGGCGCGGGCTGACCGAGGTCGATCTCCCGAGTCACCTCACTTCCGGCGATCGCAAAAGTCGCGGCAAGCTTGCTGCCGGGGAAGAAGGCCGAGTAGTCGAAAACGCCTTGGTGAATCTCCAGCTCGATACGCTGCAAGACCTTTTCCAGCCGACGCCGGTTCGCGGGCGTGTCATCCAACAGAGTCTGTTCTCTGCAACGCGTTCCTCGAAAGCGGAAGTCGAAGAACAGTTTTCCGGAGTCCGCCCGGGCTCTGATACTAGCCATGGCGAGCCTCCTTCTGTCCGGTCTGGGCCCGCAGGTGTTGTCCAGACTTCCGGGGTGACCCCGGAATCGTTGCAACCCGGCAAGCCACCCCGCTGGCCATGGGAATCATGACTGAACGGGTGTGCTCGGACTGGCCGCGAGTCGGCGCTGTGGCCTGGGCAAGCCC
>NZ_BJNV01000166.1 GCF_006539865.1 Zoogloea ramigera
ACACATCATGGACATCAGCTTCGAACCCCACCAGCGGCTGTGCTACTACCCGAGCTGCCATCATCAAACGCCCTGGATCCTGCTCAATCTGGACTGCGACCTGTTCATCATGTCGGAGAAGGAGCGTCAGTTCAGCCGCTGGGAGAGCTTTCGCGCATCCTTCGAGCGGCATGGCCGCAGCGTCGAGTTGATCGAGAAAACCCCGCAATATCTGCATTTCCGCAGCGATAGCAAGACCGTGTGGGTCTTCCGCGAGGACAATCGCGAGACGCTGGCGCGGATCGCGACGGCGGGTCTCAAGATCCACCATTTCGTCGGCATCCGCGATGGCTGCATGGATGGCGGCAACCATGAGTGCGTCAATGAAGGTCCCTTCCTGAGCCATCTGCTGCCTCTGGCGGCAGACGACATGCAATACACCACCGATCACGTGGAGCCCCTGCAAATGTCGTGGGAGCGGCGCCGCAAGTTCCGTTCGGGGTCATGGCTGGATTTCTGCATGTCCGAGCCTTCCCGCCGGGCACCGGTTTCCAATGCGCGCTTGCGCGAAGACATCCGCTTCGAGCTCCAGGGCGTGCTGGTCAAAATGGGCGAGGCCCTTCAGGAGCTGAGATTTGGCGAGGAGATGACGGCGCTGCGCAAAATGCAGGCCTTCCGTCGCGCCCACGGAGTCGGCATCCTGGCCGAGTATCGGGTCCGTTTGCCCGACCTCCATCGCGAGGAGGAATTGTTTCTTGCAGCCGGTAACTGGCGCGTGAGATGAGCGGCCACTCCGGCGCGTGGAAGCGGGATCGTTCTTGTCGCCGCCGCTCACCAGAGCCATCTGGATTGACGCAGGTGAGGCTGTTCAGGCAATCGCAGTACGACATGGTTTGTCGCAGCTTGAGGCGATAGTGACGGCTCTCCATTCCAGAAGGCGTCGCAACCATGTCCTCCTCATCTGGCCGTCGGCGGAGCGGCAAGCCGCTCATTTTCAATGATCCCCTGACCGGGAAAGAGTTCGAGATCCCAGCGGGTGAGCCCTGTGTTCTGGTCGACTCGCTGAAAGAAGCGAGCGCCGCCGGCTATCTCAACGAGAAGGATGACGCCGCAATGTGGGCGGCCCGAACGAACCTGCAGCGGGGCTACGCGCTGCTGTGGATTCGCGGCGCGCTGCGCGGCGTGCCTCCAGGATGCCTGGCCCCAGAGCCCCAGGGGCGCTCCATGGTGGCCAGCCTGGAGTGCGCTGCCGCATAACCGGTAGCGGGGTATCGAGCTGCCGGGGTCGTGCCC
>NZ_BJNV01000167.1 GCF_006539865.1 Zoogloea ramigera
CCAGGGCAATCGTACCGACCCGACATACCCCACCGCAAAACATCGTTCACCTTCATAGCCTTACACACCCCCTGTTCACAGCCGCAGAAAGTGTGTAGTTTCCTGGCTTTTTGGGCTTCCCATGAAGACAGGAGTGATGCCGCTGATGCAGGTGTTTGTTTCGATCTCCGATCCGCGCAGCCCTCGGCACACACAGCACGATCTGGCCGAACTCCTGACGGTCGTGGTGTGCGGGGTGCTCAGTGGCGCGGACGACTTTGTCGGCATCGAGGAGTGGGCCAAGTTGAAACTCGACTGGCTGCGGGGCTTCATGAAGCTTGAGCAGGGCATCCCGTCCCACGACACGCTGGCCCGCGTGTTCGGGCTGATTTCGCCCGACGAGTTCGAGGCCGCCTTCCGGCGCTGGGTGGGGATGGTGATCCCGGCGCTGGCCCAAGACACGGTGGTGGCGATCGACGGCAAGACCAGCCGCCGCTCGCACAACAAGAATGACGCCGACTCCCATCCGCTGCACCTGGTGAGCGCCTTCGCCGCCGGCCTCGGGGTTGTACTGGGGCAGAAGGCCACCGAAGAGAAGTCCAATGAGATCACCGCCATCCCCGAGCTGCTCAAGACCCTGGCGCTCCAGGGGACGATCGTGACCATCGACGCAATGGGTACCCAGACCAAGATCGCCGAAACGATCCGCAGAGGCGAGGCCGACTATGTGCTGTGCGTGAAGGACAATCACCCGAATCTGCTCGATTCGATCATGTTTGCCGGGCTGGGCCCCGAGGGCGCGCTGCAGCCCTGTTCGACCGACGAGGTCACGGCCACGAAACCGAACCACGGCCGTCTCGAGGTGCGCCGCTGCTGGGCCTACGACGCGGTAGATCGGCTCTACAAGCATGAACAGTGGAAAGACATCCGCAGCTTCGCCATCATCGAGCGCGAGCGCACGCAGGACGGGCGGACGAGCATTGAGCGCGCGTATTTCATCAGCAGCCTGCCCGCCGACGCCGCACGCCTGGCCCGCGCCGTGAGAGGCCATTGGGAAGTGGAAAACCGGCTCCATTGGTGCCTCGATGTTCAGCTCGCCGACGACCAGTCCCGCACGCGGAGCGGCTTTGCGGCCAACAACCTCGCGATCGTCCGCCATATCGTGATGAATCTGTTGCGCCTCAACACCACCAGCAAGGTGGGAATAAAGAACAAAAGACTGATGGCTTCGGCGTCTGACGAGTTTCGGGCGGAAGTGCTCGGATTCATGACGTGACGGTGCGATTGCCCT
>NZ_BJNV01000168.1 GCF_006539865.1 Zoogloea ramigera
AGGGCTCCCGCAGCTACCCGCGTGACATCAATCGTCATCATCCTCATTGACTTCAAACCCCAGCAGGGTTGCCCGAAACTCATCGGAGGTGGCCGCCAGCAGGCGCTTGGTTTTGATGCTGGTCTTGACGGAGGTATTCAGCCGGATGAGGTTCAGGGCGATGTGGCGGACCAGCGCGAGGTTGTGGGCCACATGGCCCGCGCGGGCACGGGCATAGTCGTCGCCGAATTGAACGTCCAGGCACCAGTGGAGCCGGTTTTCCACTTCCCAATGGCTCCTCACGGCGTGCATGAATTTCTCGGCATCGGGGGCAAAGCTGCTGATGTAGTAACGCCGCTCGACGCTGGTCTTCTCACCGACGGTGCGGGTGCGCTCGACCAGGGCAAAGCTCTTCAGGTCACACCACTGCTCACCCTTGTAGAGCCGATCACCGGCCTCGAAGGCCCAGCAGCGCCGCCACTCGTCCCGGCCATGCCCGTGGTTGTGGCTCTCCCAGGTCGAGACTGCCTGCAGCGCACCGCCCACACCGGCCTGAGCCAGCAGGATCGAATCGAGCAGCTTCGGATGGTTGTCCTTCACGCACAGGACGTAATCCGCACCGCGCTCGCGAATCTCACTGGCGATGGCCGTCTGGGTGCCCATCGCATCGATGGTGACGATGCAGCCGGCCACGTCCAGCGTGCGCAACAACTGCGGAATGGCGGTGATTTCGTTGGATTTCTGATCGGTGGCGACCTGCCCGAGCACCAGACCCACTTCGGCCGCAAAGGCACTGACCATGTGCAGCGGCGCCGCGGCGGCCTTGCTCGTCGTGCGCCGGCTCGTCTTGCCGTCGATGGCGATCACCTGTTCCTGCCGCAGCGCCGGAATCACCCCTGCCACCCATTCACGAAACGCCCGCTCGAAGCTCTTCGGATCCAGCACCGCGAAGACGCGTTCGAACGTGTCGGGCGAGGCGATGCCATAGTCCAGGCTCAGAAAACCACGCAGCCACGACAATTTCATGCGCCCCCATTGGCTGATGTCCTCGAAGTCGTCCGCGCCACTGAGCACCGCGCAGACCGCAATGGTCAGCAGTTCGCTCAGGCGATGCCGTGTCTGCTGCGCGTTGCGCCAGTCTTCGAGCCCTTCGAAAACCTCGACCATGTCCATCAACTTGCCCGCTTCCATCGTTTGCCCAAAAAGGCAGGAAACTACACAAAAGCGGGGGCTGTGAACAGTGGGGCGGCAAGTGGCTGACCGTGAACG
>NZ_BJNV01000169.1 GCF_006539865.1 Zoogloea ramigera
CCGGGGTCCGGAGTTCGTGGGCCAGGTCTGATGAGAAATCCGAGAGTCGCTTGAACGACTCCTCCAGCCGGGCCAGCATGTCGTTGAGGGATTCGGCCAGTTCAGCCAGTTCGACAGGGACGGCATCTACGGGCAAACGCTGGTCGAGACGTTGGGCGCTGACTTCCGCCGCTCTTCGCTTCATCTCGCGAAGTGGCGCCAGGCCTCGACGGGCAGCAAACCAACCGAGTAGTCCGGTCGCCAAGGTGCCCCCAATGACCACAAGCCAAAGGGTCTTCATGAATGAGTCCATGAAGCTGCGGTGATGGGAAATGTCCGTCGCGACGGCGACTACGGCGGGCGGCCACGCCTGAACTCCGGTTGGTGCTTCGGCCACGATGCCCCGGAAGGACAACTGGTCATCGACTTGCCATACGTAAGGGCGCTCAGCCCCGGGTGTTTTGACCCGATCCAGTAAGCGTTGGGGGAAGGGAGCATCCTCGGTGGCGAACAGGGTGCGACCGTCCGGTCCCTTTACTGCCACGACCAGATCATGATGCCCGATCAGGGAGTCGTCCATCTGCTGCGGAATCGCAGCCAGATCCTTTGACGAATGGACCTTGGCCAAGGCGTGGCGAATCAGCTCAAGTTTGCCGCTCAGGGCCGCCATGTCCTGCTCTTCGAAGTGGTGTTCGACGGACTCGGCCACAATCAAACCCAGAACCAGCAGCACGACTGTCGATGCTGCCGCAAAGAGCAAGGTCAGGCGGAAGGTCAGGGACTTGCGGCGGGCTCCCGGGCGAACTACTCGCACTCTTGTTCCTCCAGCACATAGCCCATGCCGCGCACGGTGCGAATCAGCTTGGGTTCGAAACCATCGTCGATCTTGGCCCGCAGGCGACGCACCGCCACCTCGATCACGTTGGTGTCACTGTCGAAGTTCATATCCCACACCTGGGAGGCGATCAGAGAGCGCGGTAGCACTTCCCCACGCCGCCGTAGCAGCAGTTCGAGGAGGGCAAATTCTTTTGCGGTGAGATCAATCCGCTTGCCGGCGCGCGTGACGCGCCGGCGCAGGAGGTCCAGTTCCAGGTCTGCCGCATGCAAGGCATCGACTTCCTTGTTTTTGGCGCCCCGGCGCAAGAGCGTGCGAACGCGAGCCAGCAACTCCGAGAAGGCGAAGGGTTTGACCAGGTAGTCGTCGGCCCCCAGTTCGAGCCCCTTGACCCGGTCATCCACGCTGTCCTTCGCGGTCAGAAACAAG
>NZ_BJNV01000170.1 GCF_006539865.1 Zoogloea ramigera
CTGGGGTCCGGAGTTCGTGAGCCAGGTCTGATGAAAAATCCGAGAGTCGCTTGAACGACTCCTCCAGCCGGGCCAGCATGTCGTTGAGGGATTCGGCCAACTCAGCCAGTTCGACGGGTACGGCATCCACAGGTAAACGCTGGTCAAGACGTTGGGCGCTGACTTCCGTCGCTCTTCGCTTCATCTCGCGAAGTGGCGCCAGGCCTCGACGGGCAGCAAACCAACCGAGTAGTCCGGTCGCCAAGGTGCCCCCAATGACCACGAGCCAGAGGGTCTTCATGAATGAGTCCATGAAGCTCTGGTGATGGGAAATGTCCGTCGCGACGGCGACTACGGCGGGCGGCCACGCCTGAACTCCGGTTGGTGCTTCGGCCACGATACCCCGGAAGGACAACTGGTCATCGACTTGCCACACGTAGGGGCGCTCAGCCTCAGGTGTTTTGACCCGATCCAGTAAGCGCTGGGGGAAAGGGGCGTCCTCGGTGGCGAACAGGGTGCGACCATCCGGCCCCTTTACTGCCACGACCAAGCCATGATGGCCGATCAAGGAGTCGTCCATCTGCTGCGGAATGGCTGCCAGATCCTTTGACGAATGAACCTTGGCCAAGGCATGGCGAATCAATTCGAGTTTGCCGGTCAGGGCCTCCATGTCCTGCTCTTCGAAGTGGTGTTCGACGGACTCAGCCACAATCAAACCTAGTACCAGCAACACCACGGTTGATGCCGCCGCGAACAGCACGGTCAGGCGGAAGGTCAGCGACTTGCGGCGGACAGGGCGCACTATTCGTCCTCCTGTTCTTCCAGCACATAGCCCATGCCACGCACGGTGCGAATCAGCTTGGGTTCAAAACCGTCGTCGATCTTGGCCCGCAGGCGGCGCACCGCCACCTCGATCACATTGGTGTCGCTGTCGAAATTCATGTCCCACACCTGGGAGGCGATCAGGGAGCGCGGCAGCACTTCACCGCGCCGGCGCAGCAGGAGTTCAAGGAGTGCAAACTCCTTGGCGGTCAGGTCGATCCGCTTGCCCGCCCGCGTGACGCGGCGGCGCAGGAGGTCCAGCTCCAGATCTGCCGCATGCAAGGCGTCGACTTCCTTGTTCTTGGCCCCCCGGCGCAAGAGCGTGCGAACGCGAGCCAGTAACTCCGAGAAGGCGAAGGGTTTGACCAGATAGTCGTCGGCCCCCAGTTCGAGCCCCTTGACCCGGTCATCCACGCTGTCTTTGGCGGTCAGAAACAGG
>NZ_BJNV01000171.1 GCF_006539865.1 Zoogloea ramigera
CAGCCTGTCGGACTTTTCTCGCGATAGGCGATAATCCCAGCGCTGGACTTTGACGGATAGCGCGATGGCTTTTCACCCGATAGATCGAGACACGGACTACCTGCTGCCGCCGTCGGTACAGGAGTGGCTGCCGGAAGCGCACTTGGCGCGTTACGTGGTGGATGTGGTGGAAGGCCTGGATCTCTCGGCGCTGGAGCGGGCGTATGCCGGCAGAGGAACCGATGCCTACCATCCCGCGATGCTGCTCTCCCTGCTGATCTACGGCTACGCCACGGGCACGTTCTCCAGCCGCAAGCTCGAACGGGCGACCTACGATTCGCTGGCGTTCCGGTATATCGCCTGCAACCGCCATCCGGATCACGACACCCTGGCGGTCTTCCGGAAGCGTTTCGGCCAGGAATTCCAGTCCGCCTTTGTCCAGGTACTTGAGATCGCACGCGAGAACCAAGTCTCGCGCTTTGGCACCGTGAGTCTGGACGGCACCAAGATTCACGCGAACGCCAGCCGGCACAGTGCGCTCTCCTACGGGCACGCCGAGAAGATCGAGGCGCAGCTGCAAGCCGAAGTCAAGGCGCTGCTGGCGCTGGCCGAGGCGGCCGACCAGGCGGAAGTACCGGAAGGGGTGAATCTGCCTGAGGAGATCAAGCGCCGCGAAGACCGCCTGGCGGCGATCGCGGCGGCCAAGGCCAAGATCGAGGCCCGCGCCCAGCAACGCTTTGCGCGCGAGCAAGCCGAATACGAGGCCAAGATGGCGACACGCGCGGCCAAGACGAAGGCCACGGGCAAGAAGGCGAGCGGCAAGCCGCCGCAGCCGCCCGAATCAGGCGCGCGGGCCGACGACCAGATCAACCTGACCGACGAAGCGTCGCGGATCATGAAGGTGGCCGGCGGCGGCTTCGAGCAGTGCTACAACGCCCAGGCGGTGGTCGATACCGAGTCGATGCTGATCCTGGCGCCGCACGTCACCCAAGCGAGCAACGACAAGGAGCAGGTCGAGCCGATGGTGGAGAAGGTGCGGGCGAATCCCGAAGGGCTGGATCGGCCCACGACGTGGCTGGCCGACACGGGCTATTACAGCGAGAAGAATGTGTCAGTCTGCGTTGCCGCGGGTATCGAGCCACTGATTGCGGTCAAGCGCGACGAACACCATCCGGGCTGGCGCGAGCGTTTCACCGAACCGGCGCCCCTGGCCGAC
>NZ_BJNV01000172.1 GCF_006539865.1 Zoogloea ramigera
TGGCTAAGGAAAAATTCGAGCGGAAAAAGCCGCACGTAAACGTCGGCACGATCGGTCACGTTGACCACGGCAAGACGACGCTGACGGCTGCGATCACGACCGTGCTGTCGCGCAAGTTTGGTGGCGAGGCCAAGGCCTACGACCAGATCGACGCGGCGCCGGAAGAAAAGGCTCGCGGCATCACCATCAACACCGCGCACGTCGAGTACGAAACCGAGAGCCGTCACTACGCTCACGTTGACTGCCCGGGCCACGCCGACTACGTCAAGAACATGATCACCGGCGCTGCCCAGATGGACGGCGCGATCCTGGTGTGTTCCGCCGCTGACGGCCCGATGCCCCAGACCCGCGAGCACATCCTGCTGGCCCGTCAGGTTGGTGTCCCGTACATCATCGTCTACCTGAACAAGTGCGACATGGTTGACGACGAAGAGCTGCTTGAGCTGGTCGAAATGGAAGTGCGCGAGCTCCTCTCCAAGTACGACTTCCCGGGCGACGATGTGCCCATCGTCAAGGGCTCCGCCCTGAAGGCCCTCGAAGGCGACCAGTCCGACATCGGCGAGCCGTCGATCTTCCGCC
The DNA here is from genome assembly GCF_006539865.1 of Zoogloea ramigera. Classification (GTDB taxonomy): domain Bacteria; phylum Pseudomonadota; class Gammaproteobacteria; order Burkholderiales; family Rhodocyclaceae; genus Zoogloea; species Zoogloea ramigera. The sequence continues at coordinate 580 of NZ_BJNV01000172.1, forward strand.
TGGCTGACGCCCTGGACAGCTACATCCCGACCCCGGAACGTGCCGTCGATCTGCCGTTCCTGCTGCCGATCGAAGACGTGTTCTCGATCTCTGGCCGTGGCACCGTGGTGACCGGTCGCGTCGAGCGCGGCATCGTCAAGGTCGGTGAAGAAATCGAGATCGTCGGCATCGTCCCGACCGTCAAGACCACCTGCACCGGCGTCGAAATGTTCCGCAAGCTGCTGGATCAGGGTCAGGCTGGCGACAACGTCGGCGTGCTGCTGCGCGGCACCAAGCGTGAAGACGTGCAGCGCGGCCAGGTGCTGTGCAAGCCGGGCTCCATCAAGCCGCACACCCACTTCACCGGCGAGGTGTATGTCCTCTCCAAGGAAGAAGGCGGCCGTCACACCCCGTTCTTCAACAACTACCGTCCGCAGTTCTACTTCCGTACCACGGACGTGACCGGTTCCATCAGCCTGCCGGAAGGCACCGAGATGGTCATGCCGGGCGACAACATCTCCATGACCGTCAAGCTGATCGCGCCGATCGCCATGGAAGAAGGTCTGCGTTTCGCCATCCGTGAAGGCGGTCGTACCGTCGGCGCCGGTGTGGTTGCCAAGGTTATCGAGTAA
>NZ_BJNV01000173.1 GCF_006539865.1 Zoogloea ramigera
GCCTATCGCCGGGCTTGTGTCTCGACCCATTTCATCCGGTAAAACATGCAGGGATTGATCGGTTACATCATCATCGGCGGTTGTGTCTGTGTGGCCGTCGTGGCGGCCGCGCTGTTCGTGCGGGACGTTCGCACCAGCGAGCGGGCTGCCGAGAAGCGGCGTCGCCTGGTGTCGCGGCTGGTGGGGAAGTAGGCGCTCCGCTGCGGTGGTCGTGGGCTGCGAGCCGGGTTTTTTATGGTGCGCTGCAAATAAAACTTGACTCCCCTCTTTGGGTTGTCTAATATTCGGTTTCTCCAGACGCGGGGTGGAGCAGTCTGGCAGCTCGTCGGGCTCATAACCCGAAGGTCGCAGGTTCAAATCCTGCCCCCGCAACCAAACAAAAGCTTTAAGGCTCAAGCGTTTACGTGCTTGGGCCTTTTTGCTTTGCAGGCTCGGGTCGCAGCCTGTGCCCACCCAGTGCCCAAACCGTGCCCATCCTGTGCCCGGACAAAACCCCGCTTCTTGCGAGCCATGGCTGGTTTGACCTTCAGGCAGCGTGCCCCTTGGGCACAGCTCCCGATACGTGCGTCACAACCGCATTCAGCCTATCCGTTGGGTCAGGGAGTTGGGGGTGGAGAGGCCTGCTCACTCTTTTGATACTCCAGCAAGTCGGGCAGCCCGCAGTTCAGGTAGGTGCATAGGGCATCCAGGACATCGAGCTCCACGCGCTCGGCGGTCTCGTGATACAGGCGGGTCAGCGTTCCCCGGTTGATGCCCGTGTCCCGTGTGACATCGCTGATCTTCAGCTTCCGCTCGCCAAGGAGGCGGGATAGGTGGCATTTGATCAAGTTGCGCTCCAAAAATAAAAAATGATCTTCAAAAGATCAAAAAGGGCTTTGACAGATCTTCTTTTTGTGTAGAATGGTCTCCAGTAGATCGTTTTGAAGCCATTGAGCAGCAAAACATCCTACTGAGAGATCAATTCTACGGAGAAGTCATCATGTCCGCTAACACCTACCTAACAACCGAGGAGCTTGCTGCTCGGATCAAGTACGACGTCCGGACCATCCGCGAACGTCTGAAGGACTCGGTTCTGCTTGAGGGTGTGCATTACATCCGTCCATTCGGGGGTCGGAAGATCCTCTACGTATGGGAGCAGATCGAGAAAGACATGGCTCTTGAATCGCTAGATGCGGGGCTTGCCCAC
>NZ_BJNV01000174.1 GCF_006539865.1 Zoogloea ramigera
AGGCGGCGCGGGGCGTCGGCGGCGGGCGGCGGCGCCTCTGCGGCGTGGTCGTGGCCTTCGTGGGCGAAGGCCGGCGGCGTGCCGAGCAGCAGGGCCAGGCAGACGGCCCGCAGGGCGGCGAGGGCGCCGGTGCCGGAGCGCCACCGGGCAGCCAGAAGGGTGGGAGCGTGGCTACCGATGTCCAGGGTGTTTTCCGGGGCAAGCGGCCGGCCCGACTCGCGCGCGCCGGCCTGGACCAAGGCTTCCGCCGCATGCCCCCACGGCATCGGGGGCAGCCCTCGCACCGGCGCCGGGATGCAGCGGGCGCGATCGCTGGCCGGTGCATCGCTACGCGGCTGCGTGTCGGCCGACGCAGGCAAAGGCGCGATTCCGTAAGCCGGCTTCATGCCCCCGCCCTCCCCGCCTGCCGGTGCGAACGCCGGTAGCCCTGCCAGCCCGCGGCACCGAGCAGTGCCACGGCCAGCCCGCCGGCGATCCAGCCGCGGTAGCCGCCTGCAGCGGCGGGGGCCGCCGGGCCCGGCCCCGGCACCACCAGGGTGGCCGGCAGCAGGTCCATCGCCTCGCCGGCCTGCACGGTGAAGATCACTTCGTGGCGGCCCGGTGTGGCGAGCGGCCCGGCGGGCAGGCGCAGGCTGCCATCGGCGGCGGGCGTCGCGACGCCTTTCCAGGCGCCGGATTCAGCCTCGATGACGGCCTCGGCCAGCGGGGCGTTGTCGCGGGCGCGGTCCAGCCACAGCACGAGTTCGCTGCCGGCCAGCACGGCGACCAGGTCGAAGTCGTGGCTGCGGGCGGTGGCGCGGGGGGCCCAGTCGGTGGCGGCGGCTTCGGGGGCGCCGTGGTCATGCCCCTCGTGGGCGGGCGTGGCGGTGGCGAACAGCAGGGCCGCCAAGGCGGCGGCGAGCGGTGTCGGGGTGGGGCGGATCATTCGATGGCTCCATTCAGGTAGTCGCGCCAGGCGAGGGCCTGGTCACGGGCGAGGCCGGCGCGCAGCAGCGCGGCGTCGGCGTCGAAGGCAGCGGCGCGGGCCCGCAGCAGGGCTTCGAGTGGGCGCTCGCCAAAGCGCCAGGCCTTGTCGGCGAGGGCCACGTTGTCGGTGGCCAGGCGGCGGCGGGCCTCGGCGGCGGCGTGCAGGCGGCCAGCCGCGGCCAGCTGGTCGTCGGCCTGGGCG
>NZ_BJNV01000175.1 GCF_006539865.1 Zoogloea ramigera
GCCCAAGGGCGGGCGGGTGGAGCCGCTGCTGGCCTTTCCGGGCGGGGCGCTGGTGGATTTTGCGGTAAGCCAGTCGGAAGTGATGATGAGCACCCGGCTGGCCGGCACGGCGACGCGCTTCCTGCCGTTCAACCAGGGCAACGGCGGCGGCGCTGGCAACCCGCCCAACCCCTTCGGCTTTGCCACGTATTACCTGTGGCAGGAGGTCTGGCAGCGGGACAGCTGGCTGGAGATCCTCGGCCGCTACCTGATCGGCCAGCGCAACGACAAGAAGCAGCTCACGGGGGTGATCTTCCCCCGCTATCACCAGCTCGACGCAACCCGCAAGCTGGTGGCCGACGTGCTGGCGAATGCGGGAGACCCGGGCGCCCGCCAGCGTTACCTCGTCCAGCACTCGGCCGGCTCGGGGAAGACGAACTCGATCGCGTGGACGGCGCACTTCCTCGCCGACCTACATACGGCCGCGCACGAGAAGGTGTTCGACAGCGTGCTGGTGGTCTCCGACCGCACGGTGCTGGACGACCAGTTGCAGGAAGCAATTTTCGATTTCCAGCGCACCACCGGCGTGGTGGCCACGATCACCGATGAGCATGGCAGCAAGAGCGCCCAGCTCTCCCAGGCGCTGAAGGACGGCAAGAAGATCATCGTCTGCACGATCCAGACCTTCCCCTTCGCGCTGAAGGCGGTGCAGGAACTGGCGGCTACCGAGGGCAAGCGCTTCGCGGTGATCGCCGACGAGGCCCACAGCTCGCAGACAGGCGAGGCGGCGGCCAAGCTCAAGCAGGTGCTGTCGGCCGATGAGCTGGACGCCCTGCAGGACGGCGGCGAGATCGACACCGAGGCCCTGCTGGCGGCGCAAATGTCGGCCAAAGCGGCACAGGACAAGGGGCTCACCTACATCGCGTTCACCGCGACGCCCAAGCAGAAGACGCTGGAGCTCTTCGGCACCCCGGACGCCGACGGGCTGCCTCAGCCCTTCCATGTGTATTCGATGCGCCAGGCAATCGAGGAGGGTTTCATCCTCGACGTGCTGAAGAACTACACGACCTACCAGCTGGCCTTCAGGCTCGCCCACGACGGCCGGGACTATGACGAGCAGCAGGTGGAGAAGTCGGAGGCGCAGAAGGAGATCATGCAGTGGGTGCGCCTCC
>NZ_BJNV01000176.1 GCF_006539865.1 Zoogloea ramigera
GCAGGCGCACCCACTGCATGATCTCCTTCTGCGCCTCGGACTTCTCCACCTGCTTCTCGTCGTACTCCTTGCCGTTGTTGGCCAGCTTGAAGGCGAGCTTGTAGGTCGTGTAGTTCTTCAGCACATCAAGGATGAAACCCTCCTCGATAGCCTGGCGCATCGAATACACGTGGAAGGGTTGGGGCAGGCCGTCGGTGTCCTTGCGACCGAAGAGCTCCAGCGTCTTCTGCTTGGGTGTCGCGGTGAAGGCGATATAGGTGAGCCCCTTGTCCTGGGCCGCCTTGGCCGACATCTGGGCGGCCAGCAGCGCCTCGGTGTCGATCTCGCCGCCATCCTGGAGCTCGGCCAGTTCATCCGCCGAGAGCACCTGCTTGAGCTTGGCCGCCGCCTCGCCGGTCTGCGAGCTGTGGGCCTCGTCGGCGATGACAGCAAAGCGCTTGCCCTCGGTGGCTGCGAGTTCCTGCACCGCCTTCAATGCAAAGGGGAAGGTCTGGATCGTGCAGACGATGATCTTCTTGCCGTCCTTCAGCGCCTGGGAAAGCTGGGCGCTCTTGCTGCCGTGCTCATCGGTGATGGTCGCCACCACGCCGGTGGTGCGCTGGAAGTCGAAGATCGCCTCCTGCAGCTGGTCGTCGAGCACCGTGCGGTCGGAGACCACCAGCACGCTGTCGAAGAGCTTGCGGTGCGACGCGTCGTGCAGGTCGGCCAGAAAGTGCGCCGTCCAGGCGATGGATTTGGTCTTGCCGGAGCCGGCGGAGTGCTGGATCAGGTAACGCTCGCCAACGCCATGTTCCAGCACATCAGCCACCAGCTTGCGGGTCGCGTCGAGCTGGTGGTAACGGGGAAAGATGACGCCGGTGAGCTGCTTCTTGTCGTTGCGTTCACCGACGAGGTAGCGGCCGAGGATCTCCAGCCAGCTGTCCCGCTGCCACACCTCCTGCCACAGATACCACGTTGCAAAGCCGAAGGGGTTGGGCGGGTTGCCGGCGCCGCCGGCGTTGCCCTGGTTGAAGGGCAGAAAGGTGGTCGCCGTGCCGGCCAGCCGGGTGCTCATCATCACCTCCGACTGGCTCACCGCAAAATGCACCAGCGCGCCGCCGGGGAAGGCCAGCAGGGGTTCCACCAGACCGCCCTTGGGT
>NZ_BJNV01000177.1 GCF_006539865.1 Zoogloea ramigera
GGGCGAGGCGCTGCTGTTCAACCGCCTGGAGGGCAGCGACGGCTTGTCGCGCAACGGCGAATACCGGGTCACGGTGCTGTCGCGGCGGCCCGACATCAAGGGTGACGAACTCCTCGGCAAGAGCGTCTCGGTGAAGGCTGTCACCCCCCGCGGCGGGCTGCGCGAATTCAACGGCCTGGCGGTGGGCTTCTACCAGGTCGGCCAGCAGGGCCGCTACCACCAGTACCTGATCGTCGTGCGCCCCTGGACCTGGCTGCTCACCCGCACCAGCGACTGCAAGATCTTCCAGGACAAAACCGTCCGCCAGATCATCGAAGCGGTGCTCGCCGACCACCCCTACGCCGACTTCGAATTTCAGCTCGCCGGCCAGTACACGCCCTGGGACTACTGTGTGCAGTACCGCGAGTCCGACTTCAACTTCCTCGCCCGGCTGATGGAACAGGAAGGCATCCACTTCTTCTTCCGCCACCACGGCGGCAAGCACACCCTCGTCATCGCCGACGGCGCCCAGGCCCACGCCGCCGCCGCGGGCTACGCCAGCCTGCCCTTCATCGAGCCCGAAGCCACCCATGCCCGCCAGGAAGAAGGCGTGCGCGACTGGACCCACGGCAGCGAGATCCAGCCCACCCGCTTCATCCAGCGCGACTTCAACTTCGAAAAACCCCGCGCCGACCTGCAAGCCGACGCCAGCCCGGCGCGCCCGCTCAAGCACGAACACGCCGCCCGCCTCGACGTCTTCGACTACCCCGGCGAATACCTCGAGCGCAGCGAAGGCCAGCGCATCGCCGCCATCCGCGTCGAAGAGATGCGCCACCCCTTCGATCAGTTCAGCGGCGAATCCAACGCCCTCGGGCTCGCCAGCGGCGGGCTGTTCAAGCTCATGGGCCACCCGCGCGCCGACCAGAACCAGGAATACCTCATCACCGGCGCCGACTACCGGCTCGAAGAAAGCCCGCCCGAATCCGAACTCGCCGACACCGAACTCTTCAGCGCGCGCCTGCAGGCGATCCCCTCGGCGCAGACCTACCAGCCGCCGCGGCTCACCCCCAAGCCCATTGTCCAGGGCCCGCAGACGGCGATCGTGGTGGGCAAGGCCGGCGACGAGATCCACACCGACAAATACGGCCGCGT
>NZ_BJNV01000178.1 GCF_006539865.1 Zoogloea ramigera
ATAGTGCTCATCAATCGCTTGGGCAGTAGTTAATTCAAAATCCCCAAATTGCTTGGAAATGGGAAGCTCTGGCATCAAAAATGGCTTGGGGTGAAAAGGATAAGACTCAGCTTTGAGCCCGATATCTGTATAGTTGGATAATATTTTTGCTTCGCTACTGGCTCTTTCCCTAAGTGAATTGAGGGCATCTGATTCTTTCTTTTCAAGATTGTCGAGTATCTTTGCTGCCTGGTCGTGAGTGGCAAAAAACTCTTCCTTGCTCTCAAATCCAGCATTCTTGATTGCTGCCTCTTGAGCCTTGAGAAACTCGACATGGTCGAACTCTACCCATTTTCTTGTCTCCTTCTCCATTGCCATTCCAAGCAAATAGAAAGGAGAGAGAATGACGACGGTAGGGCCGTAAACGACTCCAGCCAAGGCGGCCCCTGCAACGCCTACTGCAACGCCTGCCGCTGATATTTTCCTTTGGTCTTTTTCTCGTCTTACTTCTGGCGTATTACCGTAAGAGCTTGGGGTCGTGTTTATATGGACAAAGCTTTCTTCTTGGTTGCGCCATGCGGCACATCCGTCAGTCTTTGTCTTGTGGTTGATCACGCATTCAAAACGTTTTGTTTCGAAGGCGGGGTCTAGATTGCTTGTCTTGAAAAACCAGACTTTTGGTAAAAATTTTTTGGGAGGCTCTGCTGCCGATGTGGAGAAATTGTCGGATAGTTTAAATGTGTTGCCATCTCTCTCTATATGTGCATAGAGTCGAGCTGCTGATGCCTCTTGAAAAAGTCCGATAGATATTATTGCCACAGCAATTTTTAGTGCTGTCATGCTTCCTCCTCTAATTTTTGCGATTGACATTTCATTTTATATCGAACTCGATGGGTGGGCCGTCTTGTGAGCGAGCTACGTCGCCACTGGAAAGACGTCGTGGCCCGGATAGGATGGGTCTTGCGACCATAAAGCTAAGGATTCCTTAGTATGCCATAGCTGTCCTTCCTAAGAGTCTCTTAG
>NZ_BJNV01000179.1 GCF_006539865.1 Zoogloea ramigera
CTTCACGAGCTATGCTGTACATAAGAACAGCCTATCTGAGGTGAGGTGGAGCCATGGCAATGAATCGAATTCAGTTTCAGCCCGGTCTTTCGATGCCTGTATTCCTTGAGCGCTACGGGACCGAATCTCAGTGCGAGGCGGCACTGGAGCATGCGCGCTGGCCGTCCGGGTTTCGTTGCCCCCGCTGTGATGGGGCCGCCTACAGCAGGGTGCGCGGGCGAACCCATTCGCTTTTTCAGTGCCAAGCCTGTCGGCATCAGACCTCGCTGATCGCCGGCACCGTCATGCAGAGCACCAAACTGCCCCTGACCGTCTGGTTTCTCGCGATCTACCTCATCAGCCAAGCCAAGACTGGGCTGTCGGCGCTCGCGCTCATGCGACAACTGGGGGTGAGCTACCCGACGGCCTGGTTGATCCACCACAAGTTGATGTGCGCGATGGCACAACGCGAGGCGCGGTATGTTCTCGAAGGCCAGGTCCACGTCGACGATGCCTACCTGGGCGGCGAGCGTAGCGGCGGAACCGCCGGTCGAGGCTCGGAGAATAAAGTTTCGTTCGTTGCCGCCGTCTCGCTCACCGATGAGGGCCATCCGCTGCGAATTAAACTCACCCCCGTCTCCGGCTTCACCCTCAAGGCCATCAAGCAGTGGGCCCAGTCCAGCCTGGCGCCGGGGTGTACCGTGTTTTCCGACGGGCTGTCTTGCTTTACCGCCGTCAAAGAGGCCGAATGCACGCATCGACCCACCGTCATTGGCGCGCGAAAGCCCAAGGATCTACCCGAATTCAAGTGGATCAACACCGTGCTGGGTAACCTCAAGACCAGCCTGAGCGGGAGTTACCACGCATTCGCTTTCCGAAAGTACGCAGGCCCGTACCTCGCGGCTTTTGCTTATCGATTCAACCGCCGGTTCGATCTCAGCACGCTACATACGCGCCTGATCGTCGCAACCGCCAACTGTGGGCCGCATACCCAAC
>NZ_BJNV01000180.1 GCF_006539865.1 Zoogloea ramigera
CCAGGGGAGCGGTAATCACTTGTCACTACTGCTGGATCCCGGCCTAAAGATGTTGGTTCGGATGTGGGTCTGAACGGCACCAGCCAGCGTTGCCGACGGAGCACCTCTGCAGTGATAGCAACGTGTCGTGGGCCACCTCTTGCCGGTCGTGGAGAGCCGGCGTCAGCGGCATGTACCTGGGATGCTCTGCCTCCATTGCCGTGGGGCACTCCTACGACCCCACCGGTCGCGACGCAGCCTGTTGCCCCCGCGCCCGCAGCGCCTCATACAGCTGCGCCGGCCCCAGCAGTGTGTCTTTCAAACCCTCCCGCACCCGCTCCGAGCCCAGCGCCTGGCTGCTCATCGCGGTGTGTGCCTCGAAGGCGTCCATGATGGCGTTCATCAGCGCGTCGGCGAGGTCCGGCGAGTTGGCGAACTGCTCTTTGCTGTTGGTGGCTGCCTGCCGGACGAGGGTTTCGTTTTCGAGCAGCTTGCCCATCAGCACGCCGTTTACGTAGACCAGCTGGTCGTTGTCCGACAGCTCGCCCTCGAAGAGCCCGTTCACCTTGCGGATGATCTCGTCCAGGTAGCCCTTTTCCTTCTCGTGCACGGCGCCGCTGCCGGTATCGGTCATCGGCGCCAGCCTGGGCGCCTCGCCGGCCTGGAGATTGAGGGCTTGCCGGCCCTTGTTCTTCAGGTTGTGGTGGGTCAGCACCACCTTCGAGAGATCCACCGCATCCCGCTCGCGGCCGAAGTCGAGCAGGGGCGTGAGCCGCTTGTAGAAGAGAAAGCGCTTCTCGATGTCGGTGTTGCCGTAGTCGAAAATCTGCGACAAGAAGGCGTACAGCCGGTTGAACGCGCCCATGTCGCCCTTGAAGAGTACGAGCACCTCCAGCGCGTCCTGGGCGGCCTGGGCCGCGGCTTTGTCGTGGCCCGCTTCGGCGGCGGCCTTCTGCGCCTGTAAGGCCTTGTAGCGCTT
>NZ_BJNV01000181.1 GCF_006539865.1 Zoogloea ramigera
AGAACTTATCCGTAAATTATATTAACCTTCAAAGGCACCTTGCGAAACGCGATGATGGCGGCCGCGAGATGGTTGAGTGCAACGAAGCTCCTTTCGAGCTTTTCGTAGCGAACCAATAGCTTGCGGAAGCGGTTGAACCAACTGTGGGCGACCTCGACAATCCAGCGGCGAGCACGCTTGGCGGGATCGCGTTTGAGCTCTCCAGCCTCCTGGCGACGCCCCTTCACGTGGGGAATGTAACCATGATCCAGAATGGTTTTCATCGCGGGTGCGCCGCGGTAGCCGGCATCGGCGCACAGGTGTTTCGAGCGCCGTTTCGGCGGCGCCGGACGCTTGACCTGAATGGCCTCGAGCACCGCCTCCAGCTGTGTCACATCATGCCGATTCGCGCCGGTCACGACGAGTGATAACGGGACGCCACGCCCGTCCACCAACAGGTGTCGCTTGCTCCCGTTTTTTTCCCCGATCCGTGGGATTCGGACCGACTTGCTCCTGAGCCAGCGGCGCTTTCATCATCGCTCCATCGATGCTTTGCCAGCGCCAGGCGATGCCTTCCAACTCGTCGTACTCCGCCAGCCCGGCACGCCAAAGCGCCTCGAAGAAACCCGCTTTCTCCCATTCCAGGAAGCGCTGGTGCACAGCACTGGCGCTGCCGAACCGTTCAGCGGGAAGCGCTTTCCATTGGCAGCCGGTGCGCAGCACAAACACGATGGCCTCAAAAACCACCCGCGCCGGCTTGGGTTTGCGCCCACCGCCGGGCTTACGGACGAAGGTTTTCTCCGGGTCCCGCTCCCGTCTAGCCGGAACCAACGGCTCCACGCGACTCCAGAACGCATCCGTCACTTCCCACGACTTGGCTCCCATGCACCTGCTCCGAGCAAGAACGAAAGCCGCATTATCGGTTAATTACGGACAAGTT
>NZ_BJNV01000182.1 GCF_006539865.1 Zoogloea ramigera
TGGCGCTTTGTCCGTACGGAAACCATACGGAAATTCTAACACGAACAAACAAGACTCAACTAGGCCACATAAACAATATAAATCAATCTGTTAGAGTACGCCTGCGGACGCTTCAGACCGCTTCAGATCGCTATTTCCGTCCCTCCGAAGGCAGGGGTCACTGGTTCGACTCCAGTCGGGCGCGCCAAACAAATCAATGGGTTAGATCTTAAGGGTCTAGCCCATTTTTGTTTTGTGCCCACGCCGTGCCCATCCTGTGCCCATGCCGTGCCCCACGCTCCGGCAGCTTTTCCCCCGAGGCACGGTTTTGAGTACTGCTTTCCGTGCCTCCGTTTTCACGGAGCCGAGTCGTCAGATACTCGCTCGAACAGATCCCCCACCCCGCACGCAAACAAGTCGCAGAGGCGGTCGATCGTCTCCATGTCCACCCGGTTGGCCGTCTCGTTGTAGAGCAAGGTAATCGTGTTGCGGTGAAGGCCTGTTTCACGGGCTACGTCAGCAATCTTGAGCTTTCGCTCGCCCATCATCCGGGACAGGTGACATCGGATCATTCTTTCCTCCAAAACAAAAAGTCATCCCAGATGACAAAAATAGATTGAAAACGACTTTCTGAGAGCTAGAATGTCATTCAGAACGACAAAACGCCCAGCTGGGTGCGTTTTTGCAGTTCTGCGTGATTTTAATTCTTGGAGACCGTCATGTCACTGACCTACCTCACCACCGACGAGTTGTCGGCTCGCATCAAGTACGACCCACGGACGATTCGGGAACGTCTGAAAGACAGCGTGTTGATCGAAGGAACGCACTACATCCGCCCGTTTGGTGGCAGGAAGATTCTGTACATCTGGGAGCACATCAAGCGCGATATGGGCCTGAAGTCGGTTGAGAGCCACTTTGCTATCCCCATGGCGAATGC
>NZ_BJNV01000183.1 GCF_006539865.1 Zoogloea ramigera
GAGGGTACAGGGGGGGGAGATGTGTGTAATGGGATGCATAGGGTGACCCCGAATGATCGGGAGGATTTACGACGCCTCGAGTTCATTTGGGAGTTTGGCGAGAAGCCAGTCATTCCATCCGCCAACTTGCCGCGAGTCAAAAGGAAGGATTTGATATCAGGCGATGTACGCTCTGAGGGTGGATGGATTGTTACGGGCTGGATCGGGGCCGTCCCAGAGCCCAAGCAGCTTACCACCGATGATGCAGGCGCCCTCAACAACATCGTAGTGCTGTCGAGAGGGCGGTTGATCCAAGAAAATGTGCTGGATAAGATCAATTATAGTCGCATTTTTACGAAGTATCTCACTGGCGAGATCAATGCGGACTTCCTTGACTTGACCGAGTTCGACGATATCGCCACCAGTGACCGTCAGCGTCTGATCGAGGACGACGAGCGCTATCAGGCACTGCTCGATTTTGTCCGCCGCAAGCTGCTCGACATCGACGACGTCTGGACGAAGTGGCGTAACGAAGAGCGCGGTAAGGAGGCGGTTGTCGAGGTTGCTGGTTTGGGGGATTGGATTCACAACCTTCCCCCGTCACAACAGGTGCCTGCCCGGCAACTGCTTGGTCTGATTCGAGGTGTTGAGCTTGAAGATGAAGTGCAGCGTACCCAACTTTATAAGGCTGGGGTCGTGGCATTTGAGCGTCTGAGGCTTCGGGAGTCTGCGCATCAGCTCGTGGCGGCTGGAGCACTGTCCGCTCAGACCTTGCTACCGCTACTTTCCGATCTTTCGATCCTGGAAGGCTCCATGTATCGAGACATCGTCGCTTCTCGGTTGGATGTCATCAAACAGCTGGAGCGCTTGGTTGATGACAATGAAAAGGAAAAGGTGCTCCAGCAGCATCTTTTCAAGAAACTT
>NZ_BJNV01000184.1 GCF_006539865.1 Zoogloea ramigera
TTCTCGGAGAAGATCTATGAAAACAGGCGCAGGTATTGCGATCGGCCTCTCGGTCGCCCTTGCCGCCGGTGGTGGCTACTGGCTGGGCCAGAGGCCAGTAGCCAACCACTCGGAGCCCTCTGTGGCGGCTGTTACGGCACCTGTTGAAGGCATGAAGAAGGAGCGCAAGCTCCTCTACTACCGCAACCCGATGGGGCTGCCGGACACCTCGCCGACGCCGAAGAAAGATCCGATGGGGATGGACTACGTCCCGGTCTACGAAGGGGAAGCTGACGGTGAGACCGCTGCAGCGAACTCGATCAAGATCAGCACCGAGAAAGTGCAGAAGCTCGGTGTGCGTACCGAGGCAGCGGAACTGCGCGCCCTCGACAAACTGGTGCGCGCTGCCGGCCGCATCGAGATCGATGAGCGGCGCAGCTTTGCCATCTCCCCGAAGTTCGAGGGTTACGTGGAGCGCCTGCACGTGAACGTCACCGGCCAGCCGGTCGCCAAGGGCCAGCCGCTGTTCGAGGTGTACAGCCCGGAACTGGTCTCCGCTCAGCGCGAATACACCATCGCCGCCCAAGGCGTCGAAGCCTTGAAAGATGCTGGCAGCGAAGCCCGGAGCGGCATGCAGCAACTGGCCGAATCGAGTTTGCTGCGCCTCAGGAACTGGGACATCTCGGAGGAGCAGATCCGTTCGCTGGCAAAATCCGGTGCATCCAAGCGCACGCTGACCTTCCGTTCCCCGGTTTCTGGCGTCATCACTGAAAAGAAAGCGCTACAGGGGATGCGCTTCATGCCGGGCGACACCCTGTATCAGGTGGCCGACCTGTCGTCGGTGTGGGTTGTCGCCGACGTGTTCGAACAGGACATCGGTCAGGTGCGTACGGGGGCCA
>NZ_BJNV01000185.1 GCF_006539865.1 Zoogloea ramigera
TCCTCGGAGAAGATCTATGAAAACAGGCGCAGGTATTGCGATCGGCCTCGCGGTCGCCCTGGCTGCCGGTGGTGGCTACTGGCTGGGCCAGCGGCCGGCGGCCAGCCACCCGGAGCCCTCTGTGGCTGTTGCGACGACATCTGTTGAAGGCATGAAGAAGGAGCGCAAGCTCCTTTACTACCGCAACCCGATGGGCTTGCCCGATACGTCGCCGACGCCCAAGAAAGATCCGATGGGGATGGACTACGTCCCGGTCTACGAAGGCGAGGCGGATGACGAGCCGGCCGCCGCCAACTCGATCAGGATCAGTACCGACAAAGTGCAAAAGCTCGGCGTGCGTACCGAGGCGGCGGAGCTGCGCGCCCTCGACAAGCAGGTGCGCGCCGCCGGCCGCATCGAGATCGATGAACGGCGCAGCTTTGCCATTTCTCCCAAGTTCGAAGGCTACGTGGAGCGCCTGCATGTGAATGTCACCGGCCAGCCGGTCGCCAAGGGCCAGCCGCTCTTCGAGGTGTACAGCCCGGAACTGGTCTCCGCCCAGCGTGAATACACCATCGCCGCCCAGGGAGTCGACGCTTTGAAAGATGCCGGCAGCGAAGCCCGGAGTGGCATGCAGCAACTGGCCGAATCGAGCTTGCTACGCCTCAGGAACTGGGACATCTCCGAAGAGCAGATCCGTGCCTTGGCGAAATCCGGTGCTTCAAAACGCACGCTCACCTTCCGCTCCCCGGTTTCCGGCGTCGTCACCGAGAAGAAGGCTTTACAAGGCATGCGCTTCATGCCGGGCGACACCTTGTATCAGGTGGCCGACCTGTCGTCGGTTTGGGTTGTCGCCGACGTGTTCGAACAGGACATCGCTCAGGTGCGTACGGGCGCCG
>NZ_BJNV01000186.1 GCF_006539865.1 Zoogloea ramigera
CCTTGCCTGCCTCACTCCCGCACGACGTAAGGCCGTCCGCCCAAGTGGCGGTGATAGGCACCGAAGCCCCCGTCCCGCGCCGCGTGGCGGCTGACCAGATCGGCCTGACCGGAGAGTCGGTCCACCGTCGACAGGATGTGGGCATCCAGGCTCAGGGGCTCCCGCAGCCCCAGCCAGTCGGGCGCCCCCTTGGCGGCGGTGATGGCATGGAGGAGCGCCAGGTAATGGGCCTCCGGCACGATCACCCGATGCTGGGCCCGGGCCGCGGCGATCCACTCGAGCACCGTATGCTTGTGGCCGAGCAGCGCCCCACGTTCCGTCATCTCGTAGCGGCCGCGCACCGGATTGAACTGGTACTCCTCCGCCTTGCCCGCGTCGTGCAGCAGGCTTCCGGCGATCAACACCGGCAGATGCACCTCCGCGTGATGACTGCCGAGGGTCCGGGCCCGCTCGGCGACTTCCAGTGCATGGCGGAAGTTGCCGTTGCGGTCGTTGTGATGCCCGTGCAGCGAACTCGGCCCCTCGAGATAACGCTGGAAGCGCTTCGAATCCCAGAACACCGCGTTGAAGAGATGCTGCAGCGGCCGGCCCAGGCCCTCCCAGAAACACCCCGCCCGCGCGACGAGCGCCCGGTCCCGGACCCAGGCGTGGGGCACCGTGTCGAAGGGGTTGAGGCTCGCCTCGGGGCGTTCCAGCTTCACCAGCCGTGCGATGCGGATCGCCCCCAGGGTGCTGGTCGGCCGGCCGAGCCAACGGATCGACACCAGGCTGCCCGCGGTCAGCCGGCTGTCCGGATGCCGGCACAGCCACTCCACCCGCAGCACCGCCCGCTCATGGAAGACGACCGCCACGTTGAGCAGGTTGCGCGCGTCAAC
>NZ_BJNV01000187.1 GCF_006539865.1 Zoogloea ramigera
CGATCCTGGATCCGTTTCGGTTTCTTCTCAAATCCCGCACCAAAAAACAAATCTGTTTAAAATCAGGCGCTTGCAGATCGAGGGGCTGCTGAAGTCTTCTCATAAACTGCACCAAATCGCTTCTCTGCATCAGTCGAGCTGGTCGACTGGTATCGGGCACGCTGGGAGATCAAGACGTTCGTTCATGTGGTCAAGAACTGCTGCTATTAACCTGGCCCTTAAATACGCCCCCTGCACTATGATCTACGCATGGACAAAATCGACGCACGCAAACTTGGGACTGAGGGCCGGGAGACGCTCCGGAAGATGGTGATTCGGCTGCGCACGCAATCGGGCATGAAGGCGGCTGAGTTGGCGGCAGTTGCCGGCGTGCACGTCCGGACGGTGGAGGGCTGGCTGAGAAAAGCTCGTGCGGCAGGCGCAGGCGCTTTAGTGGAGAAAACCCGCGGGCGCCAGCCTGGCATGTGCCGGAAGATGACGATGGCGCAGGAGGTGTGGATTCGCCAACGCATCGTCGGCACGCTGCCGGCGCAGATGTCGCTACCCTTTGCGTTGTGGACGCGGCGGGCGATCCAGGCGCTGATCAAGGCCCAGTTCAACGTCGAACTGTCCGACCGGCTGGTGGGGAAATACCTCGCTCGTTGGGGCTACACCGCACAACGCCCGGTCAAGCGCGCGCTGGAGCAGCGCCCCGAGCTGATCGACACCTGGCTGCGCGAGACCTATCCTGCGATTGCCGCCCGCGCCAAGGCCGAAGGGGCTGCGATCTACTGGGCCGACGAGACGGCGGTCAAGGAAGATGCGAAATGGATTCGCGGCTTTGCACCCGCCGGGCGCACCCCGGTGCTGGAGATGCCCGCTTGCTGGGGCAAGTT
>NZ_BJNV01000188.1 GCF_006539865.1 Zoogloea ramigera
GGCATCAGACATGGCGGCTCTCCTCGACAGGACTCACGGGCAACGGGGTGTCGGCAATCGACTGGGTGATCAGGCGCTCGAAGGCCGAACCATCCCGGCGGGTCAGGTTGGGGACGTAGCGGGAATAGACCCGGAACAGCATCTCGGTGGTCGTGTGGCCGAGTTGCCGCGCGATCCACTCCGGCGCCTCGCCGGCCGCCAGCCACAGGGTGGCCGCCGTGTGCCGGCACTGGTAAGGCCGCCGCTTCTTGAGCCCCAAGTGGCGGAGGAGGGGATACCAGACCCGGTTCGTCACGTTCTTGTGGTCGAGGGGCTTGCCGAGCCGATTACAGAACACGAACGCCGAAACCTTGCCGGTTGCCGCCTGCTGGCGCTTCAAGGCCTCGAAGACGAGCTGGCTCATCTGGATATCCCGCTGCGAGCCGTCGGTCTTGGTGTACTCCTCGTCGCCGAGGACCACCGTCTCCCGCACCAGGATCAACCGGCGCTCGAAATCCACGTACTTCCACTTCAGCCCATCCACCTCACCGGTGCGCATCCCGGTGAAGAAGCGCACGGTGAAGTAGTCGCGGAAATCCTCCCGCACCGTGGCGAGGATGGAGCGCACGTCCTCGAGGGAGAAGGGATCCACATCGGTGCGCTTGATGCGCAGCTGTTTGATGTTCTGGCAAGGCGTGGGAAAATTAAAGCGGTCGGCCGCTTCGTTGAGGATTTGCCTGAGCGGGTTCAGCATCTTGTTGATCCGTGCAGCAGACAGCTTTGTTTCCTTGCCCCGCGCAGTCACTTTGCCGAGTTCGGCGCGGTAGGCAAGTACGTCAGCCTTGGTGATCTGGCCGACCGCCTTCTCCCCGAAGCGGG
>NZ_BJNV01000189.1 GCF_006539865.1 Zoogloea ramigera
TCGGCCTGCATTGCAGCCGAGCTTGAGCGCTTCGACGATCATCTGCGCCACACCTGTGGCCTGGCGCCACTGACCTGCACCTATCGGTGCCGGCACGTCGCGGCATTCCTGGCTCATTGTTTCGGGAATGCGCCCCTCGAGATTGGACGCTTGGCCGCCGATGATATCGATGCCTTCCTGAAGGGCTTGGCTGCCCGCTGGCAGCCCGCTTCGCGCAAGGTGATCTGCACCAGTTTGCGCAGCTATTTCCGCTTCCGCGCCCTGCTGGGCGACGACACCCGGAGACTGTCCGCGTCGCTGCCGGCCATCGCGAACTGGCCACGTCGGCATCCGCCAAAGGTCCTCACGGACAGCCAGATCGAGCACTTCCTGCACGCCTTCGATCGGACGGATCCGGTCGGCCTGCGCGACCATGCCATCGCCCGCTGTCTGCTCGATCTGGGCCTGCGGGGCGATGAGGCCACGCACCTGACGCTGGATGATCTGGATTGGCGCAACGGAACGGTGACACTCCACCGGACCAAGAGCCAGCGTGTGCAGCACCTACCCTTGCCGGTGCAGACCGGCGAAGCACTTGCCCACTATTTACGGGACGGACGTCCGCAGACGGATAGCCGCGTCCTGTTCATTCGTCACCGCGCCCCCTTCGGTGTCCCGCTTGGCGTGGCCGCCATCCGCAGCGCGATGAATCGGGCTTTTGCCCGCTGCGCTCTGGCGGATCAGTTCTGCAACACCCATGTGCTTCGGCGCTCGATGGCCACCCGGCTGCAGAAGACCGGCGTGTCGATCAAGGAGATCGCCGATGTGCTCCGCCACCGGGATGTGAACACCGCCAGGGTGTATGCCCG
>NZ_BJNV01000190.1 GCF_006539865.1 Zoogloea ramigera
AGGCTCTCGGCGGCCGCGGCGGCCTCTTCGACGAGGGCCGCGTTCTGCTGGGTGACTTCGTCCATCTGGCCCACCGCGTGGGTCACCTGCTCGATGCCGCCGCTCTGCTCCTGGCTCGCCTCGGCGATCTCGGTGACCAGCGCCGACAGCTTCTGGAAGTTGGTCACCACTTCTTCCATCGTCTGGCCTGCTTCGTTCACCAGCTTCGCGCCGTCTTCCACCTTGTCAACGCTGTCGGCGATCAGCGCCTTGATCTCACGGGCTGCCTGCGCGCTGCGCTGGGCGAGGCTGCGCACCTCGCTCGCCACCACCGCGAAGCCACGCCCCTGCTCGCCCGCCCGCGCCGCTTCGACCGCTGCGTTGAGCGCCAGGATGTTGGTCTGGAAGGCGATCGAGTCGATCACCCCGATGATGTCGGAGATCTTCTTCGAGCTCTCCTGGATCGAGCCCATCGTGCCCACCACCCGGTTCACCATCTCGCCGCCCTGCTCCGCCACCGCGTTGCTCGAGCTCGCGAGCTCCCGCGCCTGGCGTGCGTTATCGGCGTTCTGCCGCACCGTCGCGTTGAGCTCTTCCATCGAGCTGGCCGTTTCTTCGAGGCTGCTCGCCTGCTCTTCGGTCCGCGCCGACAGGTCGGAGTTGCCCGCCGCGATCTCCTGGGCCGCCGTGTTGATCGATTCCGACGCTTCCTTGATCTGCCCCACCACCTCGCGCAGACGCTCCACCGTCGTGTTCGTGTCGTCCTTCAGCTGACCGAACGTCCCACCGTAATCGGCCGTGATCTTCTCCGTCAGGTCGCCCCGTGCGATCGCGTTGAGCACACGGGCAAGGTCGTTGAG
>NZ_BJNV01000191.1 GCF_006539865.1 Zoogloea ramigera
CGACGAGCGCCAGCCCGGCGTCATCAGCGGCACCGTCCGTGAAGACCTGGACAACAACGGCACGGGCGACACCCCGATCGAAGGCGCCACCGTCGTGCTGAAGGACGCCCAGGGCAACCCGGTCGCCACCACCACCACCGACGCCAACGGCAACTACGTCTTCAACAACGTGCCGGCCGGCAGCTACACCGTCGAAGAGACCAACAAGCCGGGCTACACCGACGTGGGCGACACCGACGGCGGCAACCCCAACCAGATCAGCGTGACCCTCACCCAGGGCCAGTCGAGCACCGGCAACGACTTCGTTGACGAGCGCCCGGCCACCCTCGGCGATCGCGTCTGGGAAGACACCAACGCCAACGGCGTGCAGGACGCCGGTGAAGCCGGCATTGCTGGCGTCACCGTGCAGTTGAAGGACGAGAACGGCGCCCCGGTGGCCACCACCACCACCGACGCTGCCGGCAACTACAGCTTCACCGTCACCCCGGGCACCTACTCGGTCGCCATCGTGGCGCCGGCCGGCTACCTCGTCACCACCCCGAACCAGGGCAACGACGCGCTCGACAGCGACATCAACGCCGCCGGCCAGACCGGCACTATCGTCCTCTCCTCCGGCGAGAACGATTCGAGCGTCGACGCCGGCCTCTACCGCGCCGCCGAACTGGGCGACCGCGTGTGGCTCGACACCAACGGCAACGGCCAGCAAGACAACGGCGAAGCCGGCGTGGCCGGCGTCAAGGTCACCCTGCTCGACGCCAACGGCAACGCCGTGGGCAGCCCGCTCACGACCGACGCCAACGGCAACTACCTCTTCACCGG
>NZ_BJNV01000192.1 GCF_006539865.1 Zoogloea ramigera
AGCACGGTCTGCAACTGGTTTCGGGCGTGTTCGAGCGCCAGGAGGCATCCGGCGAGGATCGGCTTGAGGGCGCCATGGGCGTAGGTTCGATTGGGGCGCGAGGTGGCGTCGGGCGGCTCCGTCTCGGCGCTGAGTAGCTGGCAGAGGTTGTCCGCCAGGACCTTGGCGGCGAAGTCCTGCTGAAAGGCGAGATAGGTGAGCCCGCTGGGCGCCTCCAGGCGCAGGCGATGCTTGATCCGCTTGAAGGCCTCCTCCACTCGCCAGCGGCGGTGGTAGAGCGCCCCGAACTGCTCGGCCGGGTAGCGCCGGGCGTCGAGCAGGTTGGTCATCAGCACGCGGATGTTGCCGCTTGGTGTGACGTCGCGAATCAGGCGCACCGTGCTTGGAACGGCCTGGATCTCGTAGATCGACGCCTCGGCGACGCGTGGCGCGGCCAGGGTCACCACCTGCTCGGAGGCGCCCGAGCGCAGGAAATCCGCGACGCAGCGCCAGCCCCGGGTGTCGGCCCGCAGGCAAAAGCCCAGCCCGCGCTGGGCCAGGGACGCCACCATCGTGTTGCCGACATAACCGCGGTCGAGCACCAACAGGTCGCGCCCGGCATCGAGTTCGTCCAGCGCCTCGAACAACATCTGGCGCTCCGAACCATCAGCCGGGTGCAGGCTCGCGTGCAGCGTCAGCTCGGCCCCGGGCAGAAACAGCGCGAAGGCGTAGTGATCGGCAGGCAGCTTGGCGTTGGCGCGGGTCGAGACGCGCAGCCGGGAGGCGTCGGCCGCCACCACGCGCAAACCGTTCCAGCGCGCCGCATCGATCCGCGGCT
>NZ_BJNV01000193.1 GCF_006539865.1 Zoogloea ramigera
GACGAACTTTGCGACCATCAGCCGGGCGGGCCGCCCAGACGCTGCGCCGTGAAGCCACAGTGGTAGGCTCGGCCGCAGTCTTCCAGGCCAATCACCGAGCCTGCCGACAGCGTGCCGAGCCAGGTGAGAAAGCCCACTCGATTGAACTCATGCAGTTCCACAATTCGCCATGGAGGCCACGAAAACGTTTTTTGCCAGATCCACATCAATCGGCGTAGCATCCATTTCGACTTCCCTCTTCGCCATTCAGATTGCGCTTCAGCAATTTAATCTTGGCACTTCGATGCCGGGTGGTGAGCCCATCGGGCGGGTGAGGGAAGTCCTTTTTAGTCTTAAGCTTAACCTTCTGTCTTTATCGGGGATAAACGGCCATTTACATTGCGGCAGCCATATTCAGGGGTGAATACTTGGCTGCTCCTCAACCAAGCCTCAGATGCAAAACCTTGTAGTTGAGCATTTACGGCAATCTTGATCATTGGTTGCCTCGTTTCAATTACAGGTCCGCAGAATGTATCATCGCCGATCTTCAGTGCTTTTCGAAATTTATTCTGCCTGGCTGCTTCATTAGCAATCAGCTGACGTTGTTGTTCGACCGCAATCCGTTGTTGCTCGGCCGCAATCTTTTCGTGCTTGAGCCGCTCCACTTTGGCGCGCTCGTCTTCCTTTTGTCGCTCTTCTGCTGCGATTTTATTTTTCTTAAGCTTTTCCGCATACAGTGGCGCCAGTCTTACGGCGTCTTCGGCTAGTGCGGAAGAAAATTCTTTGTATTGTTCTTCATAG
>NZ_BJNV01000194.1 GCF_006539865.1 Zoogloea ramigera
GCCCCCAGGGCTGGGGAAAGTTGTCGGGGATACATTGATCGAGCACGTCGCGGCGCTGGAGAACAACAATGGCAGTGGAACACAAAACGGTTCAAGAGGATTCGACTCAGCCTTACCTCATGAGCATCGACCTCAGGATCCTGAACCACTTGGGGATACAGCTGTACAGTAACGTAGCTGCGGTTCTATCCGAGGCCGTAGCCAATGCGTGGGATGCAGAGGCTACCCAAGTAGCCATTGACCTGACACCGGAAACCATCACGATCACTGACAACGGGAGCGGAATGGATCGCTCCCAGATCAACGAGCGGTTTCTTAATGTCGGGTATGACAAGAGGCGAGAAGAGGGGGACTGCACGCCCAACAAGTGCCGGCCGCACATGGGCCGGAAGGGTATTGGGAAGTTGTCGCTTTTCTCTGTTGCCGACGTTGTTGACGTCTATACTTCGAACGGATCCGAAAAGCATGCCTTCCGGATGGAAATCGACAAGATCCGTAGGTCGATAGAAGCGCGCGGCACGTATTTTCCTGAGCCAATAGCCAGCCGCGAGCTGAAGGGGACGCAGATTGTTCTGTCGGCTCTCAAGCGGAAGCGCGTCATGAGAACTGCGGAGGCGCTTCGAAAGCGTCTCGCGCGACGATTCTCGATCATTACCTACAAAAGGGGAGACGACTCCTTCGATGTAGTCATCAACGGCCATAGGGTGC
>NZ_BJNV01000195.1 GCF_006539865.1 Zoogloea ramigera
GGGTCAAAGGGCCGCCACCCCGCAACCCGGTGCGATAGCCGACCCCTCCCGAGGGTGCGTTGGTCTGCAGCGTAAACAGAGCCAGGGCAGCGCAGTCGGGGCAGAGACACTCCACCCTACCTCGCTTGACGAAATGATCGCTGTTGTTGCGCAGGGCATTTTCCCCGGGCGATTCGATCAATAGCGCGGCGATGGAATTAAGCCCCGCCTCTTCTGGCTTCAAGCTGAAGTCCTGCATGAAGCGGGCGCCCTCCCCGTCGAACTCGAAGGCAGGCAAAACCGGATCGAACCAGGCAGCCAGCGTGGCTAAATCCGGTGCCTGCCGAAACAGGCGGCTCCAGGCGGAGTGCGTATCGGCTGGGCTTACGCTTTGAAGCAGACCGATGGCAAACTGCATCAAGGCGCCGTTGAAATCCGCACGAGCCGCATCAAAAGCGACGACATCCGGATCGGATAGCATTCCAGGGGCAACCCAGTCGCGCAGCCCGTCGCGACGGCGCACCGGCATCCAGGGGTGTTGCAGGAGGTTCATGAACGGGGCTCCTGAAAAAAGGCGAAGTAGCAGCGAGCGTTGGAGGCTCCCGCCCCCAGCCCTTGCATATTCTCAGGGGGCGCCACACCAGGACAGGAGACTTTTCAAACCACAAATAAATACTAGCATTGGGTACGCTGTCTAG
>NZ_BJNV01000196.1 GCF_006539865.1 Zoogloea ramigera
TGGCTCGCCGAGACCGCCCGCTTCGCCAAACGCCCCGACGTCGTCGGCGCCCCGGGCCTCGGCCGCCTCAACCCCTTCGACGACGTGGTGCACACCCCCCGGGGCTACACCCCGACCCCCTGGTTTCCCATCCCCTGGAACAAGGATCAGCTCGAGACCTTCGACCGCCTGCCGACCCTCGGCTACGTGCACCGCCCCCACTACATCCCCCTCACCGACGCCGACGGCAAGCCCCTCGCCCGCCGCAGCGAGCGCATCGCGGCCCTCGTCAAGGGCTGGAACCAGGCCCTCGAAGCCTTCCCCGACGCCCAGCGCCCGGCCGCCCTCAAGCGCCTCATCAGCAGCACCGGCGGCAGCCCCGACACCCTCGTCGAGCTCACCGCCCTCGTCGACGCCCAGGCCGGCGGCGGCGGGCCCGAGCTGCACCTCGACAAGCCGAATGAATGGATCGACCTCGAGCCCCGCCTCGGCAACACCGGCTCGGCCAGCCTGTTCATGGGCATGGCCATCGGCGTGATGGGCAGCTACATCGACGGCGGCGGCAGCGCCGCCATCAACCTGCGCAACCCCCGCGAGGCCAGCCTCGTCTTCATCAGCCCCCCGCCGCCCGACAAGCTCCAGCGCCAGGGCCGCGGCGTCTTCAAGAACAACGTCACCCCGGCCATCGACCCGGCCA
>NZ_BJNV01000197.1 GCF_006539865.1 Zoogloea ramigera
AGTTCTTCGGCGGCGTCGTGGCCATCGCCGAATGGGCCGAACTGATTTCGGATGAGCACTTCAGCGTCGACGGCTCGCTCTTGCGAGCCTGGGCCTCGCACAAGAGCCTGGCGGCGCGGGACGGCTCGGATGAGCCGCCGGGCCCCGACCAGGGGCGCAACCCGGAGGTGGATTTCCGCGGCAAGAAACGCAGCAACAAGACCCACGTTTCCCGCACCGATCCGGACGCCCTCCTGGCCACCAAGAACACGGGCGTGGCCTACCTGAGCTACACCACGCACACGCTCAGCGAGAATCGTCACGGGCTGATCGTCGATGTGCACACCACGCAGGCCACCGGCACGGCCGAACGGGATGCGGCCCTGGTCATGCTTGAGCGCCGGGCGGCGCCGCGCAAACCCGATCGTCCCATCACGGTGGGCGCCGATCGCGGGTATGACGCGGCCGAATTCATCCAGTCGCTACAGGATATGAGCATGGTCCCGCACGTGGCCGCCAAGACCCGAGGCAGTGCCGTGCCCGAGGCGATAAAGGAGACGGAGGACTACGCGGTGAGCCTGCGGCGCAGGAAGATGATTGAGGAAGCTTTTGGCTGGGTGAAGGAAATCGGCACACTCGGGCGCGTCATGCTGCGCGGGCTGGATCGTCTTC
>NZ_BJNV01000198.1 GCF_006539865.1 Zoogloea ramigera
GACTCCCGTTTCTCCACGGTCCATCACACACTCACTTTCCATTTTTGCTCGGCGCAGTGCCGGGATCGTTTCCTGGAGATTCCGGCGCTCTATACCGGCGCCCAGCGTACGGCCAATATCCTGCCTATACCGAAGCGGCGGAACTTGCGCATCGCTACGGGCAGTCCTGACGCGCTCGACGACGCCTGTCGGCGTATCCAGACCTTGATGGGCGTGACCTCCGTGTCAGCCAAAGGCAGACGACTTCGGGTGGACTACGATCTGCGGCAGGTCTCGCTTCACCAGATCGAGGCGGAAGCACAAGGCGCAGGCATCACCTTCAGCGGTGGCCTGCATGCACTGCAGCGTAGCCTGTGGCGATTCTTCGAGCACAACGAACTTGAAAACGCGGCCCACGCCGGCACCAGGGCGTGCTGTAGCCGTCCACCGACGCCGCACTGATTCGTGTTCTGCAACGCAGGAGGCCGTGATGATCGATTCTCGTGAGCCATCCCAAGCTGGAGCGGATGGTCATCCTCACCATTTTCGGCGTGGCAAGTGGGTGTGGTGGGTGTTTGCCGCGATCGCCCTGTTCTACCTGCTGACGGAACACCGCGCGCATCTGTTTGGTGTCTTGCCCTACCTTTTTCTGCTGGCCTGTCCCC
>NZ_BJNV01000199.1 GCF_006539865.1 Zoogloea ramigera
CGTGCCGGACCTGCAGACGGCACAGCGGCTGGCCGCGGAACTGAATGTCCCGGTCTCCTACCTCTATGAGCCGGATGACGACCTGGCGGAGCTGATCCGACTCCTGGGAGCGTGCTCCCGGGACCAGCGCCACCAGTTGATCACCCAGCTCCAGACCCTCCCAAGCGCCTGAGCCTGGCGACACCCCGCCTAAAGCAGCCCCGCCTAAAGCAGCCCCGCATCACGCTGCCGATACAGCGCCTCGATACGCGCCCGGCAGCACGCATGTGCCCGCTGGATCCCGCCCAGCACACTGAGCGGTGCCCGGCGCATCGCTCCGGTCCGCTCCGCGTGGCCGGCGTCGGTCAACTCACCCTGCAACCACAGGGCGTCCAGCAGCTGGATGGCGAGATCGGCGCGGAGGAAGAGATCCACATACGCGCTCGCCAGAGGCGTGCGGATATCTGCGCTCAAGGGCTCGACCCGGCCCGGTTCGCCCGAATTCAGGCCGGCGGCGTCGAGCTGGGCCCGCGTCCAGTCGATCATCTTCTCGACCTTGCCCGCCTGCTGCGCGACGCAGTCCTTCAGACCTTGCAGTTCTTCCAGGGGATAGGCATCCCGCAGGACGTTGGGCGCAAAGACGCACACTGCGTACAGGCGA
>NZ_BJNV01000200.1 GCF_006539865.1 Zoogloea ramigera
AAGGAGCGCCAGGTAATGGGCTTCCGGCACGATCACCCGGTGCTGGGCCCGGGCCGCGGCGATCCACTCGAGCACCGTATGCTTGTGGCCCAGTAGTGCCCCGCGCTCTGTCATCTCATAGCGGCCCCGCACCGGATTGAACTGGTACTCCTCCGCCTTGCCCGCGTCGTGCAGCAGGCTCCCGGCGATCAACACCGGCAGATGCACCTCCGCGTGATGGCTGCCGAGGGTCCGCGCCCGCTCGGCGACTTCCAGCGCATGGCGGAAGTTGCCGTTGCGGCCGTTGTGATGCCCCTGCAGCGAACTCGGCCCCTCAAGATAGCGCTGGAAGCGCCGCGGATCCCAGAACACCGCGTTGAAGAGATGCTGCAGCGGCCGGCCCAGGCCCTCCCAGAAACGCCCCGCCCGCGCGACGAGTTCCCGGTCCCGGACCCAGGCGTGGGGCACCGTGTCGAAGGGATTGAGGCTCGCCTCGGGCCGTTCCAGCTTCACCAGCCGCGCGATGCGGATCGCCCCGAGCGTGCTGGTCGGCCGGCCGAGCCAGCGGATCGACACCAGGCTGCCCGCGGTCAGCCGGCTGTCCGGATGGCGGCACAGCCACTCTACGCGCAGCACCGCTCGCTCATGGAAGACGA
>NZ_BJNV01000201.1 GCF_006539865.1 Zoogloea ramigera
AGCAGCGCCAGGTAATGGGCCTCCGGCACGATCACCCGATGCTGGGCCCGGGCCGCCGCGATCCACTCGAGCACCGTATGCTTGTGGCCCAAGAGCGCCCCACGTTCCGTCATCTCGTAGCGGCCCCGTACCGGATTGAACTGGTACTCCTCCGCCTTGCCCGCGTCGTGCAGCAAGCTCCCGGCGATCAACACCGGCAGATGCACCTCAGCGTGATGACTACCGAGGGTGCGGGCCCGCTCGGCGACCTCCAGCGCATGGCGGAAGTTGCCGTTACGGCCGTTGTGATGCCCCTGCAGCGAACTCGGCCCCTCGAGATAACGCTGGAAGCGGCGAGGGTCCCAGAACACCGCGTTGAAGAGATGCTGCAGCGGCCGGCCCAGGCCCTCCCAGAAACACCCCGCCCGCGCGACGAGTTCCCGGTCCCGGACCCAGCCGTGGGGCACCGTGTCGAAGGGATTGAGGCTCGCTTCGGGCCGTTCGAGCTTCACCAGCCGGGCGATCCGGATCGCCCCCAGGGTGCTGGTCGGCCGGCCGAGCCAACGGATCGACACCAGGCTGCCGACCGTCAGCCGGCTGTCCGGATGCCGGCACAGCCATTCGACGCGCAGTACCGCCCGCTCATGGAACACAA
>NZ_BJNV01000202.1 GCF_006539865.1 Zoogloea ramigera
GGTATCCACATCTCGAAGATGTTGCTTCCTTCCCCCGTCCGTCCCTCGATGTCGCCTCCGTGAGATCGCAGGATTGAACGAGTGATGGCAAGACCCAGCCCAGCGCCATCGCCGGAGTGGCGGCGGGATGCATCCACGCGATAGAAGCGGTCGAAGAGACGCGACAGATGTTCCGGCGGAATTGGCTCCCCGGTGTTCTCGACAGCGAGGTGGATTGTATCGGCGTCCGCACTGTCTCGTACGACGCTGACCGTCACGACAATTCGTCCTCCAACCGGGGTGTAGCGAAGTGCGTTGGACAGCAGATTGCCGATGGCCCGCCGGAGCATCAGCCTGTCTCCGGTCACCAGTCCTGAGCCCTCAAGCCGTAGCGAGACGCCATTCTCCTCCGCCAGAGCACCGTAAAAGTCGAACAGGGCCGTGACCTCGTCCGCCAGATCAAAGCTCTCCTGGCCCGGCACGATGAGACCGTTTTCCGATTTGGCCAAAAACAGCATGTCCGAAATCATCCGCGACAGACGCTCGAACTCCTCGCAATTGGACTCCAGCACCTCCCGGTACTCGGTGGAGCTTCGGGTCTTGGAGAGGGCAACCTGGGTTTGCGTCATCAGGTTGCTGA
>NZ_BJNV01000203.1 GCF_006539865.1 Zoogloea ramigera
AAACACCGCCAGGGCAAGCTGTGGGACGCCCTGCAGCAGGGGCATCCGTTCGGGACGATCCGGGAGCAAGATCCAAACAAGTATTCATGGAGTGCATCCGACAAATTGGGAGACGAGGGCAGCGCAAGTGCCTCGGCTCTGGAGAATGGAATTCGCGGCCTGCCTGTGTACTGGCCGGCTCCATCGTTCTTTGCGTCCGAACCATCAGAAGACCCTCAATGGCCCAGTTCCGAAGCAGACCCACCCATCGGAACCGTCGCAGCCACCGACAGCAACGGCCTCGCATACACGCTTTTCGTCCCCGCCGGCTACATGCTGTCGGATCACCCCGACCGCCTCCTCGAAAAAGCCTTCGCGTTCTTCGATGAGCACCCCGATGTTCCCTACCTGGTGCTCGCCGCTAGCGATGGCCTGTATTTCCGCCATCTGAACCGTCCCAATGGCAGCCCCCAGCTCATCTACAACGGCTACTATGTCCCCTCTATGCCCGCCTCCGCGGCGCTCTTCGTCCTCGCCCGCCGCGAGCGGGGCGA
>NZ_BJNV01000204.1 GCF_006539865.1 Zoogloea ramigera
GCTGAAACTCTGGGACCGCATCGTCAACTCCATCCGCCTCCGCACCACCAGCCCCGCCAGGCACAGCGAAGCCCCGCCCCCCAGGACACCCTTGGGCGCGCTGGCCCTCACCGGCCGGGCCTGCCCGGAGACCGGCTGGTGGCAGTGCGCCGACGAAGGCGCCCCGGTGCTCGGCGGCTCCCGGCAATTCATCCGCCAGAACGAGCCCATGCCGGAGGTCGTGCTGCAGGGCGAACCCAGCCTGTGGCAGCGGGTCAAGGGCGAGACACCGCAGTTCCGCCGCGCCACGGTCTGGCAATTGAGCGCCTATCCGGACGACGCAGCAGCAACGCACGCCACCGCCCCGGACACCGCCCGGAGCAATGCTCCGCAGCCCCCCGCCGACAAGAGCTGACCGCCCGCTGGAGCACCGCCATGAAAGCCATCATTCGCCTGGGCGACCCGACCGACCACGGTGGCCAGGTGGTCGGCAGCGGCGCGCCTTACTACCTTGTCGATGGCATCCCCGTCGCCCTGCTCGGCGACCCG
>NZ_BJNV01000205.1 GCF_006539865.1 Zoogloea ramigera
GCTGAAACTCTGGGACGCCATCGTCAATTCCATCCGCATCCGCCCCACCGGCCCCGCCAGGCACAGCGAGGCCCCGTCTCCCAGGACACCTCTGGGCGAGCTGGCCGTCACCGGCCGGGCCTGCCCGGAAACCGGCTGGTGGCAGTGCGCCGACGAAGGGGCGCCGGTGCTCGGCGGCTCCCGGCAATTCATCCGCCGGGGCGAGCCCATGCCGGAGGTCGTGCTCCAGGGCGAGCCCAGCCTGTGGCAGCGGGTCAAGGGCGAGACACCTCAATTCCGCCGCACCACGGTCTGGCAATTGAGCGCCTATCCAGACGACGCGGCGACAACGCAGGCCACCGCCCCCGACGCTGCCAGGAGCGATTCTCCGCAACCCCCCGCTGACAAGACCTGACAGCCCGCTGGAGCACCGCCATGAAAACCATCATTCGCCTGGGCGACCCGACCGACCACGGTGGCCAGGTGGTCGGCAGCGGTGCGCCTTACTACCTGGTCGAGGGCATCCCCGTCGCCCTGCTCGGCGACCCC
>NZ_BJNV01000206.1 GCF_006539865.1 Zoogloea ramigera
GCTCCACCTCGGCCGCGTCGTAAAAGCCCGTGGCGTCCAGCTTGGCGCGCAGGTCGAAGACCAGGTTGGGGTCGGTGGCGGCCTCCAGCCGGGCGGTCTCGTAGTAGGTCTTGAAGGCGGCCAGCACCTCTTCGGCGTCGTTCACGAAGTCGAGGATGTAGGTGGTGTCCTTGCCCGGGTGGGCGCGGTTGAGGCGCGACAGCGTCTGCACCGCCTGGATGCCCGCCAGGCGCTTGTCCACGTACATCCCGCACAACAGCGGCTGGTCGAAGCCGGTCTGGAACTTGTTGGCCACCAGCAGCAGGTGGTAGCCCGGGTCGGCGAAGGCGTCGCGGATGTCGCGGCCCTTGAGGCCGGGGTTCAGGCGCTGGCTGCTCTCCGACACCGGCTCCGGGTAGCTCTCGGTATCCGTGATCTCGCCCGAGAAGGCCACCAGCACCCCCAATTCATAGCGCCGCCGCTGAATGTAGCCGGTGATCGCCTTCTGCCAGCGCACCGCCTCCC
>NZ_BJNV01000207.1 GCF_006539865.1 Zoogloea ramigera
GGTCCACATCAAAGCTGTCGTAAAAGCCCGTGGCGTCCAGCTTGGCGCGCAGGTCGAAGACCAGGTTGGGGTCGGTGTTGGCCTCCAGCCGGGCCGTCTCGTAATAGGTCTTGAAGGCGGCCAGAATCTCCTCGGCGTCGTTCACGAAGTCGAGGATGTAGGTGGTGTCCTTGCCCGGGTGGGCGCGGTTGAGGCGTGACAGCGTCTGCACCGCCTGGATGCCCGCCAGGCGCTTGTCCACGTACATGCCGCACAGCAGCGGCTGGTCGAAGCCGGTCTGGAACTTGTTGGCGACCAGCAGCAGGTGATAGCCGGGTGCCTTGAACGCCTCCCGGATGTCGCCCTTGAGGCCGGGGTTGAGCGTCTTGCTGTGCTCGCTGACGGGCTCCGGGTAGCTCTCCGGGTCATCGATTTCCCCGGAGAACGCCACCAGCGCGCCAAGGGGGTAGTTCCGCTTCCGGATGTAGCCGGTGATCGCCTTCTGCCAGCGCACCGCCTCCTT